>CAVTHJ010000001.1:0-84393 GCA_963734585.1 uncultured beta proteobacterium
GAAGCGCCCCGACCGATCCGACGCGTAGACGAGAGACCTGGCGTCGGGCGAGAAGGCGGGGAAGACGTCGAGCCCAGTGGAGGACGTGACCTGGGCGGGCCGGAGCGGCTGGCCCTGCGCGGCGACACCCTGCTCGCGGCCGTGGCCTCGCCAGACGAACGCCGCGGCCAGGATCGCCGCGGGGACCCCTGCCACCACGGCGAGGAGGGCGAGCCTGCTCCGCCTCCCCCGCGGCGCCGGGGCGGCGACCGGCACGCGCGCGCTCGTACGGCGCGGTCCCGCGGGCTCGCCGGCTTCCCACCCGCCGGACCCGAGGACCGTCTCGAGCTCGTCGGCCATGTCGCGCATCGTCGGGAACCGCTTCTGAGGGTCCTTGGCGAGTGCGCGGCCGATGACGTCGGCGAAGCCGCGGACGACACCGGTACCGAACCCGGGGATCGGAGCGGGATCGAGGTGGAGGATGGCGTACATGACGTCGACGGGGGTCTCCCCCTCGAAGGGGAGCTTCCCCGCGAGGAGCTCGTAGAAGACGATCCCGAGGGAGAAGATGTCGCCTCGCGCGTCGGTCTTCTTCCCGCTCGCCTGCTCCGGTGACATGTACTGCGCCGTCCCGACGACGAGGCCGTCGGTCGTGAGCGACGGCTGGCTCCGCCGTCCTTCCTCGGGGACCGCCTGGACCTTCGCGAGCCCGAAGTCGAGGACGCGGATCCTCCCGTCCCGCCCGAGCATCAGGTTCGAGGGCTTGATGTCCCGGTGGAGGATGCCAGCCTCGTGCACGGCGGCGAGCCCCTCGGCCGCCTGCGCGATCCACCGCGCGGCCTTCGGCGCGGGGACGGGGCCGGAGAGGAGGACGTCCTCGAGCGTCTCTCCCTCGACGAACTCCTGGACGAGGTAGGGGATTCCCCCGAACTCGCCCACGTCGTAGACCTGGACGAGGTTCGGGTGCGAGAGCGAAGCCATGACCCGGCCCTCGTTCTCGAACCGCGCGCGCCGGTCGGGTGTCCCGACGAGGTCGCCGGGCAGGGTCTTCAGCGCGACGACGCGACCGAGCGAGGTGTCCTCGGCCCGATAGACCTCTCCCATCGACCCGCTCCCGACCGAGGCGAGGATCCGGTACCGGCTGACGAGCGTGCCGGGCGCGAGGGGGGAGCTTCAGCGTTCACTGGCGGTCTCGACTCGCCCCCCTGCGCTGCGGAGGGGCACCATCCACGATCCAGGAAGATCTTACCCTGCCGTAACGGCCCCCGCGCCGCACCTATACTCGCCACTCGAGGCTCCCATGGACCACGACGACACCTTGCCCGCCCGGAGGCGACGGATCCGCCCGCTACTCCTCCTCCTCGTCGCGGCGATCCTCGTCCTCCCCTCCTGCCGCCGGCTGCACAGCGCCGCTCCTGCCGCCGAGCCGAGGCCCGTGACGGCCCGGGGCGACCTTGCCGCCGACGAGAAGGCGACGATCGAGCTCTTCCGCGAGGCGAGCCCCTCGGTCGTCTTCATCACGAGCCTCGCCCCCCGCCACGAGAGCCTCTTCCGGATCGCCGAGATCCCGAGCGGAGAAGGGTCGGGCTTCGTGTGGGACGCGGCCGGCCACGTCGTCACGAACTTCCACGTCATCAAGGACGCCTCCTCCGCTCGCGTCACCCTCTCCGACGGCTCCACCTGGGCGGCCTCTTTCGTGGGCGCCGCCGCCGACCGCGACCTCGCCGTCCTCCAGATCTTCCCGACGGGCAGGACGATGAAGCCGATCCTCGTCGGGACGTCGAAGGACCTCCTGGTCGGGCAGAAGGTTTTCGCCATCGGGAACCCGTTCGGCCTCGACCAGTCCCTCTCGACCGGCATCGTGAGCGCTCTCGGGAGGTCGATCGAGTCGGTGACCGGACGGCAGATCGAGGGTGTGATCCAGACCGACGCCGCGATCAACCCGGGGAACTCGGGCGGACCTCTGCTCGACAGCGCCGGCCGCCTCATCGGCGTGAACACGGCGATCGCCTCGACGAGCGGTTCGAGCGCGGGCATCGGCTTCGCAGTCCCGGTCGACACCGTGAACCAGATCGTGCCGCAGCTCATCGCGCACGGCCGCGTCATCCACCCGCAGCTCGGGGTCACGCTCGCCGACGACGCGCTCGCCTCGCGCCTCGGGCTCGAGGGCGCCCTCGTCCTCTCCGTCGAGCCGGGGACCGGGGCCGCCGAAGCAGGCCTGCGCGGGACGACACGAGGCGACGACGGCTCGCTCCGCCTCGGCGACATCGTGACCCGCGCCGGCGAGCGGCAGATCCGTTCATCCGACGACCTGATCGCCGCGCTCGAGGAGCGCAAGCCTGGGGAGAAGCTCCCCATCGAGGTCGTTCGCGACGGGAACGCCCGCCGCCTGGTCGTCACCCTCTCGGCCGCTCCGTGAAGCGGCGCCCCCTCCGGCCCCTCGCGGGTCTGGCTCTCGCGGCGCTCATCCCCGCCCTCGCACAGGCAGCCCCTCCCGGGCGCGTACCCCGGTTCGGGCCGATACCCCGCTGGGTCGAGCCCCTCGCCGTCCCCGCGAACGGCACCGGGCCCGACGAGACCGGGAACGGGATCGTCCACCTTCTCCTGGACCACCAGATGAATCCCGCGGAGGAGTCGCTCTTCGTCCACGACGCTCGGAAGCTGACCAACGCTTCGGGTGTCCAGCGCGGCTCGCACGGCCCGTCCTTCGGGTGGGACCCTTCGTACGAGACGCTGACCCTCCATTCCGTCAGCGTCGTGCGCGACGGTCACCGCATCGACGCCCTGCGCCGGGAGAAGGTCAAGGTCCTGGAACGCGAGACGGAGATGGAATGGCACCTCTACGACGGTTCGCTCACCGCCGTCCTCCTCCTCGAGGACGTCCGGCCCGGAGACGTCGTGGAGTACTCGTACACGCGCCGGGGCTCGAACCCGATCTTCGGCGGGAAGTACCTCGACGGGCTCGGCATGCGCGGCTCCTCGCCCTGGGCGCACGTCCGCTACAGGCTCCTCTGGCCGAGGGGCCGGACGCTCTTCTGGAAGGCGCACGGCGAGGTCGCGCCGCCTCTCGTCAAGGAGACGGGGAATCGGACCGAGTACGTCTGGGAGGCCCGGAACGTCCCGGCGCTCTTCTCCGACTCCGACCTGCCGTCCTGGTTCGACCCGTACCCGTGGCGGCTCCAGCCCCTCCGAGTTCGTCTCGTGGAAGGACGTCGCGCTGTGGGCTGCGCGGCTCTACGAGGTGAAGGACGCGGGGGAGGCGGTCCGCGCCGAGACTCGGCGAATCGCCGGGTCGGCCGCGAATCCGCGCGAACGCGTCGCGGCAGCCCTCCGCCTCGTCCGAGGAGGAGATCCGGTACCTGGGCCTTGAGACGGGGACCGGCTCATACCGCCCGAACCCGCCCCGTGACGTCCTCTCCCGGCGGTTCGGCGACTGCAAGGACAAGGCCCTCCTCCTCGTCACGCTCCTCTCCGAGCTCGGCATCGAGGCGCGACCCGCCCTCGTCCACACCGGCACGCGACAGGAGCTCGATGCGTGGCACCCCTCGCCCGTCGCCTTCAACCACGTCATCGTCCGCGTCCTGCTCGACGGCAAGGAGCTCTGGCTCGACCCGACGCGGACCCGGCAGGGCGGAGCGCTCGAGGAGGTCTGGCTCCCTCCTCTCCGCCGCGCGCTCGTGGTCGACCCGTCGACGACGGAGGGGCTCTCGACGATCCCGGACCGCTCCGCCCCGGTGCCGCTGACGAGGGTCGTCGAGACGTGGAACGTCCCCTCACTCGATGGCCCCGCCTCGCTCCGCGTCACCACGACCCACAGGGGACCGTCGGCCGACAGCATCCGCTCGAGCCACGCGGGGACGTCGCGCGACGCGATCGAGAAGGCTTCGCTCGAGTTCTACACGAAGCGATACCCCGGGATTTCCCAGGCCGCGCCGATCACGGTGAAGGACGACCAGGGAGCGAACGTCTACGAGGTGACCGAGAGCTACTCGGTCCGGGGTCTCTTCTCGCGGCAGGACGGGCGTCGCTTCCTCAAGGCCTCCTTCTACCCGCAGGAGATCCGGGACGTGCTCCCGGATCCGGGCTCGCGGAAGCGGACGATGCCGCTCGCGCTCTCCTTTCCCGAGAGCGTCGTCCACGAAGCCGTGATCCACCTCCCCGTCGACTGGCCATTGACGCCTCACGACGAGACGGTCCAGGCGCCCGCGTTTCGCTTCGTCGCTCACGCGAGCTCTTCCGGGCGGGTGCTACGGCTTCGCTACGAGTGGAAGACCCTCGCCGACGCCGTCCCCGCCGCGGAGACGAAGGAGGCT
Source organism: uncultured beta proteobacterium (assembly GCA_963734585.1). Lineage (GTDB taxonomy): Bacteria > Pseudomonadota > Gammaproteobacteria > Burkholderiales > Gallionellaceae > Sideroxyarcus. The sequence continues at coordinate 4,293 of CAVTHJ010000001.1, forward strand.
CTCGGCCGAATCTCGAAGATCGTCGAAGGGCTGGGATGGGAGCTGACGTACGACCCCGACGCGGCGGCCAGGGTGCCGCCCTCGGGCCTCGGGAACCTCAACGTCCCCGTCGTCGCCGCGACGCTCCTCCTCGCCGCCGCCTGCATCGTCGCGGCGGTCGTCGTCGCGCGCTGGCGTTTCCGGGCGCCACCCATCCTCCCCTCGGAGGAGGACATCCATCTCGCGGGCCTCGGAGGCTGGCTCGTCCTCGTCGGCATCGGCTGCCTCGTCCGGCCCGTCGCGATCACCGTCCTGCTCGCGACGAACTACGCCTCCGTCTTCCGGACGAGCATCTGGACCTCCCTGACGAGCCCCGGAGGTGAGTACGACCACCCCCGCGTGGGCACCGATCCTCCTCGGCGAGCTCTTCGTGAACGTCGCCCTGCTCGTCCTGTCGGGTCTCCTCGCCGTCCTCTTCCTATCTGGACATGGCCAGCAAGGTCAAGAAGCGCGCTTCAAACGAGTTCAAGGGGAAGATCGTCGTCATCGGCGCCACCGCGTCCGGACTGTTTGATCTGCATGCTACCCCGATGGCACGCATACATCCGGGCGTGGAAATATTGGCCACGGCGATCGACAATTACAAGCACGGTGATTCGCTGCGTTTCCCGGAGGGACGCCTGTGGTATCTGCTGATCACGCTCGTCATCATCTGGCTGACCGCTTGGGCGTTCTATCGCGAGGAAGGGCGCGGCGACATCGACCGGCTGTTCGGCCTGTCGCAGGTCATCCTGATCGCGTTCTCTTTCGCCAGCATTAATTTCACCAACACCTACATCAATCTGGCCGGGCCGGTGATGCTGGGCATCGCCTACTTCACGCTGGCGCGGGTCTACGCGACTGCCACCAGCAGGGCTTTGGAACAGAACATGGTGCGCGCGGCGGCGGCGAGGGCCGGGAACTTGCAGGCCACGCTGCTGCTGGTCCGCTTCGATGCGAAACGCAACGTGATTACGGACGGCATGCTGGAGAAGATCCGCCTCGGGCTGAGGCGCATCGGCTCACCGCACAAGAGTGTGGAAGTGATGAGCGGGGCGCAGAAAGGGCTGTGGGGACTGTTCGAGAAGACCGTCGCCATCTCCTGGGTGGCTGACGCCGAGGATAAAGCTGCGCTACAAGCGATCGATGCCGATTTGGAACAAGTGCTGAGCGGCTTGCAGCCGCTGCTGGGCAAGTTCCTGCTGCACGTCGAGGGTGCGGCGAGCCACGTGGTTCACCAGGGCAGGGTGCAGGGTGGCGAGCAGGCGGCAGAAGGCTGGCGTCTGTTGTTCGCCGATGCATTGCTCAAGTGGGAGGGAACAAATGGACACGAAAAATCGATTGGGTAAGTACCTGGGCGCAGTCGCCGTGCTGTGTGCGTTTGTCTGCGCGCAAACAGCACAGGCAGCTGAGAGCGGCACATTGCTGAAAGCCGATGAGCTAAAAGCCGAGCCGTTCCGCGATGCGAAAACGCTGAGGTCTTTGGCGAAGGGGGACAAGGTGGACATCCTGAAGAAGGAAGGCGGCTGGTTCCAGGTCAAAGCAGGCAAGAGCGGCGGCTGGGTGCGCATGCTGAGCGTGCGCAAGGGAGATGCGCGGAAGGGCCCGGCGGCATCGGGTGTGCTGGCATTGTCTGCCGGACGTGCGGGAACCGGCTCCGTGGTAGCGACCACCGGTATACGCGGGCTGAACGAAGAGGAGTTGAAGTCAGCGCAGTTCAACGAGAAGGAGTTGCAACTCGCGGAGTCTTATTCGGTCAAGAAAACGGATGCGCAGAAGTTCGCGAAGCAGGGCAAGCTCGTCGCGCGCCCGTTCGACTATCTGCCGGCAGCGCAATAAAGGAGGCGACATGATGAAGCTCATAAAAATAGTCGCCGTGGCCGTTTGCTGCCTGTTCTCGGGCAGTGGCAGCGCTTTTGATCTTGGGCAACTGGGAGAAGCTGCCAAGGAGCTGCAGGCAGTCGATCCGAAACTGGCCGAGGCGGTGAAAGAACTCAAAGATCCGGATGAGGTGGAAGAGATCGCCATCGGCAGACAGATCGCCGGCAATCTGTTGGGCGCCGCGCCGCTGGTGAAGGATGCCAAGCTGCAGAAATACGTGAACCAGGTGGGAGAGTGGGTGGCGAGCCAGAGCGAACGCCCCAATCTGCCTTGGCATTTCGGTGTGATCCAATCCGATGACGTGAATGCCTTCGCCGCTCCTGGCGGATATATTTTCGTTACCCTTGGCTTGTACCGCCTGTTGCAGAATGAGGCTGACTTGGCTGGAGTCCTGGGACACGAGGTCGGACACGTCATCCGCAGGCATCACCTGAAGGTATTACAACAAAGCAAGCTGGTGGATGCGGGCAGCAAGGCGCTGTCGAAAGAAGTTGGTGGGGGCCACGCCAATGTGCAAAAGCTGATCGGCAGCGGCGCCGAGATCGTAGCGCGCTCATTGGACAAGAATGCCGAATTCGAGGCGGACCGCATTGGCGTGGTACTAGCGACGCGTGCCGGCTACGACGCTTACGGTCTGCCCGGAGTGCTGCAGCAGATCGGACATTTCGCCAAGGACGAGGGCAGCGTCGCGCTGCTGTTCAAGACGCATCCGCATCCCGACGATCGTCTGGCGCAACTGGGCAGCGCGATGGACGACCGCTTCGATCGCATCAAGGGCGCGACGCTGGGTTCGCGTTTCTATCGTTCGAAGCGCTAGGCCCTTCGTCGAGTCGATGCGGTTTGTAACGTGGCTTGGAGAGACGCCGCTCGAATTGCCGTAACCTCAATTCGACTCGCAACTGCCACCGACGCGTTTGCCGCTAAACACCGAGCTCATGTTTACGTCTTGGCCGCCTGACTTGCCGGAAAATTGCACCTTGCCCTGATAGCTGCCGTCGGCGGTGGTTTGCTCGCCGATTCCGGTCATCACTTCGCCTTTACGGTCGCAACGTACTTTCCACGAAGTCTTGTTACCGACGGATTTGACGTCGCTTATCTGGCATTCCTTGTCGCTCGAGGTCTTTCTGGGATCGTTCACACCGCCTTTGGGGACGCAGACCTTCACTGTGGTGGCTGGCATGGCGAAAGGCATACCCGGTATTTCAGTCTTGGTGGTGACTTCCCAGTATTCGCCGGGCGCCGCATAGGCTGCGACGCTCAACAAACCGGTCAACATGGCCAGGATGGTTCTTGGAAATCTATTCATGATCGCTCCCTGAAGTTGATTGACAATGACCTGCTGTTGCGCCGGTGCATTCTTTGCCTTTGGTGATTGCCCGTCAAGCGAGCCGTCCCTCATGACAAGACCGCATCTGGTTGACAACAGAACGTCCGTTCTTTAGGATGCAAGAACGTTCGTTCTCCAAAGGTGTCGCCATGACAGATTCCGACCATAACGCCAGAGATGCAGAGTATCTGGCCAAGCTGCAGGATTACTACGCTTCCTGGAAAAGCATCCCTTCCTACGCCGCGCTATGCGAGGTGTTCGGCATCGCGTCCAAATCCTGGGTCAAGGCGATCCTGGATAGATTGGTGAAAGCGGGTTTTGTGGAGCGTACTCCGGATGGAATGATGATTCCGACACGGGAATTCTTCGCGCGCCCCTTGGCTGAATCGTCCGTGCCGGCCGGGATGCCGGTCACCGTGAGCGCAACGCAGGGTGATTACTTCGTCATCGACGAGATGCTGATCGAGAAGCCTTCCACCACCACGCTGGTGCCGGTCAAGGGAGATTCCATGATCGACGCGGGAATCCATAACGGCGACATCGCCGTGGTGGAGAAGCGCAACCTCGCCAGCGTCGGCGATATCGTGGTGGCGATCGTGGACAATGAATTCACCCTGAAGACGCTGGACAAGGAGCGCGGAAGCTACATCCTGCGCCCGGCGAACCCGGCTTATCCGGTGATTCGCCCGCAAGGCTCGCTGGAGATATTCGGGGTGCTGGTCGGCTTGATACGCAAATACAGGTAGCAAGTCTTCCCGCTTGGTAATTCGTGGGCGAACCCTAGCCAGGGTTTGCTAAAATCGCCCCCTGTTTGCAATCGGTCGCACTCCATGAATCCAACCTTAGTATTCGACATCGAAACCATTCCCGATATCGCCGGGCTGCGCGCGCTATATGAGCTGGACCGTGCAGTGAGCGATGCCGAAGTGGCGGAGATGGCCTTCCAGATGCGCCGCCAGAAGACCGGCAGCGATTTCCTGCCGCACCACCTGCAGCGCGTGGCGGCGATCTCCTGCGTGCTGCGCGAAGGCGACAACTTCAAAGTGTGGACGCTGGGCGAGCTGGATGAGGAGGAAGGCAGCATCATCAAGCGCTTCTTCGACGGCATCGAAAAATACACGCCGCAACTGGTGAGCTGGAACGGCGGCGGTTTCGACCTACCGGTGTTGCATTATCGCGGACTGATTCACGGCATCCAGTCGCCGCGCTACTGGGACCAGGGCGAGGACGACAAGGACTTCAAGTGGAACAACTACATCAGCCGCTACCATTCGCGCCACCTCGATCTGATGGACCTGCTGGCGATGTATACTGGGCGCGCCAACGCGCCGCTGGACGAACTGGCCAAGCTCATCGGCTTCCCCGGCAAACTGGGCATGGACGGCAGCAAGGTGTGGGATGCGTACCAGCAAGGCCAGTTGGCCGAGATACGCAACTATTGCGAGACCGATGTGGTGAACACGTACCTGGTGTTCGCGCGCTTTCAGCTGATGCGCGGGCAGTTCACTAAAGCGCGCTACGAGCAGGAAATGGAACTGGTGCGCAGCACCCTGAGTAAATCTGATGAAGCGCACTGGAAGGAATTCCTTGCGCAATGGCCTGAGAAGAAATCTGCATGAATCCCGTAATCATTGAATCGCTCGACCACGAAGGTCGCGGCATCGCGCATGCCGAAGGCAAGGTGATCTTTATCGAAGGCGCGCTGACCGGCGAGCGCGTGACCTATTCCTCGTATCGCAAAAAGAACAATTACGAACAGGCGAAGGTCGAGCAGATACTGAAACAGTCCTTCATGCGCGTGCAGCCGAAATGCCCGGTCTTCGGCGTGTGCGGCGGGTGTTCCATGCAGCACCTGGAGCCGCGTGCGCAAGTCGCCGTCAAGCAACGCGTGCTGGAAGACAACCTGCAACGAATCGGCAAGGTCAAACCCGAAGTCATGCTGCCGCCGATCTACGGGCAGGCTTGGGCCTATCGCCAACGCGCGCGGCTGTCGGTGCGGCATGTGCTGAAGAAGGAAAAGACGCTGGTCGGCTTCCGCGAGCAGAACGGCAAATACGTGGCCGACATGCAGCACTGCGAGATCCTGACGCCCAAGATCGCCAGTCTGTTGCCGTTGCTGGGCGAGTTGAATGAACGTTTTATACGGCGCGACATCATTCCGCAGATCGAGGTGGCGGTGGGCGAGCATGTGGATGTATTGGTGCTGCGCATTCTGGAAGCGCTCACACCTGCAGACGAGGCCTTGATCAAGGAATTCGCCGACAAACACCAGGTGCAGTTCTGGACGCAGACCAAGGGGCCGGAGACGGTGGCACCGTTCTATCCGCTGGATGCGCCGAAGCTGAGCTACAGCTTGCCGGAGTTCGGCATCACCATGCCGTTCGCGCCGACCGAGTTCACCCAGGTGAACAGTGACATGAATCGACTGATGGTCAGCCGCGCCATGCGTCTGCTCGATCCGCAGCCGGATGAACGCATCGTGGATTTCTTCTGCGGTCTGGGCAATTTCACGCTGCCCATCGCACGCAGCGGGGCGCAAGTGCTGGGGGTCGAAGGCAGCGACGCATTGGTGCGGCGAGCCAAACAGAACGCGGAGTACAACGGCCTTTCCGGCAACACCACATTCCAGATGATGAACTTGTTCGAGATGGATGAGGCGACCTTGGCGAGATCAGGGCGTTTTGACAAATGGCTGGTCGATCCGCCGCGCGACGGTGCTATCGAACTGATGAAATCCATCACGCCGGAGATCGCTCCCAAGCGCATCGTCTATGTCTCCTGCAGCCCGTCCACCCTGGCGCGCGATGCCGAAGTGCTGGTGCATGCGAAGGGTTACACGCTGAAAGCGGCGGGCGTGATGAACATGTTCCCGCAGACTTCGCACGTGGAATCCATCGCGCTGTTCGAGCTGGAGTAGCAGGACTAGGTTCTTTTCGGCGACAAAGCGTTGCAGCCGAATACGACGCCTGCCCAGCCGCCCTCGATGAAATTCCGGATGTTCTGGTGATCCTTCGCATCCGGGTGTTTCAATACATCGTCCCGATAATAAGCACCGAAGCAATGCAAGGTCTGTTGTTGCGACAGGCCATGCCGCTGTGCGAACGAAAATATCTTGCACGAGCCGTTGTTCTGGTCCGCCTCGTTGAGCAATGCGCCGTTCTTGAACGAGGTGGGGGTGAACTCATACAGCGACTCGATCACCGCGATGGTGTCGTTGAACGATATGCTGTCAGGGGCGCTTTCCAAGCGCTGCAAAAAGGTATTCAGTTCCATAGAAATATTCTTTGTGTCGGGTAAATAAAAAGGCGGCTTGCGCCGCCTTTTGTTTGACGCACGGAGAAGTTATTCCTTCTCGCCAGCGAATGCCATCAACAGGTTCAGCAAGTTGATGAACAGGTTGTAGATGTCCATGTACAGTGCCAGCGTTGCCATCACATAGTTGGTTTCGCCGCCATGCACGATCTGGCTCACGTCATACAGGATGTAGGCGGAGAAGATCATCACGGCGATGGCGGAGATGGTCAGCGACAGTGCGGGAATCTGGAAGAAGATGTTGGCCAGCGAAGCGACGATCAGCAGGATCAGTCCGATGAACAGGAACTTGCCCATGAAGCTGAAGTCCTTCTTGGTCGTGGTGGCAATGGTGGCCAGCGCGAAGAAGATGATGCCGGTTCCGCCTGCGGCCATACCGACCAGTTGCGCGCCGTTCTTCAGGTGCAGAGCGACTTGCAGGATGGGGCCGAGGAACACGCCCGCCACAAAGGTGAAGCCGAGCAGGGCCACGATGCCCCACACGCTGTTGCGCAGCGCAGTGACGGCGAACAGCATGCCCATCATCACGCCGAACATCAGCAAGGAGGAGATGATCGGGTGTGCGGCCATGAACGAGAGGTTGATCGAGGTGCCGATGAATGCGCCGATGATGGTCGGGATCATGGTCAGCGCCAACATCATGTAAGTGTTGCGCAGAACTTTGTTCTGTTCGACGGCAAGAGCCGTGGTGGGTGCTGCGGTTTGGGTTTGGTATTGCATGAGTTCCTCCAAAGAAAACAGGTCTGTTCAACGACGGGCGTGAGACTACAGAAGCGGTGTGAAAGTTGCAACCTCGCACGTTGGGTGCACGGGGTATTTGAGGTATCATGCGCGCCATTGTGTGCTTGCCATTGGCAGTTCAACGGAACTTTTGGGTCAAACCGGGGCCGTAGGGCGGCACCTTATGGAGGTGTGGCAGAGCGGTTGAATGCACCAGTCTTGAAAACTGGCAACGATGAAAGTCGTTCGTGAGTTCGAATCTCACCGCCTCCGCCAAAATTACTTTGCAATCGTTAGGAGTGAAATGATGTTGCGCAAAATCCTTGCAGTTTCTTTGATGTCTGTGGCCCCCCTTGCCGCGGCAGATACCCTGGACGTCGGTTTGAGCAATACGACTGCCCAGTTCAAGTACAGCGTTCCCAGCTCTATCTCCTCGAAATCCGAAATGTATGCGGAGCTGATGTACAACGATAAGAACAGCATCATCGGCGGCGTCGGCCTGTTGGTGGCGAACGATGAACTCGCCGTTCCCGGGCTGACCATAGGCGTCGGTGCAAAAGCCGTTGCGTCCACCCTCAAGACACCACTGACCAGGAATACGGCTTCGGCGCTCGCGTTGGGTGCGCAGGTCCGATACGAATTGCCGGCCGAGCGCCGCGTGGCCTTCTCGGGCGAAGTCTATTACGCACCCGAGATCATCACCTACGGCGATGCAAAGCATTATGAGCAGTTCGGTGCGCGTGCCGAATTCTCCATTTCGCCACAAGTGCAAGTCTATGCCGGGTATCGCAAGACATGGTTCACCCTGAAGACCACGGGCGTGAATACGGATCTGATCAACGGCCCGCATCTCGGCCTGCAGCTCTCGTTTTAAAGGCTGAGGCGCATGCTGAAGCTGGGGCTGACGCTTGTGTTGCTTTCGATGACATCCGTGGCGCAAGCCAAGGATGTCTCGGCCAAACAAGTCGGCGTGGAATATGCCCGCAGTAATCTGGAAAAATCCGAAGCGGAGCACAAGGACAACCTGCAACGCGTAGCTGATTCCGAAAAGCGCTTGTCCGATGCTCAGAAGCGTTTGGCGGAAGACAAGAAGAAATCCGAAGAATCAAGGAAGAGTCTGGATGAAGCCAAGGCGAAATACGCCAAGGCGCAAGAGATGCTCGACCAGGCCTGGAAACAACCTTAGTTCTGTTTTGCGCGCGCTCAATACCCCAGGGCGCGCGCTCCCTGATAGAAGATCAAGCTGACTGCCCACGCTAAGCCCAGCGACCACAAAATGGTCAGCAGGGTGTAACGCATGTCTTTCGATTCGCTGCGCAAGGTGGCGATGGTCGAGAGGCAGGGGGTGTAGATCAGCGTGAACAGCATGAAGCTATAGGCCTGTACCCAATCCAATTGCTGTCCCAGAGCATGGCCGAGGGAATCTCCGCTTAAGCCGTAGATCACGGCCAGCGAACCGATGACGATCTCCTTGGCGACGAAGCCGAAGATAAGGGCGATGGTGAGTTGCTCGTTGATGCCGATGGGAGCGAAGATCGGGTGCAGTACGCTACCGATCATGCCCGCCAACGTGCCGGCGCTGGCAGGAGCTGCTGAGGGCGGCAAATGGGTGAGCAACCACACCAGTACCACGCCGGCGATGATGAACTGCGTGGCGCGGCGCAAGAAGTGTTTAACCTCCAGCCAGCCGCGCAGCAACATCTGGCGAGCGGTGGGAAAGCGGTAGGGGGGCAATTCCAGTACGAACGGTTCGTTGTTCGGGAAGTTTTTCTTGAATAGCAACGCGGTGAGGATGGCTGCAGCGAAGCTGAACAGGTAGAGGCTGAACAGCACTATGGGTGCGGCTTTGGGCGAGAACAGCGCGGCGGTGATGAAGACGAACACCTGCAGGCGTGCCGAGCACAGCGAGAACGGGATCACCAGCATGGTGAGCAGGCGCAAGCTGCGCGAGCGCATCACGCGCGTGCCCATCAGTGCCGGCACGTTGCAGCCGAAGCCCATCAGCAGCATGACAAACCCGCGTCCATCCAGCCCCATCTTTGCCATCAGCGCATCCATCAAAAAAGCAGCGCGCGACAGATAGCCGCTGTCTTCCACCATCGCCATGAACAGGAAGAACAGGATGATGATGGGTATGAACGCGGCGACCGTCGCCACGCCGTTGTAGATGCCGTCCAGCAGCAGCCCGGAAAGCCAGGCGGGGAGTCCGGCGAACGCCGGGTTGAGCGCGCTCACGCGCAACCAGCCAAGCGCATCCCCGACCCATCCCTGTAGCGGTTGCCCGATGAGGAAGATACCCTGGAACAGCAGGTACATGATGCCGAAGAACAGCGGCAATCCCAGCCACGGATGCAGCATCACGCGATCGAGTTTTTCGGTGAGGTTTTCCGGCAGCTGTGCCGGAATCTGTATGGCGTGCTTCATCACGCGCGCCATCTCGGACTCGATGTGCTCGTCCTGCTCCAGTTGGCTGCGCAACTGTTCCGCCATGCCGGGCGTGGGGTAGCGCAACGCCTTGGTGACGGCTTGCAGCGCTTCCTGGTAGCCGGTGCCGTATTTTCCGCTGAGCAGGAATATCGGCATACCCAGCATTTCCGCCATCTTCTTGCAGTCGATGGTGATGCCGAATTTTTTTGCCTCGTCCGCCATGTTGAGCAACACCACCACGTTCATGTTGAGCTGCTTGAGTTGCAACAACAAGCTCATCTGGCGCTCGATCTGCGTGGCGTTGAGGATGACCAGCGCGAGGTCGGGAACGTTGTCATGCAGGAAGTGGCGTACCACCTGTTCGTCGTCGGAGAAGCCGTGCAGGTCGTAGATGCCGGGCAAGTCGATGATCTCCACCACATCGGAACCAAGCAGGATCTTGCCGCTGAGCAACTCGACAGTGATGCCCGGCCAGTTGCCGACGCGCGCGGCCCCCCCGGTCATGCGGTTGAACAGGGTGGACTTGCCGGTATTGGGCATACCCAGGAGTGCGATGCGCTTCACGGGCCCCCCAATAAATCTACTGCGCAGCCCGATTGCTGCGTCGCGTGCTCGTTCATTCCTCGCCTACCTTTGTGGTATGTCTCGTCATTCACTGCGCGGCTCCTTGCACTCGGGCTGCTCGCGACGATTTCTTGGAGTGCCCTCATGCTCTGCACACCGTGATCTTTGCCGCTTCATTGCGGCGCAGCAGGATGTCGGTGGTGCCGATGCGTACTTGCAAAGGACCGGAGAAGCTGGCTTTGCGGATCAACTCGATCTGCTTGCCGCTGCGGAATCCCAATGCCTGCAGGCGCTGGTGTAGCGCTTCTTCCGCCTGGATGGCGACGATGGTCGCGGTGTCTCCGGGATGCAGTTGAGCCAAGGTGAGTGAGGGCATGATCGAATAGATTCCAGTTGCACGCATTATTTCACAGGGCTGCGGCTCTTGTCGCGTAAGGCACGGCGATTGGGGTAGAATGCGGCCTTTATTTTCGTTTGTGGCAGCGAACATGATCAAGGGAAGTATCGTAGCGATCGTCACGCCGATGCATGAGGACGGCAGCCTGGACTTGGCTGCCTTCCGCGCGCTGATCGATTTTCATATCGCCGAAGGCACCGATGCCATCGTGGTGGTCGGTACCACGGGCGAATCCCCCACTGTCGATGTGGAAGAGCACGAGTTGCTGATCGCCGAAGCGGTGAAGCATGCCGCCAAGCGCATTCCCATCATCGCGGGTACGGGCGCGAATTCCACCAAGGAAGCCATCGAGTTGGCGACTTTCTCCAGGAAAGCGGGCGCAGATGCATCGCTCACCGTCGTGCCTTACTACAACAAGCCGACGCAGGAAGGCCTGTACCAGCACTTCAAGGCGATTGCCGAGGCAGTGGACATGCCGCACATCCTGTACAACGTGCCGGGCCGTACCGGCGCGGACATGAGCAACGACACCGTGCTGCGTCTGGCTCAGATCAAGAACATCGTCGGCATCAAGGATGCGACCGGCGGCATCGAGCGCGGCAGCGACCTGCTGCAGCGCGCGCCGAAGGACTTCGCCATCTACAGCGGCGACGATGCGAGCACGCTGGCGCTGATGCTGCTCGGCGCGCACGGCACTATTTCGGTGACGGCCAACGTGGCACCCAGGCTGATGCACGAGATGTGCGCGGCTGCCTTGAACGGCGAGGTGGCCAAGGCGCGGGAGATCAACTTCCGCCTGCTCGGACTGCATCGCCACCTGTTCGTCGAGGCCAACCCGATCCCGGTGAAATGGGCGGTGGCGCGCATGGGCAAGATGAAGAACAATTTGCGTCTGCCGCTGACGCCGCTTTCCGCAGGTGCACAGCCTGTGGTGGAAGCGGCGATGCGTCAGGCAGGAGTCATTTGATGGGAGCAGTCATGCAGGTAAGGAATAGCGTATTGGGTCTTACAGTCGTTTTGTTGCTGGCTGGATGCGGCATCATCAGCGACCGGAAGCCGGTGGATTACAAGGCAGGCGCAGTTCAGACGCCGTCGCTGGAAGTGCCGCCCGATCTGACGGTTCCGGAAACGGAGCAGCGCTATACCATTCCGGGCACGGATGGAGAGAAGGTCGCGCGTTATTCCGAATATACGAAACAAACGACCGAGCAGCCGTGTACGGCTCCGGTCAGCGCACCGGCTGCCGCCAATCCTGCGCCGACACCGACCGCGAAGTTGCAGGAGAGCAACGGTAGCAAAACTATCTTGCTGAGCGAACCGTTCGATCGGAGCTGGCGCCGGGTGGGGGTAGCGCTGGAGCGCGCACGTATCGTGGCGACGGATAAAGACCGAAGCAAGGGCATCTATTTCGTGGCCGCGGCACCGGACAAGGACAAGAAAAAACAGCCGGATTATCAGGTGCTGGTGCGCGAGGCTCGCGGAACCTGCGAAGTCACCGTCATAGACCAGAATGGCAAGAGTGATGCGGAGACTGCGCGTCTCCTCGAAGCGCTGTACAAAAATCTGGAAAAGTAATCGCGTCAATGCGTTTCGCCCTGCTTGGTAGCGGCAGCGAGGGTAATGCCCTCGTTGTGCAAGCTGGTCGAACCCATGTCCTGCTTGATTGCGGCTTCTCCCTGAGCGAGACCGTATCGCGTTTGGCACGGCTCGGTTTGGAAGCGGCGCAACTGGATGGCATCGTGGTCACGCACGAACATGGTGACCATATCTCCGGCGTTGCCAGACTGGCGCGCAAATTTGATATCCCGGTCTGGCTTTCCCACGGTACCTTGCGCGCACAAGGTACGACGTTTCCCGAACTTTCTATCACCGAGATTAATCCGCATCTGTCATTCGCCATCGGCGATGTGCAGGTGCAGCCCTACCCTGTGCCGCATGACGCTGCAGAACCCGTGCAGTATGTATTCAGCGACGGTATGCGCAGATTGGGTGTGCTCACCGATGCTGGCAGCGCCACGCCGCACATCGAAGCGACCTTGAGCGGTTGCCATGCGCTGGTGTTGGAGTGCAACCACGACGTCGAGATGTTGCGTACGGGGGATTATCCATACAGCCTGAAACAGCGCGTCGGCGGACGTTTCGGACATCTCAACAATGACGATGCGGCGGCTCTGCTGGGAAGGCTGGACAACAGCCGGCTGCAACATATCGTCGCGGCGCATCTGAGCCACAAGAACAATGCGGCCGGGTTGGCCGTGGCAGCGCTAAGCGGGGCGCTGGGCTGCACACCGGATGAGGTGGCAGTGGCAACACAGGAGCAGGGACTGGATTGGCGCGAGATCGCCTGAAGAAATACGGAGCAGAAAACAAAAAAGCCGACTTGCGTCGGCTTTTTTATCAAGCTTGACCCGTCCTGAAATAAGTTGACACTTTTTGCGATAACGAAAGGAGTGTCAGATGGAATCAGGGGAAAGAAGGAGTCAGCGGGATTACACGATGGCTTTTAAATTGAGCGTGGTAGACCAGGTCGAAAAAGGCGAAATGAGCTACAAGCAGGCGCAAGATCGCTATGGGATACAGGGACGGTCAACGGTTTTGATCTGGTTGCGCAAGCATGGTCGGCTGGATTGGCATAATCTGTCGCCAACCATTCGCAAGGATGCCCAGATGAGTGATCAATCGTTACCCCTAACGCCCGACCAACGGATCAAAGAGTTAGAAGTCCAGCTCAAAGAAGCCAACGAGAAAGCGCGCTTGTTCGAAGCCATGCTCGATGTGATCAAGAACGAGTATGGGATCAGGATCCCAAAAAAGCCTTTAGGCAGGTCGTCGAGCAAGGCCAAGTCGAAGGCTTGAGCACCTCGGCGGCCTGCCGCCATTACGGAATCAGCCGGCAAGCGTATTACAGGCAATTGAGCAGTGCTCAGGCCAAGCTCGAACGGAACGATGTTGTCATCGGTCTTGTTCAACAGAGGCGCCTGAGACAGCCCAGGATCGGTACCCGTAAACTGCATTACCTCTTACGTGGCTCGTTCACGGAGAGAGGTATCAAGCTGGGGCGAGACGGTTTGTTTGGTCTGTTGAGGGAGGCGCGCCTGCTTGTGCCGACCAAACGCGCGTATCACAAGACGACGGATAGTCATCACCGCTTCCGTAAACATCCCAACCTGCTCAAGGATGGCCCCCAAAGGGTGGTCGCTACCCGGCCAGAGGAAGTCTGGGTGGCAGACATCACCTACATTCCGACCAGAGAGAAGTTTGCTTATCTCAGCCTGGTCACGGATGCCTACTCCAGGCGGATCATGGGCTATCACGTGCATGGCAGCCTGCAAACAGAAGAGGTCAGCCTGGCATTGAAGATGGCAATCAAAGGCAAAAAGACCCACGCCCGGCTGATTCATCACTCTGACAGGGGAATCCAGTACTGTTCCAGCTTCTATCAACGGATCCACGAGAAACACGAGATCACGTGTTCGATGACGGATGGGTATGACTGTTATCAGAACGCGTTGGCTGAAAGGGTGAACGGCATCTTGAAGAACGAGTTCATGCTGCAGACACCGAGGAACTTAGAAGAGGCAGCCAAGATGATTAAAGAATCGATCCATATCTACAACCATGAACGACCTCATCTGGCGCTAAAATACAAAACGCCTGATGCGGTGCACCAGGCGTCTTTAACTACTTACCTAAACGAGATGTAAAACGACGTTTTACTGTCAACCTAGTTTAGGACGGGTCAGCTTGATCAGCTTAGTGCTTTGCTGGCTCAGCAGCAACAGCGGAAGCAGCAGCCGGTGCGGAAGCAGCAGCAACAGCGGAAGCAGCAGGAGCAGCAACAGCGGAAGCAGCTTCAACGGCGGAGCAGCAGCAGGAGCAGCAGCCTTTTCGCCACAAGCAGACAGAGACAGAGCCAACAGGGCGGCAATCAGAGCGGAGAATTTCATTTGGTATTCCTTCAGTTGGTAAAGTTACGGGAGTGTTTGGTTTTCTTCAATATCCATTCGCTACAGCTCCCCCGTGGCGAAAGACGCGGCATTCTATCAATTTTTTAGGAAAATACCAGAGCCCCCCGCTCGGCTACAGACCGAGTTTCGTACCGGAGGCGCAGGGGTGGGAAGAGGCCCACATCTCGTGGAAACGGGAATTGAGCATGCGCGCGCCCTCCGGGTCATTTTGGGCCAGCAGGCCGCGGGTGTCGTCGAAGTGGTAGCGGCGCACGTAATGGGCGTCATCCGCGACGGCGAACGGTTCGGAGATGTGCTGCAAATGTTGCGGTGTCTGGAAGATGAACATGCCGTGCCCGAACTGGCGCAACAACATCATCATGCGCGGGCAGAAGCGAATCAGATGCTGCGGGTCGTGCACCAGCAGGTTCAGGCGATTGTTGGGGCTGGCGAGCAGGAAACGGCGCAACGCGTCAAAACGCGCTTCCGAGTTGAAGCCGATATCCTCATAGTTCTTTTCAAAGACATTCAGCGTGTGTTGCGCCGAGGCAAGCACCGTATCCAGAGCGGCGATGTAATCCGCGACTCCATCGAAGGTCGTATGCTGCAGTGCTTCGCCGTTCATGTGCGCCTCCTTGTGCCCGTAGACGGCGTGAGATAGCCGTCCAGATACCACTGATAGAGAAGATCTTCCACCTCGCGTGGTAGCTTTTCGGTCACTGGCAGCGCGCGGGTATCAGCCAGTTCGCGCAGCGCGCGGTAGCTGCCTTTGCCGACCGGATGCGCATCGCCGTTGATGAACACTGTGCTGCCCTGGCAAAGCATCTGCGTCTTCAGATCAAGCACCACGCCGCGCGTCCGCAGCGCCTGCTCGAAACGGGCGGTGTCAGCGGCTTGGCGGGCTGATCGAAAAAGATATGCGGCTTGGGTTCGGAGAGATAGCTGCCGAGGAAATTGGCCACGTCTTCCTCGTCCCACTGCACCTTGCGGATGGCACGTCCTACCTGCTGCAACATGTCGTCGCTGATCTCGGCCGGATGTTTCTGTGGCTTCAAGTCGGGGTCGGCATACATGCCGTCGATCTCGATCCGGTCCTGCAGATACACCAGGAACTGTTCTGCCAACTCCTGATATGCGGGTGTGCGGAAGCCGATGGAATACGTCATGCAGTCGTCTTCGGCGATGCCGTTGTGTGCGCAGTGCGGGGGCAGGTAGAGCATGTCACCCGCTTCGAGTACCCACTCCTGTTCTACCTTGAAATTCTGCAGCAAGCGCAACGGTGCGCCTTCGATCAGCGTGCGATCCTTCTGTGTGGAGATCTGCCAGCGCCGATGTCCCAAGCCTTGCAGCAGGAACACATCATAGGCATCGAAGTGCGGGCCGACGCCGCCGCCTTTGGGGGCATAACTCACCATCAAATCATCCAGCCGCGCATGCGGGATAAAGTTGAACTTTTTAGTCAACTCAACGGCTTCCGGCATAAAGTGATTCACGCCCTGCACCAGCACCGACCATTTGCCTTTTTTCGACAAGCCCTCGAAATCTTCCGGCTCGAAAGGCTCGTGCCGCAACGCCCATTTGTTGCGTTGATAGGTCACCAGGCGCGCCTGCACATCGTCCAGGCAAGCCAGCCCGATCAGTTGCTGTGGGTCGAGCAGTCCTTTGAAGCCGGGGACGGCCTGGCGGATCAGCAACGGTTTCTTTTGCCAGTAGTCGCGCAGGAATTCTTTGACGGACAGGCCGCCGAGCAGGGCAAGTTTTGTATTCATGCGGCGATTATAATCCCCGCAAAATCGTTTGGCACAAAATGAAACTCGGTTAGAATGACCCGGCAGGAGGGCGTTATGCCATTGCGAGTTGTGCAACTACAGGTTGGAACAGACGCGCCGCAATTCGAGCTGGCCGATGCAGACATGCATCTGTTCAGCTTGAGCGCACAACGCGGCAAGAACATCGTGCTGTATTTCTATCCCAAAGACGACACCCCGGGATGCACGATGGAAGCGAACGAGTTCAGCGACCACGAGCGTGAGTTCGACAAGCTCGATACGCTGGTGGTCGGCATCAGCCGCGATGACTGTATCAGCCACGCGTCCTTCCGCGACAAATACGGCCTTTCGGTGCAATTGTTGTCCGACCCCGAGGGCCGTATCTGCAAAAAATACGGTGTGTTGTACGAGAAGGAAGTGGACGGGCACAAGAAGCTCGCCCTGCAGCGTTCCACCTTCATCATCGACAAGCAAGGCAAGTTGCGTCATGCGATGTACGCAGTACACGCGCATGGACACCCGCAGGAAATTCTTAAACTGGTAAAGGAAATGAAATGAAGATCGAAAAGAACGCCGTTGTCTCGCTGACCTATGAACTGACTGACGCCAGCGGCGCACTCCTGGAAAAGACCAGTGACCCCATCAGCTACCTGCACGGCGGCTACGATGGCATCTTTCCGGTAGTGGAAGAAGCATTGCACGGCAAGGGCGTGGGCGACAAGTTCTCCGTCAGCATGGAGCCGGACGATGCCTTCGGCGAATACGAACACGAACTCGTGCGTGCCGAACCGCGCAATATGTTCCCTAAGGATGTTGCAGTAGGCATGCAGTTCGAGGGCGGAGCGGAAGGCGACGATGACGAAGACTTCATGCTCTATACCGTCACTGAAGTCACCGACGACGAAGTCACGGTGGATGGCAACCATCCGCTGGCGGGCAAGGCGCTCGTTTTCGCCGGTGTCGTCACCGGCGTGCGCGCCGCTACGGCAGAAGAGTTGGCGCATGGCCATGTGCATGGCGACGGCGGTCACCACCACTAAGCCGCATCATTGAGGTGAAAAAAGCCGCAGTCTCTGAACTGACCCCGTAAAGTTGGACAGGTTAAGTCAGGCGGTTAAAGGAAAGGACTGAATTCTGTAGTTTACGGGACTCAGTCCTTTTAGTTTTTGCTTGATACGGTCGTGATTGTAATAGTGGATGTACTCCTTCAGACCGCTCTTTAAGGATTCCACGCTCTCGAACTTGTTGCGGTAAAAGAACTCCGTTTTTAGGATGCCAAAGAAGTTCTCCATGACCGCATTGTCCAAACAGTTACCTTTGCGCGACATGCTCTGCATGATTCCTCTTTGTTGAAGTTGCTGTTGATAAGCCCCCATCTGATATTGCCACCCCTGATCTGAATGCAGCATCGGTTGTTCATCCGGTCTCAATTGATGGATAGCACCGTGTAGCATCTTCATCACAACATCCAACCTAGGGTTTTCGGCTAGCTGATAGGACACGATCTCCTGGTTGTACAAATCAAGAATGGGAGATAGATACAGCTTCTCCCCACGAACATTGAATTCAGTGACATCCGTAACCCACTTCTCGTTGGGGCGGTCGGTCTGAAACGCTCGGCCCAGGTGGTTGGGTGCGACTTTACCCACATTACCCCGATAGGACTTATAACGCTTCGGACGAACGGTCGACTTCAGCCCAAGCTGGTTCATCAGCTTCTGCACAGTCTTGTGATTTATCCAATGCCCTAGCGTCTTTAAAGCCAAGTGAATCCTGCGATAGCCATATCGCCCCTTGTGCTGGTGATACAACTGACTGATGAGCAACTTCACAGCGGCATAGTGATCTGGTTTCTGTTGCACCTTATGCCAGTAGTAATAGACGCTACGAGGGAGGAGCGCTATGCGGATCAGCACATTGATTGGATAGAGCAGCCTTAATTCAGTAATGATCAGCGCTTTGTCTTTGGCGCTGGCTTCTTTGCCTGAATCAAGGCATCCAATTTTTTTAGGTACGCCACCTCCGCACGTCGGTACTGGACCTCAAGTAGCAGCTCTTCCGGTGTTAATTCTTCGACTGGCTTATCGGAAGGTTGGTAAGGTTTGGTGGGAGTGCTCATACGTTTAGGTCGACCTCGAGGTCTGCGGGTTAATGCGTCTATACCTCCTTCATTGTAGAGCCGTTGCCAAGTCAGTATCGTGCAATGGGCTGGAATATTGAAATGTGCGCTGGCATGACGGGCAGAGAAGTCTCCAGAAGAAATTGCCTTCAGGACGCTCAGCTTGAATTCAGTGGTGTAGGGGGAATAAGGCTTCTTCAGACCTCGCAGCCCATGACATTTATAGCCAGCTACCCATTTGCGGACGATTGATTCATCAATGCCAAAGAACTGGGCAGTTATTCGACTGCCATGCTTCTTTGAAAGATGGTGCTTAACAACTTCTACCTTGAACTCCGTTGAATACTTGGCCATAAAAAAATACACCCCAGTGGTTGGACTTCTGTCCAACTTCTGGGGTGCAGTTCACTCAAGGATGACCCCCAAAGGGTGGTCGCTACCCGGCCAGAGGAAGTCTGGGTGGCAGACATCACCTACATTCCGACCAGAGAGAAGTTTGCTTATCTCAGCCTGGTCACGGATGCCTACTCCAGGCGGATCATGGGCTATCACGTGCATGGCAGCCTGCAAACAGAAGAGGTCAGCCTGGCATTGAAGATGGCAATCAAAGGCAGAAAGACCCACGCCCGGCTGATTCATCACTCTGACAGGGGAATCCAGTACTGTTCCAGCTTCTATCAACGGATCCACGAGAAACACGAGATCACGTGTTCGATGACGGATGGGTATGACTGTTATCAGAACGCGTTGGCTGAAAGGGTGAACGGCATCTTGAAGAACGAGTTCATGCTGCAGACACCGAGGAACTTAGAAGAGGCAGCCAAGATGATTAAAGAATCGATCCATATCTACAACCATGAACGACCTCATCTGGCGCTAAAATACAAAACGCCTGATGCGGTGCACCAGGCGTCTTTAACTACTTACCTAAACGAGATGTAAAACGACGTTTTACTGTCAACCTAGTTTAGGACGGGTCAGGTGAATCAGCGGTCGAGCTGGTGCATCAGCCACTCCGCCACCTGAGCTGCCCCGTCCGGAAGCGGTGGCGTGACTGCGGGCACGGTCCACAGCTCTGACAAATCCTGACCGATGTTGCCGCTCTCCAATTGTTCGCGCGAGACTTCGCGGCACACCCCATGATGTTGCAACCACTCCACCAGGGCCGGCGACTCCGGCCAGTCGGGACGGTCGACGTACAACACCGGTGTTCCGCTGCAGGCGGACTCCACGAAACTGCCGTAACCCGGTTTGCTCAACAGCGCATCGCAGCTGCTGAGCAATTCGCTGAAACTCAGCGGCAACGATTCCAGTGCAACGGTATCTGGGCGCTCCACCTGCCAACTGCCCTGTACCAGCCAGCGCACACCGTCGATACGCGGCCAGCGCTCCATCGGCAAGCGGCTGGCGATGCCGCCCATGCTCACCAGCACCAGCTTCTCTTCTTTTGACAAGCGCAAGAGACGGTCCAGCTCATCGCGGCGGTCAGCGCCCACGGCGGCGATAGGCGCGACCGGCAGCAGATTGGGCAACGATTCCATCGCCATGCCGGGCGTGGTGCGCAGGAAGGCATCGGCCTTGGCATAGCAGGTATGTATCTGCGCCGCGACGGCGTCATCGCCCGTGTAATGACGATAGATATCGAACCAGTTCAGCGAACACAGTGCCGTATTCGGAATGCCCGCACGTTGCGCCCCCGCCAGCGGCAGATAGCCCACGTTGGAAAATACCATGTCCGCTCCGAGATCGCGCAGCAGACGCGCCTCATCCGCAACTCGCGCCTCCCAATCGGCGTGGAAGGCCTGATATGCCGCGCGGCTGTCCTCGGTACGCACATCCAGTGCCGACGACATCAGCATGCCGATGTCGCCTTCGCTGGGCAGATGCGTGAACGGCGCGTGGATGCGCGAACGCAGATGCGCCAGCGGTACGGCAGAGCGCAGCGTGAGGCGCAGTTGCGGCATCTGTTCATGCAGCCGATTTAGAATAGGTGCGGTCTGCGCGACATGGCCGAAACCGTGGCCGGAGATGGAGACGACGAGATGGGGTGTGTGCTTTGTTATCAATTTTTACCGATTCAGAAGAACATGCCGGAAGGCAGCGTAGGCGAAATGCGATGGCATGGAAAGTCTATCCGGGATTTCGTTCCATCCCATTGCTTTCGTGCGATGCTTGTCGAATCCTTTGTCTTGTGTTTAGAATGGCTTAGGTAAAGTTAGACTCCGCGCTGAAACTACGCGGCGATTGTTGCAGATTGCATTCCACGGACTTGATAGATATCTGGAGGTGGTTATGGGTCAAAGCATCGAAACGAATCCGAACGAACAACAGCACGATATCGGCAACTGCCGCGTGAGCACGATGGGCGACGGTACGAAGGTGTGCATGATGAACAAGCACTGTAGCTATGAACTTCCATTCGGAAACATCTGTTCGCATCCGATGGTCGGCCTGATGGCCAGCCAGATGTCCAAAGACGGGGTGCGCCTCAAATAGCGCAACTCTCCATTTCCCGCAGCTGCTTCAAATAATCCTCTACCCGTTCACGCAGCGTCGCAGGCTGAGTGACGATATCGTGTGCCAGCGAAAAAAGCGGATACGCGCGCCAATCGAACACGCGGAACTTTTCCACCATGCGCAGGGTGTGCACGCCCTCGCCGGAGATGTCGGACCAGTCGCCGCGCGCCAGTTTTCGTCCCAGCTCGTGATGATGCGAATCTTCGCTGGTGGCGGTGGTCATCAGGTCGCCCAGGCCAGCGTAGCTGTAAGGCGTATGCGCCCGCCCGCCGAACGATTGCACGATGCTGGACAACTCGGCGATCGAGGCGACCACCAGATGTCCGCGCATGTTGTCGCCCAACTCCAGTTCATCCGCCACGCCGAACAGGATGGCGTACACGTTCTTCAGGATCACCGACAAACTCCTGCCGTGCATGTCTGAAGCCTGCTGGCAGATCAGGGTGCTGCCGCGGAACAGGCTGTGCATCACATCGAAATCCGCAGAGTCCGACAACACCGCATCGGCAAAGGCATGCCGTCCGCGCCGGATCTCCTCCGAGATCATCGGCCCGTAGATCACTCCGTAGTGGTGGTCGCCGTTGAAGGCGCGCTCGAACACCTGTGCTGCGGTGCGCCCCGACTCGTCCAGGCCTTTGGCGATGGAGAGGCACAGGCTGTCCCTGGCCAGATGCGGCGCGATGCGGCTGGCGATCTCGAAGTGCGGATTCACCGGCAGGCAGAACAAGACCACCTGCGCCTCGGCGACTTCCTCCTCCAGCGTGGCATGGCTACCCTTGATCACCTCGCCCAGGTTCCAGATGCGCACATCGTGCCGTGCCGCCAGAAGATACTCCATGGCATGCCCCATCTCGCCATAGCCCAGGATCAACACGCGAAGTTTCATGCTTGCCTCCCATTTTCGAAAGCCGGACATTAACCCAGAAATACAATGCCCGCACCGCTTGCTGCTAAAATGCGCGCCAATTTTGTTGAAATAACCGTTACGGGGAAACACGATGTCATCAGGCCTAACCGATCAGCAAGCGTACGAATACATCATCAAGCTACTCACCGCCATGAGCAAATCGGGCGGCTCCGACCTGTTCATCTCCAGCGATTTTCCGCCCAGCATGAAATCGCACGGCGAGATGCAGCCGATGACGACGCAAAAGCTCAACGGCGCGATCACCCGTCAACTGGCTTATGCCCTGATGAACGAAGATCAGCGCGCCGAGTTCGACAAGGAGATGGAATGCAATTTCGCTATCTCCGTACCCGGTGTCTCCCGTTTCCGCGTCAACGTGTTCGTGCAGCAGCGCAACGTCGGCATGGTCATCCGCACCATCGCCGCCGAGATCCCCAACTTCGAGAAACTCGGCCTGCCGGAGATCCTCAAGGAAGTCATCATGCACAAGCGCGGCCTGGTGCTGGTGGTCGGTGGTACCGGCTCCGGCAAGTCCACCTCGCTGGCCGCGATGATCGACCATCGCAACCGTACTTCCAAGGGCCACATCATCACCGTCGAAGACCCGGTGGAATACGTGCACCAGTCCAAGCAGTCGCTCATCACCCACCGCGAAGTGGGCGTGGACACGCACAGCTGGCATCACGCTCTGAAGAACACGCTGCGCCAGGCACCGGACGTCATCCTGATCGGCGAGATCCGCGACGCCGAGACCATGGAGCACGCCATCGCCTTCGCCGAGACCGGTCACCTGTGCCTGGGCACGCTGCACGCCAACAGCACCAACCAGACCATAGACCGCATCATCAACTTCTTCCCCGAAGAGCGCCGCAACCAGCTGCTGATGGACCTCTCCGCCAACATGCGCGCGCTCGTCTCGCAGCGGTTGGTGCGCACGCCTGACGGCAAGGGACGCAGGGCGGCCATCGAGATACTGCTCAACACGCCAATCATCGCCGACAAGATCTTCAAGGGCGAATTCCACGAGATCAAGGGCATCATGGAAAAATCGCGCGAGCTGGGCATGCGTACCTTCGACTGGTCGCTGTTCGAGCTGTATAACGACGGCCAGATTTCCTACGAAGAAGCCATCCGCAATGCCGACTCGGCCAACGAACTGCGCCTGAACATCAAGCTCAAGAGCAAGCGCGGCGAACCGGCCACGGCTTCGAGCATGGAATTGTCGCTGCACGAGCACAAAACGCCGGAAGAGCTGGAAGAGATACGCAAGCAGGAGTTGGCGGCGCAGGAAGAGAAGAAGCGCCAGTTCGATGCGGAGCAGCTCGCCAAGCAACAGCAGGAACAACAGCAGCAGGAAGCGGCGGAGGCAGCCAAGCCGCAGTCGCCGGCGATCGCGCTGGACAAGATAGAATTGTCGTTGGAATAGGGAAGCGGGCTATGCTTGCTGCTCGCAAAGATTCGAGCCGGGCACTTTAGTTACCAGGGAGCATAAGCAATGAGTCACGAGATCGGCCAACTTGATATTCCGGACCGCGAACTGCGGATGACCAGCGCGCAGCCGCGCGTGAGTTTCTCGCGCGAGATCGGCGAGGCCGTCATCACCCACACGATCTTCGGCAAGGCCAAGGTTCGCATCATCCGTAAACATGACAAGTTGCACCGCGTATTGTGGCTGACCGCGCTGGTCGCGCTGGCCGTCATCGCCTGGCAGGTGTGGCTAGCATTGCAGCCCGTGCCGAGTGCGGTCCCGTTGCCCGCTGAAAGCGCACAGACGCAGCCAAGTACAGTCCAGGCTGAAAGCATATTGCCGCCTTCCGCTCCGCTGGCCGCGAGCAGCAAACCGAACGTGCCGATACAAACCGAAATCATCAAGCCGGTGATCTTGCAGCAGAGTGCGCCGCAGGCAGCGCCGGTTTTGAAAGGCACCGGGCCGATGCCCGCGAAGCCGGTCACGACCCAAACGAAACCCGTTGCACCCTTGGGCGCCCGCGTGCCGCAGCCGGCACCGCCCACCGCCAACAGCGCATTGAAGAATCCGGCGGACATGCCGCTGGCACCGAAGCCTTTATCCCCACTGCAACCCGCCGCACCGGCTGTGGCGAAACCTCGTGCAGCTCAGCCAGCCGTGCCGCCAGCAGCAAGCAGCCCGGTGGTTGCCGCTCCCGTGGTCAAAGAAGTCGCACCGGCCAGAGCTCCTGCAGCCGACAAACAACCGGCAGAACCGGTTAATATGCAAAGCAGATAACCGGCCTCTCTCTTTGGAACTTCATGGATAAGGGACATCATGGATAAAACAGTCAAAATTCGCGCATACGCTGACGATGCCAAGAGCGAGGTCCCGCAGGCCAATCTTGCGAAAGACAAAAGCATATCCTTCGAGCTCGCACCGAAGAGTGCACCGATCGCGGAAGAAAAGAACAGTTCGCCCGAACTGTTGAAAACGATCATGCAGTTGCGTGAGAGCCTTAAACAGGAACAGGCAAAAACCGCCGATCTGGAAGCCAAACTCAATAAGCTGGTTGAGTTGGAAGAGATTCAGCTCGCCAGGAAAAATGCCCAGCTGGAAGAAGAGAAGAACAAGTCGCTCGAATATCTGCGGACGATCGAGTTGCTCAGGGAAAGCATCAAGCAGGACCAGGCTAGGGCAGCGACGGCAAACAAGTCAGCCGAACTGGAAGCCAAGAGCAGAGAAGTGGCCATGTTAGAGGCCAAAGTAAAAGACCTGTCCGGGGCACTCGCCAAGATTTCAGCTATCGCCGCTACGGCGACCCAGATCGGCAACGCCTGAGCTGACTCCCGTTTAATCGCTTATCCGCCCTACCAGCGTTGAGCGCGAATGCTGGGCTTTCTCGGCGATCAATTGCGTGGCGGCGGCAACCTGTCCCCAGGTGTTCCACAGCAGCACGCCACGCACATGGCCGTCGCGCAAATAGTAGATTACTCCTTTGCGGAACGGCTCCTTCCAGTCTTCGATGATATCCAGGCCGGCATCCAGCTCTCCCACCGCTTCATAACCCAGGTCGAACAGGTCGGAATAAAAGTAGGGCTGGTGGCTGTAGATATCGGATTGACCCGCCATGTTCCTGCCCGCCATTTCGCCCATGACATTGGCGTTGTCCTCATGTTCCACGCGCATGCGTTTATCCAGCGCGGCACTGTAGAAATTCGCCACATCGCCTGCCGCATAAATATCTGGATGGCTGGTGCGCAGCAACTCGTCCACCACGATGCCATTGTCCACCCTGAGGCCGGCGTGCTCGGCCAACCCGGTATTGGGCAGAATGCCCAAACCCGCCACGGCTCCGTCGGCGACGATCTCCGCACCTTTGCCCGTAGTCACGATGGTCTTGCTGCCATTGGCCCGCACTGATTTGACCGTCTCGGATGCAAGCAGCATCACGCCCTTCTCCTCATAGTACGAATTCAGGAACGCCATGAGCGCTGGCGGATAGGCGCGCGAACCGATCCCTTCCGACGGAAAGATCATCGTCACCCGCTTGCCGTTCATAGCCAACGCGGCGGCCACTTCCGAGCCGATGAAGCCGCCGCCGATCACCACAAAATCCGAGCCGCGTTCGCTCAACTCGCGCAGCTTGCGGTAGTCGGCTGCCGTCCGGAAATAGATCACGCTCTCGTCGGCATCGGGCAGGCGTCGCGCCGAACCGCCCGTGGCGAGCAACAGTTTTTCGTAGGTGTATTCGTTGCCTGCGTCATCTGTCGCAGTCTTCATCGATGCATCGAGGGCCACCATTTTCTTGCCCAGACGCAGGTCGAAGTTGAGCCCGACGGGGTTGCGCCAAATGGATTCGAAAGGTTTGTTCTTCCACAACGACTTGGACAGCGGCGGCCGATTGTAGGGCGGGTCATGCTCATCGCAGATCATTGCGATGCTGCCGCTGGGGTCGATCTTGCGAATGCCGCGGATAGCGGAGTCGGCAGTCATGCCGCCGCCGACGATGAGGTATTTGTGATGTTTCATGGCCGCTCCTTTCAATCGTCAGCTGCGCAGAAAGCATTTGCCCCCAACGCTATCTGCAAGCTGCTGCATTAAAGTAACGCGTGAATCACCAACAGGACGGCATCATCTTACGCCGGATATTTGAAATGCGACGCCTTTGATTTTACATGGCGGCAAGATAGCGAAGGGACGCTGGCCGAATGGCAGCGGCTTGTTGATCGTTACGGAGGCGGTCAGGCTTCAAATTTGAAACTCGAGAAATTTTAAATTCGAGCTAAACCCCGTTTCTGAACCGCGCATCAGCGCTGATACTCATACATCTTTTTCAGAAACGCATCGACATCCAGGCTCGCCAGATCGGCAGGCAGCGCGGCATACTTGTTGGTCCGCGCAAAGGGATTTTCTGCCAGCAGCGAGAGCTGCGGAGTCCATCCCGCACACATCACCTCCTCGCCGTACTCTTCAGCCGTAAGCGCTTTATGCTCGATACTGCATCCATTCATATTCGTCGCGGTGGTACCCATGTCACACCTCCTTCCCTGTAGCACCCAAACATGCCCATGCAAGTAAGGTATCGGCTTATGAGAACGAAATATATAAGCAATATCCAGTATCTCAACCGGTGGTTGTGACAGTAGTTGGACCAGTAAAACACCGGTTTTCCATGCTGAAATCCACTACCTTGGCTTGGTCGCGCGTGTGGTGGCAAACGGGAGAGGAAGGCAGGGTGATAAGGTTGGAGGCCGGGAGAGTTCCGTTATCGAATCTGAAACTCAAGCCCGACCTTGATACTCACATCAAACAGTAGTTCACCGGCTTCAACGGCGTCAGTCCATGCTCCTCGCCCAGAGAATCGCGCAGATTGATCTCGACCGAGCGGCAGATCGCATCCAGCGCCAGGTCATTGGGCGAGTCGCCGAAGGGCTCCTCGATCTCGTCGCCCAGCGCATCCAGGCCAAAGAAGGTGTAAGCGACGATGCCAACCACAAACGGCGTCATGAAACCTATCGTATCGACCAAGCCGAACGGCAGCAGAAAACAGTACAGGTAAGCTGTCCGGTGCAGCATCAAAGTGTAGGAGAAGGGGATAGGCGTGCCCTTGATCCGTTCGCAAGCTGCGGACGCAGCAGTGATGGCAGACATGGTCGAGTCGATGTTGGATGCAAGGCAACCATCGAGGCGTTTTTCATCGATGCACAAGCGCAAGTCACTGCCCATCTGGTACATCAGGTAATCGGGAATGTTGGCGCTCTTGCAGCCTTGTTCCCATTCATGTTGCGAGAGCAGCGGTTTCAATTCGGCGCGGGCGTCGGTATTGCGCAACAGGTGGCGCAGCGCGTGCGTAAAGGCGATGGTGCGGTAGATCATCCTGATGCGCACATCCTTCAATCCGGCACCGGCTTGCAACGGTGTGGCATGCTCGATGAGCGTCAGACATTGGCGCGCGAGATTCCGGTTCTGCAACACGATCTCTCCCCACAGCTTGCGGCCTTCACAGTAGCGGTCATAGGCCGCGTTATTGCGGAAGCCGAGGAAGATGGCCAGCGGCAGGCCGATCAGCGTGAACGGGATCGCGGTCAACGTGATCTTGTGGCTGAACAGGTCGCCGTGAGTCATCGTCACCAAAGTGGCCAGGACGATGTTGACTATCAGCACCTTCCATATCTGGGACAACACCGAACCACGAAAAATAAAGAACAGCCTTAAACCGGACGGCCTGCCGCGAACGATCATGGGATAACCTTTTGTGTGTGAGGGAGAATTGCCAGGTCAAACAGAAAAAGACCATCTTCGTCAGATGATCTTTTGGGTAAATGGCGTATAAGCCGGTACATCGTTGAGCGATCTTGGTGAATCAGAACTGTAGGCAGCATAGCATGAAGAAACTTCAAAGAGGGCTCGCTGACAGTAAGGTGAAGCTGGCCCTTTAGTCTGCCCCCGCGAGGAATGCCGTCACTGCCTTGCCCAATTCTTCCGGAGCTTCTTCCTGCACGAAATGCCCCACGGTCGGCAGTCGCACGGTCTGCGAATTCGGCAGGGCGCTCTGCCAGCGCTGCAACTCCTTCTCGCGGAACGCGACATCCTTCATGCCCCACACGAACAAGGTCGGCTTATCCTTCAGTACGGCGATCTTGCTCCACAGCTGTTCCAGCCACGGTGTGGAAGCGACGATCTGTTTGGGGAACACATAACAACCTTTGCGGGCCTCGGCGGTGGGCAGGGCGCGCAGGTAATGCTGGTGCGCCGCTTCGCTCAACTTGCTCTTGTCGCCGAATGCCGCGCGCATGAACGTCCCGGCGAAGAAGTTGCGCTTCTTGATCAACATGCGGCCTATCGGTCCGCCCATGAAGGCGCTGAACATCACATAGTGCGGATCGCGGTTCACCGGCCACGCCCAGGTGTTCATCACGATGATGCGCGCCACGTTCTCGGGATGCGTCACCGCGTAGTGCATGCCGATGGGCCCGCCCCAGTCCTGCACCACCAGCGTGATATTTTTCAAGCCCAAGTGATCGAACAGCGCCGCCAGATTCTTCGCATGCTCTTCCGGCAGATAACTCCAGTCCACGGGCTTGTCCGAAAGGCCGAAACCCAGATGGTCGGGCGCGATGCAGCGGTATTGCGAACGGAGTCGCTTGATGAGGTTGCGGTACAGGAACGACCAAGTTGGATTGCCATGCAGCATCACGATGGGCTGGCCTTCGCCCTCATCCACATAATGCAGCTTGCCCGCAGCGGTCTGGAAATAGTGTGAGGCGAACGGATATTCGTTGCGGTCGATCCAGTCGGTATCACTCATGTTCCCTCCTAGACAATTTGTGAAATCGCGGTTTGCCGCCCGTTGGTTTGCTCGGTCCAGGTTTCCTGTCGGTGTAGTTTATTCGCGAATCATCGCGGGTTTAGAACGAGCAGCGTTTTTGGCAGAACTGATCCGAATATTTTGCGTTAGTGCAGTCGGCGAGGCAGAGCTGGTCGATCTGGGGCGCGCGGTCGCTGGTGTTTTGGACGTGTGACTGGACTGGCAGCTGGTCGGCTGGAAAATCGTTGGTCGAGCACTTCGACGTACAGTACTGGAAGGTGCTCCCCTCATTCGAACAGTTTTCCAGACAGGCGTAGTCATAGCTGGCATTCGAAAAGCTTGAGAAGGTCACAAGGGCGAGAGCGAAAATGATGCGTTTCATTGTTTCTCCGATTGGTTCTTCGAGAAGAGACTCGATCAAAACGATGTGCCAACTTTACCACATCACCTGCTGCCCATATGCCGCAGGCCTATCCCGCGCCTGAACTGCTGCAGGCACAGAGCAACAAGGACATCTGCGGCAGCGCTGTTCGATGAGAGCGGGTTGGTGCTGCAGGAAGTCGTCGGCCTGAAATCGTTCGGGAAGATGCTGGTATTTCAGGCGGCTGCGTAGCCGGTGGTGGCGAGAGGTGGTCCGGCTTCAGGGAACGATCTTGAACCTGCCGGTGGCGCTGAGGATGTTGGAAACCAGCGCTTTCCCGGTCGAGCGCAGCGCGGCGAACTTTCCCGACCTCTCGATACTGATGACGTTATCGGTAATGTTTGCGCCCCGAGCGACCGACACGGTTTCGTGTCCATCCATCCATCTGAAGATCGGAGCGAGTTCCAGCCGCTCCACATGGGTGGCAGTCTCTTCCATCTCGAACACTCCCACGCCGCTGCCAACGGCGCTGATGTAATTGTCCGAATCGCTGATGCTGGTGAGGAAGGGCAACTTCAGCGCCGTGAGGAAACGCTCCAGCGTCTCATAGCCTGGCGAGGAATGGCGCACCCGGTTGGCGACCACCGCGATCTTCGCCTTGGAATTGCGTGCGCCGCCGACCAGATACAGATCCTTGATGAAATCAGCGGTGGCGTGGATATCGATGGGGGAGGGCGCAACAGGAATCAGGATGAAACTGGCGCGGCGCACCAGGTCTTTCAGCAGCAAGCCACTGGTTCCGGCAGGCGCATCGATGATCAAGGTCTCGGTGTTGTCGGGTACCCACGTCCGGTGGCTGTGCAACTGCGCGTTCCCGCTGGCCGGCGCGGCATTGGCGCCGTGGATGCGCTCGACATGAGCGGGGCGCTGCCGCAGCCATTGCAGGCTCGAACCCTGCGGGTCGCAATCCATGATCGCCGTGCGCACCTTCTGGCTGGCGTAATAACTGGCGAGATTGGTGGTCAGGGTGGTTTTCCCCGCGCCGCCTTTCGAGTTGATCACTAATATCGTCCGCATCTCACATCTCCTCTGCCGACAGCCCGAGAATCATGGTTCCGGGCAATGGCGCACGGAAAACCATATCATAAATCAGTTAGTTGTGCAGATTGTTTAGGGGCGATGCCTCATATGTGGGCTGCAGACAATCCGAACCCCCATCCTCTCCAAAGCGGGCTTCTTTTAGCAAAGTAATTCGACGCTGACCCTTTTAGTTCCAATAATTTGGTGGAAATGCGAAGCTGACCCTTTTAGCCATTATTCTTTTGAGTTACTTGTATTTCACTCCACGCACGTCTATTACTCTAAAACTTAGGTTCGCATCCTTTGAGTCGGAAGCTTTTACATGAAATAGGCCGGTAGATAATGGCGATACAAGAACACCATCTTGATACTGCCTTATCCACATAACATTTTCGCGAGTCCTCTTGAATTTGATGTCGTTAGAATCTAAAAACTCATCGGCACTGATGGGTTTTTCAGGCTTGGCAAGAGAAGAAAAATCTAAGCGACTAGCAGTGATTTCAATGATGGCGCTAGTAATGCGATATGAACTGCCGTTATATATTTCTGCAAAAATCTCACCATCATCATAATGTTTAGGTGCCATCTCGATTTGAACTTTTGCTTTTTCTGCGTCGGGTAAGACTTCTTCACTTACCCGTGCATCAATGATCAGAGCAGCGGTAACGATAATAGGGGCGGCAATTCCGGGAGCAAGCCAGCGGAAGAATAGTTTCTTGTCTAATTCGTTTTTATTCCATAGAGTGAAAATAGAAAGAGCGCCAATTATTGTGGCGACGATAACGAGCACTATCCATTCATTGCGAATTAGGCTTCCAGCAGCGATTAACCAAAGCACTGTTATGGCAGTGTACCAAGTGGCAATAAGTTGCTTTGTGTTCATTTAGATTCTCGTCAATAGAGATTGTTTGGCTAGTTGCATAATTTCCAAGATTGTTTTTCTTTGCCATTTCTTTTGATATTTGGGTGTCTGCTACACAATTCTTCTACTCTGCTTTCGGCAAGTTTTGTGGCAGAAGAAATCGCTTCTGTGCTTCTGTATGTGAATGAAGTTTCTGATTCAGACTGCTGTAAGAACCTGTAAATCTTGCTGCTATCTCGATAATTGCGGCGTAGCTTAATCAACCAACTGAATAGGGCAAGCAATGATGCTGCTGCAATTCCAGAAAGTACCTGGTTGTTGTTGATTGTTTCAATGATGTTTGCGAAAGAAATCATGAATGGTAATAGTTATCGAGACACATACGTTGGGTGGCAATGCATGCTACACCAGCTTCTTCAACTGATAAATCCTCTCCAGCGCTTCCTTCGGACTCAATTCATCCGGCTGCAATTCGCGCAGTGATTGCAATACCGGATGCTCTTCCGGTTCCGGCAGTTCCGGTTTCTTGTCGAACAGGTCGCCCTGCGGATTCTGCGCGGCGCTGTTTTGCTCCAGCCTGAGCAGTTGTTTCTTGGCGGCGCGGATGACGTCGTTGGGCACGCCGGCCAGTGCGGCGACTTGCAGGCCGTAGCTCTGGCTTGCCGCGCCTTCGTTCACGCTGTGCAGGAAGACGATGCTGTGCTGGTGTTCGACGGCGGCGAGGTGGACATTAGCGAGTTGCTTGAACTCTTCGGCCAGCCGCGTGAGTTCGAAATAGTGCGTGGCGAACAGGGTGTAGCTGCGGTTTTTTTCCAGCAGGTGGCGCGCGATGGCGTAGGCGAGGGCGAGGCCGTCGAAGGTGCTGGTGCCGCGCCCGATCTCGTCCACCAGCACCAGACTCTTCTCGGTGGCGTTGTGCAGGATGTTGGCGGCCTCGGTCATCTCGACCATGAAGGTGGAGCGTCCGGAGGCTAAGTCGTCCGATGCGCCGATGCGCGTGAAGATCTGGTCGATCTCGCCGAGCACCGCCGCTTGTGCGGGGACGAAGCAGCCGACATGCGCGAGCAGCGCGATGATGGCGACTTGGCGCATGTAAGTGGATTTACCGCCCATGTTGGGGCCGGTGATCAGCAGCGTGCGGCGCGCGTCGTTGAGCACGGTATCGTTCGGCGTGAACTGGTCCACTTGCGCTTCCACCACCGGATGCCGGCCTTTGACGATGTTGATCTGCGCATCGTCGGCGAACTGCGGCGCGCTGAAGTTCAGCGAGGCGGCGCGCTCGGCAAAGGTGGCGAGCACGTCCAGCTCGGCGATGGCGGCAGCGATGCGCTGCAGTTGCGGGATGAACGGCGCGAGCTGGTCCAGCAGTTGTTCGTAGAGGAATTTCTCGCGCGCGAGTGCGCGGTCGTTGGCGGAGAGCGCCTTGTCCTCGAAAGCCTTCAGTTCCGGCGTGATGTAGCGTTCGACGTTCTTCAGCGTCTGGCGGCGGCGGTAGTCGTCCGGCACCTTATCCGCATTGGCAAAGCTGACTTCGATGTAGAAACCGTGCACGCGGTTGTATTCGACCTTCAGTTTCTCGATGCCGGTGCGCGCGCGTTCGCGCAGCTCCAGCTCCATGAGGAAATCGCCGCAGTTGGTCTGGATGCCGCGCAGTTCGTCCAGCTCGGCATCGAAGCCGTCGGCGATCACGCCGCCTTCGCGCAGGACGGAGGAAGGTTCGGGTTTGATGGTTCTCTGGAGCAACTCAATCAATTCATTTCCCGTTCGTGCTGAGCTTGTCGAAGCATGAAGGGGCGAACTGGCCTGCACGGCGCTACGCGCCGATCCTTCGACTAGCTCAGGACGAACGGACAAGTGGAGTGCGTCACTAAGAGTCCGGATCAGTGAAGCATCGCACTTCGCCAGAGTGGTGTGCAACTGCGGCAAGGTGAGCAGCGTGTCGCGCAGGCCAGACAGGTCGCGCGGTCTGGCACTGCGCAAGGCGATGCGCGCGGTGATGCGTTCTACGTCCACGCTGGGTTTGAGTTGGTCGTGGACTGTGTGCTGCAGCACGCCCAGCTGTGCGACGGCATCGAGCCTCGCACCCAGCACCGCGCGATCCCGCAGCGGATGATGCAGCCAGTTGGCGAGCAGGCGGCTGCCCATGTTGGTGGCGCAGGTGTCGAGCAGCGAGAGCAGGGTGGGCGCTGGCTCGCCGCGCAGTGTCTGGGTGATCTCCAGATTGCGGCGGGTGGCGGCATCCATGCGTACGTAGCGGTCTGCGCTATACACCTGCATGCTGCGGATGTGGCTGATGGCCTGGCCCTGGGTGAGCTTGGCGTAGCCGAGCAGCGCGCCTGCGGCTTCCAGTCCCACCGTGAATTCGTCGCAGCCGAAACCAGCGAGGTCGATGGTGGCGAACTGTTGGCACAGGCCGCGGCGTGCCGTCTCCAATTCGAAATGCCATTCCGGTAATGCCTTGAAAGCCGCATGGATACTGGGCTGCAGGGCGGCGTTCTCGGCGTGGAGTATCTCGGAAGGTTGCAGCCGTTCCAGTTCGGCGGCGAGGTTGTCGGTAACGGTCTCGCACACGAAGAACTGGCCGGAGGCGAGATTGAGCCAGGCCAGGCCGAGCTTGCCGCTGCGCTGGTGCAGCGCGAGCAGCAGGTTGTCGCGTTTCTCTTCCAGCAGGGCGGAGTCGGTGACGGTGCCGGGGGTGACGATGCGCACCACCTTGCGTTCGACCGGGCCTTTGCTGGTGGCGGGGTCGCCGATCTGTTCGCAGATGGCGATGGATTCGCCCATCTTCACCAGGCGTGCCAGGTATTGTTCGGCCGCATGGTAGGGCACGCCCGCCATCTTGATCGGGTTGCCGTTGGAGGCGCCGCGCTGGGTGAGGGTGATGTCGAGCAGCTTGGCGGCGCGCTCCGCATCGCCCATGAACAGCTCGTAGAAGTCGCCCATGCGGTAGAACAGCAGCTTGTCCTGATGCTCTGCCTTGATGCGCAGGTACTGCTGCATCATGGGGGTGTGGCTGGATTTTTCCGGTGCATTCATTGAAACAAACTCAGCTTATCTTGACCACGATGTCGTGCAGGCGGTTGGCACACAGCGCCATGTGCTGGGCGGCGTTGGTCAGGTGGCGGTAGATCTCGCGCCGCTTGAACATGTTGATGTAGTCGGTGCCCTCGAACAGGATGGGCAGGGCGGCGCGGTACAGTTTCTCGGCATGGCGTTCGGCCTGGCGTGCGGCATTGGCATCCAGTGCGGCGCTGGCGGGAGCGGTGCCGAGCTTGGCGTAGCCAGTGGCCAGCGCATCGACGCCTTCCTTGATGCAGTGCGAGATGTCGCGCATGAAGGTGTCCGGCTTGACGCTGAGCACGTCCATCTCGTGCACCGTGGTCTTGCAGTACATCACGATGTCGTCCAGCGCCATGATGGCGCGGTAGATGTCCTCGCGGTCGATGGGGGTGGAGAAGGCGTCGTTGAGTTCGTGCAGGTTGCGCACCTTGATGAGGTCGGCCTCGTGCACGTTCTGCTTGAGTGCATCCGCCACCATCGGGTCGCCGTGTTCCATGTAGGCGACCAGCAGGTCAACGGTGTGCGTGACCTTGGTGGTTTGTTCGGTGAGCATCTGGAAGAAGTCGGGTACCTTGGGGAAGACGCGGTCCAGAATGATGGCGAGCAGTGTTTTGGAGGCTTCAGGCATGGTGGTGACTCAGGTCAATGCGTGGATGAGAAGATAGCAGCTAATCGACATCAATGCTGCGCCGGGTATGGTGATCAGCCAGGTGGTGACGATCTCGAACGCCTTGCCCCAGCGCACGGCCTTGGGGCGTTCCGAGGCGCCGATGCCCATGATCGACGAGGCGACCACGTGGGTGGTGGAGACGGGCGCGCCGAACAGCGAGGAGCTGAAGATCACGCTGGCGGCGGTCATCTGCGAATCCAGCGCGTGCAGCGGACGGATCTTGTAGATGGAGAAACCGAGCGTGCGCACGATCTGCCAGCCGCCGGAAAGGATGCCCAGCGTGATGGCGAGCGAGCAGGCCAGCATCACCCACAGCGGCACTTCAAAGGTGGGGATGAAGCCGCCGAGCACCAGCACCAGCGTGAGGATGCCCATGCTCTTCTGCGCGTCGTTGGCACCGTGCGAGAAAGCCAGTCCGGCCGAGGTGACGAACTGCAGATGGCGCAGGTCGCGGTTGATCGAGGGATGCGCGCCGCGCAGCAACATGAGCATGGTCTTGTGCAAGGCGAACCCGACCCAGAAGCCGATGAGCGGGGACAGGATCAGCGCGGCGATCACTTTGGCGACGCCGTTCAGCTGGCCGTGCAACAGATCGCCGAATCCCCAGGCGACATGGCTGGAGCCGGCCGCGACCACGACCACGCCCGCCAGCCCGCCGACCAGCGCATGCGAGGAGGAGGAGGGGATGCCGAACCACCAGGTGATGAGATTCCACGCGATGGCACCGACCAGACCGCACAGCACGATGGTCAGCGCCAGCGTGCGGTCGAGGTCGTCCAGCGTGACGAACTTGCCGATGGTGTTGGCCACTGCGGTGCCGACCAGCAGCGGGCCGAGAAATTCGAAGAAGGCCACCAGCAGCACGGCCTGCACCGGCGTCATCGCGCGCGAGGCGATGACCGTGGCGATGATGTTGGCAGCATCGTGGAAACCGTTGGTGTACTCGAAGATCAGGACGATGGCGATAGTCGCGATCGTGAGGAGGAGCAGGGTATCCATATTGATGCCGGTGCGGCTTGTCGTGCGTTAGCTCTTCAACCCGTCCGTCAGATGCGGTGCGATGACTTGTAGCAGTTGTTCGTGGATGAACGGGTTGCCGGCGCAGATGTGGCCGCTGGCGAGGTAGTTCTGGTTGCCCGCGAGGTCGGAGACGATGCCGCCCGCTTCGGAGATGAGCAGCGCGCCGCCCGCGATGTCCCACGGCTTGAGTGCGGTCTCGAAGAAGCCGTCGTAACGGCCGGCGGCGGTCCATGCCAGGTCGAGCGAGGCAGCGCCGGGGCGGCGCAGGCCCGCGCTCTTCTGCATGAGGTCTTTGAGGATGTCCATATAGGCATCCATGTGTTCGAAGCGGGTGTAGGGGAAGCCGGTGCCGATCAGGCTGTCGATCATTTCCTTGCGCTTGCTGACGCGGATGCGCTTGTCATTGAGGAACGCGCCGCGGCCGCGGGTGGCGGTGAACAGGTCATTCTTGGTCGGGTCGTACACCACGGACTGGGTCAGCACGCCGTTGTGTTGCAGGGCGATGGAGACGGCGTACTGCGGCACGCCGTGCAGGAAATTGGTGGTGCCGTCGAGCGGATCGATGATCCACACGTACTCCGACTGGCCTTGGGCGCCGCCCTCTTCTGCTAGAATCGCATGGCTGGGATAGGCGTCCAGCAAGGTCTCTACGATGATGCGCTCAGCAGCGCGATCTACTTCGCTGACGTAATCCGCGTGGGATTTCTTGGTCACAGTGAGGTGATCGAGGTTATCGGCGGCACGGTGGATGAGATTGCCGGCGCGACGCGCGGCCTTCACCGCGATGTTGAGCATGGGGTGCATAATCAGTACGACCTTTTTAATGAGCTGGGGAAATCCAGCCCGTATTTTAGTTGGTATTACGTTTTGAATAAACCAAATCCTTTAAGTAATGTGCGCGTGGTGCTCAGCCACACCACCCATCCGGGCAACATCGGCGCGGCGGCACGCGCCATGAAGACCATGGGGTTGCAGCATCTGTACCTGATCAATCCGCGCCATTTCCCCGATGCACAGGCCACGGCGATGGCCGCCGGGGCGGACGACATCCTGCACAACGCGGTGGTGTGCGGCTCCATCGACGAGGCGCTGCAGGGCGTGGTGTTCACCGTGGCGATGACGGCGCGGCTGCGCGACATCTCCATCGAGGTGAAGACGCCGCGCGAGGCGATGCCGCAAGTGTTGCAGGAGGCCGCCACCCATCCCGTGGCCTTGCTGTTCGGTACCGAGATGTCCGGGTTGACCAACGAGGAGATGGGCAAGGCGCAGCTGGGCGTGAACATCCCTGCGCATCCCGATTTCTCTTCGCTCAACATCGCGGCTGCGGTGCAGGTGATGGCGTATGAGTTGAGCGTGGCGGCGCAGAGCTATACGCCGGTGATGCCTCAAATCGAACCTGCCACGCACGAACGGGTCGAAGGTCTGTATGCGCATCTGGAAAAGACGCTGTTCGAGATCGGTTTCTTCACCACGCAGAATCCGGCGCGCCTGATGCAGCGTTTGCGCCGTCTGTATTCGCGCACCAGGCTGGAAGACGAGGAGATCAACATCCTGCGCGGCATGTTGACCGTGACGACCGAGTACAATGCGCGCCTCAGAGAACGTTACCGAGAAGAGCACAAAGATGTTTAACAATATCCGCGAAGACATCGCCAGCGTATTCGCCCGCGATCCCGCAGCACGCACCACCTTCGAGGTGCTGACCTGCTATCCGGGGTTGCATGCGCGCATCTTCCATCGCATCTCGAACAAGCTGTGGCACATGGGGTTCAAATGGCTGGCGCGCTTCACCTCGCATATCGGGCGCTTCTTTACCGGCATCGAGATCCATCCGGGCGCGACCATCGGCCGGCGTTTCTTCATCGACCACGGCATGGGCGTGGTGATCGGCGAGACGGCCGAGATCGGCGACGATGTGACGCTGTATCACGGCGTGACCTTGGGCGGCACTTCCTGGCAGCATGGCAAGCGCCACCCCACCTTGGGTAACAACGTGGTGGTCGGTGCGGGCGCCAAGATACTGGGCCCCATCCACGTCGGCGACGGCGCCAAGATCGGCTCCAACGCGGTGGTGGTGAAGGATGTCCCGGCCGGTGCGACGGCGACCGGTATTCCGGCACGCATCCTGGACGAGGCGAAAAAGAACACGGGTTTCAATGCTTACGGACTCAGCAACGACCAGAACGATCCGGTCGCCAAAACCTTGCACGGCCTGATCGGACACAGCGTCACCGTCGATCAGCGCATCGAATTCATCCTGCAACAACTCGAGAAGATGGGCGTGCGCGTGGAAGAAGAGCGTGCCACCGCCGACAAGTTCGATCCAAACCACCTGAATAAAATTGTTGATTAAAAGAATCAGGTATTCTATTATTCCCTCAGCAAAAGCAGGGGTAAGGTGTGGCCATTCGCCGCGCCAGTCTGAATATCAAGGAGAAGAGCATTATGCGACTCACAACTAAAGGAAGATTTGCGGTAACAGCGATGGTCGATCTGGCCATGCGCAGCGGAAAAGGTCCTGTCACCTTGGCCGGTATCAGCGAGCGTCAGAAGATTTCTTTGTCTTATCTGGAACAATTGTTCGGCAAGTTGCGCCGCAACAACGTGGTGGCCAGCGTGCGCGGTCCCGGCGGCGGTTATTGCCTGGCACGTCCGGCGAACAAGATCTCCATGGTCGATATCATCGTGGCGGTGGATGAGCCGCTGGATGCCACGCACTGCGGCGCCAAAGGCGACTGCCAGGATGGCAAACCCTGTTTGACTCACGAACTGTGGTACGGCCTGAACGAGGCGATCCACGAGTATCTTGGGCAAGATCAACCTGCAGCAGTTGGTGGATGGTCAGAACAAGAGCGCAGTCACGGAAGGTGCGCCGGTCGTGATGGCGAAAAACGAAAGCTCGGCACGAGCTGCAGCGTAAGGAAGATGGCATGACGTTGCAGTTGCCGATCTATATGGATTATTCCGCGACCACGCCGGTCGATCCGCGCGTGGCCGAGGAGATGATCCCCTACCTCACCGAGAAGTTCGGCAATCCGGCTTCACGTTCGCATTCCTTCGGCTGGACGGCGGACGAGGCGGTGGAGCGTGCGCGCGAGCAGGTCGCCGCTCTGGTCAATGCCGATCCGAAAGAGATCGTGTGGACATCCGGCGCGACCGAGTCCAACAACCTCGCATTGAAGGGCGCGGCGCATTTCTACGCCGACAAAGGCAAGCACATCGTCACGGTGCAGACCGAACACAAGGCGGTGCTCGACACCGTGCGCGAACTGGAACGCCAGGGTTTTTCCGCGACCTATCTCGATCCCGAGCCGAGCGGTCTGCTCGATCTGGAGAAGCTGAAAGCCGCATTGCGTCCCGATACCGTTATCGTTTCGGTGATGTTTGTGAACAACGAGATCGGCGTCATCCAGGACATCGCTGCCATCGGCGAAATATGCCGTGAAAAAGGCATCCTGTTCCATGTCGATGCGGCGCAGGCGACAGGCAAGGTGGCGATCGATCTGCAAAAGCTCAAAGTCGATCTGATGAGTTTCTCTGCGCACAAGACCTACGGCCCCAAGGGCATCGGCGCCTTGTACGTGCGGCGCAAACCGCGTGTGCGTCTGGAAGCGCAGATGCACGGCGGCGGACACGAACGCGGTTTCCGCTCCGGCACTTTGGCGACGCACCAGATCGTCGGCATGGGCGAAGCGTTCCGCATCGCCAAAGAAGATATGGCGGCCGAGAACGAACGCATCCGCATGTTGCGCGACCGCCTGTGGGCCGGGCTGTCGAGCATGGAAGAGGTGTATCTCAACGGCGACATGGAACAGCGTGTGCCGCACAACCTGAACGTGAGCTTCAACTTCGTCGAAGGCGAATCGCTCATCATGGCGGTGAAGGACATCGCGGTATCCAGCGGCTCGGCCTGTACTTCGGCCAGCCTGGAGCCGTCCTACGTGTTGCGCGCGTTGGGGCGCAACGACGAGTTGGCGCACAGTTCGATCCGGTTCACCGTGGGACGTTTCACCACCGTCGAAGAAGTGGATTACACAGTGAAACTGTTGCAGGAAAAGATTGCCAAACTTCGCGAGCTCTCTCCATTGTGGGATATGTTCAAGGAAGGCATTGATTTGAATACCGTGCAGTGGGCTGCACACTAAGGAGGCCGTAATGGCTTACAGCGAAAAAGTTTTGGATCACTACGAGAACCCGCGCAATGTCGGGGCTTTGAACAAGGACGACAGCAGTGTCGGTACCGGCATGGTCGGTGCGCCGGCCTGCGGCGATGTGATGAAGTTGCAGATCAAGGTCGGCAAGGACGGCATCATCGAAGACGCCAAATTCAAGACCTACGGTTGCGGTTCGGCGATCGCCTCCAGTTCTCTGGTGACCGAGTGGGTCAAAGGCAAGACGGTGGATCAGGCGCTGGCGATCAAGAATACCCAGATCGCCGAAGAACTGGCATTGCCGCCGGTGAAGATACATTGCTCCATCCTGGCGGAAGATGCCATCAAGGCGGCGGTGGCGGATTACAAGGCCAAGAGTGGCGCGATGGTGGAAGCGGCTGCCTGCAACGGAAACAAATAGGAGGGGCCAATGGCGATCACCCTGACAGAGAATGCGGCGAAGCATGTGCAGAATTTTTTGACCAAGCGCGGCAAGGGTGTCGGGCTGCGTCTCGGTGTGCGCACCAGCGGTTGCTCCGGCATGGCCTACAAGCTGGAGTTCGCCGATGCGGTGGACAGCGAAGATCTGCAGTTCGTCAGCAATGGCGTCACCGTGCTGGTCGACCAGCAAAGCCTGCCGTACATCGACGGCATGGAACTGGATTACACGCGCGAGGGTTTGAACGAGGGATTCAAGTTCAACAATCCGAACGTGAAAGACCAATGCGGCTGCGGCGAGAGTTTCAAAGTGTGATGAGCCCCTTGGTGCCCGATTTTCAGCAAGACTTCTTCACGCTTTTCAATCTTCCCCGGCATTTCCAGCTTGACGGCGTAACGCTCGAACAAAGCTTTCTCGCCTTGCAGGCACAAGTCCATCCGGACAAATTCTCGCATCTTCCCGAAGCCGAACGCCGTCTGTCCCTGCAATGGGCGACGCGCGTGAACGAGGCCTATCAGACCTTGCGCAATCCGTTGAATCGCGCGCGCTACCTGCTGTCGCTGCAGGGCGTGGATACACAGGAAGAGAGCAACACGGCGATGCCGACCGACTTCCTGATGCAGCAGATGGAATGGCGCGAGGCGCTGGAGGAAGCGAAACAAGTTCAAAACATGACGGTGCTGGACCAACTGGAGCAGCGCATGCAACACGCGCGGCGCGATCTGGAACAGGAACTCGCGCGCGACCTCGATGAGCGTCACGATTTTGCCTCTGCTTCCGGTATAGTGCGCAAGCTCCGATTCCTTGAGAAACTCGCGGAAGAGATCGGCTCCGCATTCGACGAATTAGATTCTTAAATGGCACTGCTGCAGATATCAGAACCCGGCCTTTCCGCCGCTCCCCATCAACATCGCCTGGCTGTTGGCATCGACCTCGGTACGACCAATTCCCTTGTCGCAACCGTGCGCAACGGCATCAGCACCGTGCTGAACGATATTCACGGTTGCGCTTTGCTGCCCTCGGTGGTGCGCTATGCGGAAGACGGCAGCGTGCAGGTCGGCCAAGCGGCGCAAGCGGTGCAGAGCGACGATCCGCACAACACCATCGTCTCGGTGAAACGCTTCATGGGGCGCGGACTGAAGGACATGGGCGAAGTCGGCAATTCGCCATATCGTTTCGTGGATGCGCCTGGCATGTTGCAACTGCGCACGGTCGCCGGCGCGAAGAGCCCGGTCGAAGTGTCGGCCGAGATACTCAAAGTGCTGCGCGAACGCGCCGAACTTTCCTTGGGCGGCGAACTGGTCGGCGCAGTCATCACCGTCCCCGCCTACTTCGACGATGCACAGCGCCAGGCGACCAAGGATGCGGCGAAGCTGGCCGGACTCAATGTGCTGCGCCTGCTCAACGAACCCACCGCCGCCGCCATCGCTTACGGGCTGGATAATGCGGCAGAAGGTGTGTACGCGGTGTACGACCTGGGCGGCGGCACGTTCGATATCTCCATCCTGAAGCTGTCCAAAGGCGTGTTCGAGGTGCTGTCCACCAACGGCGATTCGGCTTTGGGCGGCGACGATTTCGACCACCGCATCTACTGCTGGATACTGGAGAAGGCCGGCCTGTCTGCCTTGAGCGCATACGACACGCGCCTGCTGCTGACCCATGCGCGCGCCGCCAAGGAGCAACTCACCGAACAGGCGCAGGCGCAGATCACGGCGGTATTGAGCGACGGCGAGCTGGTGGAGCTGACGCTCACGCGCGAGATGTTCAATGAATTGACGCTGAATCTGGTCGTGCGCACCTTGCAGGCGACGCGCCGCGCCTTGCGCGATGCCAAGCTGACGGCACAGGACATCAAGGGCGTGGTGATGGTCGGCGGCTCCACGCGCATGTTGCAGGTGCAACTGGCGGTGGGCGAATTCTTCGGCCAGAGCCCGTTGAACAATCTCGATCCCGACAAAGTCGTGGCGCTGGGCGCTGCGATACAGGCCAATGTGCTGGCTGGAAATCGCAGCGCTGACGATTGGCTGCTGCTGGACGTGATTCCCCTGTCGCTGGGTATCGAGACCATGGGCGGCTTGGTGGAAAAGATCATCCCGCGCAACAGCACCATCCCGAGTGCGCGCGCGCAGGAGTTCACCACCTACAAGGACGGGCAGACCGCGATGAGCATCCACGTGGTGCAAGGCGAGCGCGAACTGGTGAGCGATTGCCGCTCGCTGGCGAAGTTCGAACTGCGTGGCATCCCGGCCATGGTGGCGGGTTCGGCGCGCATCCGCGTCACCTTCCAGGTCGATGCCGACGGCCTGCTCAGTGTCTCCGCACGCGAGATGGCAAGCGGCACGGAGGCACACATCGTGGTCAAACCTGCCTATGGTCTGAGCGATGCCGACATCACGCGCATGCTGCAAGACTCCACGCAACATGCGCGCGACGATATGCTGGCGCGTGCCTTGCGCGAACAGCAGACCGAGGCGGCGCAACTGCTGGAGGCGGTGGACAATGCACTGCGGCAGGATGGCGATGCCTTGCTGGATTCCGCAGCACAGGCACGCATCCGCGGCAGCATGGATGCCTTGCGCGCGGTGCTCGCGGGCAGCGACCATCTGGCCATCAAGCGTGCGGTCGAGGCGTTGAATCTCGCCTCCACCGACTTCGCGCAGCGCCGCATGGATCAGAGCGTGCAGCGCGCGCTGGCCGGTCACAAGTTGTCGGAACTGGAAAGCTGATATGACGCAGATCATCGTTTTGCCGCATGAAGAATTGTGCCCCAAAGGCGCGTTGTTCGAGGCCGAGCCCGGCACGTCCATCTGCGATGCACTGCTGCAACACGACATCGAGATCGAACATGCTTGCGAGATGTCATGCGCCTGCACTACATGTCACGTCATCGTGCGCGAGGGCTTCGACAGTCTGGAAGAGGCGACGGAACTGGAAGAGGATATGCTGGACAAAGCATGGGGGCTGGAATCCAGATCGCGTCTGAGTTGTCAGGCTATCGTCGGCAATACGGACCTGGTGGTCGAGATACCCAAGTACACCATTAACATGGCGAAGGAGGGGCACTCAAAATGAGAACCCCATTAAATTTACTGCGCAATCCGATAGCTGCGTTGCGCGGTGCTCGAAATCCTCATGTACTAGTTGTACATTCCGGTTTCTGCGCTCCGTGCGCCTTGCTCTCGGATCGCTCGCTACAATTTACTGGGGCTCTCATATGAAATGGACCGACGTGCGCGACATCGCGATCGCGCTGAGCGAGAAACATCCCGACACCGACCCGCGCACGGTGCGCTTCACCGATCTGCACAACTATGTGGTCGATCTGGACGGATTCGACGACGATCACAATCGCGGCGGCGAGAAGGTGCTGGAAGCCATCCAGGCCGCATGGATAGACGAGGCGGAATGACATGGTGAAGATATGGGACGATATTTCGAAGCGCTGGCTGTTTCTGCTGGGCGCCGTGACCGTGGCGCTCATGTTCGGCTCCGCACTGTATCTGCAATACGTGCTGCGCCAGGACCCGTGTCCGCTGTGCATGCTGCAGCGCGTCATCTTCATCGCCATTGGCGTGCTGTTCTTCATCGCCGCGCTGCATAACGCAAAACAGATCGGCGCGAAGGTCTATGCCATCCTGATCGCGCTCACCGCATTGGGCGGTGTCGCGGTCGCCTCGCGCCATATCTGGATCCAGCATCTGCCCAAAGACCAGGTGCCCGCCTGCGGCCCCGGTCTCGAGTTCATGCTGAAGAACTTCCCGATGTCCGACGTGTGGCAGGAACTGATGCACGGCTCCGGCGAATGCGCAGCGAAAGGCTGGACCTTCCTGGGGCTGGGCATCCCGGAATTGTCGCTGCTCGGCTATGTGATGCTGGGGGTGTTTGCTGTATTGGTTGGCTGGAAGAAACGCTGATCACACCGTGACCCGGGCCACCACGCGCCGCACGAACGGCGCGACCACCAGTACCGTGGGGAATGCGATGGGCCACGCCGTGGCGAATCCCCTGAACCAGCGCGCAAAGAATTCCGCGTCATAGCCCTGATTGATCAGCACCACCGTGCCGGAGATGATGCTGACCATGATGACGGAGAGCATGCCGCCGAAAAGCAGGTTGCTGTAGCGGGCCGGTATTTTCATCTTCAGTTCCTCAAATCATATGCCAGGGCGCAGGGTCATGCGTCACGGCTACGCTCACTATGTAAAAGAACACCCCTTGCGCCGCGAGCCAGGCCAGGAGGCGGATACGTTTCGTTTTGCCTCGCTTCAGTGCGACCGTACCGAGGACGATATACAACAGCAGTGCAACGATCTTGGCGGCCAGCCACGGGGCGGCCAGCGGCGAGATGCCGAGCTGCCAGGCCAGTGCGATAGCGCTCGCGAGCAACACGGTATCCACTGTGTGCGGCGCGATCTTCACCCAGCGCTGTTGCAAAGACGGCGAGTCGCGCAGCATCCATATCCCGC
Source organism: uncultured beta proteobacterium (assembly GCA_963734585.1). Lineage (GTDB taxonomy): Bacteria > Pseudomonadota > Gammaproteobacteria > Burkholderiales > Gallionellaceae > Sideroxyarcus. The sequence goes on from CAVTHJ010000001.1 coordinate 49,065, forward strand.
GCAAAAAGAACAGCGAGTAACTGAGCGTTACACAGGCGATGTGGATGTGTTTGAGCGGCGAGATGTCCAAAACAGAAGCGGGCGGCGCTTATGCCGCCCGATGCGGATAGTGTCGAATCAGTCCTGGAAGCGCCTGATCATGATGCGGCGCAGCAGATTGTCCTTGACGATGAACTGGTGATACAGCGCTGCCACGACATGGAATGCCACCAGCACCAGCAACACGCCGATGAACAGCTCGTGAAATTCCTTGGCTGCGACTTTGTCGAAGTCCGGGATCAGGGCCGCGTTGCCGGTCTTCACTGCTTCGATCACGCCTGAGGTTACGGCAGTGATGCCGCCCGAGATGACGACGGCGATGAGGGTCAGATTCAACAGTCCATGCGTGGCGGCAGCGATCTTGTTCAGCAGCGGGTTAGCGTTGGCCGGGGCGGGTTCGCCGTCTTTCTTGCGGAAATAGATGCGTACCAGAACGAGCAGCAATATCAGATCGCCGATCAGGAAATGCGCGGGGAACATCGAGAGCTTTTGCGCAGCGTCTTTGCTTTCATCCAATTCGTGCCCGAGGAAGAAGGCGGCGATGGCGAGCAGAAAGATCAGCCAATGGAGGAGCGCGGTGCGTTTGCTGTATTGCTTCATGTTCAGTCCTTTGGGGTTGGGGGAAATCGCGGGGCATTGTAACGCATGCGTGAAGCTTGCCCAATCGCGCAAATGACCTGCCGGGGTTGTTGCAACCAGTGCAGCGCCCCCGATCCGGCCGCGTAGCCGCTGGCGAAACAGGCGCTGAGCAGATAGCCGCCGGTCGGCGCTTCCCAGTCCAGCATCTCGCCGGCACAGAACACGCCGGGCATCTGCCGCAGCATCAGCTTGTCATCCAAAGCGGCAAAGGCGATGCCGCCCGCTGTGCTGATCGCTTCGCGCAACGGGCGCGCCGCGATCAGCCGCAGCGGCAGCGCTTTGATGGTGTGCGCCAGCAGCGCGCTATCGTGCATCTGCTGGGCGCTCAACACCTCGCGCAGCAAATTGGCTTTCACCCCTTTCAATCCCAGGCGACTCTGCAAATGGCTGGCCAGCGAGCGCGAGCCACGCGGGTGCGCCACTTCGTCCTGTACGCGCTGCACGGTCCAGTCGGGTAACAAATCCAGGCGTAATGTCGCGCTGCCGTTGCGATCGATCTCGTCGCGCAAGGAGGCCGAGAGCGCATAGATCAGTCCGCCCTCGATGCCGTGTTCGGTGATGACGCATTCGCCCTGTTTGCGGATATCGCCGAACGTGGCCGCGACCGACTTCAATGGCTCGCCGACAAAGCGCTCGCGCAGGTGCGCGCTCCATTGCACATCGAAGCCGCAGTTGGATGGACGCAGCGGGGCGATGACGATGTCGCACTGTGCTAGCAGTGTCACCCATGCGCCGTCCGAACCGAGCTGCGGCCAGCTGCCGCCGCCCATGGCCAGCACGACGGCATCGGCGTGCGCTGTGTGTTCGCCGTCCGCCGTGGCGAAGCGCAACCCACCCTGTGCATCCCGGCCGCACCAGCGATGCCGTGCATGGAAGTGCACGCCGCCCTCGCGCAAGCGATGCAGCCAGGCGCGCAACAACGGGGCGGCTTTCATGTCGGTGGGAAACACGCGGCCGGAAGTGCCGACGAAGGTTTCGATGCCGAGCTTGTGTATCCACGCGCGCAGGGTGTCGGGCGGGAAGGCGCGCAGCAGCGGTTCGATGTCGGCACGAGCGGTGCCGTAGCGCGTGAGAAATACATCGAAAGGTTCGGCATGCGTGATGTTCATGCCGCCTTTGCCCGCCATCAGGAACTTGCGTCCCACGCTGGGCATCGCGTCATACACGTCCACGCGCACTCCGCCTTGCGCCAGCACCTCGGCGGCCATGAGTCCGGCAGGGCCGCCGCCGATGACGGCGACGGTGTGCTGTTTCCGGTTCAAATCTTTACTCCGCGTCGAGCCGCCATGCTATGCCCGAGTGACTGGAGTTGGCCCGCCTTCAGCAAGGTGGTCGCCAACGGTAGTAAATTGCCGTTCTCCAGGGCGATGTGCTGTGCGTAAATTTCGGTGAAGTGTACAGCGACCGCGGTCTCGAGCCGATTGGAGCGATCTTCGGCGATATCGATCAGTTGCGGGCGCAGACGCTGCCACGCTGCGTCCATGCTTTTGTGCTCATCCAGCAAGCGCGCGACCAGTGCTGCTACCGTTTGATCGCGTGTGGCGAGCAGGCATGGAAACAAGTCCTGTTCCTCATCATCGTGATGATGCCGTCCGGCCGTGTCGAAATAACGCAGGATGGCGCGCGCCGCCTGCGCGGCCTGCTCATCATTGCCGTGCATCTGCAGATGGTTTACCAACTTGTGCAGCGTTTTGCATTGGGCTTGTATCCTGCCGTGGCAGGCTTGCAGCATTTCCAATGGTTCGTCGAAGCCGGGGGCGACGCTCCCGCCGGTCAGGTGCAGGTTCTCAATTCGAGGCTGGGATGATTGCGGTGATTTCATGATATTGCGTCAGCGGTGATCGGCTTATTGTTCCAGCGCCGGAAATAATTCTGGTTTCTCGAATCGTACAGGTGTTTTCAAGCCGATGCCGAAATTCAGTCCGCACCGGCCATTTTTGGGGTAGGCGAGGGGTGTTCAATTTTCTGTAAAAACAAATGGTTGAAACTAGCGGGGCTGAGGGGCCGGCGGCGCGTATAATGCGCCCATTCACGTCACAGACCATCACGAAGAGAAGATAATTGAACACCGTTAGTTTTGCCGATCTGCAGCTGGCTCCACAAATCCTCAAGGCGCTCACCGAGTCCGGTTACGTCACCCCCACCCCGATCCAGGCCCAAGCCATTCCTGTGGTGCTGGAAGGCCACGACCTGATGGCGGGCGCGCAGACCGGCACCGGCAAGACGGCAGCGTTTGCCCTGCCCATGCTGCAGAAGCTGTTGCAGCATGCCAGCTCCAGCACTTCGCCCGCCAAGCATCCGGTGCGCGCACTGATCCTGGTGCCGACGCGCGAGCTGGCGATCCAGGTGGAGGAGAGCGTGAAGGCCTACGCCAAGCACACGCACCTGCGTTCGCTGGTGGTGTTCGGCGGCGTGGACATCAAGACGCAGACCCCACACCTGAAAACGGGCGTGGAGATCCTGGTGGCGACGCCGGGGCGTCTGCTGGACCACATCGAACAAAAGACCGTGCAGTTGAACCAGGTGCAGGTGCTGGTGCTGGACGAAGCGGACCGCATGCTGGACATGGGCTTCATGCCCGCGCTGAAGCGCATCCTGGCCCTGTTGCCGAGACAGCGCCAGAGCCTGATGTTCTCCGCCACCTTCTCCAACGAGATCAAGAAGCTGTCGGAAGACTTCATGAACTACCCGACGCTGATCGAAGTGGCGCGCAGCAACGCCGCCTCCGAGAACATCACGCAGAAGGTCTTCCTGGTCGAGCAGGAAGACAAGCATCAACTGCTGGCGCAGCTGTTGCGCGGCGACGATGCCAAGCAGGTGATCGTGTTCACCAAGACCAAACTGACCGCCAGCCATCTGGCCAAGCAGTTGCAGCGCGAAGGCGTGGCGGCCGATGCCATCCACGGCGACAAGAGCCAGTCGGAGCGCATTCAGGCGCTGGATGCCTTCAAGCAGGGCAAGGTCACGGTGCTGATCGCCACCGATGTAGCGGCGCGCGGACTGGACATCGACAGCCTGCCGATGGTCATCAATTACGAGATACCGCATGCGGCGGAAGATTACGTGCACCGCATCGGGCGTACGGGTCGCGCCGGCGCCTCCGGCACGGCCATCTCGCTGGTGTCGCCGGAAGAAGAAAGATACCTGGCGGATATCGAGAAGCTGATCAAGACCGAGATCAAAAAAGAGAAAGCCGTGCTGGAACACGTTGCCAAATCGCATCGCGCGTCACGCGGCGAACATCACGAGCGCAGACAGGAACATCATGCCCCGGCACCGAAGAAGCCCAGCCATGACGCCTGGTTCGACAAACCTTACGAGCCGAGTACCAGCACTGCGCCGGTGAAGAAGCCGGATGAACAACCGGCACCGGGCAAACCCAAGCCGCAGATCCCGGCTTTGTTCAGGCGTCAGAGCTGACAGGATGAACCAGAGGTCACTGCTCCTTCTTCAGCAGTGACTTGAGGTTGGCGAAAGGGTTGTGCGTCGCCGCTGTCGGTTCCCCGGACTTTCTGTCGCGCACCACCTCATCCATCACGCGCGAATGTTCATTGTCGTGGCAGTACAGGCATAGCAACTCCCAGTTGCTGCCGTCCGCCGGGTTGTTGTCGTGATTGTGGTCTTTGTGATGCACTGTCAATTCGCGCAAGCGCACGCCGGAAAATTCCCGCCCGCAGCGTGCGCATATCCAGGGAAATAATTTGAGCGCCTGCTCGCGATAGCCCGCCTCGCGCAACTCACGTTGCTGACGTGCCTCGGCCACGATGCGGTCGAGTCTGGCGTGATCGGGCGTGGTGCGTTTGGGCATGATTAACCGCCAACTTTGGGTTGGCACAACTATAACAGGACACGCCACAGGCGAGGAATTACATATGACAAAACCGACTTCATCTACCGACGCCGGACGCTCTTTCCGTGAGCTGCCGTTGGCGCCCGCCATGCTGGCGATCCTGCAACAGCTCGAATACCGCACCATGACACCGATCCAGGCCGAGAGCCTGCCGATCACGCTGGCCGGGCACGACCTCATCGCGCAAGCCAAGACCGGCAGCGGCAAGACGGCGGCATTCGCCTTGCCGCTGCTCACCAAACTGAATCCGCGCCACTTCGGCGTACAAGCCATGGTGTTGTGTCCCACGCGCGAACTGGCCGACCAGGTGACGCAGGAGATGCGCCGTCTGGCGCGCTTCGCCGACAACATCAAGATCCTCTCGCTGGTCGGCGGCGCGACCATGCGCCCGCAGCGCGACAGTCTGGAGCACGGCGCGCACATCGTCGTCGGCACGCCGGGGCGCATCATGGATCACATCGAGCGCGGCAGCCTGAAACTGGATGCGATCAACACGCTGGTGCTGGATGAGGCGGATCGCATGCTGGACATGGGTTTCTACGACGATATCGCATTCGTGGTGAAGCAATGTCCGACGCAACGCCAGACCCTGCTGTTCTCGGCAACCTATCCCGAAGGCATCGCGCGCCTGGCGCAAAGATTCATGCGCAATCCGCAGGAAGTGAAGCTGCCGGAGCAACACGACAGTGGCAAGATCCGCCAGCGCTTCTATGAGGTGAAGCACGAGGAGCGTCTGCAGGCCGTCGCCACTTTGCTCAAGCACTATCGCCCGGTCAGCACGTTGGCCTTCTGCAACACCAAACAACAATGCCGCGACCTGCTCGATGTGCTGCATGCACAGCGCATCCACGCGCTGACCCTGAACGGCGACATGGAACAGCGCGAGCGCGACCAGGTGTTGATCCAGTTCGCCAACCGCAGTTGCTCGGTGCTGGTGGCGACCGATGTGGCGGCGCGGGGATTGGACATCGCGCAACTCGAAGCCGTCATCAACGTCGATGTCACGCCCGACCCGGAGATCCACATCCACCGCATCGGCCGCACCGGCCGTGCCGACGAAGAAGGCTGGGCGCTGAGCCTATGCAGCCCGGCCGACATGAACCGCGTCTCCAACATCGCCAAGGCGATGGGCAGCGAACCGGAATGGCACTCGCTGGATTCTTTGAAAAACGAAAACAATGCACCGCTGGTGCCGCCCATGGTCACGCTGCAGATACTCGGCGGGCGCAAGGAGAAGATCCGTACCGGCGACGTGCTGGGTGCTTTGACCGGCGAGGCAGGATTCACGCGCGAACAGGTCGGCAAGATCACCGTTACCGATATGTCCACCTATGTCGCCGTGGTGCGCAACATCGCTCGCGAAGCGGTGAAGCGATTGTCGGCAGGCAAGGTGAAGGGCAAGACAGTGAAGGTGCGCGCGCTGGAAGACTGAGCGGTCAGAGTCTGCAAAGGATAGCCGTGAATTGCTGCGCTGCGTTTGTCAAAACTCTGAGTAGACTTCCACTGTCGGCCAACGGGAGATTCTTGCGGGCTGCCGTATTATTATGCACATGCGGACAGAATGTTTTGTGCCGTCGTTTTATAAATTTTAATCAGGAGCTAATCGAATGTCAGATTCGTCAAAGTTGAACTACACAGTTTTTGTTTTTAACTCTATCGATAGAGAATTTGTTGAGCATGAGTATCACGATGCCATTGAAGATGCGATGAATGCGCAATACGATTTGGCGAGCATTGGACTGCTTTCGTACGTTCAGCCTAGCGATAATTCGCCCCTCTAACAGGAGAAAAGCGGACGTTTGGCTTGTTCAATAGGGGGCAGAATCCGGTCGATGCTGTTGTCGGCCCCTTGGTTACTAAACGTCTCAAAGTCGGCCATAGCAGTCGTTGGAATGATTCTAAGCGGATGACTGCTTTCGACCCAAAGCGACCGATCAAGTCAGTTAAAAATTATTGCGATGCTGCCCCCTATAACAGTTGATATATTTCGATTTATCAATGGTGTCTGAGCCTTATCGATTCGCAAAATGACGGGAGCTTTGATTGAAGAGTTATACCTCGTTACTTTTTTCGCTTCGCTTCGTGCGTCCCGGCACCCTGAATGTGTATGCATATGCCATAACCGCTCCCCCCAGCCCCTGCTCGACCAGGTGCCATGCCGAATTTTTCAGAACATGGATAACGGAACCGCCATGGGCGCCTGCCATCGCCAGATCGTGGGGAAAGACCCATAGAATCCCGATGATGGTGCCTAATTTCAGCCCGTCGATCACCCTGCCGTCTCCGCCATAAATCCTTGCGTAGAGATATGCCATCAGCAGTGCCAGTATCAGATAAGCGATAAACAGCAGGCCGATTCCATCGTGTGAGGCGTGCGACTGTGCATACAGTCCGGGCATGATCAGATTGTGCCAGAGACCGGCAATGATCCACATGCTGATGCTCGATATGGCTATAGCCGTGAGCATTCGTTTTTTATCCATAAAAATTGACTCCTTTCGCTTTCATATTGTTGTACCCAATGAACTTATCTTGTGATGAATTGGACATGTGTCTATTATGGAACGGAGCCTTGCAACCGGAAGAACACGATAGCGATGAATGGCCAGTTACGGACACAATGCACCCGACTGTCCAGAAACGGAGGATGTTTTTTGAGCGACGAGACACAAAACCTTGATCGACGTATCGAACGTACGCGCCTTGCCCTGCGCAATGCGCTGATCTTGATGCTGGCGGAACACAGCTGGGATGACATCAACATTCGCGATCTCTGCGCACAGGCGAACGTCGGACGGTCGACATTCTATCTTCACTTTCAGGGCAAGGAGGAGTTGCTGGTCAGCGCCTTCGATGACCTGCGCGGCTGGCTGGCTTCGCAGCGCAGCGACGAACAACCGTCGAATGCGCTGCCGTTCGTACGTGGCCTGATCGAGCATGCCGATGAACAGCGGCAACTGTTCAGGATCATTATTGGACGCCGAAGCGGCCATATTGTCCACAAGCGCTTCCGCGAGATGGTGATCGGGCTTGTCAGGGATGAGTTAACCATTCCCTCTTCAGGCTGGCAGCGCGAGGCGGCTGCGAACTATGTCGGCGGTGCACTGGTGGAGCTGCTGGCCTGGTGGATCGATTCGGGTAAGGGAGTCAGTGCCGATGATGTTGAACAGTTCTTCTACAGGCTCGTCCTGCCGACTCTGGAACAATTGTAGATAGCCCGCAAAGCTAAAGGGGTCTGCATCGCAATAGATTTGAACTGACTTGACCAGTCGCTTTGGGTGAAAGCAGTCATCCGCACAGGTTCATTCCAACGACCGCTTTGGCCGAATAGCGGCCATGCATGGCGCGCGGCGCGACCATCTCGTAGGGTTGGTTTCTGCCGGTCACCACTGACTGCTCAAGTAATTCAATTTCCGGCGGGTCACACTCTCGACTTGTAATCTCTGTGGTTTGAATCTCGCTTTGTCCAGCTCCCTAAGCCTTACAAAGCCGTATCAATTCCGCCCCATAATCTGGCGCCGCCCGCATCCAGATAAGTCAGGTAAGCGCGCAGGTCGAACTCCAGCTGCGCATAGCTTGGTTCCATGTGCATGCACAGTTGATAGAACGCCTTGTCGTGCTCGCGTTGTTTCATGTGCGCCAGCTCATGTACCACGATCATGCGCAAGAACTCCGGCGGCATCTCCTTGAACACAGTCGCCACGCGGATTTCGCGCTTGGCCTTGAGGTTCGAACCCTGCACGCGCGAAATGGTGGTGTGCGTGCCCAGCGCGTTCTTGATGACATGCAGCTTGCTGTCGAACGCCACCTTGCTCAGTTGGCCCGCGTTGCGCAGGTACTCGTTCTTGAGTTCCAGCACGTAGTCATACAGCGCCTTGTCCGTGCGCACTTCGTGCGCCAGTGGATATTTCTGACGCAACAGATCAGCCAGCTTGTCTTGGGCAATCAGTTGCTGCACTTGCGCTGCCAGAGCGGCAGGGTAGCCAGCCAGATAATTTGGAGGTGGTTTTGGACACATGGCGGAGGATTAGTCGTGCTTTGACCGCACCAGCTTCGAGAGCGCTGACCGTAAGAGGGCTCGCGAATATAGTTTGTGAAAACCAAGAAGAGCATGAAATGCCAAGCCGAAGGTGGCCCGCCCAGATGCCGGTTCCACGTCGGGAACGACGGCAGAGCCAAAGTACAAGCGTGTACTGGTTGAATTGCCGTTCTCATTGGCGACGCTCATCAGCCACGATCTCGTGCGCCCCAGGTAATCGCAGAGTAACAGTTGGTTCCCGCTTCGACCTTCAACGCTCCATGCGGCAAATGTTTCGACTTCGCCAGAGGCAAGCTGTTTGGCTTGTAGATCCGTAGATGGTTTTGAAACAAGCGATGCAAGGATCAGGCGCTCGACCTTGAAAACTGCCGTGGTGTAAAAAGCCTCTACATACTCGGCCTGAGAAATGGAGCGAGGCAAGTCCACGAAATAACAATCTGTGTAGGCGCCTTCTTGCGTGTACTTGCTTAGTAGTGCCTCTTGCGGCAGTTCGCAAAGTTGTATGGTATTCATAGCTCCTCCGGTTGTTGATTTGCGCAGAACAGGTTGAGCCTGATGTGGGTACAACCAGAGGCCAAACGTAGATGCAAGGTGAAAATCGAATTGGAAGAAGTCGCAGATCTCGATCTGCCCCATCGCATCTGCTTGAACAGTTACTGGTTGTCCGGCCGACTATTGATCTTTGCCAGCTCGACTGTCGATAACTGATCGACGTTCAGGTATTCGTTGGTCACGTCCAATTCCGAGACGACCTCATTGCTGCTGCACCAGCTGTCCCACGCGTGTTTTCCGAGGCGGGAGTTGCCCGGCAATCCTAGTAACCTGTAATTTCTGCCGCTGCGCGTAGTGGCGATCATGGTGTCCAAATTGAACTCTATGATCGGACTGGATGCGCGACCCAGACCATTCTTTACGTCATGTCCCCAAACATGGCGGCTGCGAATCCCATTCTGCGCTTCGACTTCTATCACTCGCCATCGGCGCAGCGTGACCTCTTGGGAATCACTTGGAGCTTTCTTGATCGGCATTACGAACCCCAATATCCAAAACTGAAAAACATTCGATTATCTTGATCGGCCGACTGCTGCCGGTCGCGGCAGTCGGCGCGGAAAACGAATCAGATGGCCGGTGCCGGTTTCTTTTTCGGTTTCTTCGCTTCTTTGGTCTTGCGTTGTTGTCCTTTAGCCATGATCGTTCTCCTTGGGTAACTGGATCGATAGATTGAGATATCGGGAAGACATCATGCAGCCTGCGTTCCCGCAGATAATGTACCCGAGTCGAAACGCCTTGGCTATCCGACGCTAGCCGGCGCGTTCCCGGCTCAAGCGGATCGCGATCGCCAGCTGCCGCGCTTCCTCTTCCTTCAGCGTGTCGTTGATCTCGCGCATCACGCTCTTGAGGTCGACCGGTTTCTCGTCATGCTCGAAGTGCCCGGTCAGCACGCTCTCCGGGCGGAGCTGGCTGCTCTGGTAGAGCGACCATATCTCGTTGCCATAGTCGGTGCCCAGCAGTTCCGGCGCGAATTGGCCGAAGTAAGTGGCAAGGTTCTGCACGTCGCGCAGCAGCATGTGGCAGGCCTGGTTGTTGGCGGCGGCATCGATGGCTTGCGGCAGGTCGATGATGACGGGGCCGCTGCTATCCACCAGCACGTTGTATTCGGAGAGGTCGCCGTGAATGATGCCGGCACACAGCATGCGCACCACTTGCGTGATGAGGGTGCGGTGATAGTCGCGTGCCACTTCTGCGCTGAGCACCAGGTCGTTGAGGCGCGGAGCGGCATTGCCTTCGCTGTCCGTCACCAGTTCCATCAGCAGCACGCCCTCATGGAAGAGATACGGCTTGGGCACGCGCACGCCAGCAGCGGCGAGGCGGTACAAGGCATCCACTTCGGCATTCTGCCAGGCCTCTTCCTGCGCTTTGCGGCCATAGGCGGTGCCTTTTTCCATGGCGCGCGCACGGCGGCTGTTCTTGACCTTGCGGCCTTCGGTGTAATCCACGCTCTGGCGGAAGCTGCGCTTGCTGGCTTCTTTATAGACCTTGGCGCAACGTATCTCGTCGCCGCAGCGCACCACATACACCGTGGCTTCCTTGCCGCTCATCAGCTGGCGGATGACTTCATCGACCAAGCCGTCTTCGACCAGCGGGGCGATTCGTTTCGGGGTTTTCATGAGCGCTTCCTGAGTGGGTCCAACAATGAAGAAAGACCGTTGTGGTCCATCTCCTGCATCAACGCCAACAGCATGCCGATCTCGCCCGGCGGGAAGCCTTTGCGCGCGAACCAGTTCAGGTAATTCCCCGGCAGGTCGGCGATCAGGCGTCCCTTGTACTTGCCGTAGGGCATGACGCGGGTGACCAGGAGTTGCAGATGTTCGGGATTCATCGTGTGCTATTGAATTTAGAATCGTTCATGTGGCATCAAATAGCGCCATTGTCCGGCTGGCAATTTTGACATGGCCACGCGCCCGATGCGGATGCGTTTCATGTTCGATACTTGCAGGCCGACGCTGTCGCACATATGCGCGATCTGGCCGGGTTGCACGCCCTTGAGCGCAAAACGCAGTTTGGTTTCGTTCTGCCAGCTGACCTTGATCGGGGGCAGCGGTTTGCCATGGAAGCTGAGGCCGTGATTGAGCAACTTGAGTCCGTCGGCGGACAGTTCGCCCGCGACCTCCACGATGTACTCCTGCTCGATGGTGGCGGCCTCATCCACCAGCTTGCGCGTCACCCGGTAGTCCTGGCTGAACACCGTCAGGCCGCTCGCGTGCAGCTCCAGCGGCAGGCACTGCGCCAGTCGAACAAAGTGTTGCTTGAGCAGGCGGATGCCGGAGTGGTCGTCCGCAGCGCGCGTCTCGGCGCGCAGCAGCTGCACTGGGCTGTCTGTGCCGGATGGTTGGTGCAACAGGATGGTCGCCGGCTCGATCGGCGTGAGAGTCGCATCGGGATGCAGCTCGACCTTCTGTTGCGACACCATGAACTGCGGCTCTTCCACCACTTGCCCATCCACCATCACCCAGCCGCCCGCGATATACAGCTCGGCCTCGCGGCGCGAGCAGGGGACGAGTGCGGCAAGGCGTTTGGCGAGACGGACGGGGTCGGTCATGAGCGGTGCATCCTGAAAACGAGGGCTACATTGTAAACGCCAGCCTGGCGATCACCTGTAAAATCCGTGCATGGAAACCAATACCAAATCAGCAAAGCGCCCCAGCCTGGATGGCGTCACCCTTGAGATGATGCTCACGCAACTATCGGAGCAGATGGGTTGGGCGGCAATGGGGGAGGCGGTGCCGATACGCTGCTTCACGCACGACCCCAGCGTCAAATCCAGTTTGAAGTTCCTGCGCCGCACACCGTGGGCGCGCCAGAAAGTGGAAGAGTTGTATCTGCGGCAAGCCAGAGTGCAACGTTAGATATGCTTTATCCCGTACGATTAGGTGGTCTGCGATTGAATAAAAGGGTTTCGGGCGGGAGCGTTTTCTTGCAATCTCATTCATGCTTATTTAGACTGCCCCGGCAGGGAGTGAGGCATATGAACGCTGTATAAGAATCGACCGTTCCGCCTATTGCTGTCGACTGGCTGTGCGGCTTGGCTTGCAGCGTGCCACGAGGGTCTGTTCGCACGGGTTGGTCAGTCGGGGGCTTGCTATTTCGGTAGATGCCGGGATGCGCTCCTCCGCACATTGTCTCTCCGGATTTTGCATCATCGCGTATTCTGTGACTGGTTGTTCGGATATTCTGCGTAATGCCAGCATCATCCAAAAGTTCAGTAGAAATTTTGGTGCTGTCTTGGGAAAGGGGAGATGATGAAAAATTTCTATCTTGCGGACAGCACGGACGATGCGAAATTTTCTGCTTGGCTAACGGCGGTTGCCATCGCGGTTGTTTTGTTGCCGCAACCGGTAGCGGCTGCGGATGCGGCGCAGAAAACGGATCTGTTGCAGATGTCGATCGAGGACCTGTTGTCCGTCGAAGTTTATAGCGCCAGCAAATTTTCCCAAAAGACCGAGGAAGCACCAGCCAACGTTACGATCATCACTGCGTCCGACATCAAGCGTTATGGATATCGCACGTTAGCCAATGTCTTGAGCAGTGTGCGCGGCATGAATGTCGCCAACGACCGCAATTACAGTTATCTGGGTGTGCGCGGTTCGGGCAGGACCGGAGACTTCAACAGCCGCGTGCTGTTGCTGGTGGACGGCTACCGGCTCAATGACAATATTTATGACCAGGCCGGCATCGGCACCGAGTTCCCGGTGGATGTAGACCTGATCGATCGGGTCGAGGTGGTGCGCGGCCCCGGTTCTTCAATTTACGGCAGCAATGCCGTCCTCGGTGTCATCAATGTCATCACCAAGCGGGGGAGCGATCTCAAAGGCATGGAGGTGTCCGGTGAACTTGCAAGCTTCAACACCAACAAGGAACGCCTGAGCTATGGCAAACGCTATGAAAACGGTGCCGAGTTGCTGCTGTCGGGATCAAAATATCACAGCGCCGGACAAAATCTGTTCTTCCCGGAATTCAATACACCGGCCACCAACAACGGCATCGCCCACAATTTGGATAGTGACCGCTACAAGAGCTTTCTCGGTAAGCTGGCCTATGAAGGCTTTACGCTGACGGGTGGCTATTCCAAACGGGACAAGGCTGTCCCTACAGCTTCTTACTCTACGGTATTCAATGACCCCAACTTCAGCGTAACCGATGGAGCGTCCTTCATGGACTTTGGTTACTACGGAGAACTTGCCAAAAGTTGGGACATTACCGCCCATGTGTTCCAGGGACGTTATCACTACGAGGCCATCTTGCCCTATGCAGGAGCGCCCATTGTCCTCAACTACGATGCAGCACAGGGAAATTGGTGGGGCTCCGAGATGAAAGTTCTCGGGCGATTGGAAAACCACAAGGTAGTGGCGGGCGTGGAATACCAGGACAATTACCGGCAGGATCAAACCAATTACAATATTTCACCTTACACGCCCATCCTGAACGACAAGCGCAGCAGCAAGCGCGAGGGCATTTATGTTCAGGACGAGATCACCTTGGGCAAAGGGCTGTTGTTCAACGCCGGGCTGCGCAACGACCACTACTCCACTGCAGGCAGCACAGTCAATCCGCGCCTCGGCCTGATCTGGAGCACGGTCGATACGACAGCCCTCAAGTTCCTCTACGGCACTGCATTCCGTGCTCCCAATGTGTATGAGCTTTACTACTTTGCTGCCGGCACCCAAAAGGCGAACCCTGGACTCAAGCCGGAGAAGATCGCCACCTATGAATTTGTCATCGAGCACAGCCCCCGGCAAGACCTGCGCCTTACCGCCGATGTGTATCGCAACAAGATCAGCAACAACATCAATCAGATCACCGACCCGGCGGATGGGTTGTTGGTCTACATCAATGCAGGACAGGTGGATGCGCGAGGTGTCGAATTCGAGGCGGAGCGGCTGTGGGATGGCGGAACACGGCTGCGCACCAGCTATGCCTGGCAGATCAGCCGCGACGAGACGACACAAGCCGAACTTGTCAACTCGCCCCGTCACCTGGCGAAACTCAACTACTCCGTGCCGGTGTGGGGCGACGGGCTGCGCACCGGGCTGGAGCTGCAATACGCCAGCCGCCGCAAGACACTGGCAGGCAGGTCTGCAAACGGACATATGCTCACCAACCTGACCCTGCTCAGCGAGAGGCTCGCGGAACATCTGGATGTTTCCGCGAGCCTCTACAATCTGTTTGACATACGTTATAGCGACCCCGGCGGGCCGGAGCATGTGCAGGATCTGATCGTGCAGGATGGCAGAAACTACAGACTCAAACTGAACTACCATTTTTAGGTGGAGCCATCTTTGATCAGATTGAGCAAACAAACTTTCATGATGCTGTTGGGTATGGCAATAACATCGACTTGTGCGAGTGCTCAGTCTGAGTTGCCCACCGAATACGAAGTCAAGGCGGCCTTCATCCACAACATCGCCAAGTTCGTCGAGTGGCCTGCCACTCGTGATGCGACTCGTACATTAAAGTTGTGCATCCTGGGGCAGAACCCGTACGGCAGCACACTTGATGCACTCCAGGGAAAGCCCATCGGCGACAAGGTATGGGAGGTCTCGTCGGTCAATCCAAAAACCAACCTGCGTAACTGCAACGTGCTGTTCATTGCCGCGTCCGAAAGCGCCAATCTTGGACAAATCCTGAATGAGATTAAAGACGATGCCGTGTTGACTGTAGGGGACACCGAAGGTTTTGCGGGGCAGGGGGTGATGGTCAATTTCTATGTGGAGCAGGGCAAGGTGCGCTTCGAAATCAACAACGATGCAGCGGGGCGCGCCAGACTCAAGATCAGTTCGAATTTGCTGAAGCTGGCGCGACTTGTCCAGAATACGGGAGGGAGGAAGTGAGCTTGTCTGCCTTGTTCCGGGATGCACCTATCAAGCGCAAGCTGATGCTCATCGCCTTCCTCTCTACCTTGGGGGCCATGTTGCTTGCCATGCTGGTGTCAGTTGTTCTGCAGTGGTTTCTGCTGCGCAACGAGCTGGCAAAGAACGTTCACGCCCAAGTATCCATTGTTGCGACAAACAGCACGTCGGCGCTGCTCTTCAGCGACCATGACGCGGCGGAGCAAACGCTGGGGGCGCTGGCTGCCATCGGCAACATCGAATTTGCGGGGCTGATCGACAAGACGGGGAAAGAATTGGCGGTCTATGTGCGGACGGGATCGATGATGCCGCTCCATCAACACACGGCGGCAGAAGGGGCGAGCGATACCTATTCCACGAAGTACCTCGAAGTCGTGGTTCCCATCGTTTTCAAGCAGGAACGAATCGGCTTGATTCACGTGCGTTCCAACCTGGTGCCGGTGTACGAACAGTTGGCAGGCAGCATGCTGGTGACCTTTGCCGCTGCAACGGGTGCATTGCTAGTGGCAGTGATGATGCTGTTACGGTTGCTTCCGGCCATCACCGATCCTCTGCTAAATCTGGTCGGGCTGATGAATACCGTTTCGCGGGGAAAAAACTATACCCTGCGGGCGGAGGTGCGCGGCAAGGATGAAGTGGGAACGCTGGCGCAGGAATTCAATGACATGCTGGCGCAAATCCAGACGCGCGACGATGAGCTGGCGCGACACCGGGAACATCTGGAACAAGAGGTTGCGCAGCGCACCGCCAGACTGACAGAAGCGCAACGCATTGCCCGTCTGGGCAACTGGGAGTTGAACCTCGTCAACAACAACCTGAGCTGGTCGGATGAAATCTACCGCATCTTCGGTCTCGCGCCGCAGCAATTCGGGGCCACCTACGAAGCCTTCCTGCAAGCCGTACATCCGGAAGACCGGCAGATCGTGGATACATGTGTCCGTGAGGCGCTTGAGCTGGGGCGTCCATACAGCATAGACCACCGTCTCCTGCTGCCGGACGGCACGGTGCGTCATGTGCATGAGCATGCCGAGGTATCCCGCAACGAGGATGGTCAGGCAATCAAGATGTTGGGAACAGTGCAGGACATTACCGAGAGCAAGCAGGCGGAAGAAAAAATCCGCGAAAGCGAAGCACGCTATCGGGGTATTTTCGAGTATGCAGACGACATCATCTACCTCCTTGCGCCGGATGGGACATTCAAATCCCTCAGTCCTTCGTTCGAGCGTTTGACGGGCTGGCATCCTGAAGAGTGGTTAGGGAGACCCTTTGAGTCAATCATTCATCCGGACGATTTGCCGCGTGCCCTGGAAATATTTCAGAGCACGCTTTCTGGTCAGCCCACGCCGGCCTTTGAACTGCGCATCGCAAAAAAATCCGGCGAGTATTTCGATTCTGAGCTCAGTATCGTGCCAGTGGATCCCGGCGGCGAAATTGCCGCAATCGGAATTGCACGCGACGTCACCGTGCGCAAGCAGACCGAAGAAAAAATACGGCTGCTGAACGAAGTACTGGAACAAAAGGTGAAGGAGCGGACGCAACAGCTGATCGAGGCGCAGGAAGAGCTGGTGCGCAAGGAGAAGCTGGCGGTGCTGGGCCAGGTGGCGGGAAGTGTAGGGCACGAGTTGCGCAATCCACTCGGTGTGATGAGCAACGCCGTGTTCTTTTTGCAGAGCGTGCTCCCCGACGCAGATGAAAACGTCAAGGAATACCTGAATATCATCAAGAGCGAGATCGCCGGCTCCGAGCGCATCGTGTCCGACCTGCTGGATTCTGTGCGCACCAAGCCGCCGCACATTGAGATAATGGACGTGCGGGAATTGCTTGCGCAGACGCTGCGCACACTTTCCATACCTTCCGCAGTTTCGGTCAAGTTAAACATTCCCGAAACGCTTTCACATTTGCGGGCGGATCAGCAGCAAATCCGTCAGGTGTTCCGCAACCTAATCAGCAACGCCGTGGAAGCCATGCCGGAGGGCGGCACACTGGAAATTCAGGCGAACGAAGATGCTCAAACCAGAGCAGTCACGGTCAGCGTGCGCGACAGCGGCAGCGGCATGACGCCGGAGCAACTGGGCAAGCTGTTCCAGCCGCTGTTCACCACCAAGGCACGCGGCATCGGACTCGGGCTGGTGGTGGTGAAGAACCTGATGCAGGCCAACGGCGGCAGGTTGGAGGTGCAAAGCGAGCCGGGCAAAGGGACCACTTTTTCCATTACGTTGCCGAGTGCCGGCGCTGTGCCGGAGCCGGCAGCGGGAGGAGCGGGCAATGTTTGAAAAAGCGACAGCGCGCATCACCACGGTCAGCCGGGTGTACCTGATCATCGCTCTTTTCATCGCGCTTATTTTTAGCCTGGTCTTGCTCATCCAGGTACAGATGGATACGCTGACCGCGATCCGTGCCTATGTCGGCGGCGAAGGACTTTGGGGCAAGGCGCAGAAAGATGCGGTTCACAGCATAGAACAATACGCCGTGTCACACGATGAGGCTGATTATCGGGCTTATCTACGCGAGATACAGGTGCCGTTGGGCGACCGCAAGGCGCGCATCGAACTGCAAAAGGACGATCCGGATATAGCCGTCGCGCAGGCAGGCTTCGTCCAAGGGCGCAACCATCCGGATGATGTCGAATCTGCAGTCCGTTTTTTCCGCCGCTTCCAGCACAACGCGTATATGTCCAAAGTGATCGAGCATTGGACCACGGGCGACCGCATGATCGAGGAATTGAACGGGATAGCCGAAGCCTTGCATAAAGAGATCACCTCCGGACGCAACAATCCTGCGACGATTCGTTCATATCTCGGCCGGCTGGATGACATCAACCGGAAGGTGACGGTGGAGGAGGATATGTTTTCGTCCACCCTGGCGGACGCATCCCGCTGGGCCAACGATGTTGCCCGCAATCTCACGTACGCTATCGCGCTGCTGTTCGTTGCACTCGGTCTTGGCCTGTCCTGGCCGATCATCACCCGCATCCGCACCACTGAAATTTCGCTATTCGAAAGCGAGGAACGGTTCCGCAGCATTGTCGAACACGTTGACGACATCATCTACACCGTCGAGGCAGACGGCACTTTTTCTTCCATCAGTCCGTCCTGCGAGCGGATGCTGGGGTGGCGCGCGGACGAGTGGATGGGCCGCCCCTTCCCGCTCATCGTGCACCCAGACGACCTGCCGCACATGCAAGAGCTGTTCCTGCAGGCGCAGGCGGGAAAGTCGCTGCCGATCTTCCAGGTGCGCATCCTGACGAAGTCCGGCGGATATCTGGAGTCGGAGATCATGGCTACCCCGATCCATCGCGGCGACTCCATCGTCACTCTAGGCGTGGTGCGCGACATCACCGAGCGCAAACGGGCAGCGCAGGCAATCGAGGAATCCGAGCGCAAGTTCAGGACCATACTCGAGGTCGCCGTCGACGGTGTCCTGCTGGCGGATGTGCAAGCTCACAAGTTCATCAATGGGAACCGTGCCATCTGCGACATGCTGGGCTACCAGCCGGAAGAGCTGTACCGGGTCGGTGTGGAGGATATCCACCCGCCTGCGGCTCTCCCCGAGGTGCTGCGGCAATTCGAGCAGATACTGAAAGGCGAAATCAGTGTGGCGCGAAATCTGCCGGTGCGGCGCAAGGACGGCTCGGTGTTTTTGGCCGACGTCAGTGGTGCGCCCATGGAGCTGGCCGGCCGGATCGTGCTGGTGGGTATCTTCCATGATGTCACCGAACGCAAGCAGGCTGAAGACGAGATCCGCAAGCTGAACGAGGATCTTGATGCGAAAGTGAAACAGCGCACCCAGCAACTGCTGGAGGCGCAGGACGAACTGCTGCGCAAGGGAAAGCTGGCGGTGCTGGGGCAGGTGGCGGGCAGCGTGGGACACGAATTGCGCAACCCGCTGGGCGTGATGAGCAACGCGGTGTATTTCCTGCAGACCGTGCTGTCCGATGCGGACGAGACCACCAGGGAATATCTGAACATCATCAAGAACGAAATAACGAGTTCCGAGCGCATCGTATCCGACCTGCTGGATTCGGTGCGCACCAAGCCGCCGCAGGCGGAAGCAGTGGGTGTCGCGGAATTGATCGAGCAGACGCTGAATAAACTATCCATTCCTGCTGCCGTCACGCTGAAGCTGGACATACCGTCAACGTTGCCGCCCTTGCGGGTGGATGCCCTGCAGATCCATCAGGTATTGCGCAACCTCATCAGCAACGGCGTGGAGGCGATGCCGCAAGGCGGCACCCTGGAAATACGTGCAGTTGCAGATGAGGCGGCAAAGAAGATCACCGTCAGCGTGCGCGACAGCGGTGTCGGCATGACAGCGGAACAATTGGGCAAGCTGTTCCAGCCGCTGTTCACCACCAAAGCGCGCGGCATCGGGCTGGGGCTGGTGGTGGTGAAGAACCTGACCGAGGCCAATGGCGGCACGGTGCAAGTGGCGAGCGAAGCCGACAAGGGCACGCTGTTTGCCGTCACCCTTCCGGCAGTGGAAGAAAATGGAGTTTCAGTATGAACAGCGACATGCCGGTTCAGCCAGGTCACTCACGCAAGCAAGACTTCCCGCTACGGCTGCTCGCCGCCGCCTTTGTGATCAGCTTGTTGACCACGGTTTTCGGCGGGTGGCAAATGTGGCAGATGCACCATCGCGTTGAAGCGTGGTCGGACAAGCGTGCCGCTCTGGTCGAGGATGTCGGCCGCATCATGCAATACGACGAGGTACTGACCATGTCGGCGCGCATGGCGGCTGCAACCGGAGATTTTGCATACGAAAAAAGATACGACGAGTTCGATCCCATACTGACGATGGAGATCGATGAGGTAAGAGCACTGCTCCCGCAAGCGGAAATAGCAGCGTTCGTACGGGAGACGGACGACGCGAACAACGCGCTGGTGAAGATGGAACGGCAGGCTTTCGCATTGGCGCATCAGGGCCGGCGGCAGGAGGCGACTGCGCTGCTGGCCAGCACCGAATACTTGAGATTGAAGAAAGTTTACGCGGGCGGCATGGAAAAAACCGTCAATGCGGCGACCAGCCTGATTGAAAGAGAGGACCGACATCTTGAAGCCATGTCTCTCTGGTTCGCGGCCGCAAGTGCCGTGGGTGTTCTGGTGTTACTAGCAACCTGGTTTCTTGCTGTTAGGTCTGCGCGCAGTTGGGCTGCGGAGCGCAGGGAAGCGGAGGAGGCGTTACGCGAGGCTTCCGATGGGCTGGAAGTGCAGGTTGAACAACGGACGGCAGACCTGTCGGGCGCCAATGAACAACTCCGGCACGAGATTTCCGAGCGCAAGCAGGTCGCGCAGGCGCTGGAAGCCTCCGAGCTCAAGTTCAGGACCATACTCGATTCAGCCGTCGACGGTATCCTGGTGGCGGATGGACAATCACACAAGTTCGTCACCGCGAATAGCTCGATTTGCGCCATGCTGGGTTACCCGCTGGAAGCGATGTACACGCTGGGCATGGAAGACATCCATCCGGCGGAAAAGCTTGCCGAAGTGCAAGAGGGTTTCGAACGCCAACTGAAGGGCGAAATACGGATGGCGATCAATCTGCCGGTGAAACGCAAGGACGGATCGATATTCTTTGCCGACGTCAGCGCTTCACCCATGGTTTTGGAGGGACACACTTTCCTGGTCGGCATCTTTCATGATGTGACCGAGCGCGAGGTGATGGAAAGAGAGATCCGTATGCTGAATGAGGGACTGGAAGCCAAAGTGCAGGAACGCACGCAGCAACTGCTGGTGGCGCAGGAAGAACTGGTGCGCAAGGAAAAGCTGGCGGTGTTGGGGCAAGTGGCCGGCAGCGTGGGGCACGAGTTGCGCAACCCGCTTGGCGTGATGAGCAACGCCGTGTATTTCTTGCAGACCGTGCTGGCCGATTCGGATGAGACCACCAGGGAATACCTGAATATCATCAAGAACGAAATAACGAGTTCCGAGCGCATCGTGTCCGACTTGCTGGATTCGGTGCGCACCAAACTGCCGCAACCGGAAGCTATTGGTGTAGCGGAATTGATCGAGCAGGCCTTGCGCAAATGCAGTGTGCCATCGTCGGTCAGCGTGCAGATGGACATCCCGGCTTCGCTGCCGCCGCTGCGGGTGGATGCGCAGCAGATCCATCAGGTGCTGCGCAACTTGATCAGCAATGCCATCGAGGCGATGCCGCAAGGCGGTACACTGGAAATCCGGGCAGTGGAAGTCGAAGCGAAAAAGAGTATTGCTGTCAGCGTCCGCGACACCGGCGTGGGCATGTCAGCGGAGCAGTTGGACAGAATGTTCCAGCCGCTGTTCACCACCAAGGCGCGCGGTATCGGGCTGGGGCTGGTGGTGGTGAAGAACCTGACGCAGGCTAACGGCGGCAGGGTGGAAGTGCAAAGCGAATCGGGCAAGGGAACTCTCTTCACGGTTACGCTTCCCGCGGATGCAGGGGAGGTTCCATGAATAGCATCAGGCAGATTTTGAAAAACGATGCAGGCTGGGTTGGGCAACGCAAACTTCAGTTTACCGCTGAACAACATCGCGAACCGATCAATTCGATGCAACCGATACGATGAAAAAAATCCTGGGAAATCTCTTGCTGTTCAATCTGTCCTTTGCCGAAGACGAGCAGGAGATCAAGCACAAAGTCGTTTTTCTCAACCACGTCTTTGCCTTTGCCGGCGTGGTGGCTTTTGGAATGGGATTTATCCGCTGGCAGGAAAGTGTCGTGATGGGGATGATCGATTTCGGCTTTTCAGGACTTGCACTGGCGCTACTTTTTTACCTCCGTCGGCATAAGGAAAAAATTGAACTCATCAGTTCTATCGCCCTGGTCATCTCGTTCATGCTCTTTTTTGCCATCTATTTGCTGGCGCCTTACAACACGACACGTGCGGCCCTGTTTTTTCTGCTGTCAGCGTCGGCCTTTTTCTTGAAAGGCCGGAGGGCGGGATTCTTCTGGTTGATCCTCATTCTTGTATGCATCGTGTCCGTGTCCCTTTTTTCACATATTGAAACGGCTTATTCGCTGATCGACATACTCACCATGAGCGTGTATCTGATCGCCCTGTTTTTCATCTTTGACCGGTATGAAACGATCAAGGAAGAACAGCAAGCCCGTTTGGCGCAGTTGAATTCGCGGTTGGAAGAAAAAATCCAGGAGCGGACCCGTGAGCTGCAACAGGCGAACCGGATGTTGGGGCGGTTGAATGAAGAGCTCGACGGGAAAGTGAAAGAACGCACGCAGCAACTGCTGGCGGCGCAGGAGGAACTGGTGCGCAAGGAAAAGCTGGCAGTGCTGGGGCAGATCGCCGGCAGCGTGGGGCATGAGTTGCGCAATCCGCTGGGTGTGATGAGCAACGCCGTGTTCTTCTTGCAAAACGTGCTGGCCAATGCGGATGACAGCGTCAGGGAATATCTGGACATCATCAGGAGCGAGATTGCCGGCTCCGAGCGTATCGTGTCCGACTTGCTGGATTCGGTACGCACCAAACCGCCATGCATCGAGACAGTGGGCGTGCGGGAATTGCTGGAGCAGACGTTGCGCAAATGCAGCGTGCCCCCGTCGGTCACCGTTAAACTGGAGATAGCTGAGACACTTTCTCCGCTGCGGGTGGACCCGCTGCAACTCCATCAGGTGTTGCGCAATCTCATCAGCAACGGCGTGGAAGCGATGCCGAAAGGCGGCACGCTGGCAATCTGCGCAGCGGAAGTCGATGAGAAATATATAGCCATCAGTGTGCGCGACACAGGTGCAGGCATGACAGCGGAACAGGTGGGCAAGTTGTTCCAGCCGTTGTTCACCACCAAGGCGCGCGGCATCGGGTTGGGGCTGGTGGTGGTGAAGAACCTGATCGAGGCCAACGGCGGCAGGGTGGAGGTGCAGAGCGAAGTCGGCAAAGGCAGTGTGTTTTCTGTCATGATTCCGGTGTCCGATGAAAAGGGAAATGAACATGATTAAAGCGCCGTCACAGTCTCTGCAACAGGCGTTGCAGCAGCTCATACGCATGCTGCTCAAGATGAGTTCGCGGCGCTTTATTGCGCTGTTCCTGATCGTGGCGGTGTTGGTCTCGGTGATGATTGTTATGACCATCGATCTTCTATGGGATGGCCGCTTCAATGCCGAGCTGGAGTTTGCGGGGGTGGTAACGCCTTTTCTTGACGGTCTGTTCCTGGTGGTGTTCGTGACCGCCATGCTTGATGCGATTCGCAAGGAAATGGAACGGCGCAAAGCGGCGGAAGAGTCCCTGCGTAAATTGAATGAAGAACTGGAATCAAGGGTTCAAACAAGAAACGTGCAATTGCTGGCGGCGCAGGAAGAACTGGTGCGCAAGGAGAAGCTGGCGCTGCTCGGACAAGTGGCGGACAACGTGGGGCACGAACTGCGCAACCCGCTGGGGGTGATGAACAATGCCGTGTACTTCCTGCAGACCGTGCTGGCCGATGCGGACGCAACCACCAAAGAGTATCTGGGCATCATCAAGGACGAGATCGCGGATGCCGAGCGCATCGTGTCCGACCTGCTGGATGCGGTGCGCACCAAGCCGCCGCACCCGGAAGTGATCGAGGTGGCGGAGTTGATCGAACAGACCTTGCGCAAGTGCGATATCCCGGCTGCCGTTAGCGTCAAGCTGGACATCCCGCAAACGCTCCCCCGCGTTCGCGTTGACCCGATGCACCTGCATCAGGTGATGTGGAATCTGATCACCAACGCCGTGGAAGCCATGCCGCAAGGCGGGACGCTGGAAATCCGCGCAGTCGAAGAGCGGCAAGCGCTGCGCATCAGCGTCAAGGATAGCGGCAGCGGCATGACGCCGGAACAGCAGGCCAAGTTGTTCCAGCCGCTGTTCACCACCAAGTCGCGCCGCGTCGGACTGGGATTGGTGGTGGTGAAGAATCTGACACAGGCCAACGGTGGCGGAGTGGAAGTACAAAGCGAAGCAGGCAAGGGCAGCGTGTTTACGGTCATGCTGCCCGGCGGGATTGTGTAGGTGTAAAGTAATACGCCCCGGTAGATCCGGTTGGGTTGTAAGTTACAAGCAGGACGATTTGCCCTTTTACCAACAAAAATAACGGGAGCTGGCAATGAAGATTCTGGTAGTGGACGACGACCGTCGCATCGTCAAAACGACTTGCGACATCCTGAAAATAAAGGGGCACGAACCCATCGCTGCTTTTTCGGGCGAAGAGGGCGTGGAGTCTGTCAGGAACGATCCGCCGGATTGCGTGCTGATGGACATCAAGATGTCCGGCATCAACGGCGTCGAGGCGCTGAAACGGATGAAACAGATCGTTCCCGCGCTGCCTGTGGTACTGGTCAGTGCCTACGCGACCGACGATCTCATGGAGGAGGCGAAACGCGCCGGTGCCTATGCCATTCTGAGCAAGCCGCTCAACTTTCCCATGATCCTTTCCTTTCTTTCCCTGCTGCGTAAGGAGGAGAGCATTCTGGTGGTGGATGATGACCCCGAGTTTTGCAAAACGCTGAAGGATATTCTGGCCCTGAGAGGCTTTCATGTCGAAACGGAAACCGAACCGCAGAGCGTGATGGGACATCTGGAGAGCAACTACCAGCTTGCTCTGGTTCTGCTCGACCTCAAGCTGGGCGAGGTGAATGGTGTTGAAGTGCTGAAAGATATTCAGGCCAAATATCCGGGAAAACCGGTGGTGCTGATGACCGGCTACCGCAAGGAAATGGCAAGTTCCATCGAGCAGGCGCACAGGATCGGCGCCTATACTTGTCTGTACAAGCCGTTTGAACTGGATAACTTCTTCCAGTTGATCGATGAAATCCGGCTCAAAAAACTGCAGAGTTTGCTGGTTACGCAATGAGAGCGATGGACAAAATCCTGGTGGTGGACGATGACCCGAACCTCAGGAAGACGCTGGCCGACATCCTGCGGGTCAAGGGGTACGGAACGGCTGTCGCCGCCAATGGGGCCGAGGCGATCGCGGCGGCGGAGCAGGAGTTGTTCAGTCTCGCCCTGATCGACCTGATGCTGCCGGACATGCCCGGACTTGAGGTCATGGCGCGCATCAAGGCCATCTCGCCGCTGACCGAGGCGATCATCCTGACCGGGCACGCTTCGCTGGACACCGCCATCAAAGCCACCGGGCAAGGGGCATTTTCCTATCTCATCAAGCCCTACCAGATGGATGAGTTGCTGCAGAAGATCGGACATGCGGTCGAGCGCAAGCAGGCGCAGGAGGAGATACTCCGTCTGGCATCCTTTCCGCGCTTGCTCCCCAGTCCGGTGATCGAGCTTAATCCGGCCGGCGAGGCGACCTATCTCAATCCGGCAGCCGAGATGCTGTTTCCCGGGCTGGGTGCAGCTGGGGCAAGCGCATCCCTTGCTGCACAGCTCGATGGAGCTGATCACCGGCTTGCGGCAAGGCAAGCTGCAGGGCGAGGTGACACAAGAGGCTAAAGTCGGCGAGTCGATCTACGAATTGCACATCTCCTACGTCCGTGAGGTTGGACTCGTCCGCATCTATGTCCTGGACATCACCCAGCGCAAACAGGCCGAGGTAGAGATCCATCTGCTAGCCACCACCGACAGTCTGACCGGCATCACCAACCGCCGGGAGTTCACGGCGATCCTGTCGAAAGAAGTGGATCGCGCAAAAAGATATGGCGTTCCATTATCGCTGGCGATGTACGATCTCGATTACTTCAAGCGCGTGAACGACACGTTCGGTCATGATGTGGGCGATCACGTGTTGCAGGCCGTCACCCGGCTGGTGCGGGAGAATATCCGTACCAATGATGTCGTGGCGCGCTGGGGCGGGGAAGAGTTCATGGTGTTGATGCCGCAATCGGACGCGCAAGCCGCGAGGGATGCGGCCGAGAAGCTGCGGCAGGCGATCGCGGGTCATCGTTTCGACAAGGTGAACGAACTGACGGCCAGTTTCGGGGTCGCCGCGTTCAAGCCGCAGGATGATTTGAATTCGTTATTGAAGAGGGTGGACGACGCGCTCTACCTGGCCAAGGAGCGTGGCAGAAACCGTGTTGAGATGATGTCCGACGAGGTGCTTGGCAAGTGAAGAACAATCCCAGAATTCTGGTGGTGGACGACGACGCGAATCTCAGAAAGACGCTCGCCGATATTCTGCGCGTCAAGGGCTATGAGGTGGTGGCTGCGGGAACAGGGGCAGAGGGAATCGCTGAGGCCAAGCGCAGTTTGGTCAACGTGGCGTTGATCGATCTCCGGCTGCCGGATATTTCGGGGATCGAGACGATGGAGCAGATCAAGCTCGCCACCCCGCTCACCGAGGCCATCATCCTGACCGGTCATGCCGCGATGGAGTCGGCCATCGAGGCGACCAACAAAGGAGCGTTCTCCTATCTGCTGAAGCCCTATGAGATCGACGATCTGCTGCAACATGTCCACCATGCGCTCGACCGGCAGCAGGGGCAACAGGAGATCATGCGCCTGGCCTCTTTCCCCAAGCTGAATCCCGATCCCATCTTCGAAGTCGACGCTGCCGGGGAAGTAACGTACAGCAATCCGGCCACCCAGAGCTTGTTTCCGGACATGGCCTCGATGGGGTCAATGCATCCCCTGCTTAATGGATTGGCTGAAGTATTTGCCGCTTTTCGCGAGGGTAAACAACAGGAAATAGTGCGCCAGACCATGGTCGGAGAGCTCATCTTCGAACAGCGTATTTCATTTTTGGCGGAGAGCAATCGTATCCGCATTTATGCACTGGACATCACGGAACGCACACGTACAGAAAGTGCGCTGAAAGAATCCGAGCAGCGATTCAAGGCGATCATCGAGAATGCCCAGGACGGGATACTGCTGGCAGACCTGAAAGAAAAAAAATTCAACTCCGGCAACCCCAGGATTTGCGAAATGCTGGGCTATAGCCAGGCAGAGATCACAGCGCTATCAGTCACGGACATCCATCCCGAGCCGGACTTGCCCCATGTTCTGGAGCAATTCGCAAAACAGGCCAGGAAGGAAATAACGCTGGCGCGGGACATCCCGGTAAAAAGGAAGGACGGGAGCATCTTCTTCGCGGACATCAATTCGTTTCCGGTGACGCTGATGGGAAAGGAATATCTCGCCGGTTTTTTTAGGGACACTTCCGAGCGGAAGGTATATGAAACCAAGATAAACAATCTGGTCGCTTTGCTGAGTACTATTCTGACGATCAACAATAAACTTCTGATTGCCGAAAACGAGGATGAACTTTTCCGGTTTGTGTGCGATGCATTGCAGGGGCTGGCAGATACAGCCGGAGTCATCATCGGGATCAAGCAGCCCGACTACGTGCTTAAACCTGTCGCCTGGGCCGGCTTTGACGAGCAGATGGTGTCCTCTTTGGATATTCGCTGGGACGATTCCGAGCGCGGCAGAGGAGTCATGGGCGTTGCCGCCCGCGAGGGTAAGGCGAGTTTCTTTGCTGCCATCGAGAACGATCCGCGCTATTCGCCCTGGCGCGAGATCGTGCAAGCCTGGCAGGTAAGATCCGCAGCGGCGGTGCCGTTGGTTGCGGATAGCGAGGTGATGGGGGCGCTGGCGATCTATTCCAGGCAACCGAATGCCTTTGACGAAGAGGCCATCAATTTTCTGGCCGAAGTCGCCAACGATATCGCGATGGGTGTGCATGCTTTGCGCCTGGACAAGAAACTGCACGCCACGCTCAGAAGCCTGCGGAAATCGTTGAACGGAACGGTCGAAGCCGTGGCGCGCATCGTGGAACTGCGCGACCCCTATACCGCCGGGCACGAACGGCGCGTGGCGCATTTGGCCAACGCTATCGGGAAGGAAATGGGACTGCCCGAACGGCAGGTCGAAGGGTTGCGCGTCATCGGGTTCCTGCACGATATCGGCAAGATCGCCGTTCCGGCCGAGATACTCAGCAAGCCCACCGCGCTGTCCGAAATCGAGGTTGCCATGATCCGGGAACACTCGCGTCTGGGTTCCGACATCCTGAAGGATCTGGAATTTCCCTGGCCGGTGGCGCAGGCGGTGTTGCAACACCATGAGCGACTCGACGGCTCCGGCTATCCGGCAGGCTTGAAGGAGCAGGATATCATCCTGGAGGCCCGTATCCTGATGGTGGCGGACGTGGTTGAGGCCATGGCGACGCACCGGCCTTATCGGGCATCGCGCGGCCTGGATGCCGCAATTGGTGAAATCACCGCCAACCAGGGCAGGTTATACGATTCGGCTGTCGTTGCAGCTTGCCTCCGGCTCTTTTCCGAGCGCGGATACGCACTGGATGACAGTCAATAAGCAAACAGAGTGACTCTTTGATCCCGATATAGAGGGCTCAACACGATGGAGCGAGCTGCTTTTGATTTCTTCCCTGGGCGATCACTTCAAACTGTTCGGCGGATAACGGCTTGCTGTAGTAATACCCTTGGGCTTCGTCGCACTGCTGTTCTTTCAGGAAAGCCAGTTGCCCGGATGTTTCCACCCCTTCGGCGATGGTCTTCAGGCCCAGGCTGCGCGCCATGTGGATGATGGCGCTGACGATGGCCTTGTCTTCCGCATCGGTGCTGATGTCGCGTACGAAAGACTGGTCGATCTTGAGTTTGTACACCTTGAATTTCTTCAGGTAGCTCAGCGACGAATAGCCGGTGCCGAAATCGTCGATCGAGATGCGGATGCCGCGATCATGCAGGGCGTTCATCACGCCGATGGCTCCCTCCGGGTCATGCATCGCCACGCTTTCCGTCAGTTCCAGTTCCAGGTATTCCGGCGGCAGGCCGACTTCGTCGAGTATGCGCGAGACCAGGTCGGGCAGGTCGGGATGGCGGAACTGTGCGGCCGACAGGTTGACGGAGATGACCATCGGGGCGGCTCCATCTTCCATCCATGTCTTGGTCTGCTGCACTGCGTTCCGCAGCACCCATTCCCCGATCGGCAGGATCAATCCGCTGTCTTCGGCGGCGGGGATGAATTCGGCGGGAGATATTGCACCCAGTTCGGGATGCTGCCAGCGCAACAAGGCTTCTGCCCCGACGATGTTGTTTCCTTGCATGGCTACTTGCGGCTGGTAATGCACATGCAGCTCATTGCGCTCCAGCGCGTGACGCAGTGCATGGACCAGCTGCAGGTTGCGTACCGCCTTCGCCTGCATCTCCTGCGTAAAGAAACGATAGCCGTTGCGGCCTTCCTGCTTGGCGCGATACATGGCGCTGTCGGCGCGCTTGGAGAGCGTTTCCAGGTCCTCGCCATCGTTGGGATAGAGCGCGATGCCGATGGATGCGGATACCGACAATTCATATTGTTCGATCAGGTAGGGACGGGTGATGACATCCAGCAGCTTCTGCGCCACTTGGGCTGCGCCATGGCCATCCGTGCCGGGGAACATCAGGATGAATTCATCCCCGCCCAAGCGCGACACCGTGTCCTCCTCGCGTAGCGCGAGATGCAGACGCTGGGCCAGCTCGACCAGCAAGGCGTCGCCGATAGTATGTCCCAGCGTATCGTTGATGTCCTTGAAGTGGTCCAGGTCGAGGAACATGACCGCCAGGTGACCGTTGCTGCGCTTGGCCAGGCTCAGTGCGTATTGCAGATGGTCGTTGAGTTGTGTGCGGTTGGGCAAGCCGGTGAGCGCATCGAAGTAGGCCAGATGCCGGATACGTTCCTCGGCGCGTTGGCGCTCGTCCATCAGGCTGATCTTGTTCAGCGCCAGCGTCACTTGATGGCTGACCGAGTCGAGAAAATCGAGCTCTTCCTGCGACCATCCCCGGTTGGAGTGGATCTGGTTCAGGGTCAGCAGATAATAGGCATCTTCGCGGAAACCGAACGGGTACCACAGCAGGTTCTGGATGTTCATTTGACCGTGCAGGATATCGCCCGAGCCATCCTGCGACAGATGCGGGTTGATGTCGTCGATCGTGCTGGCGAGCCAGTGCCGTGTGCGCATGATCTCTTTTGCGCCATCGATGAACAGATCCAGCGGGTAGGTCGCTTTGGTGGGGGTGATGTCCGGGTGCTGCGGGTTCAGCCATTCGCTCATGCCGATGGCCTGATGCTTGCTGAAGGAGATGTCGTAGATCAATGCGCGGTCTACCGCGAGCACCTCGCCGACGATGCGGGCGGTCTCATCGAGGATCAGCTCCGGCGAGTCGAGCGTGGCGACGGCTTCGGCTATCTTGTTCAGTGAACTGGCAAATTGCAGCTGTTGTTTCAGTGCTTCCTTGGCTTGCGTGCGCTCGGCATAGATCTGCAGGAGCCGTGCTTGCGTTGCCGACAGGCGCCCGATGATGCTGGTCTCCCTGCCTTTGGCGACACTGATGGGGGAAGAGAAATCTCCGTTGCCGATGCGGGCGATGTGGGCGTGAAGTTCTCTCAGGGAGCCGCCCAGCGTCGCGTACAGGATACGGTAGGTGCGCCACAGCAGATACAGCAACATCATGCCCAGGGAGATGAGCAGCATGCGCACCATCAAAGCCATATGCTCGGCAGTGCGGACGGCATCGAGAGTGCGCTTGTCCATCATCTGGTGGAACTCGCTGAGCGGCCGCATGATGCCGGCCTTGGCTTGGTGATAAGCCGAGTCGTGCAGCATGAGGTTCGCCTTGCCGCGGATAGATCCGGTGACGTGATGCGCGTCGTCGATCATTTTCATTGCGGCGAATTCGGTGCCGGTCAGGCGGTCGGAATTTGCTTTCGCCTGTTCCAGTTTGGCGAACTCTTCTCGGGTGAATCCGGTTTCCTGCATCAGCACCAGCAAGGGGGTCGGCTGTTCGTTGGCGCGGGGCCGCTGATTGTCATCGAGCACCAAGTCCCAATAGATGTCGTGATATTCGACCGGACGCGGCTTCTTGCCGTCGCGGATGTCGAGGATCTCCTCGTAATGTTCCTTGTAGACAGGGTTGCCCGTCAGCACATAGGTGCGTGCCATGCGTGTCAGATCGTCCGAGGATTGGCGCAATTCATCGGCCATGAATATCGACTTGATCCGCAGTTCGTTCGCGCGGTCGATCTCTTTCTCGGAGTGGACGTAAATGACAAAGACCGCAGCGAAAACAACGAACACAACCAGCGTCGTCCAAAGACTGCGTGAATAAAGCGAGGATCTGTTACTGGGGGGCATACTGTTTTGCAATTGGTTTAGCGCTATTTGTTATCCCACATTATCGTTGCGGGAATCAGATTCGACAAATAATTTTTGCTAACCGCACGCCCCGATCGCCCCGCAACTGGTGCAGAACTCGCAGCCGTCCTTCTTGATCAGCGTGGCGTTGCCGCATTCCTTGCACACCTTGCCCACGATGGGCTTGATGCCGGTGGGCTTGATCTGGCCTTCCGGTATCTCCAGCACGCCCATCTGCTGCACCGGGTAGCCGTGTTCGTCGAGGATGCCGAGCATGGCGTAGCGGTGGATGATGAGCTTGGCCACGTAGGACACGGTGGACGGGTAGCTCTCCATCTTGCTGCCGCCCGGCACGCGCGCCATGAAATCGCCCAGCGGTTCGCCGAAGTTGAGCAGTTTGCGCAGCTTCATGCCGATCCACGCCGGGTCGATCACGCGCATGTCCAGGCTCAGCACCTTGCACAGTCCGTCGAGCGCGCGCGGATACACGCCGGACAGCCACATCGAGTAGGGACGGCGTTGCCCGTCTGGCAGCACCAGCTCTTTCAGGCCCAGCACGAAATCGTCGCCGCTGCCCGCGTTGGAGATGTCCACCGTCCAGCTCATGGTGCCGTCGGTGCCGGTCTTCGGTTCCTTCCGGGCGAACAGCGCGTCCATCATCGGCGTGGTCACGCCGTCGGAGATCTCCAGCGCGCCCAGTTCTTCGATGCGGTATTTCAGCAGGTGCGCGAACGCCGCCACCAGGCTGGGCATGCGCTTCACCTCGCCGTCGGGCGGCATCGGCATGTCGAAAGCGTCGTCACCCGCGTTCTTCATCAACATCTCCAGCTTCATGCGCACCCACACCGGATCGCGCGTGCGCATGTCCATCGACAGCGACTTGGCCAGCGCACCGAGTCCGCGCGGTTGCTCCGAGCCGTTCACCCACACTTCGAACGGATGATTCTTGCCGTTTGTGGTGTGCGAGACGAAGGTCACGAAACTGCCGAGCGGATGCTTCACCACTTGCGACACCCAGCCGGTGCTGCCGGCAGTGAGCTTGGGGCGTCCCGGCCAGCGCAGCGAAGCGAGCGCGGGATTGGGCGCGGCTTCAAGCACGATGCGCCGGTCCTGGTCGAATACGAAGTCCTGTGGTTGCTCGTCTTCCTTCTTCTCCGGCGTGACCGATAGCACCGAGCCCAGCACACTGTTCGGCCGGTAAGTCGCCAGGCCCTTCAGCCCGGCTTTCCAAGCTTCGGTGTAGAGGTCCTTGAAATCCTCGTACGGATACTCGGCAGGCACGTTGACGGTCTTGCTGATCGAGGTGTCGATGTACGGCGCAACGGCAGCCACCATCTTCATGTGGTCGATGGCGCTGATCTCCAGCGCCGTGACGAAAGCGGGCGGCAGCTTCGCCACGTCGCCACCCATCTGCTTGTATACGCGCCAGGCGTGGTCTTCCACCGGGTAGTCTTTGGTCGTGCCGTCCGGCATGCGTTTCTTGCGCGTGTAGAACCACGAGAAGGGCGGCTCGATGCCGTTGGAGGCGTTGTCGGCGAAGGCCAGCGAAATGGTGCCGGTGGGGGCAATGGACAACAGGTGGCTGTTGCGGATGCCGTGCTTGCGTATTTTGTCCTTCAGCTCGTCCGGCAGGCGCGAAGAGAAACGCGGTGCGGACAGGTATTGTCCCGCGTCCAGCAGCGGGAACGCGCCGCGCTCGATGGCGAGATCGACCGAGGCCGAATACGCTTCGTCGCGCATGATGCGCGTGATGTCAGCAGCGAAGGCGCGCGCTACGTCGGTGTCGTAACGCAAGCCCAGCATCACCAGTGCATCGCCCAGCCCGGTGAAGCCCAGACCCACGCGGCGCTTGTTCTGCGCTTCCTGTTGCTGTTCCAGCAGCGGCCATGCGGTCACATCCAGCACGTTGTCCAGCATGCGGATCGAAGTGCGCACCAGCTGCTTGAACGGTTCGTGGTCGAAACCGGCATGGTTGGAGAACGGGTTCTTCACCATGCGCGTCAGGTCGATGGAGCCGAGGCAGCAGCAGCCGTAGGGCGGCAGCGGTTGCTCCGCGCAGGGGTTGGTCGCCTCGATCACTTCGCAATACGACAAGTTGTTGTCGCGGTTCATCAGGTCGATGAACAGCACACCCGGCTCGGCGTGGTCGTAAGTGCTGGCGATGATCTGCTTCCACAGGTCGGTGGCGCGCACTTTGCGGTAGATCCACTTGCCGTCGGCGCGGCGCGTAGCGCCCGCTTCCTTGAGTGCGATGGACGGTTCGGCGGCATGCACCAGTTCGAACTCGGCATCTTTCTCCACCGCCTGCATCAAGGCATCGGTCACGCCGACCGAGATGTTGAAGTTGCGCAGGTCGCCCTGATCCTTGGCGCTGATGAATTTTTCGATGTCGGGGTGGTCGCAGCGCAGCACGCCCATCTGTGCACCGCGCCGCGCACCGGCCGATTCCACTGTCTCGCAGGAACGGTCGAACACGCGCATGTAGGAGATGGGGCCGCTGGCGCGCGAGTTGGTGCCTTTGACGTGCGCGCCCTCGGGGCGGATGGAAGAGAAGTCGTAGCCGACGCCGCCGCCGCGGCGCATGGTCTCGGCGGCTTGCTGCAACGCGTCGTAGATACCGGGCTTGCCGTCGGTGGTGCCTGAGATGGCATCGCCCACCGGTTGCACGAAGCAGTTGATCAGCGTGGCTTGGATCTTGAGTCCGGCGGCGGAGTTGATGCGGCCGGCGGGCACGAAGCCGTTTTCCTGCGCTTCAAAAAAAGCCTGCTCCCACTTCGCGCGTTGTTCCGGTTTTTCGGCTTGCGCCAGGCCGCGCGCGACACGGCGGCGCACATCCTGCACGGATTTCTCATCCGCTTCTGCGTACTTTTCTAACAGCACTTCGGTGCTGATTTCTTGCGTCATTGCTTACTCCTGTTGGTGAATCGTCTCACCAATCGTTCCTGCCCAAGCGATCTGCTGATCAGTTGGCGCAGTTCAAACGCAGCTTGTCGTTCTTGCCGGTGAGACCGGATAGTGCTGCGGAATAGACCGCATTACCGTTGCCGCATTTCCATTCGGCGGCGAAATCCTTGCTGCAATTCGGTGCCGGGTCTTCCAGCGCAGTTGTGTCGATGCTGAAGTCACAACTGGTTTTTCCGTCGCATGCCTTGGACAGCGGCGCAGTCGCATTGCCCGCCTTGGCGTTGCAATTGCGGCCATAAGTGCCGGACACGACTTTGATCGCCGCCATTTCGGCATTGGTGGCGGCACTGGCAGGGGCTATGGCGACTGACGGGGGCAGGGCGGCGACTACATTGGGCGGTAACTTGGCATACATATCGTGCGTTTCGCCGAATTGCATGGCGAGCCCGATCAGGATCAGGACCACACCCAGGATGGCAGCTCCGATGCGGCCGATGCGGCCGGGTTCGATCTTGCCTTCGATCTTGCCCAGCACCGCGATCATCAAAAAGATGATGCCGGCGAGAATAAACATACGCACCATGGGAACATCGACCAGCCTCAACATTACGTCTTGCATGACTACCCTTTCTGTCTAGTACGGAAGAATTCGTCTGCACTGTAGCACACCGGCCCCGCCTGAAATCGGGTGACAAGACTAACGATTTGTGCTGCCGCTTTGCTTAGTTTTTGAGCAGGTTCACCAGGCCGTCCAGCCCCACGAAGTTCAGCGCATAGCTCGCCTGCTCGCGCACCACCGGCTTGGCGTGGTAAGCGATGCTCACGCCCGCCTGTGCCATCATCTTCAGGTCGTTGGCGCCGTCGCCCATGGCGATGACCTGCTCGGGTTGCAGTTCCAGCTCGTCGCGCATCTTCAGCAGCCATTCGGCCTTGCCCTGCGCGTCCAGAATCTTGCCCAGCACCTTGCCGGTGAGCTTGCCGTTCACGATCTCCAGCGTGTTGGCGTGCGCGAAGTCGAGGCCCAGTCTTGCCTTTAGCCGCTCGGTGAAGAACACGAAGCCGCCGGACACCAGCAGCGTCCTGATGCCGTGCTTCTTCAGCTCGGCCAGCATGATCTCCGCGCCGGGGTTGAGCTGCAGACGCTCGTCATACACGCGCTGCAACGCGCCTTCGTCCAGCCCTTCCAGCAGCGCCACGCGGCGGCGCAGGCTCTCGGCGAAATCGATCTCGCCGCGCATCGCTTCTTCGGTGATGGCTGCCACCTGCGGCTTCAGCCCCTGCATGTCCGCGATCTCGTCGATGCACTCGATGCTGATCAGCGTCGAATCCATGTCCATCACCACCAGGCCGAAGTCGGACAAGTGTTTGCCCTGCGCCACGAAACCGTAGTCGATCAGGTGCTCGAAGCAATAGGCGGCGATGTCGG
>CAVTHJ010000002.1:0-353646 GCA_963734585.1 uncultured beta proteobacterium
TTCAAATTTACAGGCGCTCCCCTGCCGTGAACGCAAAACGTACAATGTCCTTCTCGAACATTAATCACGGCAAAACATTGTGAAACTGATATTGGGCATCGAATCTTCGTGCGACGAAACCGGCATCGCGCTGTATCACACAGAACGCGGGCTGCTTGCACATACGCTGCATAGCCAGATCGCGCTACATAATGAATATGGCGGCGTCGTACCCGAACTCGCCTCTCGCGATCATGTGCGTTACGCACTGCCACTGATCCGCAGCGCCTTGCCCAAAGCAGGATGCACTCTTAATGACATAGACGCCATCGCTTACACGCAAGGGCCCGGCTTGTCCGGCGCGCTACTTGTCGGCGCCAGCATCGCTTGTGCACTGGCCTACACCCTGGACGTACCCACTATTGGCGTTCACCACCTCGAAGGGCACCTGCTCTCGCCACTACTCTCCACCCCCGCGCCCGAATTTCCATTTGTCGCGCTGCTCGTCTCCGGCGGGCACACGCAATTGATGCGCGTGGATGGCGTGGGTCGTTACACCTTATTGGGTGAATCAGTGGATGATGCGGCAGGCGAAGCCTTTGACAAGAGCGCGAAGCTCTTGGGTCTGGACTATCCCGGGGGCGCACTATTATCCAAGCTGGCGCAGGGCGGCACGCCGGGACGTTTCAAGCTGCCGCGCCCGATGCTGCACAGCGGCGACCTGGATTTCAGCTTCAGCGGATTAAAGACGGCGGTACTCACGCTCACGCAGCAACACGAGCTGAACGAACAGACGCGCGCCGATATCGCACACGCCGCGCAAGAGGCCATCGTGGATGTGCTGGCAAGCAAAGCCTTGGCGGCACTCAAGCAAACCGGATTGGATCAATTGGTGGTGGCGGGTGGCGTGGGGGCGAACCGATTGTTGCGCAGCCGCCTGAGCGAAAATATCGGCCGGCGCGGCGGCAAGGTGTTCTACCCGGATCTGGAATTCTGCACCGACAACGGCGCGATGATCGCCTTTGCCGGCGCGATGCGACTACAACATCAGACAGCCCAGCACGACTACCGCTTCAATGTGAAGCCGCGCTGGGACTTGCAGGAATTGAATTACGCCGACTGAGTATCGGCCTTCTTGCTACCGATCTTGCTTTCCTTGCCCGTCATCAGTTTCTGGATGTTGCCTTTGTGCCGCCAGATCAGCAGCATGGACATGATTGCGGTAGCCAGCACCAACTCCGGACGCAAGTGAATCAGCATGGCAACTATCGGCGCGACAATCGACGCAACCAAGGCCGCAAGCGAGGAATAGCGGAACGCCACGGCCACCAACAGCCAGGTAACCAGCACGGCCAATCCCATCCAGGCACTTAACGCCAGCAACACACCAAGCGCCGTCGCCACGCCTTTGCCGCCTTTGAATTTCAGAAAGATCGGGAACGCGTGACCGAGGAACACCGCGATGGCTACCAACGCCACGATCAACAAGCCCTGATCGTCATGGGGGGCGAAATGTATCGCCAGGAACACTGCCAACCAGCCTTTTGCCGCATCGCCGAGCAATGTCAGCACTGCCGCTGCTTTCTTGCCGCTGCGCAACACGTTGGTCGCTCCGGGATTGCCGGACCCGTATGTGCGCGGATCGGCGAGGCCGAACGCCTTACTCATCAATACTGCGAAGGAAACCGAACCAATCAGGTAGGCACACACAACAAAGGCTAGGGCGGTCATCTGGAATACCTTAAAATACGAAGCGGCGCATTCTACTTGAATGCGTCATTGCCACCAACCGACCGCCCCGCACCTTATATGGACATCATTTTTCTGCGCGAACTCAAAGTCGTCACGCTCATCGGTATATATGAGTGGGAGAAGCGCGTACCGCAAACCCTGCAACTCGACCTGGATATCGCCCTGCCGAACAGCCGCGCCTGTCAAAGCGACGACATCAAGGACGCCTTGGACTATGCGCAGGTTGCGCAACATATCCAGACCGTATTGAGCGACGGGCATTTTTCCCTGCTGGAGACCCTGGCCGAGCACATCGCGCAGATCATCCTCAAGGATTTCAATGCCCCCTGGGTCAAGGTCAGCGTCGCCAAGCTGCAAGCCATCCGCAACTGCAAGCAGGTCGGCATCAGCATCGAGCGCGGGCAGGTCCGCTAGCAAGCTGCCCGCAAGAAGGATTTGCCCAACCCCCTCTTTTTATGGATAATGCGCGCCCTTAATCGGTATCCGTGCGCGTACAAAAGCCGCGCCTAACTTTAGCAAGGAAGACAAAATGAAAGCCGCCATTCACCCTGAATACAAAGAGATCGCAGTGACATGCAGCTGCGGTAACAAGTTCAACACCCGCTCCACCATGAGCAAATCGGAACTGCACGTCGAAGTGTGCTCCGAGTGCCACCCGTTCTACACCGGCACACAGAAGATCGTGGACACCGCGGGCCGCATCGAGAAGTTCCGCAGCAAGTACAATACCGGCGCCAAGACCGCCGCTTGATGGAACTTCATCAAGAGTAAAGATCAAAAGGCAGCGAAGGCTGCCTTTTTCTTTTTCGGATCGACATCATGCGCCTACTCGTCACACTTCTGATCGTCGTCACCGCTTTGATGCTGGGCGGATGCGCGACCAATCCCGTCAGCGGCGGGAAAGATTTCGTGATGATGACCGAAGCGCAAGAGATCGCACTGGGGCGCGCTTCCGACGTGGAGGTACGCAAGCAATACAAGGTGTATCCCTCCGCGGCGCTGCAAAGCTACGTCAACCGCGTCGGGCAAAAAGTCGCCGAGCACAGCCACCGCCCCAATCTGCATTATCACTTCACCGTACTCGACACGCCCGAGATCAACGCCTTCGCCCTGCCCGGCGGCTATGTCTATATCACGCGCGGCATCCTGGCGTACCTCAACTCCGAAGCCGAGATGGCCGCGGTGCTGGGTCATGAGGTCGGCCACGTCACGGCGCGCCACGGCGTGCGCCAGCAAAGCGCCGCGCAGGCGGCCAACATCGGCATTTCGATCGCCTCCATCTTCGTGCCGGAACTCAACACCCAGATGGGACAGGATCTGACCAATCTGTTCGGCGGCGCCTTGCTCTCCGGCTACGGACGCGACCACGAACTGGAAGCCGACCGCCTGGGCGCAGATTATCTGGCGCGCACCGACTACGATCCGCAAGCGATGATCCGCGTGGTCGGCGTATTGAAGAATCAGGAGCTGTTCGATGCCGAGATCGCCAAGCAGGAAGGCCGCGCGCCGCGCCGCTACCACGGCACCTTCGCCACCCACCCCGACAACGACACGCGCCTGCAGCAAGTGGTGGGTGAAGCCGGCCACCTCACCGTTGCCAATCCGATCGAAAACAAAAGCGAGTTCCTGAAGCAGACAGAAGGACTCGTGTTCAACGACAGCGTCGACGAAGGCGTGGTGCGCG
Source organism: uncultured beta proteobacterium (assembly GCA_963734585.1). Taxonomy (GTDB): domain Bacteria; phylum Pseudomonadota; class Gammaproteobacteria; order Burkholderiales; family Gallionellaceae; genus Sideroxyarcus. Next base: position 3,416 of record CAVTHJ010000002.1, read on the forward strand.
GCAACAAGTTCACGCACCGCGACCTCGGCATCGCCTTGACCTTCCCGCCGGACTGGAGCGTGAAGAATCTGCCCACACAGCTCATCGCGCTCAGCCCGCAGAGCGACGCCGCCATCCAATTGAAGATCGACGGCAAACCCTCCGGCAACGTCACGGAATATGCGCGCCGCATGCTCGGCAACGATGCATCCGTCGAGACGCTGGAGATCGAGAAGCTGCACGCCGCCATCGGCAGCGCCGGCAATGCGGTGCTCGGCGTCATCTATTACGACAGAAAAGCCTTCCTCATCCAGTGCAATGCCAAGACGAGCGAAGCCATAGCCACACAGCGCGAGGCGATGCAGACCACCATCCGCAGCTTCCATGTTCTGAGCGAAGACGAGCGCAAGCAGATCAAGCCGCTCGCCATCAAGCTCATCGCCACCAGAAAGGGCGACACCTATGCCAAGCTGGCGCAACATTCGCCGTTGGGTAAGAATGCCGAAAGTTACCTGCGCCTCATCAACGCACAATATCCGCAAGGCGAACCCGCTGCGGGACAAACACTAAAAATAATCGAATAAATCCGGATGTACGCTTACTACACCAAGTTAAAAGAACCCGAGATCACCCTCGTCAAAGCAAGCTTCCTGTTCCTGCTATGCGCGGTGTGGCTACTCACCGGCCTCATCGGCCACGACCCGTGGAAACCGGACGAGGCCTACAGCTTCGGCCTGATCTACCACATCATCCAGAACCACGACTGGATCGTGCCGACGCTGGCGGGCGAACCCTACATGGACAAGCCGCCGCTGTTCTACTGGACGGCGGCACTGTTCGCCCAACTGTCTTCCCCCATCCTCTCGCTGCACGACGGCGCGCGCCTGGCCAGCGGTTTCTACACCGCACTGACCCTGCTCTTCGTCGGACTCAGCGGCCGCGAACTGTTCGGCGAGAATCGCGGCTGGCCCGCCGCCATCGCCCTGATCGGCTGCCTGGGCATGCTGGTGCGTGCGCATGAACTCATCACCGACAACACCCTGCTCACCGGCTGCGCCATGATGCTCTACGCCTACGCGCTCAGCCTGCGCCGCGCCTGGCTTGCTGGCGTGCTGCTCGGCATCGGCGTCGGCATCGGCTTCCTCAGCAAAGGCTTCATCGCGCCCATCCTGTTCCTGTTCATCAGCGCCGCCCTGCTGTCGTTCCGCGAGTGGCGCACCCGCGCATTCCTCACCACCTTGGGCATCGCCTTCGTCTGCATGCTGCCCTGGCTCACCATATGGCCGTGGCTGTTGTTCCAGCGCTCGCCGCAACTGTTCGTCGAGTGGATGTGGACGCTCAACATCGGGCGCTGGTTCGGATTCGTAAAAGGCGGCGACTACAGCGACGTCTTCTATTACGTAAAGATCTTGCCGTGGCTGGCATGGCCCGCCTTGCCGCTCGCCGCGTGGGCGGTGTGGGAAGCGCGCAAGAAAGTCTGGCAACACGCGGAGTTCCAGCTGCTGCTGGTCAGCTTCATCGTCATGCTCGTCACCCTGAGCATCGTGCCGGATATCAAGGAAGTGTTCGCGCTGCCCATGCTGCTGCCGCTCTCCCTGCTGGCCACCGCCTCGCTTTCCACCGTGCGCCGCGGCGCGGCCAACGCACTAGACTGGTTCGGCATCATGACCTTCGCCCTGCTCGCCATCGCGCTGTGGTGGGGCTGGGCCGGCCTGCTGTTCGACAACAACGCCAAGATCACCCACTGGCTGAAAGACTACCAGCCCGGCTTCGAACCGGAGTTCTATGCCGTCCCCTTCTGGATCGCCGTCACTGCCACCGTGTCGTGGATTCTGCTGGTGTGGCGCGTCGGCCGCTCCGTGCGCCGCTCGCTCATCAACTGGGCTGCCAGCGTCACCCTGCTGTGGATACTGCTGATGACCATCTGGCTGCCGTGGCTGGACACCGGCAAGAGTTACCGCCACATGGTGAACGACCTCAAGTCCAACCTGCCGCAGAAATACAACTGCATCGCCGGCGTGCGCATCGGCGACAGCCAGCGCGCCATGCTGCAATACTTCGGCGACCTGAATCCCAAGCGCAATGCGACCCGCGTGTGCGACTTGCTGCTGGTGCAGGGCGACCGCATCGCCAAGCCGATCGAGAACGAGATCGGGTGGGAGAAGATGTGGGAGGGGGGGCGTAAGGGGGATACGAAGGAGAGGTTCAGGTTGTATCGGAGGGTGAAGGAGTGACTCTCCGTTCGTGGTGAGCTTGTCGAACCATGAACGGGTTCGATCTCTAATTTCCAAATTCAAAATCAACACCGTCGGGGGTTGCCCGACAGCAAGTCACTTTCTTTTGCTTCGCCAAAAAGAAAGTGACCAAAGAAAAGGCGACCCCGGTTTGCCGCCCCTTCGGGGTTTCCTGCGTTGCTCAACCAGACAGGCCTCCTCATAAACTCGCACGACCCGCTACGCGGTCACATGCTCAAACATATTCGTCGGACTGCCCCTGTCTGGTCTCCGCTACTCGGCGGCGCACAGGGGATGGAAAGTCAAAACCGGAACCAAAAAACTAGTGAGGCGGGCAAAGCCCGCCTCACTCAAAACAAAAAAACGTGCGCAAAGCGCACACAAAACCGTCATTGATTTTTTCCCCCTGTGCGCCGCCTCGATATTTCACAAACAAGCGGAGGTTTAGGCGAGCACTGTTCGAGTTCCGCGGCGGGGCACGTTTTGTGTGCCCTGCTAGGGCGAGTTGCGCAGCCCCGCTTGTTTGTGAAATATCGAGGGAACCCCGAAGGGGCGGCAAACCGGGGGCGGCTTCTTTTGGTTACTTTTCTTGGCAAGACAAGAAAAGTAACTAGCTGTCGGGCTACCCCCGACGGTTTTTCTTGAGCCTACGGCGTGAGCCTTACGCGAGTTGCCGTCTAAGCTTTCTTTCCAGAAATTTTATTGTGGTATCTATTTCGTCGAGAAATCTCGGAGACATATTTGGATCAGCGGCCCACTTTTGTTTTAGGCCGCGCAACATGCGCAAAGAGTATGGATGGTAGCGCTTAAAATTACGGAGTTCGAAAATAATTGCCGCTTGCCGATCAACATACGTCCCTCCTTCTACTGGTTCCACAAGTTCCTTTACTAGTTTGTGATATACCTCAAATTCTTTCCAGTAATGCGTAGCTTTGCGCTCGGCTTGAAATTTATATACACCAAAAAGAAACACCGCCACCCCACCCAATGCACTGAGTTGGACTGCATAGTCCTTGAGTATCACAAGCAGTGTATCCATCATACAAATTTCCTTTTTATATTACCGTCTTCACCGCAACTTCGGCGTCCCACAAACCACATCCCCATTCTGCCCCCGATTCCGCAACGCATGATCGATCAGCACCAACGCCACCATCGCCTCCGCAATCGGCGTAGCCCGAATCCCCACACAAGGATCGTGGCGACCTTCAGTGGAAACCTTCACCGCCTCCCCCGCCTTGTTGATCGAATTGCGCTCGATGCGAATACTCGAGGTCGGCTTGATCGCGTAGTGCGCAACGATGTCCTGCCCGGTGGAGATGCCGCCGAGGATGCCGCCCGCGTTGTTGGACAGGAATCCCTTGGGCGTGAGTTCGTCGCCGTGCTCGCTGCCCTTCTGCGTTACGCAGGCGAAGCCCGCGCCGATCTCCACCCCCTTCACCGCGTTGATGCCCATCAGCGCATGCGCGATGTCGGCATCCAGCCTGTCGAACACCGGCTCGCCCCAACCCACGGGCACGTTGTGCGCCACCACGGCGAGTTTGGCACCGATGGAGTCACCTGATTTGCGCAGGGCATCCATGTAGTCTTCCAGCTGCGCGATGTAGCTCGCGTCGGCCACGAAGAAGCTGTTGCCGTCTTCATGCAGATCGCCCCAGCTCTTGAACGGAATCTCGATCTCGCCAAGTTGCGCGAGGTAGCCGCGCACCTCCACGCCGTATTTTTCATGCAGCCATTTCTTGGCGATGGCACCCGCCGCCACGCGTGCTGCCGTCTCGCGCGCCGAAGAGCGGCCGCCACCACGATAGTCGCGGATGCCGTATTTCTGCCAATAGGTGTAGTCGGCGTGGCCGGGACGGAAAGTGTCGGCGATGTTGCCATAGTCCTTGCTGCGCTGGTCTTCGTTGCGGATGATCAGCGCGATAGGGGTGCCGGTGGTCCTGCCTTCGAACACGCCGGACAGGATCTCGACCGTGTCCGACTCGCGGCGCTGCGTGACGTGGCGCGAGGTGCCGGGCTTGCGGCGGTCGAGGTCAATCTGGATGTATTCAGCGCTCAGCTCCATTCCCGGCGGGCAGCCATCGACGATGCAGCCGATGGCCGCGCCGTGCGATTCGCCGAAAGAGGTGACGGTGAAGAGAGTTCCGAAAGTGTTCCCAGACATAGCGAGCCTCGCTTTAACAATGCACGCAGTTTAACATAGCGACCATCCTCATTTACCCGTGAGAAGCGCCATGAAAGCCATCCTCGCCACTGCCCCCGGAAGCGTAGAAGTGCTGCAACTGCGCGACATCCCGAAACCGGAATTGGCTACGCCGCACCATCTGCGCGTGAAGCTCGCCGCCGCCGGCGTGAATCCGGTGGATACCAAACTGCGCGCCAAGCCCGCCTACTATCCCGACAAACTCCCTGCCATCCTCGGCTGCGATGGCGCAGGTATCGTGGAAGCGATCGGCAGCGCGGTGACGCGCCTCAAGGTCGGCGACGCCGTGTTCTTCTGCAACGGAGGCCTCGGCGACGAACCGGGCAACTACGCCGAATACACCACGCTGCACGAAGACTACTGCGCGAAGAAGCCCATCAACATGAGCTTGCAGGAGAGTGCCGCATTGCCGCTGGTGTTCATCACCGCATGGGAAGCGCTGGTCGAGCGCACCCATCTGCAAGCCGGGCAGACCGTGCTCATCCATGCCGCAGCGGGCGGCGTGGGCCAAGTTGCCGTGCAACTCGCGCGCCATCTCGGCACGCGCGTCGCGGTGACGGTGAGCGACGAGCACAAGGCCGAGATCACACGCAGCCTCGGCGCGGAAAAGATCATCAATTACAAGACGCAGGACTTCGTGCAGGAAACGCTGGACTGGACAGGCGGCAAAGGGGCGGACGTGGTGTTCGACACCGTGGGCGGCGAGACCTTTCTGCGCTCGCTCGATGCCGCACGCATCGGCGGCAAGGTGGTGAGCATCCTCGCCACGCCGCTGGATGCCGCATATGTGCAGAAGGCGCGGCTGCGCAACTTGTCGCTGTGCTACGAACTGATGCTCACGCCGCAAGCGATGGGGCTGAGCGATGAGCGCATCCGCCAGCGTAAGATATTGGAACAATGTGCGGCACTGGTGGAGGCCGGCAAACTGAGCGTACACATTTCGCACCGGCTGCCGCTGGAACAAGCCGCCGCAGCGCACCGCCTGATCGAAGCCGGCGGCATGGTCGGCAAGATCGTGCTGACGATGGATTAACGTGTTCATCGATACCCACTGCCATCTGGACGCCGCCGAATTCGGCGGCACACAAGCCGATATCGTGCGCGATGCCGGAACTGCCGGCGTGGGCCGTATCATCGTGCCTTCCGTAGCGTGCAGCAATTTCGAGGCCGTGCGCGAACTGTGCAAACAATACCCGAACTGTGCGCCCGCATACGGTATCCATCCGATGTACACGGATGCAGCCACGCAGCACGACCTGGATGTGCTGCGCGACTACCTGCGCCAACACCAGCCTGTCGCCGTCGGCGAGATCGGTCTGGATTTCTTCATCCCACATTACGACCAAGTGCGACAGGAACATTTCTTCGTCGAGCAACTGAAACTGGCGCGCGACTTTGACCTGCCCGTATTGCTGCACATCCGCCGCGCGCAGGACACCATCCTCAAGCACCTGCGCCAGATCAAGGTGCGCGGCGGCATCGCCCATGCCTTCAACGGCAGTCGCCAGCAAGCGGACGAGTTCATCAAACTGGGATTCAAACTCGGCTTCGGCGGCGCGATGACCTATACGCGCGCCACCAGATTGCGCGAACTCGCCGCGACCCTGCCACTGGACAGCATCGTGTTGGAGACCGACGCACCGGACATCCCGCCGGATTTTCTGGAGCGCGGCTTGCCGAACGAACCGAAGTATCTGCCGCGCATGGCGCAGACTCTGGCGGAATTGCGCGGGATGACGCTGGAAGAGGTTGCGCACATCACATCAGCGAATGTATCTTCGCTGTTTCCCGGTTTCCCAACGACAGCATGAGCCCGCACACCCTCGACCCAGACCACACCCGCCGTTTCGGCGGACTCGACCGCCTGTACGGCGACGGCGCACGCGCCACACTGCACCAGGCGCGCATAGCGGTAGTCGGCGTGGGCGGGGTCGGTTCGTGGGCGGTGGAAGCATTGGCGCGCAGCGGCATCGGCAACCTCACGCTGATCGACTTCGATCATGTAGCGGTATCCAACATCAACCGGCAGATACATGCGCTGGACAGCACGCGAGGTGCGGCCAAGGTACAGGTACTGGAGGCGCGCATCCGCGACATCAACCCCGCCTGCCGCGTGACGTGCATCGACGATTTTTTGACGGAGGAGAACTTGGCGCAACTGATTCCACCCGGAGGCTTCGATGCGGTGATCGACGCGTGCGACGAGGCAAAGGTAAAAGTCGCGCTGATCGTCCATGCGCGCTTCAACAAGATTCCACTGGTGGTATGCGGCGCGGCGGGCGGCAAGCGCGATACGCTCAAACTGCGGCGCGAGGATCTGGGACGCACGGCCCAGGATGCCCTGCTGGCACGCATCCGCGACATACTGCGCAGGGATTTCAACATCCGGCCCCACCGCAGCGGCAAGTTCGGCGTGACCTGCGTGTATCTGGAAGAAGCTGCGCAGCGCGGCGCGGCCTGCACCACCGCCGACCTGAATTGTTCCGGCTACGGCTCGACCGTGACCGTCACGGCGGCGATGGGCTTTGCGGCGGCGGCCTGGTGTATCGACAGGCTGCTGCCCGCACAGGAATAGTTACACCGACTTTGCCGCATCTTCGCTTCGCGCTCACCTCATGCAGATAGGCGGCGATGGCTTCAAGAGGTTCGGGATAGCTTTTGAAACGCGAGTTGCGGGTGGTTGCGGTAGCCCCTGGTCTCGCCGCGCAAAACTTTCTGCGCCAACAGCGTCTCGCGCCACAAGACCGCCAGCCCTTTGGCATCGAGATGCTGTGAATGCAGCGACCAGGTGCGCATGGTTACTTGAGCCAGCCCTTGCGCCAGAAGAACCAGAACGGGACCGCCACCGAAAGCAGCATCAGCAGCAAGGCGAACGGATAACCCAACTGCCAGTCCAGCTCCGGCATGAACTTGAAGTTCATGCCGTAGAGGGACGCGATCAGCGTGGGCGGCAGCAAGGCCACCGACACCACCGAGAACAGGCGCACGATGCGGTTCTGGTTGATGTTGATGAAGCCCACCGTGGTGGCCATCAGGAAGTTGATCTTGTCGAACAGGAACGCCGTGTGCCCCTCTAGCGACTCGATGTCCTGCTGTATCTGGTGCACCTCTTCGATCTGCGCCGCGCTGAGTATCCTGCTGCGGATCATGAAGGAAAGTGCGCGCTGCGTATCCATCACGTTGCGGCGGATGCGGCCGTTGACATACTCGGCACGCGCGATCTCGGCCAACGCGGCCCCGGCCTCGCGGTCGCTCAGCGGCGAGCCCAGCACGCTCTGGCCCACGCTCCCCAAGTCGGCATACACCTCTTCCAGCGCATCAGCGGAATACTCGACATCCATCCCATACAGATCGACCAGCACATCGCGGCAATCCACGATGCTCCCCGCCTCCGCGTGCAATCTCACGCGCAGCAAACGAAAGATGGGCAGGTCTTCCTCATGCACGCTGATGAGCGTCTCGCCCGTCAGCACGAATGCCACCGCCACGCTGTGCGAGTTGCTCTCGGTGCCGGAAAGAAAATCGGAACGCAGATTATGATCGCCGTCGTGCTCGAAAAAGCGCGCGCTGGCTTCGATGTCGCGCAGATGCTCCGGGCGCTGCAGATGCAGATCGTAGATGCTCTCCACCCAATGGACCTCTTCGGGTGTGGCGGCGACCAAATCCAGCCAGATCGGCTGCTCGCTGCTCAGATCGGCGCCCACCTCGATATTGAGGCGGTTAAGACGTCCATTCTTCAGTGTGAAAGCGTGCAGCATAGGGTCCCTCGTCGAGCGTGCCTCATTCTAATGCGGAAGCGCCGAAGCGCGCCAACACCTTGTAGCGCGCACCCTGCTCGTCGCTCAGGGACTGCACCAGTGCGAACCCATCGGGTCGCCAGCACACCGCGGGCATGGTCGGCAGCGCCTTGTCGGTCCACTGGGCATTGCGCAGCAAGGTGACATGCGGCTTGTACGGGCGCTGTTCGAAGTGAAAGCGATGCCTGCGCAGGTTGTGTTCCAGCTCGTTCACCAGCTCGGCCAGTTGCGGCGGCGTCGCATCTGGTGCGGCATAGACGATGTGGTTATGTCCCCAGTAATGCGCCGCCGTCAGTTCCAGCTCAAACTTCAGGCTGCTCACTTCCTGCGCCGCCAGCTGCAACGCTTCGAGCCGGCGTTCGGCCACCTCGCCCAGGAACACCAGCGTGGCGTGCAGGGTATCGGGGCGCATCTCCCGCCCGCCGCACAGTTCGCGCAACGGCGGTTGCCATGCCGCCAGGGCGCCGCGCTCCACCGTGTTCGGCCACAGGGCGAAAAACAGGCGTACTTTGTTATCGGCGTACTTGCTCATGCTGCCGATGCTAACCCCATTTCCGCGTCGGGGTCGAGAGATGGCGCGGGATGCGGTAGAATGCCCGCCTTGTTGAACGGCAAAAAATCATGACCGCACGTTTACGCGAAATCCCCTACAACTACACCTCGTTCTCCGACCGCGAGATCGTGCTGCGCATCCTGGGCAGCGAGGCGTGGGACATCATCAACACCTTGCGCGAAGAGCGCCGCACCGGACGCTCGGCACAGATGCTGTATGAAGTGCTGGGCGACATGTGGGTGTTGATGCGCAATCCGTATCTGGAAGACGATCTGCTGGCCAACCGCAAGCGTCGCGCCGCGCTGATCGGCGCGCTGCACCACCGCTTGAACGCGGTCGAGGCTCGCCGCCAAAATAACCCTAAAGTAAAACGCCTGCTCGATCTTGCCGGCGCGGCCATCGACAAGTTCGCTGCCGAATTCGAACATACCCTGCAGCTGCGCAAGCGCGCGCTGCGCGCGCTGAGCCGCATCACGCGCAAAGACAACATCCAGTTCGACGGCTTGGCGCGCGTCTCGCACGTGACCGATGCCACCGACTGGCGCGTGGAATATCCGTTCGTGGTGCTGCACCCGGACACGGAAGAGGAAGTCGCGCCACTGGTGCGCGCCTGTATCGAGCTCGGCCTGACGCTGATCCCGCGCGGCGGCGGCACCGGTTACACCGGCGGCGCGATCCCGCTCACCAAACATTCCGCCGTCATCAACACCGAAAAACTGGATGCGCTCTCAGCAGTGGAGCATCTGGTGCTGCCGGGTTTGAACACACCCTACGCCACCATCCATTGCGGTGCGGGCGTGGTGACACGACGCGTGATGGAAGCAGCCGAGGCTGCCGGTCAAGTGTTCGCGGTCGATCCGACTTCGGCCGATGCTTCCTGCATCGGCGGCAATGTGGCGATGAACGCGGGCGGCAAGAAAGCCGTGCTGTGGGGTACCGCACTGGACAATCTCGTCTCGTGGAAGATGGTCACGCCGGACGGCCTGTGGATGACCGTAGAACGTCTCGACCACAATCTCGGCAAGATCCACGACGCGGAGGTCGCCCGTTTCCGCATCTCGCGCTTCAAGGCGGACGGCAAAACGCCGCAGGGCGAATCCGAGATCCTGTCGATCACCGGCAGCAGCTTCCGCAAAGCAGGCCTCGGCAAGGACGTGACCGACAAGTTCCTGTCCGGCCTGCCCGGCATCCAGAAGGAAGGCTGCGACGGCATCATCACCTCGGCGCGTTTCATCCTGCATCGCGAACACAAGTTCACGCGCACCGTATGCCTGGAATTCTTCGGCCAAGTGCGCGAGGCGGTGCCTTCCATCGTCGAGATCGTGGATTATTTCGACCGCCGCAACGGCAACTCCCCGACCCTGCTGGCCGGCCTGGAGCATCTGGACGAGCGCTATCTGAAAGCGGTGGGCTATGCCACCAAGTCCAAGCGCGGCACGCGCCCGAAGATGGTGCTGGTCGCCGACGTGGTGGGCGACGATGAACGCGCCGTGGGCGAAGCCGCTTCCGAGATCGTGCGCATGGCCAACCTGCGCCACGGCGAAGGGTTCATCGCCGTCTCCGCCGAAGCGCGCAAGAAATTCTGGCTGGATCGCGCGCGTACTGCTGCCATCGCCAAACATACCAACGCCTTCAAGATCAACGAGGACGTGGTGATCCCGTTGCCGCGCATGGGCGACTATTGCGACGGCGTGGAGCGCATCAACATCGAACTGTCGCTCGGTAACAAGATCAAGTTGCTGCAAGCGCTGACCGAATTCTTCGCGGGCGAACTGCCGCTCTACTACCAGGACGATGCGCAGCTGGGCGATGCCGAGTTGCTGGGCAACCGCCAGCAACAGGCACGCGAGCTGCTGACTGAAGTCGGTATGCAATGGCAGTGGCTGCTGGACAACCTCGACGCCCCCGCCAGCACCATTCCCGGCTCCAGCAGCCTGGGCGGCAGCGTGTTCCAGGCCTTGCAGGACCGCAACGTGCGCGCTTCATGGAAACGCGAAGTGCGTGAACCGTTGCGCCAGATCTTCAGCGGACGCACCTACCAGACCATCCTCGAACAGTGCGAATCGGTCCATGCACGCGTACTGAAGAGCCGCGTGTTCGTGGCGCTGCATATGCACGCGGGTGACGGCAACGTGCACACCAACATCCCGGTCAACTCCGACGATTACGCCATGCTGCAGCAAGCCTATGCAGCCGTGGACCGCATCATGCAGTTGGCGAAGGACCTGGGCGGCGTGATCTCGGGCGAGCATGGCATCGGCATCACCAAGTTCGACTTCCTTGAAGAGAAGGAGATCGCCCCCTTCACCGCCTACAAGCAGAAAGTCGATCCCGAAGGCCGCTTCAACAAAGGCAAGCTGCTCAAGGGCAGCAATCTGGAGCACGCCTACACCCCCAGCTTCAACCTGATGGAACTGGAGAGCCTGATCCTCGAGAAGAGCGAGCTGGGCGACATCTCCGACTCGATCAAGGACTGCCTGCGCTGCGGCAAGTGCAAGCCGGTGTGCAACACGCATGTGCCGCGTGCCAATCTGCTCTATTCGCCGCGCAACAAGATCCTCGCCACCTCGCTGCTGATCGAGGCCTTCCTGTACGAAGAGCAGACGCGGCGCGGCGTCTCCATCGCGCACTTCGACGAATTCAACGACGTGGCCGACCACTGCACGGTGTGCCACAAGTGCGAGAGCCCGTGCCCGGTGGACATCGACTTCGGCAATGTGTCGATGGCGATGCGCAACTTCCTGCGCAAGCAGGGCAAGAAGAAGTTCAACCCGACCACCGCCCTGTCCATGGCGTACCTCAACAGCAGCAAGCCGGCCACGGTCAAGCTGCTGCGCAAGGTGCTGCTGCAGTGGAGTTACCCAGCGCAGCGCCTCGGCTATCGCATCGCCAAGTATCTGGGGCTGTTCCGCGCGCAGACGGCCCACCCGCCGGCCACCGTGGGCAATCCGCCCATCGTCGCGAAGGTGATCCATTTCGTGAACAAGCCGATGCCCAAGGTGCCGAGCAAGACGGCGCGTGCGCTGCTCGATATCGAGGACAACACCATGGTCCCGGTGATCCGCGATCCGCGCAAGACCAGCGAGGACAGCGAGGCGGTGTTCTATTTCCCCGGCTGCGGCTCGGAGCGCCTGTTCAGCGAGGTCGGCCTTGCCACGCAGGCGATGCTGTACGACCTCGGCGCGATCACGGTCATGCCGCCGGGTTACCTGTGCTGCGGTTATCCGCAGACCTCCGCCGGCTTCGAGGACAAGGGCAACCGCATCATCACCGACAACCGCGTGCTGTTCCACCGCGTGGCGAACACGCTGAACTATCTGGACATCAAGACCGTGGTGGTGTCGTGCGGCACCTGCATGGACCAGTTGCTGGAGTATCAGTTCGACAAGATATTCCCCGGCTGCCGCCTGCTCGACATCCACGAATACCTGCTGGAAAAGGGCGTGAAGCTGGAAGGCGTGCAAGGCACGCGCTACCTGTACCACGATCCCTGCCACACGCCGATGAAGACCTACTCAGCCGATCAAGGTGGTGAACCAGTTGATGGGCGTGGACGTCGCGCTGAACGACCGTTGCTGCGGCGAAGCCGGCACCTTCGCGGTGACACGACCGGATATCGCGACCCAGGTGCGCTTCCGCAAAGAGGAAGAGTTGCGCAAAGCGGCCGCCGCCTTGCGTGCCGATGGCAACAACGACAAGGTCAAGATACTCACCTCCTGCCCCGCCTGCCAGCAAGGATTGTCGCGCTATACCGACGATGTGAAAGCCGAGGCCGGTTATGTCGTGGTGGAGATGGCCAAGCATCTGCTGGGCCCCGACTGGCTGAATGACTATGTCGCCAAGGCGAACGACGGCGGCATCGAGCGCGTACTACTGTAAGGGACGATCATGTTGCCACTGGAACCGACTGACGATCTGGCCAAACCCGCCTTCAAGGATGAGGCGTCTTGCGCCAAGTGGCTGGGTCAGTTGCAGCTGACCAACCTGAATCTGGCGCAGGGTACCTTGCGCGCGCAGATCGACGAATTCAACCGCATGCCGCTGCGCGGCAAGGATCGTTTGCATACGCTGGAAGCGTTGCGCGAGACGGTAGCGACAGTGCAGGCCGATTACGTCAAAAAGCTGTTCGGCAAGAAACTGCCGCTGGCAGATGAGGAATTCACCGTCCTCATCGCCCTGTCCAACTTATGGCAAAGCATGCTCAACGGCTATCTGCGCTGCCTGCAGTCGCGCGATGCCGGCGATTCGTCGCTCTCATCCGAAGGTACGCTGCTGGCTCACCGCTGCCTGTTGTACAGCGCCTTGCAACTCGGCGAGTTCCTGCGCGTGGGTTGCGAACCGGACGGAAAATCCTGGCAGCGCTTCCACACCGTCTACGCGCACATCGAAGAGCAAGGCCTGCAACAGCAGACCGTCGCCGACAAACACAACCGCACGGGACACCCCGTATCCTGCCGCACGCTCTATGCCAAGATGCTGTTGCTGCATCGCGCGCGCCTGCTCGGCCTGTCGCGCAGCCAATGGCAGATCGTGGATCGCTGGCTGGACCAGTGGGGGGATACTCTCACCGTCGAGCCGCGTTGCAGCATGAGCAAGGAAGATGCGCCGCCGCTGGCGGTCGATCTAGCCGGGCCGCATGGCCTGGTTGCGATACAACGTGCCACTTCCGCCGCCAGCATGCGTTTTCTGGCGATGGTTCCGCTGTCCAAGCTGATTCGCGTCAAGACCATCCTGCTGCAGCAGGGAAAATCGCCGCAGCAACTGGATCTCGGCAGCGAGCTGAACAACAAAGACTGTATCGACTTGCTCAACAAATTGCACGCCTGTTGGTGCGAACATCGCGCCGAATCGCTGGCGGATGAACCGCGCGATGCGCCTTTCGTGCAACTGTGCGACGGCATCGAGAACGTCTATGCGCACATCGCGCGCAAGCCGTTCAAACAGCCGAGCAGCGCCGGCATCGCGGACAAGGAAGCGCAGAAACAGATCGAAACTTTCGGTCGCGTACTGGACGAAACCGACCGCCACAACCTGTCGCAACTCGGGTTTCTGGCCGAGGAGTGGCTGGTGGAAGAAGATGGCTTGCTGCACGCACGCCTGCTGCGCAAGACGACCATCGGCGCACGGCTCGGTATGAACCAGATCATCTGCGTACACAAACCGAATGCAACAACGACCTATAAACTCGGCGTAACGACCGTGGTCAGCGTCACGCGCAGCGGACAACTCTACATCGGTGTGCGCTATCTGCCAGGCATTCCGCAAGCCGTTATTGCCCGTGGCAGCGCCAGCGGCAACTTCCTTTCCGGTGCCGCTGCGGCGCTGGTACTGCCGGAGATGGCGAACTTGCGCATCCCCGCCAGCATTATCTTGCCGCGCGACTGGTTCCAGGCCGGACGCCCTCTCGAACTTGCCCTGTCCGAGGGGCAGAAGCAGAACGTGATACTGGGCATCAGCGTGGAAAAAGGCAACGACTACGAGCGCGCAAGCTTCACGCCAAAGGGTTAGCATCCACCGAGCGCCGCTTCGCCGGGAAAACGATGCTGAAGGTGCTGCCCTGGCCTTCTTCGCTCGCCACATCGAGTTGCGCCTGATGACGCATGGCGATGTGCTTGACGATGGCCAGCCCCAGGCCGGTACCGCCGGTCTCACGTGAACGACTACGGTCCACGCGGTAAAAACGCTCGGTGAGGCGCGGGATGTGCTGCGGTGCAATGCCGATACCGCTGTCCTTCACACTGAACACCATGTGCCCATCCTCTTGTTCCTTCCAGCACAGCACGATATCGCCGCCCTGCGGAGTGTAGCGGATGGCATTGGTGACCAGATTGCTGAAAGCGCTGTGCAGCTCGCCGACGCTACCGGTGAGCCAGGCATCGCTTTCAATCTCGAGCCTGAGGTGATGCTGGCCATTGCTCAGCGAGCGCCCTTCGTCGAGCAGCGCCTGCAGCAGCTCCGGCACCTCCACCTTCTCTTCGTGCAAAGTGTTCTGCGCATTCTCCAGACGGGACAGCGTGAGCAGGTCGTTCACCAGACTTTCCATGCGCTTGGTCTGGTCGCCCATCAACTGCAGCGCGCGGCGCGCCATATTGTTTTCCAGATTCGGCATGTCCTGCAGCGTTTCGACAAAACCGTTGACCACGGTGAGCGGCGTTCGCAGCTCATGTGAAACGTTGGCCACGAAGTCGCGACGCATGGTCTCGATGCGTTCGAAATGAGTGATGTCGCGGCTGATGAGCAGACGTTTGTTGCTGCCGTAGGCGATGAGCTTCACCGATAGCACCATACTCTCATGACGCATGTCGCGCAGTTTTAGCGGCTCGGCGAAGTTGTGCAGCGCAAGGTATTGCACGAACTCGGGCTGGCGCGCCAAGTAGGTGATCTGTTGCCCGATGTCGCGCTCGCCATCCAGCCCGAAATGCCGCTCCGCCAGCGGGTTGCACCATTCGATACGGTCGGCTTCGTCCAGGATGACCACGCCCTCCGGCAGGGCAGAGGTAGCCTGCTGCATTTGTTGCAAGGCGGCGGCATGCTGTTCGCGCTCTTTGCGGCGGCGCTTGGTCAGCTTGTTGAGTTGCGAAAAAACGTCTTCCCACAGACCGGTGCCGTCCGGCACTTCCCGCGTGTCAGGATCGCCGAGCCAGTAATCAAAGGCAGCGAGATTGCGCAAATGCAGGAACAGGCGCAGCGAAACTCCAATACCGAAGAACACTGCCGCAGGCAAAGCGCCGGCAAAAACCCACACCAGCACCACGATGGCAAACAGGAGCAGGAAGAAAGGATGGACGATGGCGCGTTGCCAGAAATCGCTCACGGCGTGACCTCAAAAATAGATTGGCGGCATTATACGGGCTGATGCGTGCCGCCAGCTCGCCGAAAACTATTCCCTGGAAAAGCGATAGCCGCTGCCGCGCACGGTCTGCACCAGAACGTCCTGACCGGTGGCCTCCAGCGCTTGACGCAGGCGCCGGATATGGACGTCCACGGTGCGTTCCTCGACGAACACGTGGTCCCCCCACACCTGGTCGAGCAGTTGCGCGCGGCTGTACACACGTTCGACATGGGTCATGAAGAAATGCAGCAAGCGGAACTCGGTAGGGCCCAAGTCAATGTTCATGCCGTTGGCATTGACGCGATGCGTGGTGGGCGATAGCTCCAACCCTTCCACGCGTATCGTCTCGTCGCTCATCTGTGGCGCGCGGCGGCGCAGCACGGCACGAATGCGCGCCATCAGCTCGCGTGGCGAGAACGGTTTGGTGATGTAGTCGTCGGCACCAGATTCCAGCCCGAGTATCTTGTCGCGTTCATCAGTCCGCGCGGTAAGCATGATGATGGGAATGTCGCGCGTACGCTGTTCGGCACGCAAACTTCGCGCCAATTCAACGCCGGAGGTGCCGGGCAACATCCAGTCGAGCAGGATGAGATCGGGCAAGGCGCGGTTGATCTCGGCCAGAGCACTGGGCACGTCATAGGCCTGTATGGCGCGGAAGCCGCATTGCGCCACGTTGAAAGCCAGCAGCTCCTGGATCGCCGGCTCGTCTTCCACCAGCAGGATGTTCGCAGTCGTCATTTTTTCCCCATCTCCCGTTTCAGGTTGCTTGCGATGGTATGAAAGAATTGTGACAGCAACATGACAGTCATGCGGAATGTTCCGGCTGGACTGCGATGTGATGGTTCGGCTTGCGATGCGGTTCGGCGTGCTTGCCAATGAAGTTCGGCAGCAGCGAACCCGCCACCATGCCGAGCATGCTCACCAGCAGCCCCACCAGTTGCGGCGGCCAGACTTCGGAAGGCTTGAACACTTCGCACAAGATCCAGGTCGCAAGCCCCATCACCATTGCGGTGAGCGCCCCCTGCGTATTGGCCCGTTTCCAGTACAGGCCGAACGCCAGCGGCGTAAATGCCGCCACCAGCGTGATCTTGTAGGCGCTCTCCACCATCTTGAAGATGGAAAGCTCCGCATTGAGCGCCACCACCAGCACCACCGCCCCGAAGCACCACAACGTGATGCGCATGGCGCGCAGGAACTGATGGTCGGTCATGTGCCTGAGTATGAAGTGCTTGAGGATGTTCTCGGTAAATGCGACCGAAGGCGCCAGCAACGTGGCAGAGGAACAGCTCATGATGGCGGACAGCAGCGCGCCAAAGAAGATCACCTGTGCGAACACCGGCGTGTGTTCGAGGATCAGCGTGGGCAGCACCAGTTGCGAATCCTGCTGCAACAATTCGCCGAACACCTTGGGATCGACCAGTGTTGCAGAATAGGCGAGGAACATCGGCACGAAGGCGAACACGAAATACAGCGAGCCGCCCAGCACCGAACCGCGCACCGCAGTCTGTTGATTCTTGGCGGCGGTGATGCGCTGGAACACGTCCTGCTGCGGAATGGAACCCAGCATCATGGTCAGCCACGCACCGATGAACGGCACCCAATGCGTGTAGTCGCCCTTGGGAAAGAAATCCAGTTTACCTGCTGCCTCGGCGTGCGCCACCACCGCCCCCACGCCGCCGGTCATTCCACTAACGAACCAGGCGATGAACAGCATGCCGCACATGATCACCGTCATCTGCACGAAGTCGAGCAGCGCCACAGACCACATGCCGCCGAAGGTGGTGTAGGTCAGCACGATCAGCGCGCCGATCACCATGCCTGTCTCCTGCGACACCACGCCGCCGCTCACCACGTTGAACACCAGGCCCAGCGCCATGATCTGCGCCGATACCCAGCCCAGGTACGACACTACGATGCATACAGCCGCAATCAACTCAACGGCCTTGTTGTAGCGCACGCGGTAGAAGTCGCCGATGGTGAGCAGGTTCATGCGGTACAGTTTGCCGGCGAAGAACAGTCCGGCCAGAATCAGGCACAGGCTGGCGCCGAACGGGTCGGCCACCACGCCACCCAAACCTTCCTTGACGAAGGTGGCCGAAATGCCGAGCACCGTCTCCGCACCGAACCAGGTGGCAAACACCGTCGCGGTAACGATAGGCAACGGCAGATGCCGACCGGCGACCGCGAAATCTTTCGCGTTGTGCACGCGCGTCGCCGCATAAAGACCGATACCGATGGAAACCAGCAGATAGAGAACGACGAACCAGATCAGCATGGGGTACTCCGTCATGATTAACGCTGCGCATTTTAAAACAAGACCGCAATACACCTGCAATGAAAAAGGCTCCCGCAGGAGCCTTTTTCAGTTTGCCACGAAGCGGATCGCTTACGCGAAGTGTGCGACGTTGGATTCCAGCGGGCCGTCGCTCAGGCGGTAGCTGAAGCTGTCGCTGCCGAAGTAGTCTGCAGCCGGGGTGTAGTTGAAGGTGCCGTCGGCATTGACGGTGACTGCACCGTGGGCTGGTTGGTCCACTACGTGCGAGCCGAGTTGCAGCAAGGCGGCGTTGTCCACCTGGGCGAACGGGTTGAAGGCGAGTGTGCCGTCTTCCAGCATGGTGGCAGCTTCGTCGTGCAGCTGCGGCAGGCCGGAGAGGCGGACGTCGCTAACCGTGATGTGGCTGTTGTTCTGCCCGAAGCCGATGAGGTCGAACGAGAGGTTGACCGCGGTGCCTGCGGCAATGCCTGCCAGATCGACACGATAAGTGCGGCTGCCGTCTGCGAAATTGTTGATACAGGTGACGCAGTTGGCGGCGTTCTGGGTGCCGTCGGCTTGCAGGTTGAGGAAGGCGTCGCTGCGGGTGAGGCCGTTGCTACCCAGGAGGGAGGCGCCGGTGTTGGCATCAAGCAAGGCGACTTCAAACGCATCGTCCGGGGCGCCGGTGAGGTTGTCCAAAGCGGTGCCGGAGAGCGTGAAGCTTAGGAAGCGGTCGCGCTGGTTGACCATGAACACTTGGCTGAGACGCGTCTGGCTGCTGGACACTTCGCGCATCACCGCTGCACCGTTGGCGATGTCTACGCTGCCTTGGGTGGCCCAGCCGTCGGCGGCGTTGAGGTTGCCGTTGGTGAGGGTGCTGTTGGCAGCGACGGCGTATTGGGTGACCAGGGTGCTGGCGTCAGGGGCGATGCCGACTCCACCATAACGGCTGCTGCGCAGCAGGCCGAGGAAGCCGATGAAGCTGCTGCTCAGCGGCAGGGTCGGGAAGCTCCCTCCCCCTTGCAGGGGGAGGGTTAGGGAGGGGGTAGACTCTGTGAGCGTAGCCTTGGCCTGCCCCACCAACTGCTGCATCAGCGCCAATTCTTCAGCACTTGGCAGGCGGCGCACGCCGGCAGTCAGCGTAGTGCCCATGTAGTCGTGCGGGTCTGCGCTGTGCTCAATGCCTAAGGCATGGCCGTATTCGTGCAGCAGGACGGAGAGCATGTCCATCTTGCCGTAGGCAGCACTGCCCTCCTTCGCTACCCATTCGTTGGGGTTGCTGGTGGGGAGGAATTCGCTGTTGTCCGCAGGGGTGGTGTCGATGAACCAGTTGTAGCCGGCGGCGTTGGTGTCGAGGGTGACCGTCGAGCCAACGGTTTGGCCGACGGCGCTGCCTTTCAAAGCATCAAAAGTGACCGAGATGGCATTCAAATCATAGACGGAGTTGCCCGATGCCGGTTTGTTGACCTTGATGAGCTTTGGTGGGGGGCAGCTTGTAAGGTCCATATTGTCATGGACAAGGGTCAATACGTGGAGATCAATTACGATCTTGTAGCGCTTGCCTTCGAACTCTGCCATGAAAACTGCCCTGTCATTGCCGAGGTAGCCTGCGTCGGGGTCATATACATAAGAGGTAAAACCGAGGTTATCAACTCCTGCGACAATCTTTCCGTGCTTGGTGCCTTCCAGCAAGACGATATTCTTGATGGCAGCTAGATCAATAGCATGATTTACCTGGTTAGAGATGTAATTTCTGAGCGCTCCTGCGGGATCAACACTCCGCAAAGCGGACCTCGGATCGGCCGTGTGTTCCGTTTCCTGGCAGTCTTTCAGGATGAAATCTGGTTGCGGGATAGCTCCCGTGCCGGACGTTGCTGCTTGTGCCAGCACAATCGGCGTTTCCTGCACAGGGACAGAGGGAACGTCCATAACGAACATGAGCTCTTCTCCTTCGATAATGGTTTGGGCATAGTCTAGCAGCCCTTGTGCATCGGTCTGCAAGGGTATATCAGATGCAATCGCACTCGCCGTTGCCATATCGGCAAGCAGATTTTGTGGGTCACGGGGTCAGGTCTTGCCTTTTGCCCCCACCCCATTCCCTCGCTCTGCTGCCCCGCCGCAACCACTGGCGAAACAATCCCCGAAATCACAAGCACTAAGAGAGATGACAGCAATTTCATTTCTTTCCTTTCTCGGTTTTTGTTTATTCCGCGCGGCAGCTAACTTTCTTTGGCCTTGCGCTGGCTAGCGATTATTCGGCTTACTCTGGAATAGTGCAATCCAAAGTGGTCGCCGATTTCTTTCATGCCGTAGGCTCCGCTGTTGTAGGCATTGATGATGGCTTCGTCTCGCTCGCTGCCGCTGGCTGCGTAATGTTCCAATGGTTTTGCCATGGTTCGTCTTTGCCTCAGCGGGACTTCGCGCAAGTCTTCCTTGGCCGGTTTCTTGGCTTGCATCTTTTCGATGAAGGCGTCGGTGCCAAGGTAGATTTGGTTTTTGAGTTGTTCCCAGAGGGCAGGCTGGTTCTTTCCTTCGGCGACGAATGCCTCGTAGCGTTCGATGGCTTCGCTGCGTTTGTCGGAGAAGGAGGAGAGTATCCAGTCGGTTGCCAGCCACGGCGGGGTATCTGCCATTCCGGCAGTGGCGCAGTAGCTGCTCCACGGCCAGTCTTTGGCGCTGCGCACCATGCGCGCCCTGACGGGGTTGAGGACGATGTAGCGGGCAAGTTCGAGCAGGTAGGTTTGCTTTTGTACGATGATGGCTTTGTAGCGGCCTTGGAAGACGTGTCCGACTCGTTTGTGTTTGCGGTTGAAGCGCTGGGTATAGACGCCGTTGAGGTGGCGCATGCCCTTGGCGAGGTTGCTGTCGGGCGTTTCCAGCAGCAGGTGGTAGTGGTTGCTCATCAGGCAGTAGGCATGGGGTGTCCAGTTGAACCGTTCGCAGACCTCTTGGAGCACTTCAAGGAATAGCTCTCGATCACTGTCGTCCAGATAAATATCTTCCTGCCCGTCGCCGCGCGAGGTGACGTGGTAGAGCGCTCCGGCAAATTCGATTCGCAGTGGCCTGGACATGGGTGAACGGTATCACGAAGACTTTAAGAAAAGCAAAAGGCAAGACCTGACCCCAAATCAGTGATGGCCGAGCGCGCTACCGGCAAGGTCAGCAATATTCAGCGCGCCATTGCTCAGGCCTCCAGCACCAAGCGCAAAGCTGACCATGCTGTGCAGGTTGGCAAGTTCTTCGTCAGAAGCCAAACCGCCAGTAGGCAACTCGATAATGTCGAGGGAACTACGGTTGTAGCTTGGGCATAACCTGTACAGTTCTTTTTGCGCGGCGCCAGTTGGGAAATCAGGATTTCCAGAATTGTGAACGACCACGGTCTGAATAACCTTGAATTTCTTGCCCAACACTTCGACTTCGAAAATCATCTGGTCAGAGCCGAGATAGCCTTGCTCTGCATGGTAAATGAAAGACACGCCTGCGTCAGTGTACGGAGCAAGTTTGCCATGTGATGGTTCCTTGAGAGCCCGGACCTGCGGAGACAATGTTTTAAAGGTACTGGTGGTCACGCCATGTTCAAAAAGGTACTCATAAATTGGCGTCATTGGGCTCACGCCATTATCCCTCTCAATGTTATAGGGCACTTGATCGGCGCTATGCATGTAACCACACACGCTATAAACAGCATCGTATTTCGTTTGCTGAGTCGCCGCGGTCGCAGGTGCACTGGCTGCTGCACCTGCGTCTGTAGCAGTAGACGACGGAGCTGCTGCCAGTATGACAGGCTGATCTTCTTGAGAAGCCAGCAGGTTATTCGTGGTTTCAATGTCCACACGCACCGGCGGCCTGATGTTCAGGTGGAAATGATTGAAGTGGGCCTTGACGTTGTGTGGGGTCACGGGGTCAGGTCTTGCCTTTTGCCCCCACCCCATTCCCTCGCTCTGCTGCCCCGCCGCAACCACTGGCGAAACAATCCCCGAAATCACAAGCACTAAGAGAGATGACAGCAATTTCATTTCTTTCCTTTCTCGGTTTTTGTTTATTCCGCGCGGCAGCTAACTTTCTTTGGCCTTGCGCTGGCTAGCGATTATTCGGCTTACTCTGGAATAGTGCAATCCAAAGTGGTCGCCGATTTCTTTCATGCCGTAGGCTCCGCTGTTGTAGGCATTGATGATGGCTTCGTCTCGCTCGCTGCCGCTGGCTGCGTAATGTTCCAATGGTTTTGCCATGGTTCGTCTTTGCCTCAGCGGGACTTCGCGCAAGTCTTCCTTGGCCGGTTTCTTGGCTTGCATCTTTTCGATGAAGGCGTCGGTGCCAAGGTAGATTTGGTTTTTGAGTTGTTCCCAGAGGGCAGGCTGGTTCTTTCCTTCGGCGACGAATGCCTCGTAGCGTTCGATGGCTTCGCTGCGTTTGTCGGAGAAGGAGGAGAGTATCCAGTCGGTTGCCAGCCACGGCGGGGTATCTGCCATTCCGGCAGTGGCGCAGTAGCTGCTCCACGGCCAGTCTTTGGCGCTGCGCACCATGCGCGCCCTGACGGGGTTGAGGACGATGTAGCGGGCAAGTTCGAGCAGGTAGGTTTGCTTTTGTACGATGATGGCTTTGTAGCGGCCTTGGAAGACGTGTCCGACTCGTTTGTGTTTGCGGTTGAAGCGCTGGGTATAGACGCCGTTGAGGTGGCGCATGCCCTTGGCGAGGTTGCTGTCGGGCGTTTCCAGCAGCAGGTGGTAGTGGTTGCTCATCAGGCAGTAGGCATGGGGTGTCCAGTTGAACCGTTCGCAGACCTCTTGGAGCACTTCAAGGAATAGCTCTCGATCACTGTCGTCCAGATAAATATCTTCCTGCCCGTCGCCGCGCGAGGTGACGTGGTAGAGCGCTCCGGCAAATTCGATTCGCAGTGGCCTGGACATGGGTGAACGGTATCACGAAGACTTTAAGAAAAGCAAAAGGCAAGACCTGACCCCAAATCAGTGCAGCAGGCCGAGGAAGCCGATGAAGCTGGTGCTCAGCGGCAGGGTCGGGAAGCTCCCTCCCCCTTGCAGGGGGAGGGTTGGGGAGAGGGTAGACTCGGTGAGTGTCGCCTTCACCTGCCCCACCAGTTGTTGCATCAGAGCCAATTCTTCAGCACTCGGCATGCGGCGCACGCCGGCAGTCAGCGTGGTGCCCATGTAGTCGTGCGGGTCTGCGCTGTGATCAATCCCTAAGGCATGGCCGTATTCGTGCAGCAATACGGAGAGCATGTCCATCTTGCCGTACGCAGCACTGCCCTCTTTCGCTACCCATTCGTTGGGGTTGCTGGTGGGGAGGAATTCGCTATTGTCGGCGGGGGTGGTGTCGATGAACCAGTTGTAGCCGGCGGCGTTGCTGTCGAGGGTGATGTTTGAACCAACGGTTTGGCCTACGGCTGCACCGGGGAGGTCGGCGACATTCAGCAAACTGCCAGACAAGCCAGCCCCCATCGAGAAGCTGACCATGGCATGTAGCTTGGCGAACGCCTCGGTATCGAGCGTGCCAGATATTGGCAGTTCGAGAATGTTGAGGAGACTTCCTTTGCCGCCATTGTAAGTATTATTAGGCAACTCCTTTATGCTGTAATTGTTTCCACATTCAGGAGCGACATACTCGGAACTGCGATTTACATAAACCGAATAAATTACTTTAAACACCTTCCCCTTCACTTCGACTGAAAAAGTCATCTGATCTGGGCCAAGATAGCCTTCGTTTGGGTAATATAGGTTTTCGTTCCGCAATTCACCGTGCTGCGGACTTTCAAGTAGTATTTCTTTAAACGGCTCGGGTGGTAGACCCAAGCGCGGATCCTGAAAAATATTCAGGTCAGACCCATGGGCGTGAAAATATGCCTGCGCAGCCGATAGTGGGCTAATACCATTGAGCGCAGAAAAATCATTATGCCCAACTGGTACCACCGACGCACAGATACTAAATGCTGCATCGTACTTCGTTTGTGCAGTGACTGGTGCAGCAGCAAGAATGCTTGGGCCTGCATCAGTCATCGTTGCATCGGAGGCAAGAAGGTTGTGGGTGATGGAGGTGCCGACGGTTTGGCCTACGGCTGCGCCATCCAGTGCACCGAAGCTGGTGGAGATGGAGTTCAGGTCATAACCGGAATTGCTCGAAGATGGCTTGTTGACTTTGATGAGTTGAGGGGGGGGGCAAACGGGCGTCTTCTCATCGAAAAGAAGGAACACACGAAGGTCAACCACAATCTTGTAACGGACACCTTGATATTCGGCCATGAAGACCGCACGGTCCTTGCCTACGTATTCTGGTTCGGGATCGTAACCAAAGGCAATACGCCCCGTATTAGTGGTACCAGAAATAATTTCCCCATGCTTGGTGTTTTCCAAGAGGGAAATATTTTTTATCTCAGTATCATCGATAAAACCTGCCCCTTTATACTGCTGAAAATAAATGATCAGCATGCTTGCAGGATCAACCGCTCGCATCGCCGACCTCGAATCGCCGGTGCTTTCGGTCTCCTTGCAATACTTCAGGATGTAATCAGGCTGCGGCGTTGCGCCGGCAACTGATGTGTCGGCCTGCACCAGCACAATGGGCGTTTGCTGCGCTGGAACTGAAGGAACGTCCATTATAAATGCCTTTTGCCCCCACCCCATTCCCTCGCTCTGCTGCCCCGCCGCAACCACTGGCGAAACAATCCCCGAAATCACAAGCACTAAGAGAGATGACAGCAATTTCATTTCTTTCCTTTCTCGGTTTTTGTTTATTCCGCGCGGCAGCTAACTTTCTTTGGCCTTGCGCTGGCTAGCGATTATTCGGCTTACTCTGGAATAGTGCAATCCAAAGTGGTCGCCGATTTCTTTCATGCCGTGGGGTCACGGGGTCAGGTCTTGCCTTTTGCCCCCACCCCATTCCCTCGCTCTGCTGCCCCGCCGCAACCACTGGCGAAACAATCCCCGAAATCACAAGCACTAAGAGAGATGACAGCAATTTCATTTCTTTCCTTTCTCGGTTTTTGTTTATTCCGCGCGGCAGCTAACTTTCTTTGGCCTTGCGCTGGCTAGCGATTATTCGGCTTACTCTGGAATAGTGCAATCCAAAGTGGTCGCCGATTTCTTTCATGCCGTAGGCTCCGCTGTTGTAGGCATTGATGATGGCTTCGTCTCGCTCGCTGCCGCTGGCTGCGTAATGTTCCAATGGTTTTGCCATGGTTCGTCTTTGCCTCAGCGGGACTTCGCGCAAGTCTTCCTTGGCCGGTTTCTTGGCTTGCATCTTTTCGATGAAGGCGTCGGTGCCAAGGTAGATTTGGTTTTTGAGTTGTTCCCAGAGGGCAGGCTGGTTCTTTCCTTCGGCGACGAATGCCTCGTAGCGTTCGATGGCTTCGCTGCGTTTGTCGGAGAAGGAGGAGAGTATCCAGTCGGTTGCCAGCCACGGCGGGGTATCTGCCATTCCGGCAGTGGCGCAGTAGCTGCTCCACGGCCAGTCTTTGGCGCTGCGCACCATGCGCGCCCTGACGGGGTTGAGGACGATGTAGCGGGCAAGTTCGAGCAGGTAGGTTTGCTTTTGTACGATGATGGCTTTGTAGCGGCCTTGGAAGACGTGTCCGACTCGTTTGTGTTTGCGGTTGAAGCGCTGGGTATAGACGCCGTTGAGGTGGCGCATGCCCTTGGCGAGGTTGCTGTCGGGCGTTTCCAGCAGCAGGTGGTAGTGGTTGCTCATCAGGCAGTAGGCATGGGGTGTCCAGTTGAACCGTTCGCAGACCTCTTGGAGCACTTCAAGGAATAGCTCTCGATCACTGTCGTCCAGATAAATATCTTCCTGCCCGTCGCCGCGCGAGGTGACGTGGTAGAGCGCTCCGGCAAATTCGATTCGCAGTGGCCTGGACATGGGTGAACGGTATCACGAAGACTTTAAGAAAAGCAAAAGGCAAGACCTGACCCCAAATCAGTGACCCCAAATCAGTGCAAATCATTGAAAAGGCTGCCCGAGGGCAGCCTTTTTCGGCTCACCTATTTTTTCGACTCAGGCATCACCCAGCTTGGCATTATTTACCGGGGCTTTCAGCCATTCCGCGATATCATCCGCCATCTCCTCGACGTCGCGTTGCAGCATCTCGCAGGTGCCATAGCCGCCCAAGGTATGGCGTGCCGCTGTGAAGCGACCCATGGATTTTCCGTTGTTCCACAACGTGCCCTCGATAGTGACCGACTTGGGGCCGCTCCATTGGCCGCCGCCGGTGGCCAGAATACCGGTGATATGCATTTCCAATGCCTTGCCCGCGGTGGCTTTGGAGACCTGGTCGGCTCGTTGCACTTTGTAATTCTTGATGGCATCGCGGATCTTTTCCGATGCGAGAATCTCCAGGTTGCACTCCGCCTTGACTGTGGCTGGTACGTGCGTTTTGAAGGTGACTTTTTTCGGGATGGTCAGCGTGCCATCCGCTTGTGCGCTGAGAGGAGCAAGTGCGGCCAAGGTAAAAACAGAGGACAAAAATATTGCGGCTGATTTCATATTGTTTTCCTTTTTATAGATGACGTTATGAGATGCCAAGTTTCATTTTATTTAATTGCTGCCTCGGAGAGTAGCGCCGTTACCCTATCCATCCTCTTCTGTTCAGTCAATAAAAAGGCTCCCGCAGGAGCCTTTTTATTGATACGTTCCGAACTAACTGCTTACAGTTCTTTGGCGTGCGAAGCCAGATACTTGGCCACACCTTCCGTCGAGGCATTCATACCGGCCTTGCCTTTGCTCCAGCCGGCCGGGCACACTTCGCCATGCTCTTCGGTGAATTGCAGTGCATCGATCATGCGCAGCATCTCGTCGATGTTGCGTCCCAGCGGCAGGTTGTTCACCACTTGGTGTTGCACCATGCCAGACTTGTCGATCAGGAAAGAGCCGCGGAATGCCACGCCGCCTTCGGATTCGACATCGTATGCCTTGGCGATCTCATGCTTGACGTCAGCCACCAGGGTGTAACCGACTTGGCCGATGCCGCCTTTGTCGATCGGGGTGTTCTTCCATGCCAGATGGGTGAACTGGGAATCGATGGAAACGCCGATGACTTCGACGTTGCGCTTCTTGAATTCTTCCAGACGGTGATCGAAGGCGATCAGTTCGGACGGGCAAACGAAAGTGAAGTCCAGCGGATAGAAGAACACGACCGCGTACTTGCCCTTAGCGGCTTTGGAAAATGTGATTTCTTTGATTTCGTTGTTGCCGAGAACAGCGGTTGCGGTGAAATCGGGCGCTTGTTTGCCTACGAGTACGGCCATGATGATCTCCTGATATGAGGTTGGGCTTTTCTTGAGTGAAATGCTAGGTTATGGAATTTACCAGATACGTCAGCAGTGTCAACCTGCGGAGGCGAATTCTGTTCCATCACTCCTTTTTCGTTCTAACCGCATACAGCAAAGATGCTGTATCTCATGCATCAAGGCGGTGCGAAGGCCACAGAGTTGGTGCATTCTGCACATCGCAAACCCGCTGAACAGGCAATAGCCCCATCATAAATGTGTCATGAAATTCTGGCATGCTGCTTGCTCATAAAATTACGTCCATCACGACTGAGTTAATTATTTGGAGGCAAACATGTCAAACGACGAAGTTTTTTTTAAGTGGTCACCCGACTACAGCGTCAATATCAAAACCATCGACGATCAGCATCGTGAGCTGGTCAACATCCTCAACCGCTTGTTCGTCGCGGTATCCAAACGCGAAGGCGACAAGGCCATTGCCGGGATATTGGATGCACTGATGAGCTACACCCAGACGCACTTCGCGCTGGAAGAGCGTCTGATGCGTCAGGCGAGATACAAGGATATTGCAGCACATATGGAAGAGCACAGAAAGCTGCTGGACCAGCTCGACGGTCTGTGCAAAAAACACCTGCTCGAAGAAAAGCCGATCTACTTTGAGATGCTGAGCTTCCTGAAGACCTGGCTCAAGGAACACATCCAGGGCGTGGACACCCAATACAGCACGGCTTTCCAGCAGGCGGGGTTCTCCGTGGCCGCCTGGGAGCGCGAAGCCACTGCCGAGTTCGCGCTGATGTCGGAATCAAAGAAATGGTGGGAAGTGTGGAAGGCCGCTTGATAGGCGCCAGGGTGGCTAGGTCAATTGGATCAGTTTTAGTCTGCTAACAGATGTTCTGTACAGCCTCCTTTGGTCGGATGAATCCTGCCGACCAGCGGCAATAACCCGCCACGCAATATTCCTGCACAGGTCTGCCCTCCCGAGCCAAATGCACTAAGGCTGCGGTAATTCGCTGCTCAATGCAGTTTTGAAATGTTGTGTTTCACGCATCGCAAAACAGTCTGGGTATATAAACCTTTGCGATCCTGTAGTGCCCCCCCTATCTAGCCCTCAGCAAAAACCCTATACTCAAACCGCAACATGATTTGCAGCCACCTACTGGAATCGATTCCATATCTGGCCGAACTACTTACTGGGAGGTATGTATGTCAATGTCTAATGAAGAAGTATTTTTCAAGTGGTTACCCGAATACAGCGTAGGCATCAAAACCATCGATAGCCAGCACCAGGAACTGGTCAACATTCTTAACCGCCTGTTCATCGCTGTCTCCAAGCGTGAAGGGGACAAGGCCATTGCCGGCATTCTGGATGCGCTGATGGGCTACACCAAGGAACATTTCAGGCTCGAGGAACGCTTGATGCAGCAGGCGAAATACAAAGACTTCGATGCGCATAAACTTGAGCACAAAAAACTGATCGAGCAACTCGATCAGCTATGCAAAAAGCATATGCTTGAAGACAAGCCGATCTATTTCGAAATGATGAACTTCCTGAAAACCTGGCTCAAGGAACACATTCAGGGCGTGGATACCAGATACAGTTCAGCCTTGCAGGAAGCCGGGTTCTCTGTTGCTTCTTGGGAAAAAGAGGCCAACGCAGAGTTCGCCACCATGGTCGAGAAGACCGGTCGCTGGTGGAAACTCTGGTAAGTTCATCCCCTAGGGGAACGGCTTAGCTGTCGTTCCCCGGCAGCGCGGTCGGCGCGAACTGGATACGGTGCAGTTGCGCATAGGCACCGCTCTTCGCCAGCAGCTCAGCGTGCGTGCCGACTTCGACGATACGTCCCTTTTGCAGCACCACGATGCGGTCCGCTTTCTCGATGGTGGAGAGGCGGTGCGCAATCACCAGCGTGGTGCGCCCTTGCATCAAAGTCTCCAGTGCGGCTTGCACGTGACGTTCTGATTCACTGTCCAGCGCGGAAGTCGCTTCATCCAGAATCAGGATCGGCGCGTCCTTGAGGATGGCGCGCGCGATGGCGATGCGCTGGCGTTGCCCACCGGACAGGCGCACGCCCCTCTCCCCCACTAACGTCTCCAGCCCCTGCGGCATCTCGCGGATGAATTCCATGGCATGCGCCGCAGTCGCGGCAGCGATGATCTCGGCTTCCAGCACTTCACGCATCTGCCCGTAGGCGATGTTGGCAGCGATGGTATCGTTGAACAGCACCACCTCCTGGCTCACCAAAGCAATGTTGGAGCGAAGACTGGCCAACGACAGGTCATGGATATCGTGCCCGTCCAGCGTGATGCGCCCGCCCGTCGCGGTGTAGAAACGTGGCACCAGATTAGCCAGCGTGCTTTTGCCGCTGCCGGACGCACCGACCAGCGCCACCGTCTGCCCCGCAGGAATGTCGAGACTGATGTCGTGTAAGGCCAAACGGCCATCCGCACCGTAAGAAAAATCCAGATGCTCAAACGCCACATGTCCGCTTGCGCGCCCGATGTGTATCTTGCCATCGTCCACTTCGCTCTTAGTATCCAGCAACTCGAAAATGCTTTCCGCTGCCGCCAACCCGCGCTGCGTGAACTCGTTCACACTGGCAAGCCGCTTCGACGGTGCAGACAACATTAGCATGGCGGTCACGAAAGAAAGAAATCCGCCCACCGTGGTGGCATCAATCTTGGCCTGAACCGTCGCCAGATAGACAATGATAGACAACGCGATCGCCGCCACCATCTGTACGATGGGCACATTGGCCGCAGCTGCCGTGGCTTGTTTCATGGCATAACGACGCACCCAGTTGGCTTCGGAACCGAAGCGGTCGCCCTCGTACTTCTGCCCGCCGAACAGCTTGACTACCTTGTGCGCGGTCACGCTTTCTTCGATCACCTGCGTGATGCTGCCCATGGCACGCTGTGATTCGCGGCTGGATTCGCGCAGGCGTTTGTTGATGGTGCGGATGACCACAGCCACGATGGGCGTGATGACCAGCGACAACAAAGTCAGCTTCCAGTCCAGATAGAACAACCAGCCCAGCAAGCCGAGAATGACGATGGAATCTCGTATGACGATGGTCACCACGCTGGTGGCCGCGGCCGTGACTTGCGTCACGTCGTAGGTGACTTTGGAGATCAGCGAACCGGTTGCGTGATCATCGTAATAGCCGGTGGGTAGCGACAACAACTTGGAAAACATCTTCGCGCGCAGATCCATGACCAGCTTGTTGCCCACCCAACTGATGGCATAGGTGCCGACAAAACCGGCTACACCGCGCACAAAAAAGATGATGAGAATGAAGACCGGCGCCCAGCGGATGATGGTGTCGTCCTTGTTCACAAAAGTCCCGTCCACGAACGGCTTGAGCAAAGCGGGCAACATCGCTTCGGTTGCGGCCGTTATCGACATGCACAGGATGGAGATCGCAAACACCCGCCAGTAAGGGCGGACATAGGTAAGCAGACGCAGGTAAAGCTGGGTGGAGGTCAAATTCATGGCGCGCACTTTAGCAGAAAGGGCCATTCATCACACTGCCCACAGGCACCAGCAGACACAGCAGCAAGGCGACGCTTTCAGTCACCTCGACTCCCGCACCGAGCAGATCTCCCGTCATGCCACCCAGTCGATGCAGCAGGAATTGCCGCCACAGCAAAATAAGCAGCGGCACTACGCACAACACAGGAGCGCTCAGGCTCAATGCAAAAAGTGCAGCACCCCATCCCCATATCTCTCGCTGCCGTATCTGCATGCCAAAGTGTTTCCCCAGCCCGGGTTTGAGCGTGGGCAAACGCGCCCAGATCAGCGTCCCCCAGCGCGCCCAAGCGGGAATGAGCAGCAGCACCCAATATTGGCCGCTGCGCGCCAGCAGCATCAACAGCACCAGCTTGCTCGCCAGTTGCAGCATCAGGCTGACCGCGCCGAATGTACCCAGATGCGGATCGGCCAACACGGCCAGGAAACGTTCGCGGTCGCGGTGCGCCGCCCCCAGCGCATCGCTCATGTCGGCCAATCCATCGAGATGCAAAGCTCCGGTGATCCATACCCACAACAACAAGGTCAGCAGCGCGCCCAGCCACGGATCGATGCGGCTGCCTAGCCACAAGGTGGCTGCCAACAACGCACCGATGAGCAGGCCCACCAGCGGGAACCACTGCACGCTGCGCGGCAAGTTCGCCGGGTCAAGATTTCGCAATTGCGGCGTGGGAAGCCGCGTCAGGAATTGGATCGCCAGGATCAAGCCACGCATCGCATGTCGCCTCAATTGATGGAAAGTAGAAATGGTGGCTGCCCATGCAGCCAGGAGATGCGCAGACACGCCGCTTCCGGCAATGCGATCTGGAAGGCTTGCTTAGGCGTGAAGCCGAACAACTCCATGAGCAAGGCGCGCATCACTCCCGCATGCGTAACAAGCAAACGGTTAGCTCCCTCATCGCTCGCCAACCACTCGTGCAACCCCCGATTTATGCGCGCACGGAATTGCACCAGCGATTCGCCATGCGGCGGAGCATGCTCGCCATGCGTGTCATGAAACATCTGGTATGCAGCCGGATATCGTGCAGCTGCTTCATCGGGTGTGAGCCCTTCCCAATCGCCGAAGGCCAGCTCACTGAACTGCGGCAATACCTGAAAACGCACGCCGTGTTGCGCGACGTATGCCGCCGCGAACTCGTGGCAGCGTTTTAGCGGTGAAGTGGCGACGGTATCGAAGGAGTTCGCTGGACAGCGCGCGAGTGCCTGCTGCATCTGCGCCATACCCTGCGCGCTGAGCGGTTCATCCAGTGCGCCGCGAAACACATGCGCGCGCCCCGCGACTGCGCCATGGCGCAGCACAGTCACGATGACGGGATCAGTTCTGCTCACTGACTCCGGCCTCGGCAAAGGTGGCCATCCCGCGATGCAGGGCACACGCCAATTGCAACAACGGCACAGCTGTCGCCGCACCGCTGCCTTCGCCCAGACGCATACCCAGTTGCAGCAATGCTTGCGCATCCAGCGCCGCCAGCACACGTTGATGTCCAGGCTCGGCCGAAGTGTGCGCGAACAATAACCAGGCACGCACCTCAGGATTGATGCGCACAGCTACCAGTGCCGCCACCGAACTGATGAACCCATCCACCAGCACGGGCAATCCGTTCTGCGCCGCCGCGACATAAGCGCCCGCCAGACCGGCAATCTCAAAACCGCCCACTCTGCGCAACACTTCCAGTGGCTGGTCAGCAGTGACTTGATGCAAGCGCAACGCTTTGGCGATCACTTGTGCCTTATGCGACACGCCTGCGCTATCCAGCCCCGTTCCCGGCCCTGCCAGCGATTCGGGAGCGGCGGACAATAGCGCGCAGGCGATGGCCGATGCCGAGGTGGTATTGGCGATGCCCATCTCGCCACCGATAAAAATTTGCGCCCCTTGCTGCTTGGCGCGCAATGCCGCATTGCGTCCGCCCTCTAGCGCCGCAGCGCATTGGTCTGTGCTCATCGCAACTTGTTTGGCGAAATTGGCCGTGCCCGCTGCGATGCGTTCATCGCGCACATTGTTCAAAGGCTCGACGACCGATACCGTGCCGAGATTGATGACTTCCAGCGTGGCGTTCAACTGTCTCGCCAATACGCTGATGGCCGCCCCGCCCCGCGCAAAGTTGCGCACCATCTCTGCCGTAACCGCTTGCGGGAACAACGACACGCCTTCCTCGGCTACGCCATGGTCGCCGGCAAAGATGCCGATGTACACGCGCTCCATCACGGGCTGCTCCACCCCCTGCCACGCTGCAAGTTGCACCGCAATATCTTCCAGGCGCCCCAATGCACCGGGCGGTTTGGTGAGTTGCCCTTGGCGCGCCAAGGCGGCGCTGCGCGCTGTTTCATTCAGTGTCGCACACGGTTGTGTCAGCCAGCTTGTTGTCATTCTTAACTTCCCTTCACGATGAGTGGCAGTCCCGCCACGGTCAAAATCACACGTTCACATAACGCGCCCACTTGCTGATGCAGGCGTCCCGCTTCGTCGCAATAACGCCGCGACAATTCGCCCAGCGGAACGATGCCCATATTGGTTTCGTTGCTCACCAGAATGATCTGTCCGGGCAGCGTGGGCAGCACGGCCAGCAAGACATCCACTTCGCGGCGCAATTCGGTTTCGCTCACATCGCACAGCAATTGCGTGAGCCACAGCGTCAGGCAATCCACCAGAATGCAGCGTCCGGCACTGGCCTGTTGCTGCAGCACCTGCGCCAGGTTGTGTCCGGCCTCGACCGCCTGCCAATGCGCAGGGCGGCGCGCCTGATGCTGGGCGATGCGCTGCTGCATCTCTGCATCGCGCACCTGCGCGGTCGCCACGTACACCACGTCCAGACCGGAATCGTGGGCATGCTGTTCGGCCAGACGGCTCTTGCCGGAGCGCACCCCGCCCAGGATCAGTTCACGCATTGCGTCTCTCCCAATTCAAACAGCTCGCGCAACTTTGCCGTGTCCAGATGATTCTCCACTGCATTCGGCCAGGCGCTCCAGATCGGCTTCGCAACGCGCACGGTAATCCTGCGTCCGCACCTCGCGCAGTCCCGCCCAGCGCAGCAAGGCGCTGCATGCTTCTGCCGACTCGAACAGGCCGTGCAGATAGGTGGCGAATATCTGCCCGTCATCCGAGATGGCGCCGTCCGCGCCGTGCTCCAGTTGCAGCGCAGGCTGCTGCAATGCCGCTCCGCTGGAGACTGCCCGCATGGATCTCGTAACCGGATACAGGCGCATCTTCCAGCGACAAAGTACCGCGTACATTGCGCAACTGTTTTTCCGCGGCGAGTGTGGTGCTCAGCTCCAGCAGGCCCAGCCCTGCACTGCTGCCCGCCTCGCCTTCTATCCCCAGCGGGTCGTGGATATGTTGCCCCAGCATCTGCAAACCGCCGCAAATGCCGATGAGTTTGCCACCGTAGCGCAGGTGCTGCTTGATCGCCGCATCCCATCCGGCTGCGCGCAAACTGACCAGATCGCTGCGCACGGATTTGCTGCCCGGCAGGATGATGAGATCGGCAGGAGGCAGCGCTTCGCTGATCGGCACGAACTTGAAATCGATTTGCGGATGCAAACGCAAGGGATCGAAGTCGGTGTGGTTGCTGATATGGGGGAGGACGGGGACGATAACTCGGAGTTTTTCTGCACCTCGCTCTGAACACGAAGTACTTTGCGGCACCGCATCCTCTGCTTCCAGATGCAGGTCGTGCATATATGGCAGCACACCAAGCACCGGCTTGCCCGTGTGCTGTTCCAGCCAATCCAGCCCCGGTTGCAGCAGGGCCAGATCGCCGCGAAAGCGGTTAATGACGAAGCCCATTACGCGCGCCTGCTCGCTCTCGCTCAGCAATGCCAGCGTGCCGACGAGATGCGCGAACACGCCGCCCCGGTCGATGTCGGCGATCAGGATCACCGGACAGTCCACCGCTTCGGCAAAGCCCATGTTGGCTATGTCGCCTTCGCGCAGGTTGATCTCGGCCGGGCTGCCCGCGCCTTCCACCACCACGACCTGATACTGCGCAGATAAACGCGCATGCGATTGCAGCACTGCTGCGCGCGCCGTGTTTTTGTAATGGTGATACTCGAGCGCTTCCATGTTGCCGATGGCGCGCCCGTGGATGATCACCTGTGCGCCGGTGTCGCTGTTGGGCTTGAGCAGGACCGGGTTCATGTCGGTGTGCGGCGCGAGGCAGGCAGCTTGCGCCTGCACAGCCTGTGCGCGGCCGATCTCGCCGCCGTCGGGTGTCACTGCACTATTCAGCGCCATGTTCTGCGGCTTGAACGGTGTGACCGCCACGCCCTGGCGCACCAGCCAGCGACACAGCGCGGCGACCAGCGTGCTCTTGCCCGCATCGGAGGTCGTACCCTGGACCATCAGCGTGCGTGCGTTCATCGCTGCAACTCGCTTAAAGCTGCAGTCAAGCGCGTCCACTGCGCCTCGTCGCACGGCAGACCGAAACGCACGCTGTGCGGCTGCTCGAACAGGCGCGTGAGTATGCCGCGCTGTGCGAGTTGTTGATGCACACGCACGGCATCGGTACAGCACACCCATTGGAACAAACCGCAACCGCCGTTAGGCGTTAAGCCATGCTGCTTCAACAATACTGACAAGCGCTGCGCTGCCTGCGCTAACGCATGGCAGGTTATCTGTTGCCAGGTACTGTCGCGCAACGCGAGCGTAGTTATATAACGCGACGGCGCGGCGATCGGCCACGGCCCAAGCAGCGCGGCCAGCGTATGCAGCAGCTTTTGCTCCGCCAGCACGAAACCTACGCGGGCACCGGCCAGCCCAAAGAATTTGCCCACGGAACGCAGCACGATCAGCCCCGCTTGCGGACAGGCCGATGCCAGACTGTGTTCGGGTGTGGCATCCATAAAGGCTTCGTCCACGATCAGCCAGCCGCCGCGTGCTGCCAGCTTTTCGTGCAAGCGCAGCAATTCGTCGCGATGGAAAAGCCTGCCGCTGGGATTGTTGGGATTGACAATCACCGCCACTTGCACGCTGTCGCCGATCTCCAGGATTTCCGCGGCAGACATGGGCGTGACCTGGTGTCCGTGCCGCAACCAGGCATGGGCGTGTTCCGCATAACTCGGCGCCACGAGGGCCACGTGCGCAGGCGCACGCAGGCGCGGCAGCGCTTGTATCGCGGCTTGCGACCCCGCCACTGCGAGCAATCGCGATGTGCCGTAATAGCCCTGCGCTGCCGCATGCAACTCGTCATCGTCTTGCGGCAGCTGCTGCCAGATCTCCTGCGGCACAGCGGGAACGGGCCAGCCATTGGGATTGATGCCGGTGGACAGATCCAGCCAGTCGCTTTCCGGAATGCCGTAACGCTGCGCCGCCGCACGCACCCTGCCGCCGTGTTCGAGCATGACGTGTTCAGACATAGCGTTGCCACCCTGTAATCAGCAACGCACCCAAGCCGACCACGCTTAACCACAGATACAAAGTGCGCTGCACCAGTTGCACAGCACGCGGAATGTCGCCGCCATCAACCTCTGCGCCGCAGCCAAGCAATGGACGCTTGCTGATCTCACCGTGGTAGATCGCCGTTCCGCCCAAGCGCACCTGCAATGCCCCGGCACCCGCCGCCATCACCGGCCCCGCATTGGGGCTTTCCCAATGCTTTGCCTGCGCGCGCCAGCACTTCCACGCACTACGCGTATGCCCGACCAGCGCATAGCTCAACGCGGTCAAGCGCGCCGGAACAAAATTCAACACATCGTCCAGCCGCGCAGCGGCCCAGCCGAATTCGTTATAACGGGCATTGCGGTAACCCCACATCGCATCCAGCGTATTGCTTAGTCGGTACAACACCACGCCCGGCGCGCCGGCCACGACAAACCAGAACAGCGCCGAAAAGATCGCGTCGTTGCCGTTTTCCAGCACCGACTCCACTGTGGCGCGCGCCACGCCTTCCTCGTTTAGTTGTGTGGTATCGCGGCTGACCATCATGCTCACCGCCGCACGTGCCGCCGGCAGATCGTTATTGGCACAGGCGACAGAAACGCGCTCGGCATGTTCGCGCAGACTGCGCGGTGCGATGGCGAAATACAGCAACACTACGGAGCACAGCGTGCCGATGAATGCGAGCGATTGCAGCCATGCCGCGAGTGCCGCTAGCGGCAGCAGCAACATGAATACAGCCACGACACCGCGCACATAGCTTGTGCCGTAAAACAATTGTTCAACCCGCCGCGCCAGCCAGCCAAAACCGACCAGCGGATGAAATCGCTGCGGCTCGCCCAGTAGGCGGTCGAGCAGTACGGCAGCACAAAGCACAAGAAAAATATCCATCAGGCTCATGGCAGAAACAATTGCGCCACCGCCTGCGGATTAGACGGGAAATACAAATGGATATACGAGGCAGTGAGGCGCTGCTGTTGATACACCGCTTCGCTCGTCGCCCCGCCGTTCGGGCATGCGCCACCCGCCCCGGGAGCGAGAGGGCTTTCCAGCTTTGAATAGTGGAAGGTATGGCCGCGCAGTGCGCCTTGCGGCAGTGTGACGCTTTGTAGCGCAAGTGCGCTCAGGCGCGGCTGCATCCGCGCTGCGCCGTCGATCAGCCCCAGCAGACTCTCTGATTTTCCTTGCGCGTCGGTGAGCGAGCGCAGCGTGTACAACATGCCGCCGCATTCGGCGAGTATCGGTTTGCCAGCGGCGTGGTGCGCGCGGATAGCCAGCAACATGGCGGTGTTGCGCGCCAATTTTTCCAGATGCAATTCGGGATAGCCGCCGGGCAAATACAGGCTGTCTGATTCCGGCAATGTCTTATCGTTGAGCGGCGAAAAGAAACTTAGTTGCGCGCCAAGTGCGCTCAATACATCGAGGTTGGCCTGGTACACAAACGAGAAAGCGGCATCGCGCGCGACGGCGATTTTTACGCCCTGCAACTCGCGTTCCCCGGCAGGGAATTCGGCGGACGCAAACGCCACGGCTGGCGGCAACTCGGTAAAGGCGTGTTCCGCCCATAGCTTTGCAGCATGATCGATGCGCTGCTTAATGTCGGACAATTCGGTTGCCTGCAATAAACCCAAATGCCGTTCGGGCAAGTTGATTTCTGCGGCGCGCGGCAATGCGCCGCAGAATTTCAGCGTCTCTGGCAAGAGCGCGGTGAGCATCTCGGCGTGGCGAGCGCTCGCCACGCGATTCGCCAGCACGCCGAAAAACGGCAACGACGCATCCAGGTGCGACAAGCCGTAAGCCAGGGCGGCGAAGGTCTGCGCCATCGCTCCGGCATCGATCACGGCCAGCACGGGGATGCCGAATTTCTTGGCGAGATCGGCGCTGGACGGAGTGCCATCGAACAATCCCATCACGCCTTCGATCAAAATCAAATCGGCTTCGCCCGCCGCTTGGTACAGTCGCACGCGGCAGTCGGCTTCGCCGCCCATCCACAAGTCGAGTTGATAGACGGGATGGCCGGATGCCTGCTCGTGAATGGTGGGGTCGATGAAATCCGGCCCGGTCTTGAACACACGCACACGTCTCCCTTGGCTGCGGTGATACGCCGCGAGCGCGGCGGTGACGGTGGTTTTCCCCTGCCCGGAAGCGGGTGCACTGATGAACAGGGCGGGACAATGACGCACGGACATTACAGATCGATGCCGGGCTGGGCGCGCACCCCGGCGCGGAAGGCGTGTTTGATATCGCGGATTTCGCTCACGGTATCGGCGAGGTCGGTCAGGCATTCTGGAGCGGCGCGTCCGGTGATGACAACGTGCTGCATGGGCGGGCGCGCCGCCAGGTCGGCGCAAACCTGTTGCGCATCCAGATAGCCGTAATTCAACAGATAGGTCAGCTCATCCAATACCACCAGATGCAACGACGCATCGCTCAATAAACTTTGCGCCACCTGCCAGCCGCGTTGCGCGGTGGCGATGTCCGCATCGCGATTTTGCGTGTCCCAGGTGAAGCCGTCACCCAGCACATGCCATTGCACATCGGGCAGACGGCTGAAGAATTTTTCCTCACCGGTATCGCTGCGGCTCTTGATGAATTGCGCCACGCCCGCTTTCAGGCCATAGCCCAAAGTACGCGCCACCATGCCGAATGCGGAGCTGGATTTGCCCTTTGCCGTTACCCGTCAACACCAGCAACACGCCTTTGTCCTGATCCGCTTCGGCTATCGATGCATCGACCACGGCTTTCTTGCGCGCCATGCGCTGCTGGTGTTGTGCGCTGTTGTCAGGCATGGCTTAACTATTAGCGCGCCTCGGAGTGCGTTGTGTGGGCACGCTGCGTGAACACTACATACAACAATGCCGCAGGAACCAGATACAGTGCTGCACCGCTCATGTACGGCACATAGTATTGCGCCACACGATTCGCATATTCAGCCATGTTCACGTCAGCGAAGCGCCCGGAGAACAGATAGAACGACCCGTTGGAAATAAGGAAAGCCACGCTGGTCGCCGCGAAAGACAGGCCTGCAAACATGCCCAGACTGCGCAAGCTGTGTTGATGGATGCGCGCGTAGTAACGGCCTGCGAACCACAGTACCGCGTAGGTCGGGATCAGGAACCAGTAAGCCGGCGTGACGCAATAGTCGCTCACGTTAAAGTGCGTGATCGCGAGATAGTCGAGCAGCCCTGCCTCGACCAGCAACACGCCGAACAACACCGGACTGGCAATAAAAAAACCGGCCAGCAGAAACACGGCCAGCGAGGCATCCGGCAGATGCAGCGGGGTGGCGAAATGGTGCATGCGTGTCGCCGCCATCAATGCGACCAAACCCACAGCAATTAACATCGAACGTTGCGATAACATCTTCATGTTGTTCTCCTTAAAAATTTGACGAGTTACAGGTCGGATTAATGTGCCCTGACCTGCAAAACCTAGTTCCTAGCCTGATACTTCAGCGTCAAGTATAACCCGCGCCCCGCCTGATTGAAGTACTGTGCGGTCTCGTAATGCTTGTCGAGCAGGTTATCCACACGCCCTTGCAGCAGCCATTCCGGCGAAAAGCTGTATTCGACACGCAAGTCCAGCAAACCGTAGCCGCCCAATTGCTTGCTGGGCGTATTGGCAGATCATCGTAACGACGCCCTTCGGCGTACAACGAACTGGCGATCCGGAACTCGCCGATGCTTCGCGCCACTTCCAGCTCATGGACTTCCTTGGCACGGCGATTCAGCAATTTGCCCTGATTGGCGCCAGAAGTCTGACGCGGATTTTGCAGGGTGAGAGTGGTATTGACGTCCCAGTCGGACAGACGGATCTTAAGCTGCCCCTCCACGCCGGTCAGCCGCGCGCTATTGATGTTGACCGGATTGAAATTGGCATCAAAACCGATCAAATCCGTGACATCGGTTCGATACGCATTCATGGACCAGTTACCCGATGTAGTACGCCCAGCCACTCCCAGTTCAGCACTACGCGACAACTCCGGTCGCAAGGTTGCCGAACCGAATCCGGGGTAATACAACTGGTTAAATGTCGGCGCCTTGAACGCCGTTCCATAGGATGCGGTCAAGCGTGTACCGTCGCTTAACGCGTAGCCGTAGCCCAATCCCGATGTGGTATGCCTGCCGAATTGCTGGTTGTTATCGCGGCGTGCGCTGGCTTGTACACTGCTCCTGCCAAAGGCACCTTGATATTGTCCGAACAGGGCGTTGTTGCTGCGCGAGTTTTTGGCATAAAGCGTGGTGCTGTCTACACGGTCATTTTGATAATCCACCCCTGCCGTGAAGATATCGTCCGCATTTACCGCAAAATCGTTCTGCCAAGTCAGACTGTCGCGCTGGGTGTTATAGCGACTGTTGAATGTGCCATTGTAAAAAGTGGTTGATCGGTCCTGACTGCTGCCTGCACGCAATGTCATGTCCCAGGCCTGCACGGGCGAATATTTAAGCGATCCCGCCCACCACTTGTTGCACTCCTTCAGCTTGATTGCCTACAAGATTGCTGCCGTCATATCTGTTTTTGCTATCGGCTCGCAGCACTTGTACATCCGCTACCAAGCCGTTGGCAAAACGATAGCCTCCGTTCAAACCCAGTGATGAGTTGTTATATCCGTCCTTGTCCGGTTCATTCACAAAACATCCGGCTCCGCCCGGCGCGGGCTTGCCGCGACAGGCATTGAAGCCCTGCACATTTTGCTGAGCGGCTTTTGCGTTGAACCAGCTTTGCTCGCCGCCCCCGCTCAAACCCAGCGCCGTGTTGTAAGTACCATAGCTGCCCGCAGTGAAACTGGCCGACGGCGCCATCGCTCCGCCCCCCTTGCGCGTGAAAATCTGGATCACGCCACCGATGGCTTCCGAGCCGTACAGGCTAGCGCGAGGGCCGCGCACGATTTCGATGCGTTCGATTTGCGCCACAGGAATATCCTGGAACGAGGCCGTGCCCAATGTCGCCGAACCGATCTTGATGCCGTCCACCAACACCAGCACGTGATCGGCATTCGTGCCGCGCAGAAATACCGAAGTGGCCTTGCCAGCGCCGCCGTTGTTGCTGAACGTCAAACCTGCCACACCGCGCAACACCTCTGG
This sequence comes from uncultured beta proteobacterium, assembly GCA_963734585.1. Classification (GTDB taxonomy): domain Bacteria; phylum Pseudomonadota; class Gammaproteobacteria; order Burkholderiales; family Gallionellaceae; genus Sideroxyarcus. Next base: position 44,482 of record CAVTHJ010000002.1, read on the forward strand.
CACGGATTGCGCTTGCAGCCGTTCGATATCCTGACGGGTGATGACAGTCACGGAAGCCAGCGATGCATCTGCCGCTTGCGCAGTGCGTGTGGCGGTGACCACGACTTCGTCCAGGGTGTCTGTTGCGGCTTGCGCCAGGGAAGTAACCGCGAACAGCAATGCGGTGAAAAAGTAATTTCGTTGCATGGTGCTTCCTAATTTACGTTCCAAGCGTCCCCGTTGGAACATTGAACAAAATCAGGAATGCAACGAGAAGAAAGAATGACTCTTGAATTACGAGCCTCCATGCGCCTCCCGCGCATATCCTGAACCTCGCTCAAGGCCGGTATCCGGGCTCGCAAGTTCTGACGCATCGCCTTCCCATGATTGCTCACAGTGGCATTTGACACATCCACACTCGCTTACCGTTGCGGGGGCAGCACAGGCTTCGGAGTTAATACTTCCTCACCTGTTTCCCGTTTAACTGAAGGCTCACGCCGTTCAGCACCTTGAAGCAGGCGCCATTCTACCAGAGCTTGCGCATGAAAATTCCAAAGCACTTGCAAAACACTCCGTTACCAATTGACTTAACAGGCTTTTTAAAATTATAGTTCGGACATGCATAGCGAACTCGACGCACTCGACCAAAAACTGGCCCAGCTAGTACAACTCACTCAGCGCTTGCGCGCCGAGAATATGCAGTTGCGCCAAGACGTCGCGGCCGCTTTGAGTCAACAACGCAAGAGCCAGGACAAGGTCGACGAAGCCGCGCAACGTTTGGAAAAACTCCTCTCCCAACTTCCCGAGGATGCGCAATGAGCAAGATCAGCTCCCTGGATGTAACGATCCTCGACCGCGAACTGCGAGTCGCCTGCCCCGAGGACGAACGCGCCGAACTGCTCGATGCGGTCGCCTATCTGGATAAAAAAATGCGCGAGATACGTGATGCAGGCAAGATCGCCTCGATCGAACGTATCGCCATCATGGCGGCACTCAACATTACGCACGAGCTACTCACCACGCGCGTCGGCGGCGGATTTGACCTCGCCGAATTCAAGCGTAGAATGAACTCCATGCAGGCAACCATCGATGCGACGTTAGCGGAACAGGATGAGTTGTTTTAAAACAACTAGCCATCTGACTAAGTCGGCAAAATACGCCGAGTAAGTCATTGGTTGTAAGTTTGTCCCTGCGGTGTTCGTCAGATTCATAATTCTTTGAACCAATGAGCTAATGCTTAGGTTGCGCCCCATTCAAGTTACTGTTGTGAGCATCCCTCGCGGATGCACCTGATGTAACCGGGAACCGACCCTCTTGAACCCAGGTTCAAGATATTGAGTCAACGGCACAGGCGGGGCCTTTATTCCAGTGCGATCCGGGAGGATCGCACTTTTCATTTGTGGAAATAGACCATGCGTTATTGGTTGATGAAATCCGAGCCCAGTGATGTCGGCATTGACGACCTGGCAGACATGCCGAATCAAACCGTGGCTTGGTACGGCGTACGCAACTATCAGGCACGTAACTTCATGCGCGACCAGATGCAGGTCGGCGATGGCGTGCTGTTCTATCACTCCAATTGCAAAGAACCGGGCATCGCCGGAATCGCGCAGGTCAGCAGCACCGCCTACCCCGATGCCACACAGTTCAACAAGAAGAGCAAATACTTCGATGCCAAGGCCTCGCCTGAGACACCGCGCTGGTTCAATGTGGATGTGCAGCTGGTGAAAAAGATCCCGCTCATTTCCCTCGATGAGCTGCGCAGCCATCCCGAACTGGAAAATATGCGCACCTTGCAACGCGGCAACCGCCTCTCCATCACTCCGCTCGATCCGGCGGAGTGGCGGTTCATCACCACCAAGCTGGTACACAACTGATGGAGTGGCATGTCGCCTATCTGTTGCTTGGGGCCATTGCCGGATTCCTCGGCGGCCTCTTCGGCATCGGAGGCGGCACGATATTGGTGCCCGTACTGTTGATGCTGTTCGAGGCACAACATTTTCCACCTGAACACTTGATGCATCTGGCGCTGGGCAGTGGCATGGCAGTCATCTTGTTTACCGCGTTGGCCAGCCTGAGCAAACATCACCAGCATGGCGCAGTGAATTGGAGCGTGGTGCGCAGCATCACTCCGGGCATACTGTTCGGCACTGCCTTGGGCGCGATGTCCGCTGCCATGATTCCTGCAAAAGGATTGGGAATCGTATTCGCACTGTTCGTCTATGCTGCGGCCATACAGATCCTGCTCGACCTGCGTCCGCACGCCGCACGCCAATTGCCCGGCACGACCGGCATGACGCTCACCGGCACATTCACCGGATGGATCAGCAGCCTGGTTTCCATCGGCGGCGGCACGATAGTCATCCCCTTCCTCATCTGGTGCAACATGCCGCTACGGCACGCCATCGGCACGGCATCTGCCATCGGCTTCCCTATCGCGGTCGGCGGCACCTTAGGCTACATCGTCATCGGTTCACATATCGATGCGCTGCCTGGGCCGCACTTGGGTTATGTCTACCTTCCCGCCTTGTTCTGGGTCGCGCTCGCCAGCGTGATCACCGCACCGCTCGGCGCAAAAGCCGCGCATCGCATGCGGGTGGAAATACTGCGCAAGCTCTTCGCCCTACTGCTGCTGGCGCTTGCCACCAAGCTGCTGCTGAAAGTGTTATAGCCGAAACGGCAATCTCGGGCATAATCCTTCGCATAAACTCAGGGAGCGCGCACCATGTTGCAGTCCATCTTTCGCACCAAGCCCGTCGTCGACGAGACGGAAAATTCGGGCCTAAAAAAATGTCTGAGCGCATTTGATCTCACCCTGCTGGGCGTCGGGGCCATCATCGGTACCGGTATTTTTGTACTCACCGGCATCGCGGCGGCCAATCAGGCCGGACCTGCGGTGGTGCTTTCCTTCGTGATCTCCGGCTTGGCCTGTGCTTTCGCTGCACTGGCCTATGCCGAGCTCGCCGCGTCGGTAGGCGGCTGTGGTAGCGCCTACGGTTACAGCTACGTCGCTTTCGGCGAGATCGTTGCCTGGATGATCGGCTGGATACTGCTGCTCGAATACAGCGTATCGGTCGCCGCCGTCGCGAACGGATGGGCGGGCTATTTCAACAATGCGCTGACCGCAATGGGCATGGGCCTGCCGGAAGTGCTCACCAAATCGCCTGCACTGGGCGGCTTTATCAATCTGCCTGCCGCTTCCATCATCCTGATCCTGATGGGACTGCTCATCATCGGCGTCAAGCAGAGCGCGCAACTCAATACCGCGATGGTCTTCGTCAAAGTGCTGACCATCACGGTGTTCGTCAGCATCGCGGCATTCAATGTGGAGCCGATGAACTGGCATCCGTTCATGCCCTACGGCTGGTTCAATACCCTGCCGGATGGCAGTACCACCGGCGTGTTGGCAGGAGCCTCGCTGGTGTTCTTCGCCTATGTAGGTTTCGATGCAGTCTCGACGGCAGCCGAAGAAGCCAAGAATCCGCAACGCGACCTGCCGATCGGCATCATCGCCTCACTGATTTTTTGCACCGTGATTTACATCATCGTCTCCGGCCTGCTGACCGGCATCGTACCCTATACACAATTGAACGTTTCCTCCCCCGTCGCTCACGCGCTGCAACTGCTGGGCTACAACTGGGCCTCGGCCTTAGTCGCCACTGGCGTGATCGCCGGACTGACCACCGTCATGCTGGTTTTGTATTACGCGCTGACCCGCATCATCCTGTCCATGGCGCGCGACGGACTCGTCTCGCCATTTCTGTCCAAGGTCGACTCGGAAAGAAAGACGCCGGTGCGTGTGATCGTCATCACCGGCATCATCATGTCGCTGGCGGCCGGGCTGTTCCCGCTCAGCGCACTGGCGGAACTGGTCAACATCGGCACGCTGGCCGCATTCGTGCTGGTCTGCCTGGGCGTGATCGTGATGCGCATCCGCCAGCCCAATCTGCCGCGCCCTTTCAAGAATCCGTACAACCATTTGTTCCCCATACTCGGCATGATCTCCTGTGCCGGGCTGATGGGCTTCCTGCCTGCCCAGACTTGGCTACGCTTCACCGTGTGGCTGACCATCGGCTTGATCGTGTACTTCACCTACTCGATTCGTCACAGCAAACTGGCGCGACGATAAACGCCTTTATCGTGGCAATAAAAAAGCCGGCTTGCGCCGGCTTTTTTACTTACATCGCTTGCTAAATTACTTAGCCAGACCCAGGATGAATTCAACCATGGTCTTGATGTCGGCTTCTGCAACCTTAGGAGCGTTAGGAGGCATAGGCATAGAACCCCAAGCACCGGAACCACCCTTGGCTACCTTGGTGATCAGCTTGGCTTCTGCATCGGCTTGACCCTTGTACTTCTTGGAAATTTCCATCCAAGCCGGACCAACCACCTTCTTGTCGATGGCGTGGCAAGAAGTGCAGTTGCTCTTCTTGGCGATTTCCGGCATGTCAACGGCCATTGCGGAACCAGCCACCATCAGACCTGCTGCTGCGATCATGCTAACAACGATAGATTTCATGTTCTCTCCATTTATTGGTTTGACTACATTTGAAACGAGCGGAGTGTTTTACCCCACCGGCATTCTAAACAACCTCGCCTGATTTGCAAGCCGCGGGGATGTCAACCAATAACGTCAGCGCCGATACCAGCGTTGACATTCCCTTGTCATGGTTATTTCAACGACAAGATGAAACGAGCCAAAGCCTGTATATCCCCTGCACCAACCCGAGGCGCATTCGGCGGCATGGGCGAACTTCCCCACACCCCGCGGCTGCCCTTGGCGATGCTGCCAATCAACTTGGCTTCAGCGTTGGGCTGACCTCGATATTTCACCGCGATGTCCTTCCAGCCCGGCCCCACCAGTTTTTTGTCTATCGCATGGCACGCGAAGCAGCCGCTCTTTTGCGCCAGTTTGCGGCCTTCGGCATCAGACAACACCGTTTCAGCCTTGACTTCCGGCTTGGCAACCACCGGCTTTGCCGCAACTGACGAGGCAATAGGCTGAACCACGGGGGCAGCTTGCACGGCTTTCTCGGGCTCTTTGGAAACGCTGGGTTGTGCGGCAAGCAGAGTCGGCATGGGCTCCGCCGCCTTAACCTCACTCGCCACCAGCGGCGCCGGAATAACTGCCGCCGACTCGGCTGGTTGTAAAGGCTTGCCCTGCTGGCAACCGAAAAGCACAGCAAGCAGCGGTGTCAGCAACAATACAGGGTAGGAATAGATCTTTTTCATGTCGCACTCCTTTCGTTGTGATGAATCAATCCGTTTGTTCCAGCCAATTGAGCAGATACGCCCATTGCTCCAATTCGCGCTCTGCCATTGAGGGAGGCAGATCAAACAACGTTTTGCCCTCGAAAGCCGCATTGACGTAAACCTGCGCTTCGCGCAGATAGGCGAGCACCGGCAGATCCAGGCCTTTCAGGAACTGCTCCAAAGTAAGGGCGGCACGGGTACGCGGATCCATGCGCATACCGACCACGCCCACGAATATCTTGCCTTTGCGCACTGTCTTCTCGTGGTGCAGCACTTCCAGGAAATCGCGGCTAGCCTGGATATCGAAGGCGGAGGGGGCGATGGACACGATCACCTTGTGCACCAGCCTGAGCGCGTGCTCCAGATTCTTGCCGTGCAGCCCGGCAGGGGAATCGATCACCAGCCAGTCCACTGGCGCGCTCTTCTCCACTTCGGACTGCATCAGCTCAATGCCGGGAAGCTTCAGCGGACGATTGACCAACCATTGCGTCGCGGATTTCTGCCGATCCAGATCCAATATCGCCACACGCTGTCCGCGTGCAGCCAGATAACCGGCGATATTGGTGGACAGCGTGGTCTTGCCGCTGCCACCCTTGGGATTCGCAATCAGTATAGCTTTCACGCCACCCGCCCTTTCCCCCGCTTGGAGTGTTACTTTTTCTCCACCTGCGACACGTCTCTTACCGCACCTTTATCGGCACTGGTCACCATTGCCGCGTAAGCCCTGAGAGCCGCCGACACCTTGCGCGGCCGCTCGGCAGCAGGCTTCCACGCTTGTTTGCCTTTCGCCTCCATCGCCGCACGGCGTTGTGTCAATTCGGCATCGGAGATCGCCAGGTTGATGCTGCGATTCGGGATGTCGATCTCGATGCGGTCGCCTTCCTGCACCAAGCCGATCGCGCCGCCGCTGGCCGCTTCCGGCGAAGCATGGCCTATGCTCAAGCCCGAGGTACCGCCTGAGAAACGACCGTCGGTGAGCAGCGCACAGGCTTTGCCCAGTCCTTTCGATTTCAGGTACGAGGTCGGGTACAGCATCTCCTGCATGCCGGGGCCGCCCTTCGGACCTTCGTAACGAATGATCACCACATCGCCTGCCACGATCTGGTCGGCCAAGATGCCCGCCGTCGCGGCGTCCTGGCTCTCGAACACGCGCGCACGGCCGCTGAATTTGAGGATACTCTCGTCCACGCCTGCGGTCTTCACGATGCAGCCGTCCAGCGCGATGTTGCCGTGCAACACCGCCAAGCCGCCGTCCTTGGAATAGGCATGCGCCTTGTCGCGGATGCAGCCTTTGGCACGATCCGCGTCCAGCTCGGGATAGAGCATGGATTGGGAGAAGGCGATGGTGGTCACGATGCCGCCGGGAGCGGCGCGGAAGAATTTCTTCACGTCCTCGCTTTGCGTCTGCGCGATGTCCCATTGCTTGAGTCCGTCGCGCAGCGTCTTGCTGTGCACGGAGCCGACTTCACCATGCAGCAATCCCGCACGATCCAGTTCGCCCAAGATCGCCGCGATGCCGCCCGCGCGGTGCACGTCTTCCAGGTGATATTCGGACGAGGGCGCGACCTTGCACAAGGTCGGCACATGGCGCGACAAGCGGTCCATGTCCTTCATGGTGAAATCCACCCCCGCCTCGCGCGCGATGGCGAGCAGGTGCAGCACGGTATTGGTCGAGCCGCCCATCGCGATGTCCAGTGTCATCGCGTTCTCGAACGCTTCGAAAGTGGCGATGCTGCGCGGCAGCACCGACGCATCGTCCTGTTCGTAATAGCGTTTGCACAACTCAACGATGGTGCGCCCGGCGCGCAGGAACAGCTGCTTGCGCTCGGCGTGCGTCGCCACCAGCGAACCGTTGCCCGGCAGACTCAAGCCCAACGCCTCGGTCAGGCAGTTCATCGAGTTCGCCGTGAACATGCCGGAACAGGAGCCGCAGGTTGGGCACGCGGAAATCTCGATGGCGGCCACTTCCTCGTCGCTGCAATTGCTGTCCGCCGCCGCGACCATCGCATCCACCAGATCCAGCCCGCGGGTCTTGCCCTGCCATTTCACCTCGCCCGCTTCCATCGGGCCGCCGGAGACGAACACCACGGGGATGTTCAGACGCATCGCGGCCATCAGCATCCCTGGTGTGATCTTGTCGCAATTGGAGATGCACACCAGCGCGTCGGCGCAATGTGCGTTGACCATGTACTCCACGCTGTCGGCGATCAGGTCGCGACTGGGCAGCGAATACAGCATGCCGTCATGCCCCATGGCGATACCGTCGTCGATGGCAATAGTGTTGAACTCCTTGGCGATGCCACCCGCCTTTTCGATCTCGCGCGCCACCAGTTGGCCCAGGTTCTGCAGGTGCACATGCCCCGGCACGAACTGGGTGAACGAGTTGGCGATGGCGATGATGGGCTTGCCGAAGTCGCCTTCGGTCATGCCGGTGGCGCGCCACAAGGCGCGCGCGCCGGCCATGTTGCGGCCATGGGTGGAGGTGCGGGAACGGTAAGCTGGCATGATGTCTCTCTAATGTAGTGTTGCACGTATAATCCGGTCACCAATTCTAACCGATTCACAATATGCTCGTTCACCCGCAATTCGACCCCGTCGCCATCCATCTCGGCTCGTTCGGCATCCATTGGTATGGGCTGATGTACCTGCTCGGTTTTGTGGTTTTCATCTGGCTGGGCAGAAAACGCCTGCGTACGCTAAATCAGCCCGGCTGGGATGACAAGTTCCTCGACGATCTGTTGTTCTATGGTGTGCTCGGCGTGGTGCTGGGGGGGCGCTTGGGCGAGGTGTTGTTCTATAACCCCGGCTATTATTTCTCGCATCCTCTGAAGATTCTCGCGGTGTGGGAAGGCGGCATGTCTTTCCACGGCGGCTTTCTCGGTGTGCTAGTGGCGATGATGCTTTTTGCACGTAGCCGCAACATCCCGTGGCTGGCGCTGATGGATTTCGTCGCACCGTTGACGCCGCCCGGTCTGGCGTTCGGACGCATCGGCAATTTCATCAACGGCGAATTGTGGGGGCGTCCGACCGATATGCCTTGGGGCATGGTGTTTCCGCAGGTGGATAACATTCCGCGCCACCCTTCGCAGCTGTATGAGTTCGCCATGGAAGGCGTCGCGCTGTTCCTGTTGCTCTGGTGGTACTCGAGCAAGCCACGTCCTATGGGGGCGGTGCTCGGTTTATCGATTGCCGCCTATGGCTGCTTCCGTTTTCTCGGCGAATTTACGCGCAACCCGGACGACGGCATCTTCGGTTACATGACCTTCGGCATCAGCATGGGACAGTGGCTGAGCGTACCGATGGTATTGGCGGGCATCGCACTGATGGTCTGGGCATTTCGTCGCGCTTCCCGGTAATCCGACAAGAGTCGTTCCATGCGCCGCGCCCTTACCCTCGCTTTCATTTGCACCTGTCTCACTGACCTCGCATATGCCGAGAGTTCCGCACTGGAAGCCTGCTCCAGCATCGTAAACAAAATGGATCGACTGCAATGCTACGACCAGGCAGCCAGCATCAAGCCTTTGCCGCGCAGTTATCTGACACGCGCATGGGATCTGGACGGTCAAGGCAATCCGAACATCGAAGGCATCCGCCGTCTCGAGCCTTATCGCAAAAACTATGCGTTGGTCCGTTACACCTCCAATATCGACAAGATGCCGAACTCGCCCTCGCCTAACCACTCGGTGCTGACTCCCTATCCTTACAAGAAAATGGAAACCAAATTCCAGTTCAGCGCAAAGTCGGAGATCGGAAATTACCGCGACCTGGAATTCCTGGGCTTCAAGAACTTCCGCCTGTGGGGCGCTTTCACACAACAAGCCTATTGGCAGGCATTCAACGTCGGCAATTCATCCCCCTTCCGCGAATCGAACTATGAACCGGAGCTCATCGGCACTTTGGGCACGGGCAATGCACAAGGCTGGAGGTTGCTCAACATCGGTCTCTCGCATCAGTCGAATGGACGCAACGAACCGGATTCGCGCAGCTGGAACCGCGTGTATCTGCAAGGCGGATGGGAATGGAATGATGTTTACGTGATGGGGCGCGGCTGGTGGCGCTTGCCGGAAAGACTGCCCAAGGATGACAACCCCGACATCACTCGCTACATCGGGCGCGCCGAACTGGTCGCCCACTGGCTGCCGGATCGGGACGACGAAATCATTCTGCTCCTCCGCAGCAACCTCAACCCGCATGGGCACAAAGGATTCATGCAGCTGGACTGGGCAAGTCCGTTCAAGATCGGGCATTCGTCCCAACTCAATTTCCAACTCACCACAGGCTATGGTGACAGCCTGATCGACTATAACTATTGGCAGACGACCATCGGCATCGGCATCGTGTTCAAGGAATGGTAACTCGCGCGCAAGATTGACACTGTCAGGCTCCGCCACGATACTCTGTCCATCGCATTAGTTAAGGCTGTTCGCTTTGGACGATTTCTCGCTGGGCACGCTGTTCATCGCTCTTTTTGTTATCCTGATCTGCTCAGGCTTTTTCTCGGCATCCGAAACCAGCATGATGGCGATCAACCGCTATCGGCTGAACCACTTGGTGCGCAAAGGCAACAAGAGCGCCAAGCTCACCGCGAGGTTGCTCGCGCAGACCGACAAGTTGCTCGGCTCCATTTTGCTCGGCAATACGCTACTCAACGTTGCCGCGGCGACATTGGCCGAGATCATCGTATTGCGGCTGTTCGGCCACGACAACAGCACGGCGCTGTTGGCCGGTTCGCTGACCATCACCTTTGCGATCCTGGTGTTCAGCGAGATCATGCCCAAGGTCATCGCCGCAAGCCATGCCGAACGCGTGGCAATGCCTTCCAGTTACGCGCTGGCGATCATCATCAAACTGTTCTATCCGGTCGTTTCCATCGCCACCGCGTTGGTACGCAGCATGTTATGGTTGTTGCGCATCAAGGTGCAGACTGACCACAGCCACCACAAGATGAGTCTGGAAGAATTACGCTCGCTGGTACTGGAAGCGGAAAACTTCCTTCCAAGAAAACACCAGAAGATGCTGCTGAACCTCGTCGATCTGGAGCGCATCACCGTCAACGATGTGATGGTGCCGCGCAACCAGATCGAGGCATTGAACATCAATGCCGCCCCTGCCGAACTACGCCAGCAAGTCATCACCTGCCACCACACGCTACTACCCGTGTATTCCGAAACGCCGAGCAACGTCATCGGTATCCTGCACATCAAGCGCGTGCTGCCGTTGTTGCTGGAAGAAACGCTGGACACTTTGCAATTCCGGGAGATACTCCAAGACGCTTACTTCATCCCCTCCGACACTCCTCTGCTCAAGCAATTGCAGCAGTTCCAGGAGCGCCAGACGCGCATGGGCCTGGTGGTAGACGAGTACGGCGAATTGCTCGGCTTGGTGACGCTGGAAAACATCCTTGAGGAAATCGTTGGCGATTTCACCACGCAATCGCCTGCCCAGACCGGAAAATTCCTGCGTCAGGACGATGGCAGCCTGCTACTCGAAGGAAGCAGCAGCCTGCGCGAGTTGAACCGCAAATTGGGACTGCACCTTCCCTTGGGCGAAGCCAAAACACTCAATGGCCTGATTCTGGAACATCTGCAGGACATCCCCGAGGCCGGAACCAGCCTGAAGATCGGCGACTATCCAATCGAAGTAATCCAAACTCAGGATCGCGCCGTCAAAGTCGCTCGGGTTTTCCCGGCACAACCCCATAAACCAAGCAGTTAGGCGCTTTGACAAAGAATCGAAAGCCATGCATCATGCAAAAGCCCTTTATCATCTGGCATGTCGTAATAACATTGACGATTGGCGGCGTAGCCGCCATGGCAGCATCTAATTCGAGGTCACAAGATGGCTAGCGTGAAGTCAGAGAAATTAAAAGAGTACCAATATAGCTGGGAAGGCAAAGACAAGGCTGGCAAGATACTCAAAGGTGAGATGCGCGGTGCTGGCGAGGCCAGCATTTCTGCACACCTGCGACGTCAGGGTGTCACCGTCACCAAGATCAAAAAAAGCGCTTCCGGCGGCGGCAAGGTCAGCGATAAAGATATCACGCTGTTCACGCGCCAGCTCGCCACCATGCTGAAAGCCGGCGTACCATTGCTGCAGGCCTTTGACATCGTCGGAAAAGGGCATGACAACCCGGCAGTTGCACGCCTGCTGTTCGACATCAAGACGGACGTTGAAACGGGTAGCAGTCTTGAACAGTCATTCCGCAAGTACCCACTATATTTCGATGACTTATATTGCAACCTGCTGGGCGCAGGCGAAGCCGCCGGTATTCTGGACAGCCTGCTAGATCGCTTGGCAACGTATAAGGAAAAAATTCTTGCCATCAAGAGCAAGATCAAATCGGCCTTGTTCTACCCGATAGCCATCATTGTCGTCGCTTTCGGCATTACTGCCGTCATCATGATCTTTGTGATTCCGGCATTCAAAGAGCTATTTTCCAACTTTGGTGCCGACTTGCCTGCACCTACGCTCATCCTGATGAACATCTCCGATTTCTTCGTAGCTTATTGGTGGGCAATATTCAGCATCATCGGTGGTAGTTTGTATGGATTCTTCTATACTTGGCAACGCAACAAGGCCATGCAGCGGAGCATGGATCAGTTGATGCTCAAAATTCCCGTGTTCGGCCCGCTGGTACGCAAAGCCTCCATTGCGCGCTGGTCACGCACTTTATCCACCATGTTTGCTGCGGGCGTACCTCTCGTAGAAGCATTTGAGTCAGTGGCTGGCGCAGCAGGTAATGCGGTATATTACGATGCGACAAAAGCCATCCAACGTGAAGTAACCTCGGGCGTCAGCCTCACGGTCGCGATGCAGAACACCAACGTTTTTCCCAGCATGGTTTTGCAGATGGTGGCTATTGGCGAGGAGTCCGGCGCGCTGGATAGCATGCTAACCAAAGTTGCAGACTTCTTTGAAGCTGAAGTTGATGATGCGGTAGAAGCGCTTTCCAGCCTGATGGAACCGGTCATCATGGTGGTACTGGGAACGCTCATCGGCGGCATGGTGGTGGCAATGTATCTGCCAATCTTCAAGATGGGTTCAGTGGTGTAGATATATTTCGAGGATTTTGGCGCGGCAATGTCCGCGCCTTTTTTATGTAAGGTAATTCGATGTTGCTCCTGCTGCAATCCTCCCCGCTGATTTTCACCGCACTTGCCGGCATTCTGGGCATCATCGTCGGCAGTTTTCTCAACGTCGTGATCCACCGCCTGCCCAAGATGATGGAACGGGAATGGCGCGCGCAGTGTGCCGAATTGAACAATCAGCCACCTGAGTCTGTGCCTCGCTACAATCTCATGGCACCTCGCTCCGCCTGCCCGCATTGCGGTCACACTCTTAGCGCATTTGAGAACATTCCAGTCCTGAGCTATCTGTTTCTGCGCGGTAAATGCAAAGGCTGCGGCGCTGCAATCTCGACGCGCTACCCCATCGTCGAATTTTTAAGCGGCGTCTTGAGCGCCTATGCCGCTTGGCATTTCGGCTTCGGACTCGCCGGGCTCGCTGCTATCGTTTTTGTATGGGCGCTGATCGCGCTCACCTTCATCGACTTCGACACACAACTGCTGCCTGACGACATAACTTTGCCGTTGCTCTGGCTCGGACTGTTGCTCAATCTCAACGGCGCTTTCACTTCACTCCCGGACGCTGTCATCGGCGCCATCGCCGGCTATCTTATCCTGTGGAGCGTGTACTGGCTGTTCAAGTTCACCACCGGCAAAGAGGGCATGGGCTTTGGCGATTTCAAACTGCTCGCCGCCATCGGCGCGTGGCTCGGTTGGCAGATGTTGCCGCTGGTGATACTGCTTTCTTCTTTGGTCGGCGCCGTGGTCGGCATCGCACTCATCATCTTCGCCAAACACGGCCGCAACATTCCCATCCCCTTTGGACCTTACCTCGCTGGCGGCGGCTTGATCGCCCTGTTTTGGGGGCAACCGCTGACGCAAAGTTATCTGCAAATCCTATCTCAGTGAACTATCTGGTCGGACTGACAGGCGGCATCGGTAGCGGCAAAAGCACGGTCGCCGGCCTGTTCGCCACACAAGGTGTGCACATAGTCGACACCGACCTTATCGCGCACCAGTTGACGCAAGCAGGTGGAGCGGCGATTGCAGCGATAAGCGACAAGTTCGGATGCACTTTCATTGACGGCCATGGCGCGCTCGACCGCAGCAAGATGCGCAATCTTATCTTCGGAAATCCCGCCGAAAGAATTCACCTTGAATCCATCCTGCACCCGCTCATTCTGACCGAAGCCAAACTGCAAGCTGCAGCCCCTCCCGCAGATGCACCCTACACGATCATCGTCGTGCCCTTGTTGTTTGAAAGCGAACACTACGCTGACTGGCTACAGCGCATAATCACGGTGGACTGCCCGGAAGAAAACCAGATCGCCCACACCATCCAACGCAGCCAACTGGATGAAAGCGCCGTGCGCGCCATCATGGCGCAACAACTTGGCAGAACTGAACGGATACATCTGGCGGACGAAGTCATCCGAAATGACGGCAGCCTGGATGATCTGAAAAAGCAGGTCGTCGGAATGCACCGCCGTTTGTCTGTTTTAGCCACGGAAAGCGATTGACGCCATGCGGTACTGCCTATATCTTTCGCTACCAATAAAATCCCGTCCCGGCTAGGCGAATGTGATCAGTTACGAGTTTCCTCTCAATGAGCGAGTGCGCACCATGCTGCGCCTGGAGGATCTCTTCTTCCGCATCAGCCGCTTCATTGAAAGCGACGAAAGCCCGGATCATCACGCCGCACTGGGCGTGCTGTTCGAGATACTTGAAATCGCAAGCCGCGCCGACCTCAAGTCCGAGCTATTGCAGGAATTGGAACGCCAGAAAAAAGCACTGAACACGCTGCACAACAACCCTGAAATCGTCGAAGAAGCGCTGGATGCCGTTATCGGCGAGATAGAAGGAGCCAGCACCCGGCTGCTGAGCATGAGCGGCAAGATCGGGCAGCACCTGCGCGATGATGAGTGGCTGATGGGCATCAAACAACGCGCCTGCATCCCGGGCGGCGTATGCGAATTCGACCTCCCCTCTTATCACTACTGGCAACATCAAAGTGCCGAACACCGCCGCCAGAACCTGGACGCGTGGCTCGGCCCCATGCTGCCGTTGCGCGACGGCATCACCATATTGCTCAAGCTGCTGCGCGAAAGCGGAAAAATACATCACTTTACCGCCTTCCACGGCAGCTTCCAGCAAATGCAGGGCGGACGGGTTGCACAGATGCTGCGCATCTCGCTGGAAACGGAATTGCCCTGCATCCCCGAGGTCAGCGCCAACAAATACGCGCTCAACATCCGTTTCGTCGAGGCCAAGTACACCGCCAAGACCTCACTCTACGACCAAGACGTCGCTTTCGATCTGACCTTCTGTTCATTGCAATGAGCAAGCCGCCCGTCGTCACTTGCCCGAACTGCGGCAAAGAGCATGTTTGGGATACCAACAACCGCTTCCGCCCGTTTTGCAGCGAACGCTGCAAACTCATCGATCTGGGGAAATGGGCGAACGAGGAATATCGCGTCGAACAACGCGAACAAGAAATACCGGACTCAGATCACCAGGCTTGACGCAGCAAGGCGATACCGTGCGCTCCGCGCTGCCATGCGGTCTGCATATCATCCTGATCCAAACCACCCAGTGCATACACCGGAATTGATGCCCCCGCCGCCATAGCCGCGAACTTGTCCCAGCCCAAGTGAGGCGCATCCGGGTGAGACTTGGTCGGCAACACCGGGCTCAGCAGCGCGAAGTCGCAACCTAGCGCTTCAGCACGGCGCAACTCTTCTGGGTTGTGACAGGAAGCTGCGCACCAGTCCACTGCCGGACGCTCGTGCAATTCGGCAAGCTGCTTCGAAGTCAGTTGCACCCCATCGGCCCCTACCTCCCGCGCCAAATCCACATCACCATTGAGCAGCACTTTCGCACCACGCGCGCGAGTCATCGCCACCACGCGCTGCGCCAGCTCGCACAGCTCGTCACGGGTTAGATTCTTTTCGCGCAACTGCACTAGTCTCAGACCCGCTCCCAGCTTGGCTTGCAGCCTTGTCAGGAATGGCTCTATGCCAAGTTCGGCGGCGTTGCTAATCGCATACCAAGCTGGCAATTCCAGTGCGCGCAAAATGGGGGCATTAGCGGGGAGGACAGGCTCGACCGCAACTTGGGTCGGGTGTTGCCAGGAAAACTGCTGTCCCTCGTGCGGATGCAACTCGCCGCCCCATTCCGTCACGCGGAAAAAATTCAGACGCACCGTCGCATGCGGATAGGTGAAAACGCGGGTGAGCCATGGGTAGGCAGTTTGGACGCTGACGCCTAGCTCTTCGCGTAGCTCGCGCACCAAAGCGTGATACGAGGTTTCACCCGGTTCAACTTTGCCGCCGGGGAACTCCCAATAACCTGCCCAGATTTTGCCGGGTGGGCGTTGCGCGAGGAGGAAGGTGCCATCCGGCCGCTGCAGGACCGCGGCGGAGACTTCGACGAATCTATTTTTCGACATGACGCCCGCACCAGTCTCGTGCAAACTGTCCTGCTACGCGTCCGCTGCGCGATCCCCGCAGCAACGACCACTGCAATGCAGCCGTGCGTACCTCATCCGTTAGCCCTTGTTGCCACCCGTGATGCGCCAGCCAATGCGCCACCACCGCCAGATACTCGTCCTGCGAGAATGGATAGAAAGAGATCCACAAACCGAAACGCTCGGATAGCGACACCTTCTCTTCCACGCTTTCCGCCGGATGCACTTCATCGCCGACATATTTGGTGGCGAGATTGTCCTGCATGTAATCCGGCATCAGGTGGCGGCGGTTGGATGTCGCATAGATGAGCAGGTTGTCGGAGAAGGCCACCAGATCGCCATCCAGCGCGGCCTTGAGCGATTGATAACCAGGTTCGGCATCATTGAAAGAGAGGTCGTCGCAATACAGGATGAAACGTTCGGCGCGTCCCTGCACCAGCCCGACGATGTGCGATAGATCGATCAGGCCCTGCTTGTCGATCTGGATCACGCGCAGGCCCTGGCCGGCGTATTCGTTCAACAAGGCTTTGACCAACGACGATTTGCCGGTGCCGCGCGCTCCGGACAGCAGCACGTTGTTCGCCGTGCCGCCGCGCACGAATTGCAGCGTGTTCTGCTGGATACGTTGTTTTTGGTCGTCGATACCGAGCAGGTCAGTCAGGGCGATGCGCTGAAAATTGGGGACGGGATGCAGCGCGCGTTGCTGGTGATCCCAGCGAAAGGCGGCAGCGGCTTGCCAATCCGGAGATTGCGGGTTTGCGCCGGGCAGGATGTTTTCCAGTCGAGCGAGCAGGCCTTCGGCACGGGTGAGGAATTTTTCCAGCTTATCCATAAAACCTCTTCATCCTCTCCCGTGCGGGAGCTGCAAAATCAACTTCTGTAACTGGCGTTAATCTTGACGTAATCGTAGGAAAAATCGCATGTCCACAATGTGGCATCCACCGCGCCGCGATTCAGCACCACGCGGATGGTGATGTCGCTCTGCTGCATCACGCGCTGGCCGTCTGCTTCCTGGTAGCTTGCGGCGCGGCCGCCGTTCTCGGCCACCAGCACGTCATCGAGATACAGCTTCAACTTCTCGACATCGAGGTCGGCAACGCCCGCATAACCGATCGCGGCAAGGATACGCCCGAGGTTGGGATCGGAGGCGAAGAAGGCGGTTTTCACCAAGGGGGAATGCGCGATGGCGTAGCCGATCTTTTTGCACTCCGCTTCGTCCTTGCCGCCCTCCACCTGGATGGTGATGAACTTGGTCGCGCCTTCGCCGTCGCGCACGATGGCTTGCGCCAGCACCGTGGCAACTTCGGTGATAACAGTTTGCAAAGCTGCACGGCCAGCCGCATCGATGACAACGCCGCTCTTGCCGGAGGCGATGAGCATCAGCGCGTCGTTGGTGGAAGTGTCGCCATCCACAGTGATGCAGTTGAACGAACGATTCGCCGCCTCAGACACCATCTGCTGCAGCAGCGGTTGCGCAACGGCGGCATCGGTAGCGATGTAGCCCAGCATGGTAGCCATGTTGGGATGAATCATGCCGGAGCCTTTGGACATGCCGGTCACGGTGACGGTCTTGCCGCCGATCTGCACTTGGCGCGAAACGGCCTTGGCGACGATGTCGGTGGTCATGATGGCTTGCGACGCATTGAACCAGTTGTCGGCTTTCAGGTTGCCGATAGCATGTGGCATGCCGGCGATGATCTTATCGACGGGCAGCGGCTCCATGATCACACCGGTGGAATACGGCAACACCTGCTCGGGCGCACAGCCCAGCAGTTTCGCCAGTTCCGCACAGGTAGTGCGCGCCGCAGCCATGCCCTGTTCGCCGGTTCCGGCATTGGCATTGCCGGTGTTCACCACCAGCGCACGGATGCCTTTGCCCGCGGCGAGATGTTCTTTGGCCACGGTAACAGGTGCAGCACAGAAACGGTTGGTGGTGAACACGCCGGCAACGGTCGCGCCCTCATCCAGCTTGATGACCAGCAGGTCCTTGCGGTCTGCCCGCTTGATGCCCGCTTCCGCGGTACCCAAAGAAACGCCCGCAACGGGCAACAGTTGTGCCGCGACGGGCGCAGAGAGATTCACCGGCATTTAACTTCCTTTAGAAACGACCTTGTGTCCTGTAGATATAGTTGCTCATCTCGACCGACTGCGTATTCATGCGGCGCACGATGCCATGCACGTAGCGCACGATGCCGCGCATCACGTAATACACGATGGCAGGCTGCGTGTTCAGCAAGGACTCGAACTTGGAACGCTCCAGCACCAGCACTTTGCTGTCCGTCTTGGCGACAGTCGTCGCACTGATCTGCATCACATTGCCACCGACGAAACCAATGATGCCGGCCAAGTCCCCGGGCTGGAGCATATGCAGCGTCATTTGCTCGCCGCCGGTATTGGCAGTCGCTTCCACATCGCCGCTGCCCAGAATCAACAGGGAATCTTTCAGCACAGTGTCCCCCGGTTTGAGGATGTAATCCCCCGCCTTGTAATCGCGTACCGTGATCAGGCTGGCCAGCTGCTCGATCTCGGAATCGCGCAACTCCTCCGTCAGTGTGGAGTTGTGCAAGGTTTGTATGATCAAGTCTTCTTTTGTCATTCTCATCTCCCCAGATGTTGATTGCATCAGTTCAATCTGCCATGGCACTGCTTGTATTTTTTCCCCGAACCGCACGGGCATGGATCGTTGCGACCGACCTTCTCGCCCCCGCGCACGAAAGGCTTCTGCTCTGCATTTTTTTCGTCGGTTTGAGCCAGCGCCTCTTCGTAATCGGCGTGATGATACTGCACATTTTCCGGCGCGTGGGGCGCTTCCGCGGCCGCCACATCCGCCTCGCTGCGTATCTGCACATTCAACAGCGTCTGCGTCACATCGAGCTTGATCGCCTCCAGCATGGTGGAGAACAGTTCGAATGCTTCGCGCTTGTATTCCTGCTTGGGATTCTTCTGCGCATAGCCGCGCAGGTGAATACCTTGCCGCAAGTGATCCAGCGCCGCCAGATGCTCGCGCCAATGCTGATCCAGGCTCTGCAGCATGACGATGCGCTCGTAGCTGTGCATCACCTCGCCGCCGACCCGATCTATCTTGGCCTGATATTGCTTGTGTGCGGCCTCCGCCACACGCTCACGCAGACCGTTTTCGTCCAGGTGTTTGTCCTGCTCCAGCCATTGCACCACCTGCAGATGCAATTGAAACTCTGCCGCCAAGGTTTTCTCCAGCCCAGACGCATCCCACTGCTCTTCCATGCTGCCGTGCGGAATATGTTCTGCGACGAGGTCGGACAGCACACCTTCGCGCATCGCGTTGATCGTCTCTGAAATATCCGTGCTTTCCAGCAATTCGGCACGTTGCTGATAGATCACCTTGCGCTGGTCGTTGGCAACGTCGTCGTATTCCAAGATCTGCTTGCGCATGTCGAAGTTGCGCGCTTCCACTTTGCGCTGGGCGTTCTCGATGGCGCGTGTCACCCAGCTATGCTCGATAGCTTCCCCTTCCGGCAGCTTGAACTTGTTCATGATTGCCGCCACGCGGTCGGAGGCGAAGATGCGCAACAACGGATCTTCCAGCGACAGATAGAAACGGCTGGAACCGGCATCGCCCTGACGCCCGGAACGTCCGCGCAACTGATTGTCCACGCGGCGCGACTCATGGCGCTCGGTACCCACGATGTGCAGACCGCCGCTGGCCAGCACTTGTTCATGCAGCGACTGCCATTCCGATTTCAATTTTTCGATACGCTGGTTGCGCGTCGCCTCGTCCAGCGACGCATCGGCGTGCAGATGCTCAATCTGTTTCTCGACATTGCCGCCCAGCACGATGTCCGTACCGCGCCCCGCCATGTTGGTGGCAATGGTGATCATCTTCGGACGACCCGCCTGCGCCACGATTTCGGCCTCATGCGCATGCTGCTTGGCATTAAGCACCTGATGCGGCAGCTTTTCCTTTTCCAGCAAGCCGGACAGCAGCTCGGAGGTCTCGATGGAGGTCGTGCCCACCAGCACCGGTTGTCCGCGTTCGTAGCAGTCGCGCACATCGGCAATGACCGCCGCGTATTTTTCGCGCGCGCTGAGGTAGACCTTGTCCATCATATCCTTGCGCACTGTGGGACGGTGCGGCGGAATAATGACGGTTTCCAGGTTGTAGATAGTCTGGAATTCGTAGGCTTCGGTGTCCGCTGTTCCGGTCATACCGGCCAGCTTGTTGTACATGCGGAAATAATTCTGGAAGGTGATCGAAGCCAGCGTCTGGTTCTCTTTCTGGATCGTGACGCCTTCTTTGGCTTCCACCGCCTGATGCAGCCCGTCCGACCAGCGGCGCCCCGACATCAAGCGACCTGTGAACTCATCGACGATTACCACTTCGCCGTTCTGCACCACATAGTGCTGGTCACGCAGGAACAGGTTATGGGCGCGCAAGGCAGCATACAGATGGTGGATCAGCGTGATGTTGGCCGGGTCGTACAGGCTGCCACCGACCGGCAGCATCCCGGCCTGCGCCAGCAGACGCTCGGCATGCTCATGTCCGGATTCGCTCAGCAATATCTGATGGTTCTTTTCATCGACGTGATAATCACCCGGCGCATTCTCGTCTGCCTGGCGCCTCAAATTCGGCGCCAATTTATTCATCTGCAGATAGACGTCGAGGTTGTCTTCCGCCTGCCCGGAGATGATGAGCGGGGTGCGCGCTTCATCGATCAGGATGGAGTCCACTTCATCCACGACGGCGAAATTCAGCCCGCGCTGGAAACGATCCTCCGCGTTGGCTGCCATATTGTCACGCAGGTAATCGAACCCGAATTCGTTGTTGGTACCGTAGGTGATGTCCGCACCGTAGGCAGTCTGCTTGTCCGCATGCTCCATGCTGGTCAGAATGACGCCGACCGACAGCCCGAGGAACTGGTACAGCTTGCCCATCCACTCGGCATCGCGCGCCGCCAGATAGTCGTTCACCGTCACCACGTGCACGCCCTTGCCGGACAGGGCGTTCAGGTAGGCTGGCAGGGTCGCCATCAGGGTCTTGCCTTCGCCGGTGCGCATCTCGGCGATCTTGCCGTAGTGCAGCACCATACCGCCGATCAGTTGCACATCGAAGTGCCGCATCTGCAAGGCACGCTTGCCGCCTTCGCGCACCACGGCAAAGGCTTCCGGCAAAATAGCATCCAGCGACTCGCCCTGTTGTACGCGTTGCTTGAATTCTGCCGTCTTGCCGCGCAAGGCATCGTCGGAAAGAACGGATATTTCCGCCTCCAGTGCATTGATACGCGCAACGTTCTGGCGATACTGCTTGAGCAAGCGGTCGTTACGACTGCCGAATACGGATTTCAACAATTTGGAGATCATGCTGTCTTTTCTTACTGCCGTTGCAAACAAATAAAAAAGGGTGAGGCACACACCTCACCCTTCGACTAAACCTATTGCTTCAACTGGCTGCTTTTTCCAGGAAGCGCACCGGGTTCTGGGCGATGCCTCTGTATCTCACTTCAAAGTGCAGGTGGTTGCCTGTGGAACGCCCCGTACTCCCGACTCTGGCGATTTCGCTCCCGCGTCGTACCACATCGCCGACCTTGACCAGCAACTTGGACGCATGCGCATAACGCGTGATGACCTGGTTGCCGTGATCAATTTCGACCATATTACCATACTGCGGATGTGCGTCCGCATACACTACGACCCCGCCTGCGGATGCGTGAATAGGCGTACCTGCCGGCACCATGTAATCCACGCCTTCATGCATCGCATTTCTGCCCGTAAAAGGGTCGATGCGCCAGCCGAAATTGGAGGAATACCAACCCTCCGCAATAGGCGCAACGGACGGCAGCAGCTTCTTGCTCAGCTTGTCCTGCATCATCAAAGTTTCCAGCGCCACCAGCTTGTCGCTACGATCGCTCAGCAAGGAATTCAACTCGGCCATCTGTTGTTCCATTCCAGCAAGCGAGATTTCCTGCGGCAGGGAGGCCGGCAAGTACGGGCCACCTTGAGCGGGAGCCTGACCAAATGAAAAATCTTGCGGCTTCATACCCGTCAACTTGGCAAGACGAGCACCCAATCCATCCAGACGCAATAACTGGGCCTGCATCTGCCCCAAACGCATCGCCAAGGTATCCAGGCTCTTGTGCAGATAAGCTTGGTGCTTCTGCTGTTCATCCTGTTGCGCGCTGGCTAACCAGCTACGCATCTCGTTGCTCAGCATGCCTGGCTGGAAGCGCACGATGGCATACTGCGCCGCCAACACCGCAGCGACGAACAAAACCGTAGCCAACATTGCCAGCAACGCCAGATGCGCCCCCGACAACGAAATGCTGCGAGCTTTTGCAAACCGGTTGGAAACTAGAATAATATTCACGCAAACCCCTTCTGAAGCAAACTCTGTGAACCTACTACCGTGCCGCATCGCCTGAACGCCTTTCTGGCATCCAATCAAGAACTGCGGCAACTTTCGAGCAAAGCCAAGCAGCTCGCTGTCCTGCAACGAAACTACGCGCTCATCGTTCCGTCTTCGCTGCAAGCCAGCAGCCGCGTGTTACAGCTTCGTCAGCAGCTGGTGGTCATCGGCGCCGACAACGGCGCGGTAGCATCCAAATTGCGTCAGATGACCACAGAAATCATTTCCCTTTTTCAAGCAAGGGGATGCGAGGTTACTGGAATTCAAATCCGGGTGCAAGTCAGCTCCCCGCGCCTCCCCGCCAAGACCACTCCGCGCAAACTCGGTCAGGATGCACGCAACGCATTGGAGGAACTGGGAGAAAAACTGGACGACTCGCCGCTCAAATCCGCCTTGCGGCGGCTTGCCAAGCGCTCCTCCTAGACAAAGACACGCCAAGCGACCATGCCGTACCGCTCCAGCAGATACAGGACGCCGAATACCAACAGAACGTAGACCATGAAGCGCGCCACCTGCCAGGCGAAACGCAGATAACGAGGCTCACGGGTAAGTAGATAAATGACCGCAGAGGCTGCGATGAGCAACGCGGAGAGCAGTAGCGCGAGGCGAATCAGCATCGCGGCGCCCGCGATCAGGCTGCCTGCAATTGCAGGCGCAGGAAATCTGGCGCCTCTTCCGGCTTCTCGAACGTATTGAACTCCCATGCCGTTTCATCTTCCAGCAATGCGCGGCATAAGGCGTTGTTCAAGGCATGTCCGGATTTGTAGCCGGAGAAAGCACCGATCTGCGGATGCCCGAGCAGGTACAGGTCACCGATGGCATCCAAAATCTTGTGTTTCACGAACTCATCTTCGAAACGCAGGCCATCCGGATTGATGACACGGTATTCGTCCATCACAATCGCGTTATCCAGGCTGCCCCCCAAAGCCAAACCTTGTGAGCGCATGTACTCGACCTCTTGCATAAAACCAAAGGTACGGGCACGGCTCACTTCCTTTATATAGGAATGTTCACCGAGATCGACCGTCACGTTCTGCTTGGTGTTGGCAAACACCGGATGAGCGAAATTGATGGTGAAGTTCAGCTTGTAGCCGTTATACGGCTCGAAGCGCACCCACTTGTCGCCGTCCTTCACTTCGACCACTTTTTTGATGCGGATGAATTTCTTGGCGGCAGGCTGCTCGACAATGCCCGCCGATTGCAGCAGGAAGATGAACGTGCCAGCACTGCCATCCATGATGGGCAGCTCCGGGCTGGTCAGCTCGACGATGGCGTTGTCGATGCCCAAGCCGGCCAGCGCCGACATCAGGTGCTCCACCGTCGCCACGCGTGCACCGTGCGCCTCCAGACAAGTCGAAAGGCGTGTGTCATGCACGGCATGGGCCTCGGCACGGATATCCGCAGAATTCGCCAGATCGACGCGACGAAACACGATGCCGCTATCGATGGCGGCCGGACGCAAGGTCAGATAGACCTTTTCGCCCGTATGCAGACCGACGCCCGTCGCCTGCACTGTCGTCTTCAATGTGCGCTGCTTGACCATTTCTCAATAACCCGACAAATCAGGCGCGAAGTTTAACATAGGCGAACGGAAGCCCGTCGCCACGCTGCTTTACCTCGCTTGGCAATCAGTCGGCTTGCTTGCGCAAGAACGACGGGATATCAAGCGTATCGACGCCGGATTGTTTCATCGCCTCGACTGCTTCGCGATGACGTCCGGTGCGGATCACTGCCGGCATGTCCAGTTCGTTGTAGTTCACCATCGGCGCGTCGTGCGTACCGGTGCGCAGTTGCTTCTCATACGCCAGCACCGGCTTCGGCTGCTTGCGTGCCAGCGGCGCGCCCAGACCCGTTGCCACGATGGTCACGCGCATCTCGTCGCCCATGGCTTCGTCGAACACCGAACCGACGATCACGGTCGCTTCCTGTGCCGCGAACTGGAAGCAGTTCATCACTTCATGCAGCTCTTCCAGAGTCAGGCTGCTGCTGGACGTGATGTTGACCAATACGCCGCGTGCGCCGGACAGATCCACATCTTCCAGCAGCGGGCTGGCAATGGCTTGCTCGGCAGCACGTTGCGCACGACCTTCGCCGGAAGCGGACGCCGCGCCCATCATCGCCATGCCGTTCTCGGACATCAGCGTGCACACGTCGGCGAAGTCCACGTTCACCATGCCCGGCACGTTGATCACTTCCGCGATACCGGCCACCGCGCCCTGCAGCACGCCGTTGGCCGCCTTGAACGCTTCCGGCAGCGTGGTCTTGCCGCCCAGCACTTCCATCAGCTTGGCGTTCGGCACGATGATGAGCGAATCGACGTAGGCCGCCAGCTCTTCGATACCGCTTTGCGCCAGCGTCATGCGCTTGCCTTCGAACACGAATGGCTTGGTGACCACGGCCACGGTGAGGATACCCATCTCCTTGGCCACTTGCGCCACGATGGGCGCCGCACCCGTGCCCGTGCCGCCGCCCATGCCGGCGGTGATGAACACCATGTTCGCCCCGTTGATGATCTCGGAGATGCGCTCGCGATCTTCCTCCGCTGCCGCTTGTCCGATCTCCGGCTTGGCACCTGCCCCCAATCCTTTGGTCAGACTCGCGCCGATCTGCAACTGCACGCGCGCCTTGCTGCGACGCAGCGCCTGCGCATCGGTATTGATCGCGATGAACTCGACGCCTTGCACTCCCTGGTCGATCATGTGGTCCACGGCATTGCCGCCGCAACCACCCACACCCACCACCTTGATCACTGCGCCTTGCGGCTGTGCATCCATCAGTTCAAACATAATTTTCTCCTTTTTCTAAAATGCAAAATAACTCTGAACCCGAATACTAAAAATTGCGTTGAAACCAAGTCTTCATATTCGCCAACACATCACCGAACGACCCCGAATTCACGCGCGACACTTCATCCCGTTTATATTGTTCCAACCCGTACAGCAGCAGCCCCACACCCGTTGCATAACGCGGCGTCTTCACCACATCCGATAAACCGCCGATGTTGCGCGGCACGCCCATGCGCACCGGCATATGGAATATCTCTTCGCCCAATTCGACCATGCCCTGCATGGCACTGCTGCCGCCGGTCAGCACGATGCCGGACGAGAGCAAGTCCTCGAAACCGCTGCGGCGCAGCTCCTGCTGCACCAGCGAATACAACTCTTCCACGCGCGGCTCGATCACCTCCGCCAAGGTGTGCCGCGACAGCGTGCGTGTGCTGCGTTCGCCCACTCCGGGCACTTCGATTGGCGCATCGTTCGCCAACTGGCGCAGCGCACAGCCGTATTTGATCTTGATGTCTTCGGCATCCTTGGTCGGCGTGCGCAAGGCCATGGCGATGTCGTTGGTGATCTGGTCGCCCGCAATGGGGATCACCGCCGTGTGGCGTATCGCACCGTTGGTGAAGACCGCCACGTCGGTGGTGCCGCCGCCGATATCCACCAGACATACGCCAAGCTCCTTCTCGTCTTCCGCCAGCACTGCTTTGCTCGATGCCAGCGGCTGCAGGATCATCTCGTTCACTTCCAGACCGCAACGGTGGATGCACTTCAGGATGTTCTGCACTGCCGACACCGCGCCGGTGACGATGTGTATCTCCACCTCCAGCCGCATGCCGCTCATGCCCAGCGGCTTCTTGATCCCTTCCTGCCCGTCGATGCTGAACTCCTGCTCCAGGATATGCAGGATCTGCTGGTCGCCCGGCAAGCTGATCGAGCTGGCCGTCTCCACCGCGCGCAGGATGTCGGTGTGCGCCACTTCCTTGTCCTTGATCTTGATCATGCCGTTGGCATTGGAGCTGCGGATGTGGCTGCCCGCGATGCCGGTGTAGACCTCGCTTATCTTGCAGTCCGCCATCAGCTCGGCCTCTTCCAGCGCGCGCTGGATGGCGCCGACGGTGGCGTCGATATTCACCACCATGCCCTTCTTCATGCCGGAGGATTGGTGCATACCTGCACCGATCACTTCCAGCGTGCCTTCCGGTCTGATCTCGGCGACGATGCACGCGATCTTCGACGTGCCGATGTCCAGCCCCACGACCAAATTTTTGCTCTCTCTGTTCTTGCTCATCGCTGTCCCCTTGCTACCAATTCAAACATTGCCGCCCGGCAGGTAAGCCGCAAACCCGTTGCGATAACGCAGATCCACATGGTTCACCGGTCGCGCCATCGCCGCCAGGCTGTATGGATACACTGCGACGAAGCGCGCCAGGCGCGGCTGCATCTCTTCCCGTCCCAGTTCCAGCACCATGCCGTTATCCAGCTTCACCTGCCACGCGAAACGCGGCGACAAACCGATCTGTGCGATCTGCTGTTGCATCGGCTGCAGTGCCGTATTCAATTCGCCGTACATCTGAGACACCTGTGCCGAGGTGTCGGGCTGGCCGATGAAGGCAGGCAGCACCTGCTCCGTCTGCGCCGTGAACACTTCGCCATGCGTGTTCACCAATTCCTTGCCGTTCCAGGTCGCCAACGCAACCTGCTCTTCTATTTCCACTTCCAGGCTCCACGGAAACTTGCGCCGCACGCTCACCTTGCGCACCCAGGGCAACTTTTCAAAAGCCTGACGTGTGCGCTCCAGATCGACAGTGAAGAAATTGCCGCTCACTTGTTCGCGCACTACTTTCTCCAGCAATTCGGACGGGACACGCTGCGGTGCTGCGGTCAATTCCACCGCGCGCAGCGGAAACACCGGCAAGCTCAGCACGTAGCGCACCACGCCGTACAGCACCAGCACCAGGCTGAGGCCGAACAGCGTGTTGGCGATGCCGCGCAGCAGCGGTGCGTTATCCCACATGCGCTCCCTCCAATATCTGCAATACCAGTTGCTCGAAACTGATACCCGCCTGCCTTGCCGCCATCGGCACCAGACTGTGGTCGGTCATGCCCGGCGAAGTGTTGATCTCCAGCAGATACGGCTTGCCGTCGTCCCCGCGCAGAAAATCCACGCGCCCCCAACCCTGGCCGCCGACAAGCTCAAACGCGAGCTGTGCCAGACGTTGCATCTCCGCCTCATCTTCCGCACTCAAGCCGCACGGACACAGATAGCGCGTGTCGTCGCGCAGATATTTCGCTTCGTAGTCATAGAACTCGTTGGCCGGTTCGATCTTGATGACCGGCAATGCACGCCCGTTCAGGACCGCCACCGTGTATTCGCCGCCGCTCATGAAGCTCTCGGCGATCACCACCTTGTCGTGCTTGGCCGCTTCGGCGTAGGCGACAGGCAACTCTTCCAAGGTCTTCACCTTGGTCACACCGACGCTGCTGCCTTCGCTGGCCGGCTTCACGAACAGCGGCAAATCGAGATGGTCGGCCACCGCACTCCAATCCGTCGGTGCAGTCAATGCTTCGTATTCGGGTATCGGCAATCCGGCCGCCTGCCACACCAGCTTGGTGCGCCACTTGTCCATCGCGATGGCCGAGGCCATCACGCCGCTGCCGGTGTAGGGGATGCCCAGCAGTTCGAGTGCGCCCTGCACCGTACCGTCCTCGCCGAAGCGGCCGTGCAGCGCGATGAACACGCGATCGAATTTCTCTTTCTTGAGGTCGGATAGATCGCGCTGTGCCGGGTCGAAGGCATGCGCATCCACCCCGCTCCGCTGCAACGCGGCCAATACTGCCGCACCGCTCTTCAACGACACCTCGCGTTCTGCCGAACGTCCGCCAAACAACACCGCCACTTTTCCAAAGTTCTTCAAGCTCGCTCTCCAACAATTTTCACCTCGCACTGCAAGGCGATACCCGTTTTCTGTTGCACCACCGTTTGCACTTCTTCGATCAGGTCCTCGATGTCCGCCGCCGTCGCACCGCCCACATTGACGATGAAGTTGGCATGCTTCTCCGACACCTGCGCCCCGCCGACACGCTTGCCTTTCAGGCCGCAGCCTTCGATCAGTTTCGCCGCATGGTTGCCCGGCGGATTGCGGAACACCGAACCCGCATTCGGCAATTGCAGAGGCTGGCTGGCGTTGCGCTTTTCCATCAAGGCTTTAATCTCGCGTCGCGCCGCCTCCACATCGCCCTTTTCCAGCTTCAGCCATGCACCGACGAAGAACTCTTCGCTCGCTGTGCGCTGTGCCACATGGCGGTAACCGATTTCGTATTCCTGCGGTGTGCGCTCCAGCAATTCGCCGCGTCGCGTCAGCACATGTATGCGCACCACCTTCTGCCAGGTCTCGCTGCCGTAGCAGCCCGCATTCATCGCCAACATGCCGCCCAAGGTGCCGGGGATGCCGACGAAGAATTCCGCCCCGCAAAAATTGTTCGAAGCAGCAAAACGTGCCAGCTTCGCTCCCGGCACCCCGGCTTGCGCGTAGAGCGTATTCTCGCCATCCAGGCGCAATTCGTTCAAAGCTCCATGCAGCAGCAGCACCGTGCCGCGCAGTCCGCCGTCGCGCACCAGCAAATTGCTACCGAGGCCGACTGCGATCAGCGGTTCATCCTGCGGCAGTTGCTGCATGAACCTTTGCAAATCAGCGAGGTCGGCGGGGCGGTACATGCGCTGAGCCGCACCGCCTGCGCGCCAACTGGTATGGCGCGACATGGGCTCGTTGTAGAGCATCTCGCCGCGCAACCCAACTGCACTGATCTGTGTCGGTTCGCTCATATTCACTTCATCTGCTTCACCAGATTCGGCACGCCGCCGATGGAGCCGGCCCCCATGGTCAGCACCACGTCACCATCCCGCGCCATCTGCACAATGGTCTGCGGCATATCGGCGATGTTCTCGACGAACACCGCTTCGCTTTGCCCCGCCACGCGCAAGGCATGCATCAGCGCACGCCCGTCTGCTGCGACGATAGGAGCCTCGCCGGCCGCGTACACCTCAGCCAGTGCCAGCGCATCCACCGTACCCAACACCTTCACGAAATCCTCGAACAGGTCGCGCGTGCGCGTGAACCGATGCGGCTGGAAGGCAAGCAGCAAGCGTTGGCCGGGAAAGGCACCGCGCACCGCAGCCAGCGTCGCTTTCATTTCCACCGGGTGATGGCCGTAGTCGTCGATCAACGTGAACGAACCGCCGGATGGCAACGGAATCTCGCCGTAGCGCTGCATGCGTCGCCCCACGCCCTCGAACTCGGCCAATGCCGCGACGATGGCGGTCGGCGCAACGCCGACCTCCAGACCGACTGCAATGGCGGCCAATGCATTGAGCACGTTATGCACCCCGGCCAAATTGAGCGTGATTTCCAGATCAAGCGGCTTGCCGTCGTACATGCATTTCTCGTCGTGGCGGCATTGCGCGGTGAAGCGCATCTGGCCGCCTTCGTGGCGCACGTTCACCGCGCGGATCTGCGCCTCTTCGCCGAAGCCGTACGTGGTTATCGGCTTGCTGATGCGCGGCAGAATCTCGCGTACATTGGCATCGTCCACGCACAGCATGGCGCGGCCATAGAACGGCAGGCGCTCGATGAAATCGACGAAGGCCTGTTTCAACTTGTCGAAATCGTGTCCATAGGTCTCCATGTGATCGGCATCGATGTTGGTGACCACCGCCAGGATCGGCGTGAGATACAGGAACGAGGCATCGGACTCGTCCGCCTCGGCCACGATGAACTCGCCCGTGCCCAGCCGCGCGTTCGCACCGCTGCTATTGAGTCGCCCGCCGATCACGAAAGTCGGGTCGTAGCCGCCCTTGGCTAGTACGCTGGTCACCAAGCTGGTAGTGGTGGTCTTGCCGTGTGTCCCCGCCACAGCGATACCCTGACGCAGACGCATCAGTTCCGCCAGCATCACCGCACGCGGCACGATGGGGATGCGCCGTTCGCGCGCGGCGACCACTTCCGGGTTGTCCGCCTTCACCGCAGTTGAGACCACCACCGCATCGGCATCGCGCAGATGCTTCTCGCTGTGCCCCTGATACACGGTCGCGCCCAGTGTCTGCAAACGCTGAGTGACCCCGCTATCGGCCAGATCGGAACCGCTCACCCTGAAGCCCAGATTGATCAGCACCTCGGCGATGCCGTTCATGCCGGAGCCGCCGATGCCGACGAAGTGGATGTGTTTGATCTTATGTTTCATATTCGTTCACTCCGCGAGAGCAACGCACACTTGCGCCACTTGTTGTGTCGCATCCGGTTTTGCCAAACTGCGTGCTGCTTGCGCCATTGCCAGCAATTTCTCACGACTCATTTCGCGCAACAGTTGTGCCAGTTTTTCCGCATTCAGTTCTTTCTGTGGCAGCAAAATCGCCGCGCCTTTCTCACTCAGGAAACGCGCGTTGTGCGTCTGGTGATCGTCCACCGCAAACGGGAACGGGATCAGCACGCTCGCCGCACCCGCCGCCGCCAGTTCGGCAATGGTCAGCGCACCCGCGCGACAGATGACCAGATCAGCCACGGCATACTGGTTCGCCATATCGTCGAGGAAGGCGCGGATGTCACCGCTTACGCCTGCTTGCTCATATAACTTTTGCACCGTCTCGAAATGTTTCTTGCCAGTCTGGTGCAACACATGCGGACGCTCCTGTTCGCTCAGCATGGCGAGCGCTTTGGGCAGCGCTTCGTTTAGTGCCTGCGCACCCAGGCTGCCGCCCACCACCAGCACGTTCAATTTGCCGCTGCGGCCTGCGAAACGAACTTGTGGTTCAGGCAATGCAGCGATATCCGAACGCACTGGGTTACCGCACCACTGAGTGCCTTTCAGCACATCGGGGAAGCCGCTCAGCACACGCGTGGATAGTTTCGCCAGTAATTTGTTGCTCAATCCCGCGATGGAGTTCTGTTCGTGGATGACCAGCGGACGGCGCAAGATCGCCGCCATCAATCCACCCGGCATGGTGATGTAACCGCCCATGCCCAGTACCACGTCTGGACGGTGACGAAAGATCGCGGCCGCACTCTGCCCCAACGCACGCAACAAGGTGAACGGCAACGTCAGCAAACGCAGCAGCCCTTTGCCGCGTACGCCGGAGAAGTTCACCCACGCCACCGGATAACCGTGCTTGGGCACCAGTTCGGCTTCCATGCTGTTGGGCGCACCTAGCCACACCACGTTCCAGCCTTGCGCACGCAAGGCATCGGCCACGGCCAATCCCGGGTAGATGTGTCCGCCGGTGCCGCCCGCCATAATGAGGATGGTTCTGCTCATATCGGCAATCCTCTTGCTACTCTGCGATTTTGGCTACGGCCGCCCCGCTGGGGCTTAACTTGCTTATGCAAGTTAGCCTTCGCCGAAACAGACGTGTTGTGAACGTGTCTGCTCATATCGGAAGTCCCCGCGCAACACGTCTGTTTTCGTAGTCGATCCTGAGCAACACCGCGATTGCCACGCAGTTCACCACCACGCCGCTACCGCCGAAGCTCAGGAACGGCAAGGTCAACCCCTTGGTCGGCAGCACGCCCATGTTCACGCCGATGTTGATCATCGCCTGCACACCCAGCCACACTGCGATGCCCTGCGCCACCAGCGCAGCGAACAGGCGGTCAGACATCGCCGCCTGACGCCCGATGGCAAAGGCGCGCACGATGAGCCAGCCGAACAGCAGGATGACGGCACACACGCCGAACAAGCCCAGTTCTTCCGCGATCACTGCGAGCAGGAAGTCGGTATGCGCCTCCGGCAGGTAGAACAGCTTTTCCACGCTGCCGCCAAGCCCGACACCCAGCCATTCGCCGCGGCCGAAGGCGATCAGCGCGTGGCTCAATTGATAACCTTTGCCGTACGGATCAGACCACGGATCCATGAAGCCGATGACGCGCTGCATGCGGTACGGCGAGGACAGGATCAGGGCGGCGAACGCCAGCGGCAGCAGCAACACCAACCCGCCGAAGATCTTGAGATTGAACCCACCCAGCCACAGCGTGCCCATCGCGATGGCACAGATCACCACGAAGGCGCCCATGTCCGGCTCCAGCAGCAACAATGCCCCGACCAGGGCCATCACACCGAACATCGGCAGGAACGGTTGCAGCAAGTGATCCTTCACCGCACCTTTGCGCACGGCGTAATCGGCGGCATACAGCACGGCGAACAGTTTCATCAGTTCCGACGGCTGCAGATTGACAATGAACAGCGGCAGCCAGCGGCGACTGCCGTTGACTGCCTTGCCGACTCCCGGGATCAACACCAGCAGCAGCAACA
The DNA here is from genome assembly GCA_963734585.1 of uncultured beta proteobacterium. Taxonomy (GTDB): domain Bacteria; phylum Pseudomonadota; class Gammaproteobacteria; order Burkholderiales; family Gallionellaceae; genus Sideroxyarcus. Next base: position 76,702 of record CAVTHJ010000002.1, read on the forward strand.
CCACGCCGATCAGGAACAGATAGGGCGCGTATTTTTGCCACATCTGCGTCGGTATCTGGAAGGCGATCACGCCAGCAACCACGCCAATCAAAATGAAGATGCCGTGACGCACCAGGTAATACGTCAGTTGGTAATTGGTGTATTTGCCCGCTTCAGCAGTCGCAATCGATGCCGAGTAGACCATCACCAGGCCGATGGCCAGCAGTGCCGTGACGATCCAGGTCAACACGCTGTCGTATTCCGCCACGGTACGGCGCGGCGAGTTCAAGGCTAAGCTGAACATGCCGCCTCCATTTCAATTTTTTTCACCGCCGCGATGAACACTTCGGCACGATGCAGATAGTTGCGATACATATCGAAGCTGGCGCAAGCTGGCGACATCAGCACCGCATCGCCAGCTTGTGCATTCGCAGTGGCAATGCGCACCGCATCGTCCATGTCGTGCGCCTGCAATATCGGCTTGCCGCAACCGCCAATCGCTTTCTCGATCAGCGGCGCATCGCGTCCGATCAATACCGCGGCGCGTGCATGCTTTGCGACTGCCTCTTTCAGTGGCGAAAAATCCTGCCCCTTGCCGTCGCCGCCGAGAATGACTAGCGCCGGTTTGCCCAGCCCCTTCAATGCCGCTTCAGTCGCTCCGACATTGGTGCCCTTGGAGTCGTCGTAATAAGTGATGCCCGCAATCTCCGCGACTTTCTCGACGCGATGCGGCAGGCCTTTAAAATCACGCAATGCATTCAGCAAGGGGGCGAGCGGCAATCCGAGCGCGCGGCACAGCGCCAGCGCGGCCAGCGCATTCGCCACGTTGTGCAGACCGCTCACCTGCAGCTCGTCGGCACGCATGATCTTTTGCGCGCCCTGCATCAGCCAAGTCACGGCTCCCTCGCGCGTGATACCCCACTCGTTGTCGCTCGCCGGCGGATTCAGTCCAAAGCTGAGCTGTCTGCGCGCGGCGATCTTCATCGCGGCACTGCGCTCATCGTCACGGTTCAACACCTGCACGCCGCGGCCTTGGAAGATGCGCGCCTTGGCGGCTGCATAGGCATCCATGCTGCCCGCATAACGGTCGAGATGGTCTTCCGTCACGTTGAGCACGACGGCAGCATCGGCATCCAGCGTGTAAGTGGTTTCGAGCTGGAAGCTGGAGAGTTCCAACACCCACACCTGCGGCTGTTGATCGCGTTCGCGCAATGCATCCAGCACTGCAGGAGAGATGTTGCCCGCCACCTGCGTATCCAGACCCGCCGCCGCGCACATCGCACCGACCATGCTGGTGACGGTGGTCTTGCCGTTGGCGCCGGTGATGGCGATGACCTTGGTGTTGCGACGGTAATTATTGGTCGCCAGTTGCTGCGCCAGCAGCTCGATGTCGCCTTCGACCGGAATGCCGCGAGCGATGGCGCGCTGCACGAACGGTTCGGCCAGAGGCACGCCGGGGCTGATGGCGATGCGGTCGATACCTTGCAGCAACTCGTCCGTGAATGGGCCGCAATGCACGTCGGCCTGCGGCAATTCGCTGCGCAGGGTCGCGACACCGGGCGGCTCGGCACGGCTGTCGGCGACGCGCAAACGCGCGCCCTGCGCGCTCAGGTAGCGCGCAAGCGACAGCCCGGTCTCACCGAGACCGAGCACCAGCACCGATTTGTCGCGTAGTGATGTCATCTCAATTTCAACGTGGCCAATCCGATCAATACCAGCAGCATGGTGATGATCCAGAACCTCACCACCACCTGTGTCTCTTTCCAGCCCTTCTGCTCGAAATGATGGTGCAGCGGTGCCATCAGCAGGATGCGTTTGCCCGTGCCGTATTTCTTCTTGGTGTACTTGAACCAGGACACCTGCAGCATCACCGATACCGCTTCCACCACGAACACGCCGCCCATGATGAACAGCACCAGTTCCTGGCGGATGATGACCGCCACCGTTCCCAGTGCCGCACCCAGCGACAGCGCACCGACGTCGCCCATGAACACTTCCGCCGGATAGGCGTTGAACCACAGGAAGGCCAGGCCGGCGCCGGCGATGGCCGCGCAGAACACCGCCAACTCACCCGCACCGGGAATAGAAGGTTCGCCCAGATATTTGGAGAATTCGGCGTGCCCTGCGACATAGGCGAAGATCGCCAGCGCGCTCGCCACCATCACCGTCGGCATGATGGCCAAACCATCCAGACCGTCGGTCAGGTTCACGGCGTTGCTGCTACCGACGATGACCAGATAGACCAGCACGATGAAGCCGACCATGCCGAGCGGGAACACCAGATGCTTGAAGAACGGCACGATCACTTCGGTATGTGCGGGCAGCGTGGCATGCGACCACAGGAAGATGCCGACCGCCAGCGCGATGAGCGATTGCCAGAACATCTTGGCTCTAGCCGACAAGCCATCCGGATTGCGATGCACCACCTTGCGATAGTCGTCCACCCAGCCGATGGCGCCGACGCCCAGCGTGGTCAGCAGCACCACCCAGATGTAGGCATTGTGCAAGTCACCCCACAGCAAGGTGGTGATAGCGACCGACATCAGGATCAACGCACCGCCCATGGTCGGCGTGCCCGCCTTCACCAGATGCGTCTGCGGCCCGTCGGTGCGCACTGACTGGCCGATCTTCATCGCGGTCAGTTTGCGTATCATCCACGGCCCCAGCATGAAGGAGATGAACAACGCCGTCATCGCTGCCAGCACTGCGCGCAAGCGTGATGTAATTGAATACGCTGAATGTGCGCACGTCCTGTGCCAACCATTGGGCTAATGCGAGCAGCATGCTTCCTCCTGTCCTATGCAATGTGCAACAACTCGTTCCATCTTCATAAAGCGCGACCCCTTCACCAGTACCGTGGTCTGCACGTCCAGCTCTTTATCCAGAGCGGCATGCAGCGCTTCGATACTGGCGAAATGCTGCGCACCCACGCCGAACTCGCGCACCGCTTCTGCACTCAACGCGCCCAGCGCGAACAGGCACTCGATGCCCAACTCGCGCGCGGCGATGCCGATCTCGCGATGGAACTGCGCCGCGTCTTCGCCCAGCTCGCCCATGTCGCCCAGCACGAAGATGCGTTTGCCGCCCGCTTGCGCCAGCACTTCCAGCGCTGCGTGCATCGAGGCCGGATTGGCGTTGTAGGTGTCGTCGATCAATGTCGCACCATGCAATGCCTGCTTGCGTTGCAAACGACCCGCCACGCCGCCGAAGCCTTCCAGCCCTTTTACGATGGTGGTCAGCGGCACCTGCAGCGCCAGTGCCGCCGTCGCCGCCGCCAGGGCGTTGCGCGCGTTGTGTTCGCCCGGCACCTGCAATACGAGTCGCAATTCGCCGGCCGGCGTGCGCGCATGCAACGCGCCGCCATAGCCTTGTGCCGCCCACTCGCCCTTTACCGCCGCCGGATGTTCCAGCGCAAAATCGAACAGGCGATGTTTGCCTGCCAGCGTGCGCCACAACGCGGCATGCGCATCGTCGGCATTGATGACAGCCGTACCGTCGCTCTTCAATCCCGCGAATATCTCGCCCTTGGCGCGCGCCACGCCTTCCACCGAACCCAGGCCTTGCAGGTGCGCACCGGTCGCGTTGTTGACCAGCGCCACATCGGGCTGCGCGATGCGCGTGAGGTAGTCGATCTCGTTCGGATGGTTCATGCCCATCTCGATCACTGCGTAGCGATGCATTGCGCGCAGCTTGAGCAGGGTGAGCGGCATGCCGATGTCGTTGTTGAAGTTGCCCTTGGTCGCAAGCACGCTTTCTTCGCCGCCAGTGGCGGCACGCAGAATCGCTGCCAGCATCTCTTTCACCGTGGTCTTGCCGTTGCTGCCAGTGATGGCAACGAGCGGGATGTCGAACTGTTTGCGCCAATGCGCGGCGAGTTCGCCCAAAGCAAGGCGCGTATCCGGCACGCGCAGCAATGGGCACGGTGCGTTCTCGATTTTGCTATCCGCATTCACCAGCGCCGCGACGGCACCTGCCTGCGCAGCCTGCGCCACGAAGCGTGCGCCGTCGAAGTTCTCGCCTTTGAGTGCGATGAACAGGTCACCCGGCTGGATGGTACGGGTATCGGTAGAAACTGCAGCGAAGCGTATGTCTGCGCCCTCGATGGTGCGCATGCAATGCTTGTGCGGCTTGCGAGAGCAGCATCATAGCCAGCGCTCCTCCGGTTTCCAGACGCTCAGCGCGCGGTGCGCGATCTCGCATCCGAGAACGGATGGCGCACACCGTTGATTTCCTGATAATCCTCGTGACCTTTGCCAGCCAGCAATACGGTATCGATCGGTTGCGCCTTGCTGATCGCGTGCGCGATGGCCCTGGCCCGGTCTTCGATCACCTGGTACTCGCCCTGCATGCCCATGATGATGGCGTCGATGATGGCGCGCGGCTCTTCGCTGCGCGGGTTGTCGCTGGTGACGATGCACACATCGGCGAACTTCGAGGCGACCGTTCCCATCATCGGACGTTTGCCGCGATCACGGTCGCCGCCGCAGCCGAACACGCAGATGACCCTGCCGTCGGAAGGCGCCGTCACCTCGCGCAGGGTCAGCAACACTTTCTCCAGCGCATCCGGCGTGTGCGCGTAGTCCACCACCACTGCCGGCACATTCTTGCCGCCCAGTGTCTGCATGCGCCCCGCTACCGCCTTCTGCAAACCGAGTTCGCGCACGGCGTCATCGAGTCCCACTTCGCTGACCAGCAGCACCGCCAGTGCGCCGAGCAGATTAGATGCATTGAAACGCCCGATCAGTTTGCTTTGCAGCGCAACTGCGCCCCAGCTGGTGTGCAGTTGCAGCGTCAGCCCCTGCGCATCCATCTGCGCAAGAGTGCCGTACACCATGCGGATACCGAGACGCTCGGCGAGCCTTAACGATTCGTCATTCAGGCCATAGCCGATCACCTCAACAGCCGCATCCTGCAACTGCTCGGCCAGTTCCGCCCCGAACGCATCGTCGAGATTGAGCACTGCATATTTGAGATGCACCCAATCGAACAGACGGCGCTTTGCTGCCGCATAACTTTGCATGTCGCCGTGGTAATCGAGATGGTCGCGCGTCAGATTGGTGAGCAGCGCCACGTCGTAGTGCACGCCGTTGACGCGCCCTTGCTCCAGTGCATGCGAGGACACCTCCATCACTGCCGCTTGCGCACCCTGCTGCACATATTCAGCCAGCAGGCCGTGCACCAGCAGCGCATCCGGCGTGGTGTTCGCAGTCGCTTGCAGCGCGCTGGGAAAACCGTTGCCCAGCGTACCGAGCAAGGCACTCTTGCGCCCCAGCGCACTGAACGTCCTGGCCAGCCAGTGGCTGCACGAGGTTTTGCCATTGGTGCCGGTGACACCGACCATCCATAGTTTTTGCGACGGCTGGTCGTAGACGCGGTCAGCGATCAGCCCTGCCTGATGGCGCAGTCCTTGCACCGCCAGATTCGGCACATTCCATTCGCTGCTCCATTGGAATCCGTGCGCTTCCCAGATCACGGCATTCGCACCGCGCGCTATGGCCTGCGCGATGAAACCCCGACCATCTGACTGCGTGCCGGGATAGGCGACGAAAGTATCGCCTGGCTTGCACTGCGCGGCTGTCGGACACCAGACGCGTGATGTTCACACCAAGCGCGTTCAATTCATCGAGATGGAAGCCGCTCATACTTCCTCCCCAACGATCTCGCCCGGCGCCATGATCACATTGTCCAGCGGGGCGTCGTTGGGCACGCTGAGCAGGCGCAACGATGCGCCCATCACATTGCTGAACACGGGAGCGGCAACCAGACCGCCGTAATAATCCCGTCCGCCCGGTTCGTTGATCATCACGGCCACGATCAGGCGCGGATCGGATGCCGGGGCCATGCCGACGAACGATGCCACATAGCGATCGATGTATTTTCCGTTCTCGAGCTTGTGTGCGGTACCGGTCTTGCCTGCCACCCGATAGCCGGTGATCTGCGCCAGCGGCGCCGTGCCGCCCGGGCGCACCACCGTTTCCATCATGTCGCGCACCGCTTGTGCGGTGGCATCCGAATAGACTTTGACACCCACCGCGGGCGTCTCCTGTTTAAGCAAGGTGATCGATTTCAGCTCGCCGCCGTTTGCAAATACGGTGTAAGCACGTGCCAGCTGCAGCAGATTGACGGAAATGCCGTTGCCGTAAGACATGGTGGCCTGCTCGATGGGGCGCCACTTCTTGTAGTCGCGCAACTTGCCCGCCGCTTCGCCGGGAAACTCGCTCCCGGTCAGCGATCCGAAACCGCTTTCATTCAGGCCGTGCCAGAAAGTCTCCGGAGGCAGGCCCAGCGCGATCTTGGCCGTGCCCACGTTGCTCGACTTCTGGATCACTTGCCCCACGGTGAGCGATCGTTCCGGATGCGTGTCGTGAATGGTGCGCCCATTCACGGTGAACACACCGCCTGCGGTATTGATGACCGTCCCCGGCTTGACTTTGCCCGCCTCCAGCGCCGTCGCCACGGTGAACGGCTTCATGGTGGAGCCGGGTTCGAACAAGTCGGTGACCGCATGATTGCGCAGCACCGCTACGCTCGGTTTGTCGCGATTGTTCGAATTGTAGGAAGGCCAGTTTGCCAGCGCCAACACCTCACCGGTTTTAGCATCCAGCACCACGATGGAACCGGTCTTGGCCTTGTTGCGCTCGACCGCCTGCTTGATCTCGCGGAAGGCGAGCGACTGGATCTTGCTGTCTATGCTCAGCGTGATGTTGCTGCCAGCTTTGGGCGCACGCAAACTGGCCACGTCTTCGACGATGTAGCCACGACGATCCTTGATCACTTGCTGGCTTCCGGCTTTGCCACCGAGTTGCGCCTGCAGCGCCAGTTCGATGCCCTCCTGGCCGTTGTCGTCCACATCGGTGAAACCGATGAGGTGCGAAGTGACTTCACCGCCCGGATAGTAGCGGCGGTATTCGCGCTGCAGCGACACACCGGGGATGCCCAGCTTGACGACTTTCGCTGCCTGCTCCGGCGGCAACTGGCGTTTGAGATAGACGAACTCGCGCGAAGTGTCGGTGAGTTTGCTCTTCACTTCTTCGGGAGTCAGTCCGACGATCTGCGCCAGCTGGATGACCTGCTTAGTCGAGATCTCAACATCGGCCGGGCTCGCCCAGACCGATTCCACCGGCGTGCTCACCGCCAGCGGCTCACCGTGGCGATCCGTGATCATGCCGCGATGCGCGTGGATATCGACGACACGGCCATAACGCGCATCGCCTTTCTGCTGCAGGAAGTCGTTGTTGATACCTTGCAGGTAGACCGCGCGCACCAGCAAAGCCCCCAGCCCCGCCAACAGAAGCACGAACAGCACGCGCGAACGCCATGCAGGCAATGCGATCTGCCCCGTAGTTTGTATCGGTGTGGTGGCGTAGTTCATGGTTGCGTCACCACCCCGGAACCCAGGCGGATATAGCGAATCAGTCCCGACTGCGGCATCTGCATCTGCAATTGGCGGCTGGCGAGCTTTTCCACGCGCGCAGGCATAGCCAGCGTGCCTTGCTCAAGTTGCAATTGCCCCCACTCCACATCCATCTGCTGCGCCCTGTCTTTTTCTTTCTGCAATTCCACATACAGCTTGCGTGCCTTGTGTTGGGAGGTGACGACTCCCAACGCGCACGCGATGACCAAGATAAGCAACAGGATATTGAGCCTAGCCACCTAAGCGCTCCACCACTCGCAACACCGCGCTGCGCGCGCGCGGGATTCGCAGACACTTCCGCCTCCGATGCATAGATCGGCTTGCCGACCAGATGCACCCTGCCTTGCGGCACATCGGCGGCGCGGATCGGCACGTTCTTCGGCAACTTGTCGCCCTGTGCCATGTCACGCATGAAGTGTTTGACCATGCGATCCTCCAGCGAATGAAAACTGATCACCGCCATGCGTCCGCCCGCTTTCAGGTGATCCACGCACTGCGGCAACACGCCCTCGAGTTCTTCGAGTTCGCGGTTGATATAAATCCGTATAGCCTGAAAGGTGCGCGTTGCCGGGTTTTTGCCTGGTTCGCGCGTGCGTACAACCTGAGCAACGATGTCGCTGAGCTGTTTCGTGGTGAGGATTTCTCGTTCCTGGCGCGCAGCAACAATCGCCCTTGCAATCTGCCTAGCAAACCGTTCTTCGCCGTAATCACGTATCACCTCCGCCAGTTCGCTTTCATCCGCAATCGCCAGCCACTCGGCCGCCGTCTGCCCCCTGCTGGTATCCATACGCATATCCAGCGGCGCATCGAACCGGAAACTGAAACCGCGCTGCTCATCGTCCAGTTGCGGTGACGACACGCCCAGATCCAGCAGCACACCGTCTACCTTCTCGATACCGAGTTCGCGCAGCACCGCACCCAGATGCTCGAAGCCGCTATGCACCATCTGAAAGCGCGCATCACCGATTGCCTTACCCGCCGCCACTGCCGCCGGGTCTTTATCCAGCGCGATCAGCCGTCCGCCTTCGCCCAACTTTTCCAAAATCAGGCGGCTGTGTCCGCCCCGCCCGAACGTGCCATCCACATAAATGCCATCCGCCTTCACTTGCAACGCTTCGACTGCTTCGTTTAACAGGACGGTTGTATGAGCCAAGTCTCGGCTCACAGCGTAAAGCCCTCCAACTCGGGCGGCAGATTGTCCGCCGTGAAGCCGGTCATCTTCTCGTTCTGCGTCTGCCAACGCGCCTCGTCCCACAACTCGAATTTATTACCCTGCCCCACCAGCATCACGCGCTTATCCAGCACCGCGAAAGTGCGCAACGTGGGCGATACCAGCACGCGTCCGGCGGCATCCATCACCGTGTCTTCGGCATGCCCCACCAGGAAACGTTGCAGCGCGCGGATGCGCGGATCGAAGGCGGAAAGCTTCATCAACTTTTCGCGGATGGGTTGCCACTCGGGTTGCGGATAGACCAACAGGCAACCGTCGGCATCAGCAGTCAGCACCAGCTGACCCGCGCAATGCGCAAGCAGCATGTCGCGATACCGCGCCGGTATCGCGAGCCTGCCCTTGCTATCCAGATTGAGTTGTGTCGCCCCTTGAAACATCCCGTTTTCCCACCTTTACCCACTTTTTACCACTTACGCCTACTATATTGAAAAAGAATAGGGTGGTCAAGCAAGAAAACGGGATTTCTCTTTACGGGACAAGGGCTTAGCGCACGAAGTTAATGCAAAAAAAATGTGCTTAAAAAGCAACGGATTGCACAACCAAGCTAAAGTTGTTTGTAATGGGGACTTGGATTTTCTTGCAGTTTGCACTGATAAACGACCGCGAATGGACTCCACGATGTCGCAAGCAGCACAGTACGCTTGAAAGATTACAGAACTGAAAAGTGAAGCCAGCCGGTAAGCCGGGTTCTGTCGTGGACAGTCATTCCTCTAGGCGTTTCGTTACCTGACGCTCAAGCAACCTACCCGCTGGCGACGCGAGCAACGTCATAGCCAGCCTATTTGGTCTTGCTCCGAATGGGGTTTACCCTGCCACTGATGTTGCCACCAGCGCGGTGAGCTCTTACCTCGCCATTTCAACCTTACCTGATCTGCTCGCGCAGCCATCGGCGGTGTATTTTCTGTGGCACTTTCCATCGCCTCACGGCGTCCGGTCGTTAACCGGCATCCTGCTCTATGGAGCCCGGACTTTCCTCTACACAGCATGAAGTGTGCAGCGACTGTCTAGCCAGCTTCGGTGCGGAGTCTAACACGGGATGAAAAACGAAAAGCCCGGAATACGGGCTTTTCCATGGCGCCAACCAAAGCAGCTTATTTTCCTTGCAGTGCCTGTCCTGTCTTTTCCAGCGCTTTACCGCTTTGCTCCAGCGTCTCACTGCCCAGCTGCTTGGCACGGTCAACTATCGATTCTTTTGCGAAAGGATTGGAAAGCAGCGACTTTCCGCGTCCGATATTGACACCCAGTGCCATACCAATTAGCACACCGACTACCAGACTGATCAGAATGATTTTGAATTGCTTCATCTAGAAATATCTCCGGTTAGTTTTGGACATTATTGCAACTGTCAATTTTGGCCTATCCCTCGACCACTTGCATGCTCACGCCCAGGTCTTTCCACTGCCGACCTTCATCCAGCAAGGCGGCTTCGGTGAGCGGGTTCTGCACCAGCCAGCCAGGAGCAATGACGAGGTGGAACTTGCTGCCGCTGAAGCGGCCTTGCATCGCTGGAAGCTCCACATCGCCACGGTTACGATAAATGAGTGCCGCAACGCGAAGTGCCATCACTTGAGCCAAGTCTTGCGGCGTATTTAACAGTCCGCGCAATTTCTCCAAACCGCCGCGGTGCGCCAACGCCAATAGGCTGAGGTGGTTTTGTTCCTTTCGGGAAAAACCCGGCATATCGGCATTGGCAAGGATGTAGGCGGTGTGCTTGTGATAGCCGCTGTGTGCGACGCTGATGCCGATCTCGTGCAGGTTCGCCGCCCAAGCGAACAGGTGCGAGTCCTCCTCGCCGAACTGGTCTCCCAGAAATTGCCGCGCCAACAAATCCGCCAGATGCGCCACGCGCGCCGCCTGCCGGGCATCCACATGGTAGCGACGCATGAACTGCTGCACGGTGACTTCGCGCATGTCGTGGTTGTGGAAACGCCCGAGGAGGTCGTACAGCACACCTTCGCGCAATGCGCCGAGCGCGGGCTGCATGCGCTCGATACCTAGCTCGCAAAACGCGGCATACATAATGGCGAAACCGCCGGGCAGCACAGGAATGCGATCCGCTTTCAATCCGGGCAGATCAAGCCTGTTCACGTCACCCGCCTTGAGCAATTGCACACGGAGTTGTTCCAGCCCTTCGCGCGTGATGCCGCCATCGCTGTAGCCGTTTTGTTCGATGATATCGCACAGCACGCGGGCGCTGCCGGAGGATCCGAGCGCCACATCCCAATGATCGCGGGAGAACTCGCTGACGATAGCCTGCACCTCGTTGCGCGCAGCAAGTTCGGCTTGCTTGAGGTTGGACTTGTTGATCTTGCCGTCCGGGAAATAGCGCACACTAAAACTGACACACCCCATGTACAGGCTTTCCAGCTTGTGGGGATGCAGACCGTTGCCGACGATGAATTCGGTGGATCCGCCGCCAATGTCCATCACTAGGCGCCTGCCTTCAGATTGCGGCAGGCCTTGAGCGACGCCAAGATAGATGAGGCGAGCTTCTTCACGCCCGGCGATGACATCAATAGGAAAGCCAAGCGCGGCTTCGGCCTGTTGCAGGAATTCGGGAGCGTTCCTGGCGACGCGCAGCGAATTGGTGCCGACTGCACGCACCGCCTCGCGCGGCAACCCGCGCAGACGTTCGCCGAAGCGTTGCAGGCAGGCGAGCGCCCGTTGTTGCGAAGCTTTGTCGAGGCGCCTGTCTTCCGTCAGTCCGGCAGCCAAACGCACAGCCTCGCGCAAGCCATCCAGCATGTAAAGTTGGTCATTCTCAACACGGGCGACTTGCAGGCGAAAACTGTTGGAGCCGAGATCGACAGCTGCGAGGATAGGTTGCTGCTGCACAGAGTTTATTCGAGAACTTCGCGTTCAATCTCTTCCACGGTCACATGGCGCACATCGCGCCCCTTGACCATGTACACCACATATTCGGACATGTTTTTGGCGTGATCGCCGATGCGCTCGATGGCCTTCGCCACAAACAAGATCTCCAGCGAAGTGGAGATGGTGCGCGGGTCTTCCATCATGAAGGTGATGAGGTAGCGCATGATGGAACGGAACTCTTCATCCACCTGCTCGTCCTGACGCACCACCTGCGCGGCGGTGGAGAGATCGAGCCGAGCAAATGCATCCAGCGATTTGCGCAACATATCCAAGGCGATATCCGCCGCATGCTTGATCTCGTTGTAACGCGGCAGATGCAGGCGTTCTTTCTGCGACAGCAGCTTGGCCATGCGCGCGATCTTTTCCGCTTCATCGCCGATGCGCTCCAGGTCAGTGATGGTCTTGATGACTGTCATCACCATACGCAAGTCGCCTGCCGCCGGCTGGCGGCGCACGAGAATACGGTTGCAGCTTTCGTCGATCTCCACTTCCATCGCATTGACGCGATGGTCGTCGTCGATCACGCGGTTCATCAGTGCCACATCGCCCGTGGTCAGCGACTCGACCGCCAAACGGATCTGGCTTTCGACCAGCCCGCCCATCTGCAACACACGGGCGCGCACCGCTTCGAGTTCAGCGTCGAATTGTTTCGAAGTATGTTCGCTACCGGCCATGATCGCTCCTTAAGGATTACTGCAAATGACGGATGCTAGCAATGCACCGTTAAACTTTTGTTACTCGGCGGTGAGTGTCTTCACACCGTCCGGCGTACCCAGCAGCAACACATCCGCTGCGCGACGCGCGAACAGACCATTGGTCACCACACCGGGCAATTGGTTCAACATCGTCTCCAGTTCCACCGGGTTCATGATTTGCAAATTATGCACATCAAGGATGACGTTGCCGTTATCCGTGGTGAAACCCTCACGCAGTTTCGGCTGCCCGCCCAGCTTCACCACTTCGCGCGCGATGTAGCTGCGTGCCATCGGAATCACCTCGATCGGCAGCGGGAACTTGCCCAGCACATCCACCAGCTTGCTGGCATCGCACACGCAGATGAACTTCTTGCTGGCTGCCGCCACGATCTTTTCGCGCGTCAACGCCCCGCCGCCGCCCTTCACCATGTGCATGTGGCGCGTGATTTCGTCCGCGCCGTCCACATACACTGGCAGATCACCAGCGTCGTTCAGCGACAGCACCTCGATGCCATGCCCTTGCAAACGCTTGGCTGACGCCTCAGAGCTAGCGACTGCGCCGCGAATCTTGCCTTTGATCTTGGCCAGTTCATCGATGAAGAAGTTGGCGGTGGAGCCAGTGCCCACACCCACGATGCAGTCATTTGGCACATAAGCGATCGCCGCCTGTGCGACCGCGCGTTTCATATCGTCTTGCGTCAAAGCCATTTTGTTTTCCCTGATTCGGTAATATTGTTTCGTGCAGGGATTATTGCAGGAATTCGCTAAATTAGAAACCTCGCCACCCCTATTCCAGCCGACTCTTTCCAAACCGGCGATTTGCATTTACGATTCACCCGCAGTGGGGGTGTAGCTCAGTTGCATGTTAGCGTGTACTAACAATAATTTTCATCGTTCCAGTCATCCTCCAACAACCTTCCGCACCACCTTCCACTAACCAATTTTTCACAGTTGCAAGCCAACGACTGTGCGACAGTTGTTTGGTTTTTTGCTGCAAATTTATTCAATCCCGCTCTGCAAAGTGCTGGACGGTGCAATGGAATGCCGCTGGATAAAGTGTCGTGTTAAACGACACTTGCAAAACCAAATGAAAAAGTAAGCAGATCGACCTTTGCGGTTAGCGACTGTACGCTGCGCGAATGTTTGAAAACTCGGCTGCTAACGCAGCAAACGATGAGAAATATTTTAGTCAGCGATGTCGTACGCTGCCTATACCAGCCACCATAACCCCCGTGTCTGGCTACCCCTCAAAGTTGCGCATCTATCTAACCAACGCATCCCCCTACTGGCAGGCAAAGTGCTTTTTTAAGGGTAAAACCTACACCCGCAGTATGCGCACAATGTCCAAGCGTTTAGCCATTGCAGCAGCACGTGATTTCTTTCATGCCACCTCAGCGCAAATATATGGTGTGAATTATGTTGAACAAGTACGCAATGAGCCAAGTAAACATCCATTCCGCAGCATCGCAGGTCACGCATTAGCCATTGAGACTGCACGTTGCCAACGCAAAGAATTAAGTAAAACGGGATTACGAATATTAACGTCTCGCCTCAATGTAAGGCTGCTACCTCATTTCGGGGATATGGCAGTGGAAGATATTGGCTATACAGAATTGGCAAACTTTATAGGGCTGCTGAGCGAGGAAGGAACGTCATCAACTACTATGGCACAGTACCTCGTTGCCATTCGCAAAGTACTCAATTACGCCCAATCACTGAATTTGATTTCACAGCTACCGAAATTCCCACAAGTAAAAATTCGCAGCAATCCACGCGGCAGCTTTACCTTAAACGAATATAAGCTGCTATTACGAGCGGCTAAGCAATGGGCAGGCAAACGAATTGAGATAAAGACAACCAGTAAAAGTCAGCGGGGTGCAGGGGTAAAAGATAAGAATTTAACGATGCCGTTTGATATGGCTTGGCTGATTGGCTTTATGGTTAACAGCTTCATACGCCCCAGCGATCTCAAAACGCTGCAACATCAGCACGTGGAGATCATACGCGGCGAACATATATACCTTCGCCTTAATCTTGCCAGAAACGAAAAAACACGACACACCCATTGTGACGCTACAACCAGCCGTGCGCATTTATACACATCTGCTGGCACATGCAAAACTAACAGGCTACGCAAAACCCACCGACTATCTGTTTATGCCGCATCAGCGCAACCGCACAAAGGCAATTGAGTGGATGGGATTTGCATTCCAGCACATTTTGAAAGAAACGGGGCTGATTGAGAATGCAGCAAACCAACAAAAACGCACCATTTATTCATTGCGACACACTGCAATCACATTCCGTTTGTTATACGGCAAAGGTATTGATTTGCTGACTCTCGCACGTAACGCACGAACGAGCGTTGATATGATCGAAAAGTTTTATGCTTCCAACTTGTCAGCCGAGATGAACATTGGCATGTTGCAGAGTAGGCGCAGCAAAGATGCATAAGATGCTGCCTGCCTACCTTACTGCCTCAAAGTGTCGTTTAAAACGACAGTTGGCAGCTTACGCAACGTCAACTCAATTACTTTGCGACCCTCATTAAATGCAAAAACCCCGCCATTGCTGACAGGGGTTTAGTTGTTGCCACTCTGTGACTGTCTAGTTGCCAACGCTAATGATGCCAAATTTGGCTGCCGACTTTTGGAATTTCACCTCATGTGTTTTGACATCTCTAATTACAACACTCAAAAGAAAATTATTAGAAGCGTTTTGCACTTTCAATGAAAAATGCTTGCGCAACGGGATAACCAACCCCTCTCTTGTATCCTCGGTTTGCTGTGCAAGTATTTCCCGCACAAGATTATTCACATTAAAAGCTTGCCACATGTGATATTCCTTGCCATTTGTAAGCTCCAGCTCCGTATTAACATCGTGCTCGCCCACAAAGCATAACGCTGTCTGGCTCCCGCTCATACCTCCGCAACTTAAGACTGCCTCAAAGGGATATTCTTTTGCACGCTGAACACGTTGTCTTGCCGCCTCCACCTCCGCCTCTGCACGTTGCCTATCTGCCCTTGCCCGCTCTCTTGCCGCATCCTCCGCTGCAAGCCTTGCCGATTTTTCTTCTTCCGCTTTCCTATCTTGCACAACCTGGGCAACCGTTTGATTCTTGCTAGTTGCAGTTGCTTTGTCTTGCAAGTACTGAAGCATGGAGTCAACTGCAACTCGAGAACCGTATATAGATTGGTTACTTTCAAACTCAGCCTTCAGTTGCTTAAACCCTGCAGAATCGCTAATACCATGTTTCCTTAATTGTTGAAGTTCCAGCCCATCAACCCCAATACTTTTTCCGAACTTATAGTCAGCCTCATTCGCGAAACGCAAACTATTCATTTCGTTTTGCTCATTTATATATTCTTGCGCTTCCGCTCCATTACTTGCGATTTTGACCAATGTCCCATATTTCACAATGTAGAACGGCTTCTCGCCCGATCCCGTGCTTTGATAAACTTCATACCGCCCCTTGCTGCGCACACCAATGCCAGATTGCCATGCAATGTCAAACTGACAATTGGTTAGATCATGCTCATGCGCGCGGCTTCATCACGTATCGCGAGCTTCAACGACAGCTTGATCGCACTGGTACGGTATAGAATGCAGCTACACCGACAACATCACCTGACCATCAGACCTATCCAGCTGATTAGCACGTCGTGCGAGCGCATGCGATACGCGAGCTACCCTCTTTTCCCAGTTTAGATGCAGTGGAGGAGCAGTTACTTAATGCGTTTGCTGCTGCTTGGTATAAAGGAGATACGGTGCGAGTGCTTGAGGCAATGGAAATGTTCCCTAATATTTCTGGCAGCACAGTACATCGTAGGCTGGACACATTGCGCAAGAAGGGAATGATTACACTGGACGCTGATGCAGAGAATCAGCGAGTCAAATACATTGCCCCCACACCTCTTGCCGAAAAATACTTCGCCAAACTCGGCGAGTGTTTGGATAAGGCAATGAAAGCGTGACAAGCGCACATAACTCAAAGAGTTTCTCAACTTCGTTGCTTGAGGTTGGCGGAGTCGCACTCGCTTATTGGCTGTTGTACTACATGAACAAGTGGATTTTCACTTCTTTCGCCTTTACGTCCACAGTCGCGTGGATATTTTTACCAGCTGCCATACGAATGATTTCAGTACTGCTATTCGGCTGGAGAGGCGTTGCCGGTTTATTTATTGGCACATTGGCAACTGGCATCCCTTTGTTTGGCATTGCTAGTGTCGATACGTATGCCTTTCCCGTTTTATCTGCTTCCGCTCCAATGTTGGCTTTATGGGTGGGTACGTATGTGATGCAGATTGAAGCGGACTTGCGTGGACTTACAGCGAGGCAACTACTCGTCTTTTCTGTACTTGGCGCACTGTTTAGTTCCGTACCTCACAATTTGTATTTTCAATTTGCAGGCGAAACCCAAAGCTGGCTAACAGCACTAATGCCGATGTTTGTAGGCGACTTGGTAGGCACTTTGATCGTACTGTATGCGGCGGCAGCAATACTACGTTCGCTTTCATCGCCCAACGACAGTTAACACAACATCACCCCTTACCTTAGCGTTGCCAAACTCTCGCAGTATCGTAATGCTATGCCCAGTTTCGTCAAATTCCTACCTCAAAATGCCGCAAACTCTCCACTGATTTAGATCGTCCGCTTTACGAACTGAAACTACAATAGGCACAATGGAAAAGCTGGCGGCAGCGAACGGAGCTGGCTTGTAATTACAAGTGCGGTGTCATCGCTTTTCCAATGTTCTGCTGCGCTTTGTGTATTTTCTGCCTGTTCCGTTCAGCCTTCAACGCATCGCTCGCACGTTCTTTCTGTTTCTTCAAACTTTCAATACGCGCTTTGTCAGGCGTTAGCGGTTTAGTTGGCTCGATGGGTTTGGGAGAGGCAATTTCGCAAATTCGCATATCAATATCCAAACTTCGTAGGCAGCGACTGAACATTAGCTGCGCCATATTGTGCCTGTGCAATTTTCATCGCCGCAGATGCATTCTCGGCAAACACGATTGTACTTGCCCATATGCCACTAACCTTTACGAGAGCGCGAAATTGCTTCATACAGTATTTAGCACCAGTACCACAAACAACTTATTGCGGCTTTAGCGAACGAACTCATAGTCAAGACAGTTTAACTATCCTTAATGTATGAATAGAGAATTTGTGTTTGAATGCTACTTGGCTTAACTCTTTCTTCCCATTTACGAAAAATATCTTAGAAAAAATACTCTCATATATAAAAAATACTCATAACAAAGCCCTCGCGTTTTGCGCAATACCACACTGATAGCCCGTACAATTAACCAACATGCAACTTTAAGGGGGGGCTTTTATGGCTGAAGATGATAAAGAGAACTTTTTTGGCATATTGGAAACGCGAGGTGAGGCAAAGGTTCGCGCAATGCTTGACAGCAGGGAATGGGGTGAGCGCGAACGATTGGTTAGGGAGTGGCTGCAAATACAAGATATAGAAAGGATGACTGAGCAGGAGAAACAAGATATTCGGATGGTTAAAGCGACGGAACGTTCTGCCAATGCCGCAGAAAAATCTGCAGAAGCAGCAAAGGATTCTGCTCGGCATTCAAAAAATGCTGCACGTTGGGCAATGTGGGCGGTAATTGTTGCAATCGTTGCCGTTGTCGTAACAATTGCTCTGCACTAGATCGTTAAGCTGGCGCACTGTATTGCACAGCACGCCAGCTTCACTTGTTGTAACTACTTTTTAAAGCCACTTTTCAATGGGCTGCTTCGAATCTGCGCATCCATTGTTCAACGGCAGTTTTGATCGTTTCCAGTGCAGCAACTAATTCCAGCGCCGCTGCCTACTTGCAAGCAGCCTTACCTTTCGCCTTGCCAATACCTTGCGCGTAGCGAATGGAGAGGCCACTTTTGTTGTCCGCACCCACCACCACTGTTTAAGCACGCTGGGCACTTCAACTGCGCAATTGGATTGGCGACAGTTCTGAGGACGCTTGCTGCTACAAACTTCAATGTGTTCAGTACGCTCATCTTCATCTCCTGTTTTGGTTAAAGGGGAACGTACTTTATGATCGAGTTTGCATTGATGCGACCTCTTTCTGCCTGATACGCATTGAGCGCCATTCGAAAGATAAGGAAAAGTAACGATTGATTGATTTGATTATCAGGCGCTACGTTGAGCTACTACATAACGAAGATCGGAGGGTAGTTGTGCTGCTCGTCGTGTTGCAATTGCATTTGCCACTGCCCCTGTAATCAGCTTTCGCACAATTAGGTTGTCGCAGTCTATGTTTTGCATTCGACGTGCAATCTCAGCTGCAATCATTTGCTGCACCTCTTCGATCTTTGCCAACTTGCGAGGTGTCATGTCGCGCATTAGCTCCTTCCTGCATTCCATTACCTCAGCCAGGCACATAAGCGCATTGGTGGTGATGGATAGCTTCTGTGCCGTAATACTTCCGTAGTAGCCCTCACTCCTGCCGCAATCTTTGCTAAATGTTCTCGCTGTTGTGTTTGGTACTGCTTCGCATACTTGCTCAAATAATTTCTGTGTGAAAGTCATCGTTATCCTTAAATTATGTTGCTGCTTTATTAGGTTTGCTCTGCAAACCACAAACTTCGTTTCCGCTCTGCTATCGCATCGCTCTCACCTCGTTTGTTTTTTCTTGTCGTACTTATCCATATTTGAACCACATACTAATGCTAATTATTTGGTGATTTACTAGGGAGATATATGCCACGCTAAAAAATAGCGTGACAGAAAATGTTTTTACTGAGGTTTTGACATACTGCATACACACAACTTGTATTGAACAAGGATGGTAGGTTTTGCTATCACCAATTACGTGCTGACTAACGCAAGCACAAACTACCTATGCAGTAGCATGTTTGTGCTTTGTGGGGTTCTTGCATTGCTGCAAGTGTGGCTGTCCCACTCACTTTGCGGTTGAGCAATTACTACTCAACCATTTCAACTATTACGACATTGCAAACGGTTCCAGCCCATTACAGGCAAGGCGTTTATAGCATTCCGCACAAGGCAGAGTAGTGCAATGAAGTACGCAATGAGCAGCGCTTTACTCCCAGCTTACCGTCACGTTCAGAACGGATTTCGCAGCGCTTTTAGTTGGCAGCGCCAGCCTTCATCTCATTTTTCTGTATAAAGTATTTATACAGGGCAGAAGAAAAGCAGAATTTTTCTGCCCGTTTTTAACGTGCTGCGAGCTTGGCGCACTCCTGCTTGCTTTTGCGCCTGCAAAGCCCTATGCACGTTTGTTTGACGCTATCGCACACATACACGGCTGAGCGCGAAAATTAACCGCTTAAAACGCGTTTAAATGCGTCAGTTCAATTTGCGCTACTAGCCCTTCTGCAAATGTTTAGAAATACAGTAAAACGTTATATTGTTAGTGCTGCTTGCAGTAACCCACTGAACGCTGGAAGGAAATTCGCCCGCACTAGCAGCGGCATTTTCAGATCGTCCAAAACAATCAAAGAATTTATGCTTACTCCATACGTAACGTTTGATAAAGGAGTAACGCACATGGCAAAGCAAGCAAAGACACTCAACGCAACAGAACTGCGCAGGGTTTTGGATTATGTTTCTACTCGCCCCCATGCAGCACGTAACAGGGCGATGGTTATGACAACATTTTTAGGCGGCATGCGTGTCGGAGAAGTTTCCGCGCTACGCTGTGCGGATGTGATTGATGAGCACGGCAAGGTACGCAGCGAAATTTTGCTACGTGCAGAACAAACGAAGGGCAGCGAAGGGCGAGTGGTTTTTATTAGCGATAAGCTGAAAAAGGAACTACAGGGTTATGCCAACACCATTTTCCCCGCAAAGCCCGATGCAAAGCTGTTTTACAGCCAGAAACGGGGCAACGATGGGTTTTCATCTAACACACTCTGCCAGTTCTTCCACCACCTGTATAAACGAGCAGGCATTATTGGCGCTTCGAGCCATTCGGGAAGAAGGACATACGCGACAACCATCGCATCACGCGGTGTAGGAATTCGCGTTTTGCAAAAATTATTGGGGCATAAAAATCTACAAACCACTTCCGTTTACATCGACGCCAACGATGACATGTTGCGAAAGGCTGTTGATCTAATCTAGCAAGTGTCGTTTAAAACGACAGTTAGCTTGCATCCGTACAAGGGAACATCTTGTTCTTGTCTGTCGCGTTCTTAATAATTGCTTCTGCCTTCCTTAAATAGCGACTAACGGCTGCACTCATAGTATTTCTCTTAATTTCTATAGCACTTGCGTCATCTGACTTAATTGGCATTGCAGAGGGACAAATCTTTAACTTCTTTCCAATCTCTGCCAAAGTTAAATTTGGCTCTGCCAGACGCAACTCATAAACCTTCATCATTTGTTCTAGTGCATGAATAGAAAATCTTGTGCGTACTTTATATATAGCGTCGCTTTTATCTTTCGTTGCTTTTCCACGTTTCCCTTTGTGCCGTATTTTGAGTAGCTCACCAAATCTACGCTTTAATAGGCGTTTAGATTCTGCGAGGGGCAACGCTATCACCATTACAGTATCTGCTGTCCATTCGTCGTTCCACTCATCAGCAGATTTAATTTCATTTAAACGCATTGGTGGAAGTTGTTCAGCAAATAAATATTCTCCGCGTCCATCATTTACCCACCAAGTTTCAAACTCAACGTCGTATATATCGCCAAAGTCCTTATACAAAGCAGACAGCTTGCCTTTACCTCCGCGTTCACAGCAACGGCGATATTCCTCATTTTGCTTTAGATAAACCCACCACCAGTAATAAACAGACTTTTCCGGTTGAACATTAAGGCTAGAAAACTTTGTCCTAAATGCCTTGTGTAAAAAGCGACGGTGATGTGCGTTAAATTCGTTAGTTTTCATCAATAGATATTAACAACATAATTACACATATTGTACATGCAGGCGTTAATAAATCAAAAAACCGGATAATCCTTTCCATCAACTGAGCACACAAACAACGGCACTTCGCCACAACCTACTCAGTTGCTGATACGAAAGCGAGCAAATAATGCAAATTCAAAATCAAACTAACTCTACTGTTAACGCCAACTCCTCCGCTGTCGTTTCAAACGACACTTACGCAAAACTGGCTGTTGGACGGAACGTCAACGTAATCGTTGACACAGCAGATGCTGAACCCACAACGGCTGCTCCAATTGCAGCTCCCTCACTTGCTAGCCGCATTGAGCAACTGGTTAATGATCGCGTTCAGTGGGAACAAGGCGTGAGGCGCACTAGCAACGAACAGCTTTATGCACTGCTTGCCAAGTGTTACGCCATGTATAGCGCAATGGGCGGCGATAGCGATAGCGCTAAAGCATTACGGGCTGATCTCAAAGCTTTTGTGGAAAAAAACAGCGTGCGCATCACAAAAGCCACCCACACACTCACAAAAATTGTGCGGTGCGTGTTTGGTGACGCAGATCGTCGTCGTATATCTACGTATAGCCTGGTACTGCGCGAGGCACTTACGCGGAAACTGACTGCTGACGCTGTGGCTGCATTTATTGCCGAGAAGGGTGGCGTTGAAGAAATACGCCGCAGCAACAGCAAAACTGCCAAAACGCCAAAACAAAAGGCAGCACTTGGCAAAGAAGCCGTTAGCAGCAATCAGCTAGCTGTTGTAAGCAGCGAAAAGATTTCTCAGTCGCTTGATCTTGCAAACGTTGGCAGCGACTTAATTGCCATCGTTACTCAACAAGCTGACGGCAGCCTGATCGTGCGGCAGCTTATTAAGAGCCAGTCTGTGCTCAATGCCGCTCTTGCGTGTGCTTATAGCGCAAGCAAAGCTGAGGGACAGCAAGTTGCTGCCAACAAGGAAGCAGCTAACGACGACAAGATACGCGATGAGGCTATCACTCGCGCAGTTGGCATCTAAATCAAAATTGACGGGCGGGCATTATGCTCGTCCGTTCTCAACATCTAACACGGAGTAACAAATGAGCAAGAATATTGACTACACACCAACGAGCATCAACGACATTGTTTACCACTCTGTCACTGAGCGACAAATGATTTTGGATATTGCTAATGGTTTTATGCCATTCCCAAGCAGCGGCAAAAACGGCATCTTGCTGTATGGCATTTTTGGGACGGGCAAAACTACATTGGCACGTTTGCTGCCAGATGCAATTGAACGAGGTAAAGGAGGAAGTGATTCGCAATACGTCTTTCACCGCTGTCAGCAAGGGCAAAACGGCGCGACTTTAATGACAAGCCTCTGTGCCTCAGCTTTAACTGTTGCATTTACCACAAGCGGCTATCACTACTTTGTGCTGGATGAGGTTGATAACTTAACGGCTGCTGCAATGGCTTCTTTGAAGTCCGCGATGAATACACCGCAAACCGTATTCATTATGACTACGAACAATATCAGCGATGTAGATGCAGGGGTACGTAATAGATGCCACAGCATAGACTTCAATGCTGCGTTATCGCAAGAATGGTTGCCGTTTGCGCGGCGGGTGCTTTACGACTGTGGCGGCAGCAATGTTAGCGACGCCTTACTGCTGCCCATAATTGATAGCTGCAATGGCTCTGTGCGAGAAATTGTAAGCTGTATGCAAAAACTTGCCCTCAGGCAAAAACGACTATCGCCAAGTGTCTTAACGCAGTAGAGCCGGTGCCGACGCCGACGATGCAGTCATTTGGCACATAAGCGATCGCCGCCTGTGCGACCGCGCGTTTCATATCGTCTTGCGTCAAAGCCATTTTGTTTTCCCTGATTCGGTAATATTGTTTCGTGCAGGGATTATTGCAGGAATTCGCTAAATTAGAAACCTCGCCACCCCTATTCCAGCCGACTCTTTCCAAACCGGCGATTTGCATTTACGATTCACCCGCAGTGGGGGTGTAGCTCAGTTGGGAGAGCGTCTGGTTCGCAATCAGAAGGTCGTCAGTTCGATCCTGATCACCTCCACCAATTCCAAAACTTCTTTATCTATCCTCTCGGATGATGCATCGCATGCAGCGCCTTCAGGCGCTCCCTTGCCACATGCGTGTAAATCTGCGTCGTCGAAATATCCGAATGCCCCAGCAGCATCTGCACCACGCGCAAGTCCGCGCCGTGGTTTAGCAAATGCGTAGCGAAGGCGTGGCGAAGGGTATGCGGCGACAGCGGTTTGTGCAGGCCTCCGTGTTTCGCGTGTTTCTTGATGAGATACCAGAACATCTGCCGCGTCATCGCTTCTCCGCGCTGGGTGACGAACAACGCATCGCTCAATTTACCCAAAAGCAAGGCAGGCCGGGCCTCCGCAAGGTAACGCGTGATCCAATCCAGCGCCTCTTCGCCAAGCGGCACCAAACGCTCTTTGCTGCCTTTGCCCATCACGCGCGTCACCCCCATTTCCAAACTCACTTGCGCCACGCTCAAACCGACCAGTTCGGACACGCGCAATCCACTGGCATATAACACTTCCAGCATGGCGCGGTCGCGCATGCCGAGTGGTGTCTCGACATCTGGCGCATTCAGCAGCAACTCAACGTCTTCTTCGGTGAGACTTTTGGGCAGGCTGCGCGGCAGCTTGGGAGTGGCGATCTGCAAAGTCGGGTCAGCAGTGATCTTGTTCTGCCGTAGCAAATAGCGGAACAGCCGTTTGAGACTGGAGATGGCGCGCGAGGTAGAGGTTGCCTTGGCCTTCTCGCCGCTCACCAGATGCGCCAGAAAGCCCTGTATATCGGCATGGGAGGTGGCCAGCAAGCCGCATCCACGCTGCTTCTCCAGCCATTCCACGAATTTATTCAAGTCGCGCCGGTAACTGTCCAGTGTGTTGCGCGACAGCCCGTCTTCCAGCCACAACGCGTCGCCGAATTCGTCGAGCAGGTCAGCGTCGCTCATGTGCCAACAGCCAGCGTTTGATATCGAGCGCGGGATTATCCGCACGATGCATGAACCCGCCCAACCCACTCTTGCCCACCACTCGATGACATGGAATGACGATGGGAACAGGATTGTTGCCGCACGTTTGACCAACGGCACGCGGACTGGAGCCCAGCTCTGCGGCAAGCTCTCCATAACTCCGGACTTCTCCGCGCGGGATCTCGCATATCGCGCGCCAGACCTTGCGTTGGTGCGGCGTCCCGTCCAAGTGGATAGGCAGGTCGAAATGAAAATCCGCATCGGCAAGATATGCATCGAGTTGCCGGCTCACTTCCTTCGCCAATGCGTTGCGTGGAGCCAGCGCGCGTATATTCGCCGGAAGAAACTCGATACCCAACAGCGCCTCATCCGTGCAGCGGATACCGAGCTTAGCGAAAGGGACGGCGAAAATGGCTAGGTAGTCCATGCGCTCATGATAGCGGAAATAAATGCGCTAGCTTCAGTGCCTGCTCTGTCAGCGCAGCCAATGTGAAACCGCGAAACGGTGGCCAAAACTAAAAACGGGAGCCGAAGCTCCCGTTTTCGTGTCGCATAAACCGCCGCTTACGCTTCGGTCTTGCGTGCAGCCAGCTTTTCCTTGATACGTGCCGACTTGCCGGAACGGTCACGCAGGTAGTACAGCTTGGCACGGCGCACGTCACCGCGACGCTTGATTTCAATGCTGGCGATGGATGGCGAATAAGTTTGGAAGGTACGTTCCACGCCTTCACCGGCAGAAACCTTACGCACGATAAAGCTGGAGTTCAGCCCTTTGTTACGCTTAGCGATGACCACACCTTCAAAAGCCTGGGTGCGCTTCTTGTCGCCTTCGACCACGTTTACGCCAACAATAACGGTGTCGCCAGGTGCGAAGTTGGGGATAGTCTTGTTCAGACGGGCGATTTCTTCTTTTTCGAGAATTCCGATCAGATTCATTTTGTTTCCTTTTCTTGTGCGGAAGCTTGTTCCTGCTGGTACTCTGCCAGTAGCCGAGCTTCCTGTTTAGTCAACTGGCGTGTTGCCAGCAAATCCGGGCGACGTTCCGCAGTCCTGCCTAATGCCTGCTTCAATCGCCACTTCTCTATCTCGGCGTGGTGCCCGGACATCAATACTTCCGGAACCGCCTCGCCGTTATAAACCTCTGGCCGCGTGTAGTGCGGACAATCCAGCAGTCCCTGCACGAAGGAATCCTGCTGCGCCGATGCGTCGTCGCCCAATACGCCGGGGATCTGCCGCACCACGCTGTCCATCACCACCATCGCCGCCAACTCGCCACCGGACAACACATAATCGCCGATGGAAAGCTCTTCATCCACCTGGCTCGCCAACAGGCGTTCATCCACGCCCTCGTAACGGCTTGCCAGCAATATCAACCCTTCGTCCCGCGCCAGCAACTCCATCACCACCTCGTGGGTGAGTTGCCTGCCTTGCGGCGAGAGGTGGATCACACGGCTTTTTGTCACACCGCTTTGCGCCTGCGCTGCTTTCGCTGCGCTAATGGCTTTCTCCAGCGGCTCCGCCAACATCACCATTCCGGGGCCACCGCCGTAGGGGCGGTCGTCTATGGTGCGGTAGTTGTCGGTCGTGAAATCGCGCGGATTCCACGTCTGCAACTGAAACTTGCCCTGCTCTGCCGCACGGCGCGTCACACCATATTTTGTGAGCGCGTCGAACATCTCGGGGAACAGCGTAACGACATCAAACCTCATTTGAGGTAGTCCGCCTGCCAATCCACCAGGATCTTTTTATTCTTCAGATCCACTTGTTGGATAACGCTGGCAATGAACGGCATCAACGTTTCGCCGCGTTCGCCCTTGACCACCAGCACGTCGTTGGCCCCGGTCTCCAGCAAAGAATCCACCGTACCGAACGCCTCGCCCGCCAGATTCTCCACCGACAAGCCGATCAAGTCGGACCAGTAGTATTCGCCTTCCGCCTGCTCCGGCAGGCTGTCGCGCGGAACCGCGATCAACAGACCTTTGCATTTTTCAGCTGCCGTGCGGTCAACGATACCCTGCAATTTGGCGATCAATACCTTGCCGCCATGCACATTCGCTTCGAGCACTTGCAGCGGACGCCAGGCTTGTTCGTTGCCCACATACCAAGTGTCGTAATCGAGCAGGCTGTCCAGATATTCGGTAAAGGTCTGCACCTTCACCCAACCCTGGATGCCCTGCGCCGCGACCACCTTCCCCATGACGACCATGGGGCTTGCCTCATCAGGCCTTGGCTGCTGCACCGGCTTTTTTGACCAAACGACCTACGGTCTCGCTCAACTGCGCACCGCGCTCTTGCCAATGTGTCACGCGATCCAGCTGGATGCGCAGACCTTCAGCACCTTCAGATGCCAGCGGATTGTAGAAGCCGATACGCTCGATGAAACGACCGTCACGACGATTGCGGGAATCCGCAACCACTACGTTGTAATACGGACGATTCTTCGAACCGCCACGAGAAAGACGAATGACTACCATAATGATTACCCGATAAAAATTGATTTGGCCAATGCCAAAGGGCGCGAATTCTACGATACCTCGTTGAATTTTGGCAAGGATTCTTTCGAAAGCCGGAATCAGCGGTGCAGGACGACTTCCAGTACGAATTGGGTGCCCAGATAGGCCAATACCAGGAATCCAAAGCCGCTCAGCGTCCAACGCACCGCCGTATGCCCGCGCCAGCCACGGAAATGGTGCCCCCACAACAATATGGCAAACACCAGCCAGGAAAGCATCCCGAACACCACCTTATGACTGAACTGCCAAGGGTGGCCGAATATCTTCTCGGAAAACAGCATGCCGGAAGCGACAGTAATGGTCAGCAACACGAAACCCGCACCGATGACGCGAAACAACAAAGATTCCATGGTCAGCAACGGCGGCAGGTTGCGCAACACTTTGGGCAGCTTGGCATGATGCAGACGCTTTTCGACTATCGACATCAGGGCTGCATGCAAGGCAGCGATGGTGAACAGACTGTAAGCCAGCATTGCCATCAGTACATGAGTATCAAATAAGCCCGATGCAGGCTGCGACAGGATGTGCGCATCGGGGAAGATCGCGGGCAGCGCTGTACTGACAGCAGCCAGCGGCAATACCAAAGTCTGCAAACTGGATAACGGGTAGAAATACCGCGCCAGCCAATACACCAGCACGGTCAGCCACAGGATCAGCGACAGCGCGTATACCAGCCCCAGATTCAATGCCCCCCATATAAAGAGAGTGTCGTACAGCAGCCAGCCGTGCAGCGCCAACGGCACGATGACAGCAAAACCCAGCACTCCCCGATTCTGCTGCTCGGCATTGCCCGCGGCCTGCGCGCGCCAGAACAGAATAGCCAGTACGGAATAAAGGACAAACGTGAGCAAATGCAGGGCTTGGTTCGACATGGGGAGTGCAGATGTTTTAGACTGTGCGGATTCTACAGGAAGCGCCGGAAAAGTGTCTGCACCGGCGTAGCCGCAAAACATCGGAATCTAAATCATGCTGGATAACCTCACACAACGCTTCACGGGTATCGTCAAGAATCTGCGCGGACAGGCACGGCTGACTGAAAGCAACATTCAGGATGCGCTCAGAGAGGTGCGCCTCGCCTTGCTGGAAGCCGACGTTGCGCTACCGGTGGTCAAGGAGTTCATCTCCACCGTGAAGGAAGCCGCACTGGGCCAGGAAGTCATCGGCAACCTGCAACCGGGACAAGCGCTGATCGGCGTGGTGAACCGTGAGTTGACCAAGCTGATGGGCGAGCACAACGATGCGCTCAACCTCGCCACTGTACCGCCCGCCGTGATCCTGATGGCCGGCCTGCAGGGCGCCGGCAAGACCACCAGCAGCGGCAAGCTGGCCAAGCTGTTGCGCGAACAGAACAAGAAGAAAGTATTGCTGGTGAGCTGCGACGTGTACCGCCCAGCCGCCATCGAACAATTGCGCACACTAGCGCAACAGCTCGAGATCGATTTCTTCCCTTCCGATGCCAGCCAGAAACCGCTGGACATCGCGCTGGCCGCCCACGACTTCGCGCGCAAGCATCACCATGACGTGCTGATCGTCGACACTGCCGGTCGCCTCGCGGTGGACGAAGCGATGATGGCGGAGATCAAAGACCTGCACGCAGCGCTGAAGCCCATTGAGACCCTGTTCGTGGTCGATGCGATGACCGGCCAAGACGCCGTGAATACCGCCAAGGCTTTTGGCGATACGCTTCCGCTCACCGGCATCATTCTCACCAAGCTGGATGGTGATGCGCGCGGCGGCGCAGCATTGTCGGTGCGGCAGATCACCGGCAAACCGATCAAGTTCGTCGGTGTCAGCGAAAAACCGAACGGCCTCGAAGCCTTCCACCCAGAGCGCATGGCGCAACGCATCCTCGGCATGGGCGACGTGCTGTCGCTGCTGGAAGAAGCACAGCGCAATGTGGATATCGGCGAAGCTGAGAAGCTCGCCAAGAAGATGCACAGCGGCAAGGGCTTCGACCTCAACGACTTCAAGATGCAGATCGTGCAGATGAAGAAGATGGGGGGCGTTTCCGCCCTGATGGACAAACTGCCCGCACAACTCGCCCAGGCGGCCGCAGGTGCCAAGATCGACGAACGCCAGATCAACCGCACCGAAGGCATCATCAATTCGATGACACCCTATGAGCGCGCCCACCCCGAACAGATCAAAGCCTCGCGCAAAAAACGCATCGCGGCGGGCGCCGGCGTGCAGGTGATGCACGTCAACCAGCTGCTGAACCAGTTCGAGCAGTCGCAGAAGATGATGAAGATGTTCAGCGGCAAGGGGGCCATGGCGAAGATGATGCGCGGCATGGCAGGCAAGTTTCCCGGAATGCGTTAACCAACTCTCAACAAATCAATCAACATGACTATCAAAGCCATCATATTCGACGTCGACGGCACACTGGCCGATACCGAAGACGCGCACCGCATCGCTTTCAACAAGACGTTCGCCGCGAACAATCTTCCCTGGAACTGGGACGTGGCGCTATATGACAAGCTGCTCAAGGTGACGGGCGGCAAGGAACGTATCAAGCACTACATCGAAAGTTATCTGCCGGATTTCAAAAAGCCCGCCGACTATGAAGGCTTCGTGAAGAACCTGCACGTGCAGAAGACCGCGCATTACACCGCCGCCTTGCGCGACGGACATATCCCGCTGCGACCCGGCATCAAGCAACTCATCGGCGACGCACACAAGGCTGGCATCAGACTGGCCATCTCCACCACCACCTCGCCGGAGAATGTCGCCGCCTTGCTGGAAGTCGGCCTGGGCAAGGATTGGGCGAAGCATTTCGACGCCATCGGTTGCGGCGACATCGTGCCGCAGAAGAAACCCGCACCGGACATCTACAACTGGGTACTGAACGAACTCAAGCTCGGCCCGCAGGATTGCATCGCACTGGAAGACTCCTATAACGGCTTGCGCTCCGCACTGGCGGCTGGCATCAAGACCTACATCACGACCAACCCCTACACGCACAAACAGGATTTCGCCGATGCGGCAGCCGTGTTCGACGACCTAAGCGACTTGGCGAACTTCTACAAGGTCACCGGCCTGCGCGTTTAGGCAGTTTGGCCGGTTTCCTGCTAACCTTGCAGGAAATTCAATCGTCAGCAAAACATCATGCAAAGCTATCTCAAACGTATCCTCACTGCCCGCGTCTATGACGTGGCGATCGAATCGCCGCTGGAACATGCGCCAAATCTGTCGGCGCGAATCGGCAACACGGTGCTGTTCAAACGCGAAGACATGCAGCCGGTGTTCTCTTTCAAGCTGCGCGGCGCATACAACAAGATGGCACAACTCACTCCCGAGCAACTCAAGCGCGGCGTGATTGCCGCCTCGGCGGGCAACCATGCGCAGGGCGTAGCGCTCTCCGCCAACCGCCTCGGGTGCAAGGCCGTCATCGTGATGCCGACCACCACACCGCAAGTGAAGATCGACGCGGTCAAGCATTTCGGCCAGCGTTCCGTGGAGATCGTGCTGTACGGCGACAGCTACAGCGATGCCTGCAGCCACGCGTATGAACTTGAGAAAGAAAGACAGCTCACTTTCGTGCATCCGTTCGACGATCCCGATGTGATCGCCGGACAAGGCACCATCGCCATGGAGATCTTGCGCCAGCACCAAGCCCCCATCCATGCCATCTTCTGCGCCATCGGCGGCGGCGGACTGATCGCAGGTGTGGCGGCCTACGTCAAACAAGTGCGCCCCGACATCAAGATCATCGGCGTGCAAACCACCGATTCCGATGCCATGGCACGCTCGCTCAAAGCCAGGAAACGCGTCACGCTCAACGACGTCGGCCTGTTCTCGGACGGCACGGCGGTCAAGCAAGTCGGCGAAGAGACCTTCCGCCTCTGCAAAAAGTATGTGGACGAGATCGTGCTGGTAGATACCGATGCGGTGTGCGCGGCGATCAAGGACGTGTTCCAGGACACACGCTCTATCCTCGAACCGGCGGGTGCACTGGCCATTGCCGGCGCCAAGCTGTACGCCAAGCGCGAGCAACTCAAAGGCGAGACGCTCATCCCCATCGCTTGCGGCGCGAACATGAACTTCGACCGCCTGCGTTTCGTGGCCGAGCGCGCCGAGAGCGGCGAGAAACGCGAAGCCATCCTCGCCGTCACCATCCCCGAAACGCCCGGCAGCTTCCGCAAGTTCTGCTCGCTGCTCGGCAAGCGCAACATCACGGAATTCAACTACCGCTACGCCGATCCTGCAGCGGCGCAGGTGTTCGTCGGCATCCAGGTGAAAGACCAGTCGGAAACTGCCGACCTGGTGGAAAAACTGCAGCGCAGCAAGTTGCCCACGCTCGACCTCTCCGACAACGAGATGGCCAAACTGCATCTGCGCCATCTGGTCGGCGGCCACGCGCCGGAGGCCAAGGACGAGATCCTGTTCCGCTTCGAATTCCCGGAGCGCCCCGGCGCGCTGATGAACTTCCTCAACAGCATGAGCCACAACTGGAACATCTCGCTGTTCCACTATCGCAACCACGGTGCGGACTACGGCCGCGTGCTGGTCGGCATGCAGGTGCCGCGCACCGACAAGAAGGCGCTCAAGACCTTCCTCGACACCCTCGGCTATCCGTACTGGGACGAGAGCGACAACCCGGCCTATCGGCTGTTCTTGGGGTAAAGCCAGGTGCGCACGGACTCTTTCCGTGACTATCGCGTTAGAGCAACTTGCCGCTCTCGACGACTTGCGCTGCAAGCGCATGTTCGGCGGCTATGGCCTTTATTCCGGAGAGGGTTTTCTTCGGCATCCTGTTCGACGGTCGGCTGTATTTCAAGACACATCCCGATACGTTGCCGGATTATCTGGCCTGTCATGCCCCTGTTTTCGCCCCTTCGGAAAAACAAATATTGAAGAATTACCGCGAAGTTCCTGTAGATATACTGGAAGATGCCGTGCAATTGGCAGCATGGGCACGAAAGGCAGCACGGCAATGAACATCCAAGCTAGGAAGCAGGCACTCAGGCAAAGTATAATCGCCGCCCGCGAAAAGCTGGGTGCCCCTGAAAATCTGCGCCTAAGCCGCGCCGTTATTGGCTCTGTATGCGGTTTACCCAGCTATCGACAGGCACAAACGGTGCTCGGTTATCTGAATTTCGGGGCGGAGCTGGCTGCCGAACTGTGGGTGCAGCAGGCTCTGGAAGACGGCAAGCGGGTATTGCTGCCGCGCGTGAACCGGGCCAGCAAGCATCTGGACTTGTATCAGGTGCGAGATTTAGAACGTGACGTAGCGCCCGGCTTATGGGGCATACGCGAACCGGTCGTAGAGCGCTGTATAAAAGAAGATGCTCCGGGAACAGTGGATTTCATCCTGTTACCCGGTGTCGCGTTCACCCGCGAGGGCGCACGTTTAGGATACGGCGGCGGCTTTTACGACAAATTGCTGGCGCGCATGCCGCATCGACCGACGCTGGTCGCCGGGGCATTCGCGCTGCAGGTAGTGCAAGAGATTCCGTTGGAAAGTACCGACCATAAGGTGGAATGGTTGGTGACGGAGAATGAAACGATACGTTGCAACTGAGGGAGAGAGTAAGCGATGGCAACACAGCAACCGCAGAATCTGGATCACGATCCGCAAGAAACCCAAGAGTGGCTGGAAGCTCTCCAGTCCGTACTGGAAAAGGAAGGCGCCGAGCGCGCTCACTTCCTGCTGGATCAGCTGATCCACCATGCGCGCCTGGCCGGCGACGATATGCCGATCAGCGCAACCACGCCTTACCTCAATACCATCCCGCTCGACAAAGAAGAACGTTCGCCGGGCAACAAGGAACTGGAGCACCGTATCCGCGCGTTGATGCGCTGGAACGCGATGGCCATCGTGATGAACGCCAACAAGGAATCGTCCGAACTGGGCGGCCACATCGCCAGCTTCGCTTCGGCCGCGACTCTATATGATGTCGCATTCAACCATTTCTTCCACGGCAAGACCGACGATCACGGCGGCGACCTGGTGTATTTCCAGGGTCACTCCTCGCCCGGCATGTATGCACGCGCCTTCCTGGAAGGCCGCCTCTCCGAAGAACAACTCTATAAGTTCCGTCAGGAAGTGGATGGCGACGGCTTGTCTTCCTATCCGCACCCATGGTTGATGCCGAACTTCTGGCAGTTCCCCACCGTATCCATGGGCCTCGGTCCATTGATGGCGATTTACCAGGCGCGCTTCATGCGTTACCTGCAACATCGCAATCTGGCACAGACCGAAGGCCGCAAAGTATGGGCCTTCCTCGGTGACGGTGAGACCGATGAACCGGAATCGCTGGGCGCGATCTCGATGGCCGGCCGCGAGCGTCTGGACAATCTGGTCTTCGTCATCAACTGTAACCTGCAACGCCTGGACGGCCCGGTACGCGGCAACGGCAAGATCATCCAGGAACTGGAAGGCGTGTTCCGCGGTGCGGGCTGGAACGTGGTCAAAGTCATCTGGGGCGGCAAGTGGGATCGCCTGCTGGCCAAGGACAAGACCGGCCTGCTGCTGAAGCGCATGGAAGAAGTAGTGGATGGCGAGTATCAGACTTACAAATCCAGAGATGGCGCTTACGTGCGCCAGCACTTCTTCGGCAAATATCCCGAACTGCTGGAGCTGGTCGCTGACATGTCGGACGACGAGATCTGGCGCCTGAACCGTGGCGGTCACGATCCGCACAAGGTGTTCGCTGCTTACGCGGCCGCCAACAAGCACAAAGGTCAGCCGACGGTGATCCTCGCCAAGACGGTGAAGGGTTACGGCATGGGCGAAGCTGGCGAAGCGCAGAACCCGTCGCACCAGCAAAAGAAGATGGGCGAAGATGCGCTGCGCCAGTTCCGCGACCGCTTCAACATTCCGGTCAGCGACGAGGACCTGCCCAAGCTGCCGTTCGTACGCCCGGCGGAAGACAGTCAGGAGATGAAGTATCTGCGCGAACGCGGCGCGGCAATGGGCACCATCCCGGCACGCAAACCCGTCGCGACCAAGCTCGACATTCCAGAACTTTCTGCATTCGATGCCTTGCTGAAAGACAGCGAGGATCGCGAGTTCTCCACCACCATGGCGTTCGTGCGCATGCTCGGCGTACTGGTGAAAGACAAGAACATCGGCAAGCAGATCGTGCCTATCGTGCCGGATGAATCGCGCACTTTCGGCATGGAAGGCATGTTCCGCCAGCTCGGCATCTTCTCGCAGGTCGGCCAGCTGTACACCCCGCAAGACGCCGACCAGCTGATGTTCTACAAGGAATCCGAATCCGGCCAGATCCTGCAGGAAGGCATCAACGAAGCCGGCGGCATGGCCGACTGGATCGCTGCAGCGACTTCATACGCCAACCACGGCGTGGCGATGATCCCGTTCTACATCTACTACTCGATGTTCGGCTTCCAGCGTATCGGCGACATGGCTTGGGCAGCGGGCGACCTGCGCGCGCGCGGCTTCCTCGTCGGCGGCACGGCAGGCCGCACTACGCTGAACGGCGAAGGTCTGCAGCATCAGGACGGCCACAGCCACCTGATGGCCGCGACCATCCCGAACTGCGTGTCGTACGACCCGACCTTCGCTTACGAACTGGCGGTGATCGTGCAGGACGGCATGCGCCGCATGTACCAGAACCAGGAAGACGTGTTCTATTACCTCACGGTGATGAACGAGAACTACGCCCATCCGGCCATGCCGAAGGGCGCGGAGGAAGGCATCATCAAGGGGATGTACAAGTTCAGCGCCAGCAAGGCCAAGGCAAAAGCCCGTGTGCAATTGCTGGGCAGCGGCACTATCCTGCGCGAAGTGATCGCCGCCGGCGAACTGCTGGAGAAGGACTTCGGCATCGCTGCCGACGTGTGGAGCGTGACCAGCTTCAACGAGCTGCGCCGCGAAGGTATTGACTGCGAACGCTGGAACACCCTTCATCCGGAAGCCAAGGCGCGCGTGAGCTACGTCGAGCAGTCGCTGGATGCGAAGACCCCGGTCATCGCTGCCACCGACTACATCCGTTCCTATGCCGACCAGATCCGCCCCTTCGTCAAAGCGCAATACAAGACGCTGGGCACTGACGGTTTCGGCCGCTCGGATACGCGCAAGAAACTGCGCGGCTTCTTCGAAGTGGATCGCTTCTACGTCGCCGTAGCTGCACTCAAGGCACTGGCAGACGAGGGCACCATTCCGGCGAGCGAAGTGAGCAAGGCGATCAAGCTCTACAAGATCAATCCCGACAAACCGAACCCAGTGACGGTTTAAGGCGAGGAGACCAGCGTGGCAGAAATCAAAAATGTATTGGTGCCGGATATCGGCAATTTCAAAGGTGTGGCAGTCATCGAAGTATCCGTGAAAGCGGGTGACAAGGTAACGGCTGAACAGACGCTCATCACCGTGGAAACCGACAAGGCGACCATGGATGTGCCTGCGCCGTTCGACGGCGTTGTGAAAGAAGTGAAGGTGAAGGTCGGCGACAAGGTATCGGAAGGCGACCTGATCGTTTTGATGCAAGCCAGCGGCAGTGCTGCGCAAGCAGCAGCTCCGGCGGCAGCGCCCGCACCCCAAGCTGCAGCACCCGTTGCCGCACCTGCACCCAAAGCTGCGCCAGTTGCCGCACCCGCTGCAGTTACGACGGTCAGCGCTCCGGCAGCTGCAGGCGGCAGCGCCCACGCCAGCCCATCCATCCGCCGCTTCGCGCGCGAACTGGGTGTGGACCTCTCGCAAGTCAGGGGCAGCGGCGAAAAAGGCCGTGTCACCAAGGACGACGTGCAGAACTTCGTCAAACAATCGCTGGCACAACCGCGCGGCGCGGCGACCTCCGGCGGCGCCTTGCCCGGATTGCTGCCTTGGCCGGAAGTGGACTTCGCCAAGTTCGGCGCGATCGAGACCAAAGCGCTGTCGCGCATCAAGAAGATCTCCGGCGCCAACCTGCACCGCAACTGGGTGATGATCCCGCATGTCACGCAGTTCGAAGAAGCCGACATCAGCGAGATGGAAGCCTTCCGCAAGGAACTCGGTGCGGAATACGCCAAGCAGAACATCAAGATCACCCCGCTCGCCTTCATGCTCAAGGCCTGCGCGATCACGCTGAAACACTTTCCGGATTTCAACGCCTCGCTCGATGCGAGCGGCGAGAACCTGGTGCTGAAGAAATACATCCATATCGGCGTGGCCGTGGATACGCCGGACGGCTTGATGGTACCTGTGATACGCGACGTCGACCAGAAAGGCATCGTGCAGCTGGCGAAGGAACTGGGCGAAGTCAGCGTGCGTGCGCGCGAGAAGAAGATCACTGCTGCCGACATGCAGGGCGGCTGTTTCACCATCTCCAGCCTGGGCGGCATCGGCGGCACTTCGTTCACGCCGATCATCAATGCGCCTGAGGTGGCCATCTTGGGCGTGTCGCGTTCCAGCATGAAACCGGTGTGGAAGGATGGCGAGTTCGTGCCGTGCCTGATGCTGCCGCTGTCGCTGTCCTACGATCACCGCGTGATCGATGGTGCGGCCGGTGCACGTTTCACCACTTATCTCGCGCAGGTGCTGTCCGACATGCGCCGTCTGGCACTCTGATCGGTGAGCACCGCTCCCATCGGCATTCTCGGCGGTACGTTCGACCCCATTCATCATGGGCATCTGCGTATCGCACAAGAAGCGCTGGAGCAGTGCAAGCTGGGACAGGTTCGTTTCATCCCCTGCGGAACTCCGCCGCATCGCGCCGCACCGCGGGCAGCGGCACAAGCACGCTGGGAGATGGTACGTCTGGCCTTGAACGGCCATCCCGATTTTCTCGTCGATGTGCACGAGGTGTTTCGCGACGACCCATGCTACACGGTGGACACGCTCACTGCGTTGCGCGCGGAACTTGGCGCAGCGCAACCTCTGTGCCTCATCCTCGGTGGCGATGCCTTCCTGCAACTGCACACCTGGCACGAGTGGAAACGCCTGTTCGAGCTGGCGCATATCGTGGTGCTGCAACGCGCCGGCAGCCAGCCGCTGGGCAATGCGATGGCCAACGCCGATAGCGCGCTGCAAGCCGAATATCGGGCTCGCCTCGCCCCCGGCGCACAGGCGCTGCATGAAACGCCTGCCGGTGCGATCTTCGTCGCCGACATGCGCGCTTTGGAAATCTCCGCCACCGACATCCGCCGCCGTTGTGCGGATGGAAAAAGCATCCGTTACCTCGTTCCGGATACCGTCGCCAATTACATCGATACTCACCAACTTTACCGCACATGCTAAGCACAGAAGAAAAGACCCAAGCCATCGTCGCCGCACTGGAAGACGTCAAAGCACTCGATATCAGCGTCATCGACACCAGCAAACTCAGCCCGCTGTTCGATCGCATGATCGTCGCCAGCGCCCAATCCACCCGCCAGACCAAAGCGCTGGCCGACAATGTCGAAAAGAAGCTCAAGGAATTGAACGAGGACCCGCTCAGCGTGGAAGGGGCGCAAAGCGGCGAGTGGATCCTGGTGGACTTCGGCGAAGTACTGGTGCACATCATGCAGCCGGCGGTGCGCGCCTATTACAACCTTGAAGAACTCTGGGGCGTGCAACCCAAGCAGCGCGCCAACGCCGGAAAATGAAGCTGCTGATCCTGGCGGTGGGCAACAAGATGCCATCGTGGATCACCGAAGGTTTCAACGAATACGCCAAGCGCATGCCGCGCGAAGCGACGATCTCGCTGATCGAGATCAAGCCGGAAGCACGCAACAGCGGCAAAACCGCAGCGCAGATCATGGAAGCGGAGGCGCAGCGTATCCGCACCGCATTGCCGGCCAGCGCGCTGTGCATCGCGCTCGATGAGCACGGCGCCACCCCCACCACCAAACAACTCACCCAGCAGATGCAGGGCTGGATGCAGCAAGGCCGCGATGTCGCGTTCATCATCGGCGGTGCGGACGGCCTGCACGAATCCGTCAAACACCAGGCCCAGCATCTAATGGCGCTGTCCGCCCTCACCCTGCCGCACGGCATGGTGCGCGTGTTGTTGGCAGAGCAGCTGTATCGCGCGCACAGTCTGATGCACAATCATCCTTACCATCGAGAGTGAGCATGGGCAGCAAACATCAACGCTTCTACCTTGCCTCGCAAAGCCCGCGCCGCCGCGAGCTGCTCAAGCAGATCGGCGTGCATTACGAGTTGCTGTCGGTGGAAGTGGACGAGACGCCTTATCTGAGAGAAGACCCGGTGACCTATGTGCAGCGCGTATGCCGCGCCAAGGCCGAGGCGGGCTGGAACTCGCTGCTGGCGAACAAGCTGCCGCCACAGCCGGTGCTTGCCGCCGACACCACCGTGACCATAGCCGGCAACATCATCGGCAAACCCGACGACGACGCGCACGCCGCCGAGATATTGCGCCGCCTGTCCGGCAAGAAACACCAAGTGCTCACCGCCGTCGCGCTGGCCTTCGAGGACCAACTGGAAATGCGCCTGTCGACCACCACCGTCACCTTCGACACACTCAGCGAAGATCGCATCCACCGTTACCTGCTCACCCGCGAAGCGCACGGAAAGGCCGGTGCATATGGCATCCAGGGCTATGCCGGCGCGTTCGTGCGGCACATCGACGGCAGCTACACCGGGGTAATGGGACTGCCGCTGTACGAGACGGTAGAATTGCTGAAACTATTCGGATATCCCGCACCATGACAGAAGAGATTCTCATCAACGTCACCCCGCAAGAAACGCGTGTCGCGGTGATGCAACAGGGTGTCGTGCAGGAACTGCACATCGAGCGCGGCAGCCAGCGCGGCCTAGTGAGCAACGTCTACATCGGCAAGGTAAAGCGCGTGCTGCCCGGCATGCAGTCGGCGTTCATCGACATCGGACTGGAGCGCTCGGCTTTCCTGCACGTGGCCGACATCTGGGAGAACCGAGCCAACGGCGACGATGCGGCCAAGCCCATCGAAAAGGTGCTGTTCGAGGGACAAAGCCTGCTGGTGCAGGTCATCAAGGACCCCATCGGCACCAAGGGCGCGCGCCTTTCCACGCAACTGAGTTTCGCCGGACGCCTGCTGGTGTATCTGCCGCAGGAGTCGCACATCGGCGTGTCGCAACGCATCGAGAACGAGGAAGAGCGCGAAGCCTTGCGTGCCAAGCTGCAGCAGGTGCTGCCGGCCGAGCACAAGGGCGGCTACATCATCCGCACCATGGCCGAGTCCGCATCCGACAACGAGTTGCGTGCCGACGTCGCTTACCTAGACAAGCTGTGGAACAACCTGCAACAACAATCCCAGCGGCTGGGCGCACCCGCGCTGCTGTACAAGGAACTGGACATCAGCCTGCGCGTGCTGCGCGACTTCGTGAACGAAGAGACCACGCGCATCTTCGTCGATTCGCGCGAGACGCACGAACGCATGCTGGCCTTCGCCACCGACTACATTGCCGCCGCGCTCCCCAAGCTGGAGCGCTATGCCGGCGCACGCCCGCTGTTCGATCTGTACAGCGTGGAAGAAGAGATCGAACGCGCGCTGTCGCGCCGCGTCGACCTGAAATCCGGCGGTTACCTCATCATCGACCAGACCGAGGCACTCACCACCATCGACGTCAACACCGGCGGCTTCGTCGGCGGACGCACCTTCGACGACACCATCTTCAAGACCAATCTGGAAGCGGCACAGGTCATCGCCCGCCAACTGCGATTGCGAAATCTGGGCGGCATCATCATCTGCGACTTCATCGATATGGATAGCGCCGAGCATCGCGACGCCGTGCTGGAGGAGTTCAAAAAGATGCTGGCACGCGACCATACCCGCATCAGCGTGAGTGGTTTTTCCGCACTGGGCCTGGTCGAGATGACGCGCAAGCGCACCCGCGAAAGTCTGGCCCATGTGCTGTGCGAGCCCTGCCCCACCTGCCAAGGGCGCGGCGAGGTAAAGACCGCCCAGACCGTGTGCTACGAGATCCTGCGCGAGATCGTGCGCGAAGCCCGCCAGTTCAACGCCCGCGAATACCGCATCCTCGCCTCGCAACAGGTCATCGACCTGTTCCTGGACGAGGAATCGCAAAGCCTTGCCTTGCTTTCCGACTTCATCGGCAAAGCCGTCTCCCTGCAGGTCGAGACGCTTTACTCGCAAGAGCAATACGATGTCATCCTGATGTAGGGGTCGCGCGTTACTCCCGGGTCGGCACAGCCGACGGGCATCCAGGGCCACTTGGATGCACCCATACCAACTATCTAGACTCAGGGAGAATCAGCATGTTGAAAAAACATTTGGCTGGCCTGCTGGCCGCCGCCTGTATCGCCGCACCCGCTTTTGCCCACGACGAGCATGAACACGGCGATGCCGCCGTGGCACAAGCCATCATCAAGGAAATCCAGTCCAACGACAGCGCCTATATCGCCGCCCACAATGCGGCGTTCTTCCAGGAACTGTCCAAGGGCCAACATCCGCGCGCCACGGTGGTGACCTGCTCCGACTCGCGAGTACACACCAACATGCTGGACAGCACTCCGGAAGGCGACCTGTTCATGGTGCGCAACATCGGCAACCAGGTAGCGACTTCCAAGGGTTCGGTCGAATACGGCGTGAACCACCTGGCATCTTCCCTGCTGATCATCATCGGCCATTCCTCCTGCGGCGCGATCAAGGCAGCCAGCGGCGACTATTCCGCGCTTGAACCTGATATCAAGAAGGAACTGGACACCATCAGCATCGGCAAGGACGTGGCCAGCATCGACGGCGTGAAGGCTAACGTCAACAACCAGGTCACCGCAGCGGTAAAGGAATTTGCCGACAAGGTGAAGGCAGGCCAACTGCTGGTAGTAGGCGCGGTGTATGACTTTGCCGACGACATGAAGCAGGGAGCCGGCAAGCTCAATATCATCAACGTCAACGGTAACACCGATGCAGCCAAGATCGCAGCGGCCCTTTCCGCCAAACCGGTGGCTGTTGCTGTGAACGAACACGCGCACGCACATCACTAAGCTTCATAGTGATAAAAAAGCCGGCGCAAGCCGGCTTTTTATTTTTCTTGACCCGTCCTGAAATAAGTTGACACTTTTTGCGATAACGAAAGGAGTGTCAGATGGAATCAGGGGAAAGAAGGAGTCAGCGGGATTACACGATGGCTTTTAAATTGAGCGTGGTAGACCAGGTCGAAAAAGGCGAAATGAGCTACAAGCAGGCGCAAGATCGCTATGGGATACAGGGACGGTCAACGGTTTTGATCTGGTTGCGCAAGCATGGTCGGCTGGATTGGCATAATCTGTCGCCAACCATTCGCAAGGATGCCCAGATGAGTGATCAATCGTTACCCCTAACGCCCGACCAACGGATCAAAGAGTTAGAAGTCCAGCTCAAAGAAGCCAACGAGAAAGCGCGCTTGTTCGAAGCCATGCTCGATGTGATCAAGAACGAGTATGGGATCAGGATCCCAAAAAAGCCTTTAGGCAGGTCGTCGAGCAAGGCCAAGTCGAAGGCTTGAGCATCTCGGCGGCCTGCCGCCATTACGGAATCAGCCGGCAAGCGTATTACAAGCAATTGAGCAGTGCTCAGGCCAAGCTCGAACGGAACGATGTTGTCATCGGTCTTGTTCAACAGAGGCGCCTGAGACAGCCCAGGATCGGTACCCGTAAACTGCATTACCTCTTACGTGGCTCGTTCACGGAGAGAGGTATCAAGCTGGGGCGAGACGGTTTGTTTGGTCTGTTGAGGGAGGCGCGCCTGCTTGTGCCGACCAAACGCGCGTATCACAAGACGACGGATAGTCATCACCGCTTCCGTAAACATCCCAACCTGCTCAAGGATGGCCCCCAAAGGGTGGTCGCTACCCGGCCAGAGGAAGTCTGGGTGGCAGACATCACCTACATTCCGACCAGAGAGAAGTTTGCTTATCTCAGCCTGGTCACGGATGCCTACTCCAGGCGGATCATGGGCTATCACGTGCATGGCAGCCTGCAAACAGAAGAGGTCAGCCTGGCATTGAAGATGGCAATCAAAGGCAGAAAGACCCACGCCCGGCTGATTCATCACTCTGACAGGGGAATCCAGTACTGTTCCAGCTTCTATCAACGGATCCACGAGAAACACGAGATCACGTGTTCGATGACGGATGGGTATGACTGTTATCAGAACGCGTTGGCTGAAAGGGTGAACGGCATCTTGAAGAACGAGTTCATGCTGCAGACACCGAGGAACTTAGAAGAGGCAGCCAAGATGATTAAAGAATCGATCCATATCTACAACCATGAACGACCTCATCTGGCGCTAAAATACAAAACGCCTGATGCGGTGCACCAGGCGTCTTTAACTACTTACCTAAACGAGATGTAAAACGACGTTTTACTGTCAACCTAGTTTAGGACGGGTCACGGAGATATTGTGTACCTGCCCCCTATTGTCCCTCTAGCTCGCGATTATTTCTGGCTCGCCATGATTGCTTCCAAAGAAGTCACCTTATCGAAATCAGGCCAGTCCTGACGCGCACGCGCCAGCGTGCCTTGCATATACTCATCCGGCTGAAATTTCGGCTGCGACGTCGGCAACTGGTCGAATGGCGCTTCAAGCAAAGGGTGATCGATTGCCGGATTTTTCAGGCCCAGTATTTGGCGTAGCCGGTACAGCATCAGGATTTCAATCGGGGTGCGTATCAGGGTGTAATCGCTGAAATCATAAAATGTCTTTGATGTTTCCCGGCCCGACTGATGGGTGTGCCGGTTGCAAGCCGCTACCAGCCACGGCACCAACACCTGCGGATCAGGATCACGCCAGCGTTCCAGCAGGCCGTTGTAGATGGGTTCGTCATACGCATACGGCGGCCAGTTGTGCGATACGTCGCCGCGCCAGTCGGAGAAAAGGCGCAACATAAAGGCTTGGCCGCGACGGTGTTCTTCCTCATAGAACTGGATCAGGTAAAACTTACGATTCAGGGCAGCGTGCACCAGATAGCCTTGGTATATGGCTTCTTCTTCCCACCCCAGCAAGAAAGCATAGGCCATGTGCAGAATGCCAGAATCAAAACCAAACAGATTCAAACCGCCATTGGGATGATTAGGGTAAAGAATGTCAAAATTGTGGTGCCAAAAATAATCTACTTTATCTATAAAAAGATTGTAGGCAGTGGAATGCGCCAAGGTCGGGAGCCAAGGGCTGCCTTCCAGCGCTAGCGCGATTGCTTCGAACTGCAAATTCCGCCCTACACCAAGAAAACCATGAGTTTGAATCACATTTACATCATTTTTTTGATCATGACGTGCGATATAGTCAATGGCTTTTTGCATG
Organism: uncultured beta proteobacterium; assembly: GCA_963734585.1. Lineage (GTDB taxonomy): Bacteria > Pseudomonadota > Gammaproteobacteria > Burkholderiales > Gallionellaceae > Sideroxyarcus. Next base: position 119,440 of record CAVTHJ010000002.1, read on the forward strand.
GTACGGGGCGGATAGCTCCTTAGCGACTTGATCAGCGGTTTGCGCTTTGTCCATGTTGCCCTGATGCCTGGATCGATGATGTCTTTGAGTTCTGTCATGATGCTATTTCCATATATCGAATTTAATCTGGGGTATGCCGGTTGTGCCTTGCATCGGTACGCCCACAAAAAGGGGGACAGATTTATTTTCCCCACCTATGCGGTGATTCACATCAAAAAAATGTGTGCTTGGTCTCTTGGGTTTTCACGCTCAAAAATTATTCGACTCAATTGATTCAGACTCAATCGGTCTTGCGAGCGGCGATGCCAACCAGCACTGAGCGGCTCATCACAAAGCGGCCATCGGCATCCTTGATCGCATTGGCGTTCAGCAACACAGGCAGAGTGGTGCCATCCTTGCGCAGGATCTCGAGTTCCAGATTGCGCAGCCAGCCGCTCTCTTTGAAGTGTTGCTCGCTTTCCTGGAAAGCATTTCTGCTCGCGGGCGTCAGCAGATCGGTGAACCTCATCTTGCCCACGACCTCTTCACGGATAAGCCCGAGCCACTGAAGTCCAGTATCGTTGATGTGGGTGAACACCCCGTCCGCATCGAGCGAGTGATAGGAGCAGGGAGCGTTATGGTAAAAGTCCGCGAGCTGATCAGCGTATTTCTTGAGCGCGCTCCCGGCCTGCGTGCACTCGCCCAGCTTGCTGGTGAGATTGGCGTTGGCCGACTCGAGTATCGCGGTTTGTTTCTCGAATTGGATCGTGCGATTGGCCACCAGCTCCTCGAGTCGCCGGCGATGCTGATGTAGTTCCTCTTCGACCTCCTTGTCCTTGGTGATATCGACCAGGATGCCCTGCAGGAACAATGGCTCACCGGATTCATGGCGCACCAGGCTCGCCTCGTTCAGAAACCAGCGCACTTCGCCGTCACTGGTGAGCAGGCGGTATTCGCAGCGCACGGGCTCGCCGCTTTCATAGCCGCGCGCGATCTCCGCATACACGAGCGTCCGGTCATCCGGATAGACCTGCTTGAGCAACCCTTCCGGCTCGGCCAGCAACTCCTCGGGGGAAAAACCGAGCTGACTGATCTGCGGGCTGATGTATAACAGCTTGCCGGAAGCATCCAGCGCGGTGGTGTAAGTGATGGCGGGAATCTGCTCCACCAGAAAGCGGTACTTCGCTTCGGCCCGGACCAGGTTCTCTTCCGCTTGTTTCTTTTCCAGCAGCGTCCGCCGTTCGCGCAACACGCGCTCGATGACGGCGGGCAGCAACTCGAGATACTGGCGTTTCGCATCCTTGACCAGATAGTCCTGCGCACCGCGCTTCATGGCCTCGACCGCGACCGACGCGTTGTCGGCGCCGGTCAGCATCATGACCGGCACCGGAATCTCGCCCAGATCGTTTCTCAGCTCGGCCAGAAACTCCAGCCCATCCAGATCGGGCAAGTGATAATCGAGCAGGACGCAGTCCGGCTTTTGCGCATGGGCGAGTTGCAGCCCCTCGCGACCGGTTTCAGCTTCCGCCAGCACGAATTCGTAGTTAGGATCCTGTGCCAGTGCGCGGCGGCAGGCCATGCGGTCCACCAGGTCGTCCTCGACGAGGAGTATATGTATCTGCGGTTTGCTCATTGCGGTACCTCGCTGATGGTCCAGTAGGCGTTGATGGTGCGCATGACTTCCACGAATTGCCGGTAATCCACCGGCTTGGCCATATAGCCGGCCACCCCCAGATCGAAGCTGTTGGTGATGTCCTGCTGCTCCCCGGACGTGGTTAGCACCACCACCGGAATGCGCTTGAGCACTGCATCGTGCTTCACCACCTGCAGGAACTCGATGCCGTTCATGATCGGCATATTAATGTCGAGCAGGATGATGCATGGCCTTGCGCTTGCCGGGTCGCGCAGATAGTGCAGCGCTTCCTCGCCGTTTTCCGGATTCACCACCGGGTTGGTGACATGGATCTCCTTCAGCGCACGCTTGACCGTCATGACGTCCACTTGATCGTCTTCCACCAGCAGGATGGGCTTGTCGCCGTTCTTCATGCGTGGGCTCCTTCGCTTGAAATATTGGCATCAGACGGGCGCGGCAGGGTGAAGAAAAAAGTGCTTCCTTCACCGACAGTGGATTCGACCCAGACGCGTCCACCATACATCTCCACGATCTTCTTTACCAGCGCCAAGCCGACACCGGAGCTTTCCACGCGGTCGCGCGGGGCGAGGGTCTGGAACAACTGGAATATCTTGCCGAAATGTTGCTGTTTGATGCCTGGGCCGTTGTCGCTGACGCTGAATTTCCAATGCTCGCCCTCGGCACTGCACGCGACACGAATCTTGCCCTCGGGCTTATCCATGTATTTGATGGCATTGGAGAGCAGATTCTGGAACACCTGCTGGATGCGGGTCGGCTCGGTGATGACCGTCGGCAGGGAATTCTCGATGCTGACCTCGATGCCTGCCGGTGGTGCCAGCAGGTCGACCACCTCCCCTACCAGGCGGTTGAGATCCACTGCGACCATCGTTTCCTTCACGCGCCCTACTCTCGAATACAGGAGTATCCCGTCGATCAGGCCATCCATGCGGTGCACCCGGTTGATCAAGAGGCGCATCTGCTCACGGCCCGCGTCATCGAACTTGTCGGCGTAATCCGTGGCCAGCCAATCCGCCAACGAGCTGATGGCGCGCAGCGGCGCCTTGAGGTCGTGCGACACCACATAGGCGAAGTTCCTGAGCTCTTCGTTGGCGCTCTCAAGTTCCCGCAGCAAATGGTCGCGCTGTTCCTCCGCCTGTTTGCGTTCGGTGATGTCGCGCATGAAACTGTATATCCGCCCCCCGTTGAGAGCGCTGTAGTTCGAGCTTACCTCCACGATCTGGATGCGGCCATCCTTGCGGCGCTTGCGGGCCTCGTAGCGGTCGCTCCCCGTTTCAAGCAGCTTGTCGACATTCCGTGGCATCTCATCAGGCGCCCCCTCCACCTCGATGTCTGCCGTGCTCATTTTTTTCAACTCGGCACGGCTGTATCCCATCATCTGGCAATAAGCATCGTTCACTTCCAGGATGCGTCCTTGCAGATCGGTAATCAGGAAAGCATCCAGCGAGGTGCGGAGCATGACCTTGAATTGCTCTTCCTCGTTCTTGTGCAGCACCTCTTCGATCTTCTCGCGCTCACGGACATGGATGACCAGAGGTCGAAACAGGAAAAAATACAGCACTGGGGAGACTACCGCAATCAGCAGCGTGGCATCGATGATCGCCTCGCCCATCAGAGTTAGTCGTGGCAGGGAGTAAAGCAGCAGCATCACGGCTGCTTCCGAGATGAAAACGGACAGGGAAACGATAAGCAGAATTAAAGCCGGGGATTTCAAAAGCAACGACTGGTTGTGTACGGTATACATCGCTCGCGCCCGCCTAGCTGTTTGATGCCGCATTATAGTGGATACGCAGCGGAGCGACTTCCGGCGTTTATGCGGGCGTGCCGCCCGGGTCATTTATCAGGCGCGCAGCAGACTCTCCGGCTCGACCTTGCTCCCCGTGATCGCCACGACCTTGTGGCGCGACTGTCCGCCTTGTTTGAGTTCGACCTGACGCAGGGGAACGCCGAAGAAATCGGCGATGAATTTGAGCAGTGCTTCGTTGGCACGACCTTCGACGGGTGGTGCGGCGAGGCGGATCTTCAAAGCTTCGCCGTGCAGTCCCGACACTTCAGTGCGTTTCGCTCCGGGTTGCACATGCAAGGTCAGGGTGATCAGGTCACCGGCGCGGCGGTACCACTCGCTCACAACAATCTCAAGGCAGCCTGTTCCAGGCCGCCTACCGGCACGATGAGGATGAGCTGGCAGATGATGAACAGCACCAGCACGGAAAGATCGACGTTGCCCACCGGCGGGATGCGACGGCGCAAGGGTTGCACGAAGGGGCGGTTGACTGCTGCCAGCATCGGCGCCAGCGGTGTGCGCGGATTGACCCAGGACAGGATCGCCTCGGCCAGCAGCGTGGCGACGAGCAGGTAGATGCTGATCTTCAGTAGCTTGACCGCCGTCCATGCCAGCAAGCCCAGCAAGGGGAAAGTTTCAAACGGGTAGCCTTGCGTCCACAACGAGGCCAGGAGATAGATGAACTCCGCCAGGAAAGCCAGGAGCAGGGTGGCGCTATCCAAACCCCGGACTGCCGGAACGAAACGGCGCGTGCGCAGCACGACGAAATCGGTGATCGCCATGAGAAACTCGCCGATGGGGTTGCGCATCGGCGCCTGCAGCCACACGGCATGGAAGCGGAACAGCAGAACCGCCGCAAATGGCTGCACCAGTGCGTCGATCAAAAACGAGAGCGCCTCACCCAGCATCACGAATCCTTTCCGAGTTCGTCGCCCAGCTCTTTGGAACGTGCCGCTGCGGCACGGATGGCAGCGACGATATCCATCTTCACCTGGTTCGCATCCATGCTCTTCAGTGCGCGCTCGGTCGTGCCATTCTTGGAAGTCACGCGCTCGCGCAATACGGCGACATCTTCCTGACTGCTCTCGGCCAGCTTGCTGGCGCCGAGAAACGTGTCCAGCACCAACTGCCGTGCCTGCGCTTCGTCCAGACCCAATTCGTAAGCGCCTTGCTGCATGGCTTCGATGAAATAGAACACATAAGCGGGGCCGCTGCCGGAGATCGCGGTCACCGCATCCAGCATCTCTTCGTCTTCGACCCACAAGGTGCTGCCCACCGCCGAAAGCAACGCCTCGGCATGATGGCAGTGTTCCGGCTTTACCGCAGGCATGGCATACAAGGCCGTGACGCCGCAGCGAATGAGCGCGGGAGTATTGGGCATGCAGCGCACGATGTTCTGTGTGCCCAGCCAGCGAGCCATGTCCTGCGTACGGATGCCTGCGGCGATGGAAATGACCAGCTGCCCATCCACGATCGGCGCCAGTTGCGCGGCGACTTCCCGCAATTGTTGCGGCTTGACCGCAAGTATCACCGCTTCGCCGTGCGCGACCGCAGCAGCCAGGTCGGTGCTGGCCCTGACCCCGAATTCGTTATGCAGCTCCGCGCACCGTTCTTTGTCGATTTCTACAACGTGCATCTTGGAGGGCGAATAACCGCGTTTGATCAAACCGCTGATCAGGGCCTTCGCCATGTTGCCGCCGCCGATGAATGTGATTTTCATTTGTTCTCCCCGTAATCCCTGGCGCCGAATACCGCCGTGCCGATGCGCACGATGGTCGCCCCCTCCAGTATCGCCGCCCGATAATCGTAAGACATGCCCATCGACAAAGTATCCAATGCCATGCCCTGCGAATTCAACTGTACCAATAAAGCCCGCATCCGTGCGAATGGTGCGCGCTGCGCCGCTTCGTCGGTCGCCGGAGAGGGTATCGACATCAAGCCGCGCAACTTGAGGTGCGGCAGATGCAAGACCTCTTGCGCCAATTGCGCCAGGTCTTCCGGCGCGACGCCGCTCTTGGTCTCTTCGCCACTCACGTTCACCTGCAGGCAGATGTTCAGCGGCGGCAAATGCGGCGGCCGTTGCGCGGAAAGCCGCTCGGCGATCTTCAACCTGTCCACGCTGTGCACCCATGCAAAATTTTCGGCGACGGGGCGCGTCTTGTTGCTCTGGATCGGGCCGATGAAGTGCCACTCCAGCGGCAGCTCGTGCAGCGCCTCGATCTTTTCCAACGCTTCCTGCAAATAATTCTCGCCAAAAGCTATTTGTCCAGCCCGATATGCCTCGCGTACTGCACTTGCCGGAAAGGTCTTGCTCACCGCCAGCAGACGGACTTCCGCAACGTCCCGCTGCGCCGCTTTCGCGGCCTGTGCAATCGCCTCGCGGGTCGCTTGCAAGTTGGAGAGGATTGCAGTCATAATCAGCCGGACAGTCGCTTTTCAACAAGGTTTCAATCGTCAGGATTATATATGGATATCACCGAACTGCTCGCCTTCGGCGTGAAGAACAAAGCGTCCGACTTGCACCTTTCCGCCGGCTTGCCACCGATGATCCGCGTCCACGGCGACATGCGCCGCATCAACCTGCCCGCGATGGACCACAAGGAAGTCCACGCCATGGTGTACGACATCATGAACGACGGACAGCGCAAGCATTACGAAGAGAACAAGGAAGTGGACTTCTCGTTCGAGGTGCCGAACCTGGCGCGCTTCCGCGTCAACGCTTTCATCCAGAATCGCGGCGCGGGTGCGGTCATGCGTACCATTCCTTCCAAGATCCTCACGCTGGAAGACCTCAAGTGCCCACCGATCTTCAAAGACATCTCAGAAACCCCGCGCGGCATGGTGTTGGTGACCGGCCCCACCGGCTCCGGTAAATCGACCACGCTGGCGGCGATGGTGAACCACATCAACGAGAACGAGATGGGCCACATCCTGACCGTGGAAGACCCGATCGAATTCGTGCATGAATCGAAAAAGAGTTTGGTCAACCAGCGCGAAGTCGGCCCACACACCCTGTCGTTCAACAACGCGTTGCGCTCCGCATTGCGTGAAGACCCTGACGTGATCCTGGTCGGCGAAATGCGCGACCTGGAAACCATCCGCCTGGCAATGACGGCGGCAGAAACCGGCCACCTGGTGTTCGGCACCCTGCACACCAGTTCGGCAGCCAAGACCATCGACCGTATCATCGATGTGTTCCCTGCCGACGAAAAGGAAATGGTACGCGCGATGTTGTCCGAATCGCTGCGTGCGGTGATCTCGCAGACCCTGCTCAAGACCAAGGACGGCACCGGCCGCGCCGCGGCGCACGAGATCATGCTCTGCACCCCGGCCATCCGCAACCTGATCCGCGAAGCGAAAGTGCCGCAGATGTATTCCGCCATCCAGACCGGCGGCAACATCGGCATGCAGACGCTGGATCAGTGCCTGCAGGACTTGGTAAAACGCAACGTCGTGTCTTCGGCCGAGGCGCGCAGCAAGGCGGCGAATAAAGACCTGTTTCCAGGCTGATCGCCAAACACGCCCCACCACTTAGGAGTCCACTATGGAACGCGACCAGGCCACCGAGCTAGTCCACAATCTGTTGCGCGGGATGGTCTCGCAGAAGGCATCCGACCTGTTCGTCACCGCCAACTTCCCGCCCGCTTTCAAGATCGACGGCAAGATGACGCCGGTTTCGAGCCAGGCGCTGACACCGCAGCACACACAGGAACTGGCGCGCAGCATCATGAACGACCGCCAGGCCGCCGAATTCGAATCCACGCACGAGTGCAACTTCGCCATCAGCCCGCCCGGCATCGGCCGTTTCCGCGTCAACGTGTTCATGCAACAGCAGCGCGTCGGCATGGTGCTGCGTACCATCACCACCAAGATCCCCACTTTCGAAGAGATGGGCTTGCCGCCCATATTGAAGGATGTGGTGATGACCAAGCGCGGCCTGGTCATTCTGGTCGGCGGCACCGGCTCCGGCAAATCCACCTCGCTGGCCGCGATGCTGGGACACCGCAACCACAACAGCTATGGCCACATCATCACCATCGAGGACCCGGTGGAGTATGTGCACGATCACGACAAGTGCATCGTCACCCACCGCGAAGTCGGCGTGGATACCGACAACTGGCACGCCGCACTGAAGAACACCTTGCGCCAGGCGCCGGATGTGATCCTGATCGGTGAGATCCGCGACCGCGAGACCATGGAATACGCGGTGGCCTTCGCCGAGACCGGCCACTTGTGTATGGCCACCCTGCACGCCAACAGCGCCAACCAGGCGCTCGACCGCATCATCAACTTCTTCCCCGAAGAACGCCGTGAACAACTGCTGATGGACCTGTCGCTCAACATCAAGGCGCTCATCTCGCAACGTTTGATTCCGAAACGCGACGGCAAGGGCCGCGCAGCGGCCTTCGAGATCCTGCTCAATTCGCCGCTGATCGCCGACCTCATCTTCAAAGGCAACGTGCATGAGATCAAGGAAGTCATGGCCAAATCGCGCGAGCTCGGCATGCAGACCTTCGACCAGGCGCTGTTCGACCTGCACGAAACAGGCGCCATCAGCTACGAGGAGGCTCTCAAGAATGCCGACTCGGTCAACGACCTGCGCCTGAAGATCAAGCTGGAAGGCCAAGCCACCAAGGATAGGGACGTGATGAGCGGCTTGGAAAACCTGAAGATGACCTGATCGGTCAACGATGAATTTCCAGCCGACCTTTCGCATCCACCTCGCCGATCCGCTCGGCATGGTCGATACACCCTTTGTCATCACCACTGTGTATACCAATGCGGCCGGCTATCCGAAAGCAGAATGGTTTCTGGTCGTGCCAGAGGGCAAAGGGATGCTCTTCGCACAACGCAACAAACTCGACCATAAGACCTTCCCCGAGAGCCGCGTAAAGTTCGACGAAGAACTCATGTTGAACGAAGCGCTCGATCAGGCCAAGCTGCGCCTGCGCCGTTACATCCTGGAAAACAAGGGAAGCTTTGCCCCTCTGCTGCTGGCAAAACCGATCGAGATGCAAGCAAGCGACCACAATCACCTCGTCAAACTCTGGCTGCGCGGCTCATGTTGCGGCTGCCTTAGCGAGATACGCGCCAAGAGCGAATGCGCACCGCTGATAGACACCCTGGTCTGGGTACACGGCCTGCCGATGCTGGCGACAGACGACCTGCAAGAGAGAAGTATCTAATTCACCGCAGCCGAAAGTTCAGCGCAGTTTTAACACCCCTCCCACCCCCAAGATTCATTGATACAGCGCCGGAAATTGTTTGCGCAATTGTTCCAGCTTGGGCATGTCATTGAACAGGATATAGGGCTGGTAAGGATGCAGCGCCAGATAGTTCTGGTGATAGTCCTCGGCCGGATAGAACTCTTGCAGCGGCACGACCTGCGTGACGATGGGTGCCGAATAGGTATGCGCAGCAACGAGCTTTTGCATGTAGCTTAGCGCGACCTTTTGCTGCTCGGCATTGGCGTAAAAGATCACCGAACGGTACTGGCTGCCCTCGTCCGGCCCTTGGCGGTTGAACTGGGTTGGATCGTGTACCACACTGAAAAACACCTGCAGCAGCTGTTGATACGACACTCGCGCCGGATCGAAGCGAACGCGCACCGATTCGGCATGCCCGGTATCACCCCGGCTCACCATCTCGTAATGTGCGGTGGCCGCCTTGCCTCCCGCATAACCCGACACGACATCCGACACGCCTTTGACATGCTTGAACACCGCATCCACGCCCCAGAAACAACCGCCTGCGAATACTGCCGTTTGTTCGGGCGGCGCCGCGTTGGCATTCGATAACGCGCCCATGCTGAATATGAGGCACAGGCTACCGAGCAAATAACTGCGAATCAGCTTGATGATTAACATGATGTTTCTCCTGTTCATTAGCCGAAGGTAAAGGCAAACGCCTCTGCCCCGCCGTCCATAAACTCGATGCGGAAGGTCCTGTTCCTGATCTCTCCGCGCTGCCGGATCAGTTGATATAGCCGCTGTTCGCGGATCACGCCGTTGCCTGCCGCATCGATGTCAGTGCCGTGATCCTTGCCGGGCGCCGCGCCATCCAGTGTGACCTTGAAACGCAGCGGCTTTCCGTTGCTGGCACCCAGCACCAGGTGCAGATCGCGACCTTGAAAGCGGTAACTGATCGCGCCGCCGGACGTTTGCAGAACGGCGGATTCCCTGCCGACTTTCCACACGCCGCTCAACGCCCATTGGTCCGGCTCAAGCACACGCGGTACGGAGTAACGCGCTGCAGTGTCATTCTGAGTCGTTTCGCGCGATGCGAAATTCTCCTGCCGCGCATAGCCCAGATAAGTTTCCGGGGAGCGTGCGGTGTCAGCTGCTGCCGCTGTCACCCCCGAACCTTGCACCTGCACGAGTTCGCTGCTCAGCGCTATATCCCGGTGCGCCTCCTTGAGCAGAGTCTGGATCATCTGCTCCGTCTCCGCATACGCGCCTTCGCCGAAATGTTGATCACGTATGCGTCCTTGCGCATCGATCAGATAATGCGCGGGCCAATACTGGTTCTGATAGGCATTCCAGATCGCGTACTCGTTATCCAGCGCCACGGGATAAGCCACTCCCAATTCGCGCACGGCCTGCTCGACGTTGTGCAGATCTTTCTCAAACACGAACTCCGGCGCATGCACGCCGATGATGACCAGACCTTGCGCGCGGTATTTTTCGTCCCATGCCTTCAGGTACGGCAAGGTGCGCAAACAGTTGATGCAGGAGTAGGTCCAGAAATCCACCAGCACCACTTTGCCGCGCAACATCGCATCGTTCAGCGGCGGAGAATTGAGCCAGTGCGTTGCGCCCATCATGGGCGGAGCGATTCGAATCTCCGCCGTATCGGACCGCTGTGCCAAACGCTCGATCAAGCGTTGCTCGGCGGCCGTGGTGTTCGCGGCCGTGAGTTGTGCCAGGAAGCGCGTATCCCAACCCAGCGCGATGACGACGACACCGGCCACCACGGCGACACCCAGCACGCGCCGCACCCACTCTTCCACGCCGAAGCTGCGTTTCATCCAGGCGATCACCCGGCCGCTGGCCAGCAACGCCACGGCCAGCGAAGAAGCCGCACCGGCAGCGAAGACCAACAGCAGCAATGCGCTGTGCAGGTTCGCCCCGTTTAGCGCGGCACCTGCCAGCACCAGTCCCAGGATCGGCCCGGCGCAGGGCGCCCACAGGAAGCCGACCGCGACACCCAACAACAACGAGCCTTTAAGGTTGCCTTCCTGATCAGCGCGTTGCTGCAAGCGTCCGCCCAACGCAACAAAAGGCCGCATCAGGCTGTCCGACCAGGACGGAAAGATCAGTGCGAAACCTAGGAGCAACAACACCAGCATCGCCGCATAGCGCCCGTATTGGTTCACCTCGACCAGCCATGCGCCACCCACTGCAGCCAGGCTGGCCAGCACGGTGAACGTCGCGGCCATGCCGAACAGGATCGGCAGCCCCGAGCGGCGGAACGACTGCTCCGAGCGCGCGAAGACGAACGGCAACACCGGCAGCACGCACGGGCTGAAGATGGTGAGCACACCGCCGAGATAGGCCAGCAGGAAGATCAGCATCTCATTCATTCCTGGTTATTTGGGGCGGGGCACGAAACTCAGCGCCACTGTGTTCATGCAATAGCGCAAGCCGGTCGGCTTCGGGCCGTCGTCGAACACGTGGCCGAGATGCGCATCGCACAAGGTACAGCGCACTTCGATGCGCTTCATGCCGAACAGATGATCCTCCACGTTGTATACATTTTCCGGTGCGATGGGTTGCCAGAAGCTGGGCCAGCCCGTGCCGGATTCGTATTTGGTGGCGGAATCGAACAGTGGATTGTCGCAGCACACGCAACGGTACAAGCCGGGGTCATGCCTGTCGTAACCGGGCTGGGAGTACGCCCGCTCCGTGCCTCCCTGTCGCGTCACTTCATAAGCCAGAGGCGACAGGCGCTTCCTCCATTCGGCATCCTTGTTCACTTTGGGCAAAGTGATACGCCCCAGCGGCTTACCCTCATCGGAGAACTGCATGACCGTCACCTTGTCACCGGCAAATGCCGTCCCCGCAAAAGAGCGCGTCGTATATGCCAGGCCGATCCCGGATAACAGCGATAGGAATTGTCTGCGTTGCATGATGTCGACCTCCTGTGAAATGAGTGACGAATCAGAATGCCGGTCTACTATCCTTGAGGCTGCTTCGCTCCCGGAAAATCTCGCACCGCCTTTTCCGACCACGCCCACAAACGTTGGGCCAGTTCTCGGTCCAGCGCCAGCGCTGCCGGCGCGACAGCGATGCGGTTGTCGAAATATTTTCCTGTCACGCCGGCCACTTCGGGCGATGTGGCGAGATACACCGAAGTGCGTGCGCCCTCCTCCACCGTATCGCCCGGCATGCTGAATCCCGCATGCAGCAGCTTGGTGCCGATCACCCCCGGATGCAGGCTGTTCGAAGTGAGCCAGGGTTCGCGCCGTGCCAGCTCGTTCGCAAACAAGGCGTTGGCCAGTTTGGAATTGGCATAGGCGTGATAGCCGTTGAAACCCAGTTCGCAATTCATGTCGTCGAATACGATGCGACCGCTCGCATGCACCATCGAGCTGACAGTGACCACGCGCGGCGCTTCTGATTTTTTCAGCAACGGCAACAGCAAATTGGTAAGCAGGAAGTGTGAGAGATGGTTCACCGCCAGCGTCATCTCGAAACCATCGAGCGAGGTCGTGCGCTCAGTCATGTAAACACCGGCGTTATTGATCAGCACATCCAAACGCGGCAGACGCGCGGAGAGCTCATGCGCCATCCGAGCCACGGCTGCCAGGTCGCTCAGGTCGGCATGGGCAGTCTGCAATGCGGCATCGGGTACAACGGCGCGTATCGCACTGCACGCACGCAGCACCTTCTCTTCATTGCGCCCGTGCAGCACCAGCTCATGTCCTTGCCTGGCCAATTCCTTTGCAGTCGCCAGCCCGATACCGTCGGTCGCACCCGTGATGAGTATCGTCTTCATGATCAATCGATGACCTCGAAGTTAGAATAGTCGCCGCTGCCCGGCCCGGTTTCGACGCGCTCCACCTGCGCCAACTCGGGACCACGCTGCGCCCAGCGCACGATGGCTTCCACGGCATCGGGTTCTCCCTGCACCATGGCTTCCACTGCGCCATCGCCGCGGTTGCGCACCCAGCCCGACACCCCCAGATGTTGCGCTTCGCGCTGCATCGAGTTGCGGAAGAACACGCCTTGCACGCGGCCGCGGATCACGAGGTGTTGTGTTCTCCTGGCGGGAAACGCTTGAACGCCCATTCTGTTCCTCCGATAAGCAACATTGTGAAGCTGCATCCTTTGGCCATGCTACCAGACTGCAGAGCACCGACAGCATCCATAACCTCATCGCCATTTTCCGCTTGGGGAATGTAGCGGAACAATACGTGGAATCCTGTATTGAAAAGAGCGCGAGTACGCCGCAAGCTTCGCTTTCATCAACTGATGCAGGGAGAGTTGATCATGAACATGATTAAAGCACTGCTGCTTGTAGGCATGATTTTGTTCGGTCTGGGAAATGCACTGGCGCAGCCCGCAGGCATGCGGGTGCGCGGCGCCATCACCGGCTTCGACGGCCACGAGCTGCAGGTAAAGACGCGTGAAGGCAAGGACTTGAAGGTCACCATCAACCGACGACACCAGAATCAGCATTCTCTCCGCACTCGATATCAGCGACATCAAACAGGGCAGCTTCGTCGGCGTGACCGCGATCCAGCATGGCCCGGGAACGCCTCTGCAGGCGCGCGAAGTGCACGTGTTCGCTCCGATGCTAGCGCGGCACGGGCGAAGGCCATTACGACTGGGACCTTGAACCCGGCTCCAGCATGACCAACGCCAACGTGGACGCCATCGTAGACACCAACAATGGCAAGGAGCTGACGCTCAGCTACAAGGGCGGCAGCCAGAAGATCATCGTGCGGCAAGGCGTGCCCATCGTCTCCTTCAAGCCCGCCGACAAATCGCTGCTCAAGACAGGTGCGCAGATCTTCTGCATCACGCAGCAAGCCGCCGACGGCAGCCTGACGGCGCAATACATCAGCGTCGGGGAGAACGGCATGAAGCCGCCGATGTGATTCGCCCCGTCGCGGCAGAGGAGGACTATGGCTCGTCATTCCACCATGCATGTTCTATTGTTCTGCCTGTTGCTGCTGGCGTGGACGTGTCGTGCTGCGGCGGCCACGCATGTGGTGTTCGTGCTCAATGTCGACGGAGCGATCAGCCCGGGCACGGCTGACTATGTCGTGCGCGGTTTGAAATCGGCGGCCGAGGAACCGGCCGACCTGGTCGTGCTGAAGATGGACACGCCGGGCGGATTGGACACGTCCATGCGCCAGATCATCAAGCAGATCATCGCCTCGCCGGTTCCGGTTGCCGCTTTCGTCGCACCCGACGGTGCGCGGGCCGCAAGCGCGGGAACCTATATCCTCTACGCCAGCCACATCGCCGCCATGGCGCCGGCCACCAATCTGGGTGCAGCCACACCCGTCATGATCGGCATCGGCGGCCTGCCGGGGCCGGGCGAGCAACCGCAGAAGGATAGCGGTCGCGAAAAAAACAGCAGCGAGAAACCGGCGACCGCTGAAGCGGCCGCACCGCTCAGCGCGATGGAGCACAAACAGGTCAATGATGCCTCCGCGTATATCCGCAGCCTGGCGCAGATGCGCGGCCGCAATGTCGAATGGGCAGAGCAGGCAGTGCGCCAGGCGGTGAGCCTGACCGCAGCCGAAGCCTTGAAGCTGAAGGTCATCGATGTGGTCGCCGCAGACGTGCCTGACCTGCTGCACAAACTGGATGGACGCAAGGTGAATGTGCTGGGCGTGCAGCGCACGCTGAACATCGCGGGAGCGCACATCGTCACTCTGGAACCCGATTGGCGCAGCCGGGTGCTGTCGGCCATCGCCGACCCGAGCATCGCGTACCTGCTGATGCTCGCCGGCATCTTCGGCATCTTCTTCGAATTCTCCAACCCGGGTTTCGTGTTGCCGGGAGTCGCCGGCGCCATCTCGCTGCTGCTCGCGCTGTTCGCATTCCAGGCATTGCCCATCAACTATGCCGGCCTGCTGCTCATCCTGCTCGGCATCGCCTTTATGACCGCCGAGGCGTTCATACCCAGCTTCGGCGTGCTCGGCATCGGCGGCATCGTCGCTTTCGTGTTCGGCTCCGTCATGCTCATCGATACCGACATCCCGGGATTCGGGATTTCCTGGTCGGTCATCTTGCCGGTGGCAATCGCCAGCGCACTGTTCATTTTCTTCGTGGTCGGCATGGCGCTGAAGGCACGGCGCCGCCCGGTGGTAAGCGGGCAAGAGAAATTGATCGGAGACATCGGCGAAGTGCTGGATGACTTCGACGGCAAGGAGGGTTGGGCGCGGGTACACGGCGAGACCTGGCGCATCAGGAGCAAGCTGCCGCTGAGCCGGGGACAAAGAATCAGAGTCGTTCGCATGGAAGGGCTGATCCTGCACGTGGAACCGGAAGCAGCCCCCATGAATGAATAATTTTATTCGTTGCATAGCGTTACAAGGAGACTGACATGGACTGGGATCTAAGCTTCGGTATTGTTTTGATACTGTTCGTCTCGCTGCTGTTTTCAAGCTTGAAGATATTCCGGAGTACGAACGCGGCGTCGTCTTCACCCTGGGCCGCTTCTGGAAGGTCAAGGGACCGGGCCTGATCGTCATCCTCCCCGGCATCCAGCAGGTGGTGCGTGTCGACCTGCGCACGGTGGTGCTGGAGGTGCCGACCCAGGATGTGATCTCGCGCGACAACGTTTCGGTGAAAGTCAGCGCCGTGGTGTATCTGCGCGTCATCGATCCCGAAAAGGCGATCATCCAGGTGCAGAACTACCTCAACGCCACCAGCCAATTGGCGCAGACCATGTTGCGCTCGGTGCTGGGCAAGCATCAGCTGGACGACATGCTGGCGGAGCGCGAGAAACTGAACCGGGATATACAGGAAGCGCTGGATGCGCAGACCGACTCATGGGGGATCAAAGTCGCCAACGTCGAGATCAAGCAGGTCGACCTCACGGAATCCATGATACGGGCCATCGCCCGGCAAGCGGAGGCGGAACGCGAGCGGCGCGCGAAAGTGATCCATGCCGAGGGAGAGTTGCAGGCTTCGGAGAAGTTGTATCAGGCCGCCAAGATACTGGCCCAGGAACCGCAGGCGATCCAGCTGCGCTATCTGGAAACCTTGACGGTGATCGGCGCGGACAAGAATACGACCATCGTATTCCCCTTGCCGATGGATCTGGTCACGCCTTTTCTGGAAAAGGCCAAAGCAAAATAGTCAGGCGGGTGTAGTTCCACAATTTTTTCTTAACGTTAACAACAGGAGGCCATCATGAAATGCAATGTCGGCGGAATCGATCGCACTGTTCGT
The DNA here is from genome assembly GCA_963734585.1 of uncultured beta proteobacterium. Classification (GTDB taxonomy): domain Bacteria; phylum Pseudomonadota; class Gammaproteobacteria; order Burkholderiales; family Gallionellaceae; genus Sideroxyarcus. The sequence continues at coordinate 135,266 of CAVTHJ010000002.1, forward strand.
ATCGTGCTTGGCATAGTGTTGCTGGTCGCAGGGCTGACCGCCCCGATCAGCACGGTTTGGCAAATCGTCGCGCTGGTCGTTGCGGCCATCGCGTTCATAACGGCATTCGTACGCTTCTGCCCGATCAACTGGATGTTGGGCATCGATACCAGCAAAGGCGGAGAAAAAAAGTAGCAGCGTTTCCAATCAAAGGGCTTGGCTCGAATGTGCATAAGTCTGCGTTGTGTCATGCAAACAATTCGAGCCAGCCCCGAAATTCACAGTACCTTCCCCTGATTCGCATCCCCGTTTTGTGCCCTTTGCCAAGAGCACTCTTGTAGTCCGCGCCATTCTTCACGTAACCGATTCGCCTGCTCAAAATTTCAGCAATGGAAGACAGGGTTAGTCTCCCTGCGGTACAGTCCGGTAGAATAAATCGTCAAACAGCCACTCATCATCACCACTATAAATAACCAACTAATTGAATAATGGCTACTTATAACGAATCCAGCTTCAAAGTATTACGCGGTCTCGACCCGGTGCGGCAGCGCCCCGGCATGTACACCAACCTGGAATCGCCCAATCACATCATCGCGGAAGTCGTGGACAACGCCTGCGACGAGGCGCTCGCCGGTTTTGCAAAAAACATCTTCGTCACGGCGCACAGCGATGGCTCCATCTCCGTGCTGGACGATGGCCGCGGCATCCCGGTCGGCATCCACAAGGAAGAAGGCCGCTCGGTGGTCGAGGTCGCCTTCACCGTGCTGCACTCGGGCGGCAAGTTCGACAAGGAAGGCGACGGTGCCTACAAGTTCGCGGGCGGCCTGCACGGCGTGGGCGTGGCAGTGACCAATGCGCTATCGAAGAAGGTCGAGGTCACGGTGTACCGCGAAGGCGGCCAACACGAATTGCGTTTCATCGACGGCGTGGCGGAGAAGCCGCTGGCGAAAGTCGGCACTTGCCCCAAGAACCAGACCGGTACCCAGGTGCGCGCCTGGCCCAATTCCAAATATTTCGACAGCCCCAGCGTCAATCTCGCCCAGCTCGAATTCTCGTTGCGCTCCAAGGCCGTGCTGCTGCCCGGTGTCACCATCACGCTGAATTTCGAAAAGTCCGGCGAGACCAAATCGTGGAACTACCCCGACGGTTTGCGCGGCTATCTCGCCGAGGCGCTGAGCGAATTTGAATTGGCCACACCCATCCTGTTGCAGGAGAAGTTCACGCGCAAAGGCGATGCTAGCGGCTTTGCCGAAGGCGAAGGCGCATCCTGGGCGCTCACCTGGAGCGCCGAAGGCAACGTGGTGCGCGAGTCTTACGTCAACCTCATCCCCACCCCCTCCGGCGGCACGCATGAAGCCGGACTGCGCGACGGCATCTTCAATTCGGTGAAGTCGTTTGCCGAGCTGCACGGCCTGTTGCCCAAGGGCGTGAAGCTGGTGGCGGAAGATGTGTTCTCGCGCGCCAGCTTCGTGCTCTCAGCAAAAGTGCTCGACCCGCAGTTCCAGGGGCAGACCAAGGAGAAGCTGGTGTCGCGCGATGCGCTGAAGCTGGTCTCCTCCATGCTCAAGGACCCGCTCGACCTGTGGCTGAACGAACATCTGGAACCCGCGAAGAAGATCGTCGAACTCGCCATCCAGCAGGCACAGGCACGTTTGCGCTCGGCGCAAAAAGTGGAAAAGAAAAAAGGCTCCAGCGTCGCGGTGCTGCCCGGCAAGCTCACCGATTGCAGCTCCAGCGATGCCAGCCGCACCGAACTGTTCCTGGTCGAGGGCGACTCCGCCGGCGGTTCCGCCAAGCAGGGACGCGACAAGGAATTCCAGGCCGTGCTGCCCCTGCGCGGCAAAGTGCTGAACACGTTCGAGGTGGAGAAAGACCGCCTGTTCGCCAACAACGAGATCCACGACATCGCCGTTGCGATTGGCGTCGATCCGCATGCGCCGACCGACAGCGTCGATCTCTCCGGCCTGCGCTACAACGCCATCCTGATCATGGCCGATGCCGACGTGGACGGTTCGCACATCTCCACGCTGCTGCTCACGCTGTTCTACCGCCACTTCTACCGCGTGGTGGAAGCCGGAAAAATTTACATCGCCCAGCCGCCGCTGTTCCGCATCGACGTGCCTGCGCATGGCAAGAAACAGGCGAGCAAGATCTACGCACTCAACGAAGGCGAGATGACGGGCATCCTAGACCGGCTGCGCAAGGAAAAAGTGCGCGAAGGTAGCTGGTCCATCTCGCGCTTCAAAGGTCTGGGCGAGATGAGTCCGGAACAACTGTGGGATACCACGCTGAATCCGGATACAAGACGTGCGCTGTGCGTGAAGGCGGACATGGCTTCGTTCAAGGAGACGATGGGGATATTCAACATGCTGATGGGCAAGCAGGAAGCATCGACCCGCAGGGCGTGGCTGGAGTATCACGGGAATGAGGTTGAGGCGGATATATAGAGAGATGCACTGATTTATGCCGTTCGTGCTGAGCCTGTCGAAGCATGAATGGCATAAATCAAGACAACACATCTGTCCGGCGCGCCGTTCAATCCTTCGACAAGCTCAGGACGAACGGGATTAAACGGCTCAGGGCGAACGGATGTTTGAATAACTGATCATTACGGCAAGAACTAAAGAATGACAACGAACGAAATCGACCCACAAGACGATCAACAACCCGAAGCGCCAGCGGCTGCAACATCCGGCGGCAAGCCGCAATTCGCCCCGCTCGCCAAGTTGCCCGACAGCGACGAAGTCCTCATCGCCGACTACGCCGAACGCGCCTATCTCGAATACGCCGTCTCCGTGGTCAAAGGCCGCGCGCTGCCGGAAGTGTGCGACGGTCAGAAGCCGGTGCAGCGCCGCATCCTCTACGCCATGCGGCAGATGGGCCTCACCCACGGCAACAAGCATGTGAAGTCGGCGCGCGTGGTCGGCGATGTGCTGGGTAAATACCACCCGCACGGCGACTCTTCCGCTTACGAGGCGATGGTGCGCTTGGCGCAGGATTTTGCGATGCGTTATCCGCTGGTGGATGGCCAGGGCAACTTCGGTTCGCGCGACGGCGACAACGCGGCGGCGATGCGCTACACCGAAGCGCGGCTCACGCCCATCGCCGATCTGCTGCTGTCCGAGCTGGACATGGGCACGGTGGACTTCATCCCCAACTACGACGGCGCATTCCAGGAACCTGCGATGCTGCCCGCGCGCCTGCCGATGGTGTTGCTCAACGGCGCATCCGGCATTGCGGTGGGCATGGCGACCGAGATTCCTTCGCACAATTTGAAAGAAGTCGCCAAGGCCGCAGTGATGCTGGCGAAGAACCCCAACCTCAAGGACGACAAGCTGCTGTCCTACATCAGCGGGCCGGATTTCCCCGGCGGCGGACAGATCATCTCTTCCGAGGCCGATATTCGCGATGCCTACACCACGGGACGCGGCTCGCTGAAGATGCGCGCACGCTGGACCGTGGAACAACTGGCGCGCGGCCAGTGGCAGGTGGTGGTGAGCGAATTCCCGCACGGCGTCTCGGCGCAGAAGGTGCTGGAAGAGATCGACGAACTGACCAACCCCAAGGTCAAGGCCAACAAGAAATCGCTCACACCGGAACAGACACAGAACAAGCAGCTCATCCTCTCGGTGCTGGATACGGTGGCCGACGAATCGGATAAGTCGCAAAAGATTCGTCTGGTGTTCCAGCCCAAGTCGTCCAAGCAAAGCCCGGACGACCTGATGGCCGTGCTGCTCACCCACACCAGCTTGCAGAACTCGGTGTCAGTCAACCTCACCATGATCGGCCTCGACGGACGCCCGCAACAGAAGTCGCTGGCGCAGGTGCTGCGCGAGTGGGTCGCGTTCCGCCTCAGCACCGTCACGCGCCGTTGCGATTTCCGCCTCGGCCAGGTCAACGACCGCCTGCACATCCTCGCCGGACGCATGATCGTTTACCTGAACATCGACGAAGTCATCAAAGTCATCCGCAATTCGGACAACCCGAAAGAAGACCTGATGAAGAAGTTCGACCTGTCGGAACGTCAGGCCGAAGACATTCTGGAAATCCGTCTGCGCCAGTTGGCGCGTCTGGAAGGCATCAAGATCGAGAGAGAGATCAAGGAACTGAAAGCCGAGGCCAAGGAACTGAAGCGCGTGCTCGATAGCGAGGATGCGTTGCGCGAACTGGTCGTCAGCGAGATCGAGGCCGATGCCAAGCAATACGGCGACGAGCGCCGCACGCTGATCGAAGAAGCGCAGATCACCAAGGTGACCGCGCAGGTGAGCGACGAACCGGTGACGGTGTTCATCTCGCAACGCTTCTGGGTGCGCACAAGACTGGGCCACGGCATCGACGCGACCAGCATCGCCTTCAAGGACGGCGACAGCATCGCCGCCACCTACGAGGTGCGCACCACCGACAACGTCATCGTCATCTGCAGCAACGGCCGCGTGTGCAGCGTCCCCGTTTCGTCCCTGCCCTCCGGCCGCGGCGACGGCGCACCGCTCGCCACCTTCATCGAGATCGCGCCCGGTGCGAAGATCGCGCATGCCTTCTGCGGCAAGGCCGAGACGCCCGTGCTGCTCTCCACCAGCGCGGGTTACGGCTTCCCCTGCTTCATCGGCGACATGGTCGGCCGCACCAAGGCAGGCAAACAGTTCATCAGCGTGAAGGAAGACACCATCCTGCCGCCGGTCATCGTGACACCGACGCAGAATTCACTGGTCGCCGTGGTGACCAAGCAGGCAAGGATGCTGGTGTTCATGCTCTCCGAACTGAAGCTGCTGCAAGGCGGCGGCAAAGGCATGATGCTGATCGACCTGAAGGAAGGCGACGAGTTGACGGCTTGCACTGTCGTCAATCAACCCGAGGTCACCTTGAGCGGCACGGCGGGCAGCAAGGTGCAGCAGTTACAGATTGGCGGGAAAGAGTTGCAGACGTACTTTGGGGCGAGGGCTAGGGCTGGGAAGGTGGTTGAGACTAAGTTGAAGGGGTTGAGGTTTGAGTAGGCAAAGTAATTCGACTCCGGTACATTTCGGTTTGTAAGTCTGCGAATGTATCTTGTGCTTGTTCTGTTGAGACAAAATAGGGCGTAGAAATAGCATGCTAAAAACACTCAAAGTCAAAAACTACAGCGTTTTTGATGAAGCCTCAATTGACTGGGCTCCCGGTCTGAATGTGATTGTTGGAGAAAACGGAACGGGGAAAAGCCAATTAATGAAATTGGCATATTCCCTAGCATGGGTTAGCCACACTCAGTCTCGTTCACAGCGTCAAACTAAAGATGAGTTGCAGAAAAAAATAGCCGACAAGTTAGTCGCGACCTGTCGTCCAGAGTATTTAGGGCGATTGGTGTCTAGGAAACGTGGACGTAATCGTTGCGATGTTTCCGTACGCTTTGTCTCTCCTCCAAATTCTGGCATGAAGTTTTCGTTTGCTACAAATAGTCGTAGCGAGGTGAAAATGGAGCGCACTCCCACCAACTATATTGACGCGGGGCCGGTATATATCCCAACACGCGAAATGCTTTCTATTTTCCCGGGCTTCACTTCGGCCTATGAAGAACGTCACTTAGAGTTTGAAGAAACGTATTACGACATTGCCAAATCTCTCAATGCTGCGGCAAGAAGAAGGCATGATGATGATGTTCAAATTTTGATTGATGAGTTTGAAGATTTGCTTGACGGGCACATTCGACTAGAAGCCGGTCACTTTTACTTGCATCCTAATAAAGCAGGGCAGGGAAAGATTGAAATTCATTTAGTCGCTGAGGGAATGCGAAAACTAGCAATGCTCGCATACCTCCTTATCAATGGTGCCCTTAGAAATCGGGGCACCTTATTCTGGGACGAACCGGAAACCAATCTGAATCCTAAGCTAATGGTTCAAGTAGCGAAGGCTTTGGTCGCTTTGGCTCAGCAGGGATATCAAGTGGTATTAGCCACACACAGCCTATTTTTATTACGAGAACTTTCTATTCAGTTGGCTCTTACCGAATCGAAAGCGAATTTCATAGGGCTTAAGCGTGACCAAGAAGGTGGGGTTGAGCTTCAACAAGCCGAGTCAGTTGAGGATATTGAACCTCTGCTTTTACTTGACGAGGATTTAAGACAGTCTGATAGATATTTGGCTTTAAGCTAATATTTGAGATAAGCCATGCCAAGTATTCCTGAGGGGCTTTTCACCTATGATTTTCCTGCTACGTGGTCAGCAGAAAAATACGATATGGACTCTTACTATAGGGTTCACTTCCAGTCATTTGCAGGAGGCCAAAAAGCAGTAGACGTATTGGCTTTTGGCGGAGGCAATGAACTCTGGCTCATTGAACAAAAAGATTACAGAGCTGGATCCCAAATAAAGGCTGCTGAATTATTCGATGCAATAGCATCAAAGATGCTTGCCACCATGGCCTGCCTGGTTGCTGCTCGAAGCAATGCAGCGCCCGGCACCCGCTCTCAGATTGTTGCATCAGGTGCCTTACTTAAACCTAAGGTACGCTGCGTTTTGCACATTGAGCAGCCATCAACACATTCAAAATTATTCCCTCAAGTGGTTGACCCAAAGACAGTCCGGGATAAGCTACGCTCAGCTCTAAAGGCAGTCGATCGACGAGCTCATGCAGGATCTCAAGATCAACTTAACAGCTTAACGCTAGGTTGGACTATTTCATAGCTCAACACACTAAGCCAAAAAATAATAGGGGACAGACCACGGTTTCCCAAAGCTAAAGGGGTCAGCATCGCATTACTTTTTCGAGGGATTAAGAAGGTCAGGTTCGAATTCTTACTGAGGTTATTTTCAGTACAAGAGTTTCTATAAGGAGTTTTCCATGCAATTTTCAAAAAGAATATTAACTATTGTTGCCATACTGCCACTCATTGCTGTGAGCGGATGTGCATACAACATTTTCATCGGGGTTCGCGAAGGAGCGGATCGCGTGTCTTTGGCGGAAGCTGACCAGGTTGCTAGCTGTCAGCCCAAGGGGAGTATCACGAATAGCGTCTTTGCCAAAGGTCGTATTGAAAAAGACGTGGAAGCAAATATGTATCAGATGGCGCGCAATAGTGCTGTGGATGCAGGTGCAGATACGGTTGTGAAGGGTGAATCGCCTGAATTTGGCAAGCGAACTTTCAGTTTTTACAAATGCCGCCCCTGATTTGAAAGCATGGGGCCAGGCTCGAATTTGCTTAACGACCGGACGATTTGGCCAACCCTACGCTTACCCACAATTGCCGTGGATGCCTCTGTGGGCGAGCTGTGGGTAACTCGATCAACGCCTGTCAAAACAGGATGCTAGCGTGGCTGACTACTTTTCGTTCAGCATGATTGATCCGCGTTGAGTCACGGCATCCGAGCAAGCTCCGTCAAACCCTTCTCAATCTTCAGCCTGAGATGCTCCGCAGCACTTCTTGTACTTTCTTCCACTGCCGCAACTGCAAGGTGCATTGCGACTTATTTTTGGCATTTCTTTTTCCGATATTTTTCCACTGGCGCTGTCTGCTGCACGACGTTGCGGCGCCCAGAATTTGTATATCCAGCCAATGCTGGCCGGGATCTGTTTTGAAAGTTCTTCGCGCTGGGCCGGTGTTTTAACCAGTTCTTCTTCTGCCTCGGTGATTTCCGGCGCACCGAGCAGGTAGATCGGCCGCAATGCCACGGGGCCGTGTTTGGATTCGAACAAAGCCTGCCAGCTGTCTCTCTGCATATCGATGCCGGTCATGTAGCCGTGCGCCCACATTTCACCGTCCATGTATTCACGCTCGTCGCCTTCAAAGACTTGCAGATCAAAGACTGGCTCGAAATGTTCCGCGTCCTGTTGCAGGCTCCAGACGATCGCATTCATGTGGCGCGTCATCAAGTCAGTGATTCGTTCTGCCTGGGCATCGGATTCGAAAGTCGGCGCATCTTCTGCAGTCGGGCCCCACACGCGCGGTATCCATTCGCTTGGCTTGGGCATGGCCGGGCCGGAAGCGATGGCGGTCAGGAATCCATCCAGGCAATCCAGCATCATGACTTCATTTGTCGTGGCGTCTGACATCAGGAAGCTGTCGAGCTCGTCCATCTCTTTTTCGGAGAGCGCGAGTGTTACTTCAATTTCGATTGTTTCTTGTTTTGGCATGGTTGCTGTTACTTTCCTTCTTGAACGATTGTGGAAATGCTGATTAAGTCCAACGTTCGTGGTGACTCTTCGACAGGCTCAGGGCGAACGGCCTAATCAGCACTTACTTAGGTTCAAGTATCTCGCGTAAATAGGGGACACATATTCTACATCCTCAACAAACGTGGTCTGAGCTAACCCCCTGAAATCCGCAAGACCAAATACTCAACCAAATGTCTCACTGCGCCTTTCTGACCAAGGTGAAGCTCAACAGGTTTGCTTCCCCCTGACGTTCTACCTCGATGGTCACCTTGGCGCCTGCTGGTCCACGAATCAGTTCCAGCAATTGCGGCATGTTCAAACCCTTCACTTCTTTCCCGTCTACCCTCTGGATGCGGTCACCCGCCTTGATTCCAGCGTCGGCCGCCGGCATGTTGGGTACAACGCTAGTAATGAGTTGCGGGTCTGTTTCTGTGAGTTGCATACCGACAAGCCCGACGCCTTTTGGGGGTTGGTTGTCAGCGCCGGCATTTCCTTGTGGCTCGGATTTTTTGAATACTAACGTCGCGGGCTGCTCTCCCGTCTTCATTACCCCGGTGCAGGAATCCAAGCCGAAGAAAAGCCCGGCATCCCGGTCTGCCTGATATTGGCCTATTTGAAAGTTGAGTGTGAGCTGCTTGCCATCATCACTTACGGTGCCCGTAAACTCACTCTGATCGACCGGTACCGCGCAAGACGAGACTCCCTCGGTAAATGCGCCGCGAGTGCGCGTTCCTTTGATGGATGATCCCTCGACTCGTCCTTTGAATGTCACCTCGGCAACGCCTTTGGGCGTCCTGTTCGATTTTCCGACCAGAGCACCACCATCACTGATCACTGTTATTCCACGTGCCGACGAATCCATCTGCTCTGTGTATTTGAGGTTGAACTCTTGCTTGTTTACCGAAATCACATAGGTAGTATTTGCTCCGAAGGCCCAGTTGCCGTTGAAATCCGCCACTCTATTGATCTTCTCCTGCCTGTACTCCAGCTTGATGATTTCGTCTTGTACTTTCTGGGCATCCTCTGCCTGGGGTGACAGGGACAGATATCGCTTATAACTCTGGATGGCCTCATCGAACTGCCCCAGCTTCACCTGCACCGAACCGAGGTTGTACCAGGCAGCCGAAAGGGTTGGATCCAGCTCCGTGGCGCGACGAAATTCATTAGCGGCTGGCGCAAGGTCCGCTGCGCTCTTGGCCATTTCGATGGCGGCAATGCCCCTGACCATATGCCGCCGGGCGTCGGCCACACCTTCTTCTGCCAGGGCTGGCAGTGTTGCCAGCAACGGCAGCAATAACAATAAATACCGGATCTTCGTTCTCATGGTTTGCTCCTTGATGTGATGTATCACTGCGCCTCTGGTGCAACCTTTTTCCGCGCATCCTGTTCTTGCTGTTCGAGTCGAGCCAGTTCTGTCGCCGTGCGTGCGCGGTCTGCCTTTGCCTTTGCCAATGCTTCTCGCGCACGCCGCAAGGCATCGCTTTCTCCTTTTGGCTTGTTTGGATCGGCAATCTTCAGTTCTTCTTGCGCGATCGTACGCTCTCGGGCGGCGATCTCTTGATCCTGTTTGGCAAGCGATTCGCGCGATGCTGATATGCGTTGGCCGAGTGTCGCCAGAAACTTTGACAGCAAAGCCGGTTCGGTTGGTACATCGACCCGTGTTGGACTTGGCGGTTCTGGAACGTTCGGTGTAACAGGTGTGCAGTCTATCGCTTGCTTTTCCCAACTTCTTGCCGCCGGATTGCGAGCGGCACAATCCAGCTGCGACCTGGCCAAACCTCCGGGCGGCGGAAGCGGCTTCAGTGAAATATTGTTTTCGGGTTCTGAGGAAGATGGGGGGCCTTTGATGGCACCAAGCAACTGTTGCCGGTCCTGATCAAATGCCCGTTGCTCTGCTTGCTTCGCTGCATCCTGTTTGCTTTTCTGTGCCGCGGCCGCCTTGTTCGCTGCATCTTTTGATGCTGATGATTTGTTGCCACCTTTCTGGCTTCCGGTGGGCGGATATAGTCCGGGCCGGTAATAACATCCACCGGAAAAATCACCCATGGGCCGGCTTATCACATACGATTTACACTCTGATTCGGAGGCCCAGCAATGGCCTGAATTGCCTGTCCCACGCTGAACGAAGGTCGACCAGTTCACACAGTATTCCGCGTGCGCCGGAGGATTCCAGAACACCAACAGGAAAATAAGGCTACGCCATTTAGTTTGTCGAGACATCTGTACTCCATAGATCGCGGGGCTGGTCGTCCAGCGGATGAACCGGCTGAATGCCACGGTCTTTCAAGACTTCGCAACCTTCTCCTGCATGAACTTCCACTGTTTGTGTGCCTTCAATCGCGCGCACCTGAACAACGCCCTTAAACACTTCGATTCTGGTCAGAGTCGGCGACGCGAGTAATGAGAAGTCTGTACCTCTAACCGCCACCACAACCGTGGGGGTTCTGACCTCGAACTTATTGAAGTGTTTTTTTATTACTGCACGCAGCCGCCCAGCTCCATTGGACAGCAACGCCTCGAAACTGCCATCGGCCCCATCTCTGGTCACTGTGAAACTGCTATTTTGCGATAGTGCGACTTCCGCATCTCCGCCTGCGACGAAGAGTCGAGCATTGGCATTGGGCCCGACCTCGACTGTTTCGCCAGGACGCAGGGGAGCTGATGGGTCGGCGTCGGTATAGACACCCCGCATGTTACGCCGCACTTCTCCATTCATCGGGATCACAAGAGCCCGATTGCCACCGTTGTCCGCCACCGATTTGCGAACAGCAGCTAATGTTTTTTCCTGTTTGGACAAATGCTGCATTGCGCGCTTCAACAAGGTTTGTGCTTCCACAACGCCCTGTTCGCTGACGGTGACTGCCTCATGCACTACGGCCAGCGCGGCAGTATCCTTGCCACCACGGATATCGCGTTCGATATTGCGCGAAATCGTCAAATCACTCTCGGCAGCTTCTACACGTTTGCGCGCGGCAAGCACTGCACCCAGGGCAGCGTCGCGTTGCGACTCGGACCACGCCAAGGCGCGCTCACCCGGGCTTGCGCCATAGGCTGATTGCAGTGTTGCCAAAAAGACAAATAGACAGACTATTGATCGCATCGGAAAAATCCTGTTTGCGCAACAACGCTGGTGGAACTATGTCGCAACCGCTTCGTGAATAATATAGACCTTTAACGCGCCGATTCCCAGTTCCTTTTGGCACAATGAACAGTCGGGGACGAACCACGTTTTCCGCCACAGGTAAATCGGATTTACTGTGGGAGTTCAACGAACAATCAGCGTTGACCGGTGTGCTGCGGTCACGGATACTTAGCTCATACGTTTTAATTTCCTATTCTTATGACGAGCTTCTGGACATGGCTTTCCATCATCGGGCTGTCGATGACCCCCAACCTGATACTGGGGCCATCGGTGGCGGTCGGCGTGGGCATCGCGGCACACTTCGACCCGTGGGTCCTTCTGCCGGTGGTTGCGGCGGCGGGCTATCTCGAAGGACTCGTCGTCGCCTGGCTCGCCGGCCAGAGCACGCACATCGGATTCATCGACCGATGGCTTACGCGGCGGCGCACGCCGAGGAGCGTCGAGTTGGCCAACAAGTGGGGTATCTGGGGAGGCCTCACCATCGGCTGCGCTGCGGTCGGACAGGAGCCGATCCTGGTGGCGCTCCGCTGGCTGGGCGTCGACATGCGCCGGATCTGGTTGCCGCTTGCGTTCAGCAACGCGGTCTTCGCGGTCATCTACTACGCGGTCGTGTGGTTCGGCCTCGACCAAGTCGCGAACCTCTGACCCCACCCTGCACTACCGCGGCCTGTTCGGCGTGAATACGGTAGACTTGCTCGCACCTAGTCTGCTCGACGCTTTCTCTGCTAAAAAGAACCATGCATTCTCTCACTGCCATCTCCCTTCGCATCTGTTTCCGCTTCAGCCTGTTCGCTCTGCCTCTGCTTGCCCATGCAAGCCTTCCCCAATCTTCCAATGTTCCCGGCGGCGTTGCGATCGTGCCGATGTGCAGCGTTTCGGTTTGCCCCGCTGCTCCGCAAGCATGGTTGGGCGAGCAGCCGGTGCTGGTCGCTGCCGACCACGATGAATGGTTTGCGGTGGTGGGCCTGGCGCTGGACATGACGCCGGGGGCGCATGAGTTGCGTGTGCAGATCGGCAACGAAACTGGAATGCAGGAATTCAAGGTCAATCCGAAGGATTACCCTGAGCAGCACATCACGCTCAAGGACAAGAGCAAGGTGGAGCTATCGCCCGAGGATCTGGCGCGGGCCGAGCGCGAGATCGCGGCCATCACGGAACTCAAGCGCCATTGGCGCGCTGCGCCGGATACCGATCTGGCGCTCATGCTTCCGGCCAAGGGGAAGCTGGGTGGGCGCTTCGGCGTGCGCCGCTTCTTCAACGACGAGCCGCGTATGCCGCATTCCGGCCTGGATGTGGTAGTGAAGCGCAGGACGCCGATCAAGGCGAGCGCACAGGGCGTGGTGCTGGCAGTGGAAGATTATTTCTTCAACGGCAAGACGGTCTTTGTCGACCACGGTAACGGGCTCATCACCCTGTACTGCCACCTCGACCGCATCGATGTGAAGCCCGGCGAGGTGGTTCGCAAAGGCCAGCGGCTCGGGCTTTCCGGAATGACCGGCCGCGCCTCCGGCCCGCATCTGCACTGGAGCGTGGTGCTTAACGGAGTGATGGTCGATCCGGAATTGTTCATCCACGTTGGCAATAAGTAGCAGGAAGAAGGAATGTCCATTATCTGTTGACGGGATTTTAGCGATACCATCCGATTGGCGAGAAAGCGGGTGTGCCAAAACGTTCGCGGGCATTCGGCAGGAGTGATGAAAAATACAATGTAATTCGAGCCAAGCTGTGAGTTTCTTTGAACGGTCAAAATCGGTGAGTTATATGAACAACATCAAAATATATTTCGCTCTTTTTCTCCTCTTGCTCACGCCGTTCGCCGAGGGCGGGTCCATTTACAAATGGGTCGATGAGCAGGGCGTCACGCACTATTCGTCTGCGACACCTGCCGACAAGAAAGCTGAGCAGCTTAAAACCCAAGCCGCCCCGCCTGTAGTTGAAGACAGAAGCCCGCAGCAATCCATGAAGGATTGGCAGGCAAATGAACAATTCAAAAACTACAAGCAGAAACGCGAACAGCAGGAGGCGGCCGAGAACAAACTAAGAGAAGAGAATGCGGAGAAAGCGAGACGCTGTGCTATCGCCAAAGAAAGATTGGGTATCTTGCAGCAACAAAGGCGACTGTATTCAACCAATGACCAAGGTGAACGGGAATATCTGGATGACGATGCTCGCGCTGCAGAGACCAAGAGAATGCAGGAAGCAGTAGCAAACAATTGCTGAACCTGATTGCGTCATCCATGACACAGCAAAAAAGGCCGGCGGATATACCTGCGTTCCCATAACATCATTGCAAACAACTGAAGGCTACTGGAATCAACTATGAGCAACTTCGACTTCACCATACCCCCGTCAAAACGCAACTACGATGCGCAGGTCGCGCTGAAATCTTTTGAATCTGCGGGCGCCGCGAAGAATGTGGCAGCGGGGAAGACCATTTTTGTCGAGAACAAAAGGAGCAATCCGCTTTTTCTGCAGCGCGACAAGATGTATTGCCTGCTGGACGGGGAAGTCGATCTGTCGGTGAACAAAACCCGTGTGGGCGCGGTGCGCAAGGGTGAGATATTCGGCGAGATGACGTTGATCACCAGGATGCCCAGAACGGCGACAGCCAAGGCGAAAACGGATTGCCGCCTCATCACGTTGGACAAGGACCAACTCCAGACAGCTCTGCACACGGCACCCGAATTCGGGCTGCTGCTGATGGGCATCATGATCACGCGCCTGCGCGATACGATAGCCAGGCTGGGTGCAAGCGGAGAGCGGGACGGCAACGAAGTATTGAAGGACTCCGCGTTATTCGACAAGAAATTGCTGGGGCAGCTGGTGGATGAGCTCGACGACAGCGCACGCATACATTACCCGGCAGACAAGGTCATCATGCAGGAAGGTCAAGCCGGCATCTTCATGTACGTGGTGCTGAAAGGCCGCGTGGAGATCGCGATCCATAACAGTGTCGTGGGAAGGATCGGGCCGGGCGGCGTGTTCGGCGAAATGGCGCTCATCACGCAGGCGGAACGCGTGGCCAGCGCCACTGCGAAGACCGATTGCGAGTTGTTGGCGATCAATCGCAATGTGTTCCTCGATCTGGTCAGGGCCAATCCGAAGTTCGCGGTCTCCCTGCTCAGCGCTGTGGGCAACCGTGCCAGGTTCATGGCGTCGATGCGCGCGTAATCACTCGGGAGTGTGTAGTTCGTTGATGTGCGACTTTCCAATTCGGGAGTTAACATGAAGAACAACATGCAGGTAATAGGGGGCTTGGTTTTGTTATGGCTCGTGAGCACCCTGTCGGGATGTGCGCCTTACATAATGAAGCCCGCAGAAGTCATCAAAGCAAGTCCCGATTATGCAGTGGTCATTTTTCTGCGGCCATCATCGTATGGAGCCAGGGCGGTATATTGGAACGTCAATAATTCGGTCAGTTTGTGGGATCGTGAAAGTTTGATTGGCGCCCTACCGTCTAACAAGCTTTACATTCAATACAAGGCTACTCCTGGAGAACATATTTTTATGGCTCAAGACAGGAATTGGTCCGTTGTCAAAGCCAATCTCCAAGCGGGCAGAACCTACTTTCTAATGGCATCTCCACGTTTCTGGGGGTGGACGTCACATGTCTCTCTCGAAATACCCAAGCCGGACGATAAGCGGGTCGATGATTGGATGGCAAGTTCAAAACCAATCGAGGTTGACCCAGCGCAACGTGATGCCTATGAGAAGAAATGGGCGAGCACTGTGCATGAGGTACTGACGAACGTACAGAACGGAAAAATCGAATTTGCCGTCATGAACCCTGATGACGCCAGATAAAGTTGGCTATGGAGACTAGGGGGCCAAGCTGAGGAATGGAGCGATACCTCCACGCTGGACGACGCGGTCCAAGTCCAATTTCACATTCTGCAGGAAAAGGCGCCGCGCCAAGATCGTCCATCAGTCTTTGCGGCCACGGACTTGATCGTTGCTGGGATGGCCGCTGAATCTCCGTTTCAGCACGTCGCCCAGGAATGCCGGGTGACCGACAACATCTTCTCTATCTTCCCGGACATCAAGGACTGCGTGCACGATAGGTCATCGTCAGATCCTTCCCGAGCATTTCGATGGCACACAGGCGCTTCATTGCGCCATGCCTGATTGAGCATCTGCCATAACAATTCATCGGATGCCTTCGGGCTCGGGTAAGCACTGAGTGCGGCCATCAAGGTTTGCTGGTTCATGTTCGTTCCTTCGGTAAATTGATGAGCGCATCATAGTGATGCTGTGTTACCTGAATATTTCTGTCAGGTTTTACTTTTGTAAAATGTATTCCCCATGTTGAGCATCGCCTTTTTATGGCCGATCTCTTTCACCCATCCGTAAATAGGGGGATTGACGCCCTCACTTGCTCCGTTTTACGCTTCGTCCGGGATGGCGGTTCGCGCAATTCTGGCTCTGCCATGGAGAAATCTGATGAAAGGGGAGAATAGCGATGATCAGTAGGGAAGCCGTCCTGCAAACGCTGCAATGTAGCCCGACCCAATACCCGCAATTGCTCGAAGAGAGATTTCCGCATGTGCTGGAAAAGATCGTCCAGCTCTGGAACTCGCATGAAGGGGAACACTATCTAGCCGACTTGCTGCAGCCCAACGGCCGTGGCGGTGGTCGGTTTGACCGGGACGGTTTTCCGGAGAAAGCCTGGCAGGAGATTTTTCTGCTGAAGCAGCTTTACGACAAGCCGCGTCCCAAGCCAAGAAGGTAAGTGCGTGCACCGACCACTGCTCGACGCCGCTCTCTTTGCTTTGCGCTAGTCGTTGGGAACGAGCTGCAGCGAGCAGGACAGAACACCCGCGACAAACAGCGCCTCGCTGTGCCCGACCAGTGAGCCCGGCATCAATTGAAAGCAGACAAGCGTGGCGATCACCTTGCGGACCTTTTGTCGCGTCATCAACTCCCAGGCTGCATCAAACTCATCCTGTTTAAAAACCAATTCAAGATCCAGCCTGCTTTGATTTGGCATCTCGCTGATATACATGCGGCCGATCTCTCCGCTGCTGATGCCTTTTGGCGCTGTGATATGGCCTGCCGCGCCAGACGCGATATTGACCCTTGAAGTATCGACTGTCGTGTGCCTCGTCAGGTAATCGAGGATCTTGTCGTCAAAACTCTTGTCGGAGTCGGCCTGCGTATCACGCTTGTTCGCAGAACCCAGAAATTCAAAATCGGCACTCGGCTTGTTATCGGTGAGTTGTCGCGCCGAAACGATTTCTTCACACGAAAGTCTTAGCGCCCTGGCAGACATCTGACTCGACGGATCGTCAGATTTCCCCATGCTGTTAACCAGGAATGCGTCCAGTTTGAGTTCCAGCAAGACTTCGATCATTTTGGCAGCCTCTGTAATGATGGGGGTCGAACAGCGGGATTCCACTATCGCGCTTAGCCAACTTCTCGCGATCCATTATTGCACACAAGCCGCCTCGGTCATGCGGGGCGAATCAGGCAGGGATTGACGCCTTTGCCGCTCCGTCCTACGCTTCGCACAGGATGGTGGCTCGCGCAATTCCGGCTCTGCCCAAGAGCAAACTGATGAGAGGGGAATACCCATGATCAATAGAGAGAGCGTCCTGCAAACGACGAATTGCAACCCCGCCCAGTACCCGCTGATGCTTGATGAAAAATTCCCGCATATCCTGGAAAAGATCATCAGCCTCTGGGACTCGCCTGACGCAGAAGCCTATTTCAACGACTTGCTGCAGCCCGATGGACGTGGCGGCGGCAGATGGGATCGCGACGGCTTTCCAGATAGAGCCTGGCAGGAAATATTGCATCTGAAGCTGCTCTACGAAAAACATCTACCCAAAGAATAAAGGTAGCGCGCTCACTACAACGGGCGGTTAGCTCGGTATCGCTGCAACTGTGATCGATGGCCCGCTTCTCACTTCGGCCGATTGCTGCCGGACACGATCTTGTATTCGAACAAGCGGCACTCGATCGCGCCGTTGTAGAGCGGCGTGCGCTTGGAGGGCGACAGGCGCATCAGTTTGGCGATGCGCAGGTCGGCGGTGAACAGATAGGCGTTCCAACCGCCGAATCTCTGTTTCAACACATTGCCCAGTTGCGGATACAGCTCGGCCAGTTCGTCTTCATCACCCATGCGTTCACCGTAGGGCAAGTTCGCCACCAGGACGCCTTCCGCTTCAGGCGGCGATGCTTCCAGTGCGTTGCATTGCTTCAGGTCCACGGTCTCGCGTATGCCTGCTTCTTCCAGATTCTGGTGCGCCGCTTTGAGTGCATCGCCGTAGAGGTCGCTGCCGTAGATGGGCAGTTCGCTCGCGGGCAGTTGCGCCTCGATGGCGGCCACGCGCATCGCGTTCCATGTCTTTGCGTCGAAGTTCTTCAGTTTCTCGAACGCGAAGTTGCGCGCGATGCCGGGCTGGATATTGAGCGAGATCTGCGCCGCTTCGATGAGGAAGGTGCCGCTGCCGCACATCGGGTCGAACAGCGGGATGCCGGGCTTCCAGCCGGTCATCTTCAATATGCCGGCGGCGAGGTTCTCGCGCAGCGGGGCGATGTTGGTGTGGATGCGCACGCCGCGCTTGTATAGCGCATCGCCGGAGGTATCGAGATACAGAGTGAACTCTTCGCCCTCGAAGAAGGCGTGGATGCGCATGTCCGGATCGAGCTTGGCCACGCTGGGGCGCGCATTCTTCTCGGCGCGGAACTTGTCGCACACCGCATCCTTGATCTTGAGCGTGATGAATTCGAGACTCTTGAGCGGGCACTTGATCGCGGTGACCTTTACCAGAATGGTGTTGTTCACATCGAACCAGCGCGTCCACGGCAGATCGTACACGGCCTTGTACACATCCTGTTCGTCGCGGAACCGCGTGGCGTCTTTTATGCGCCACAGGATGCGCGAGGCAAGGCGGCTTTGCAGATTGATGCGGTAGCAGGTCGGCCAGTCGCCCGCAAAGGCGATACCGCCGGCACTGATGCGCACGTCGGTGGCGCCGAACGAAATCAGCTCGTCGGCAAGGAGTTTTTCCAGTCCGCGCGGACAGGTGGCGAAGAAATCAGGCATATCAGAACGGCTTCACGACGACGAGAATGACTACTGCAAGGAGAACCAGTACCGGCACTTCATTGAAGACGCGGAACCAGACGTGACTGCGGGTGTTGCGGTCTGCGGCGAACTCTTTGACCAGATGGCCGCAGTAGAGATGATAGGCGACGAGTCCGGCCACCAAGGTGGTTTTGGCGTGCAGCCAGCCGCCGCTGAAACCGAAGCCGAACCACAGCCACAGGCCGGTGATGACGGCCAGCAAACCGATGGGCGTGACGAATTTATACAGTTTGCGCTCCATCAGCTTGAGACGTTCACGCACGACCTGTTCCTGCGCCATCGCGTGATTGACGAAGATGCGCGGCAGATAGAACAAGCCCGCGAACCAACTGACCACGAAGAAGATGTGAAAAGCCTTGAGCCACAACATGACGATTACCTCGACAATCTGCGCCGGAACAATACCAGCGATACATAGAAACCTGCCAGCGTGTAAGCCAGCAGCACTGCGATATGCAAAGTCGCTTGCGGCGGCACATTGCCGCTCATCAGCGGCCGCGCCAGATCGACTGCATGCGTCAGCGGCAATGCGCTGGCGACCATCTGCATGCTTTCCGGCAATTGGGTTACCGGAAAAAAGACGCCGCATAGTAGCATCATCGGGGTGATGACCAGCGTGAAGTAGTACATGAAAAAGTCATAAGCCGGCGCCAGCGCGGTCATGATCAGGCCGATAGCCGCGAAGGTCAGTCCGATCAGCAGTGCCAGGGGGATCATCCACAGCGACATCGGGGAATGCGACAGCCCCAGCACCCAGATCACGACCAGCACCGCCACGCCCGACATCAGGCTCTTGGTGGCGGCCCACAATATCTCGGACAGCACCACGTCATCCAGCGACACGGGTGTGTTGAGGATGGCCTCCCAGGTGCGCTGCTCGTGCATGCGCGCGAAGCCGGAATACAGCGCCTCGAAGCTCGCGCTGTTCATGGTGCTGTAGCACACCGTGCCCGCGGCGAGGAACGCCATGTACGACATGCCGCCCATCTCCGGCAGCAGGCTGCCCAGGCCGTAGCCCAAGCCCAGCATGTAGATCACGGGGTCGGCCAGATGTCCGAGGATGGAGGGCGCCGCCACCTTGCGCCACACCAGCCAGTGCCGGCGCCAGATGGGGAAGAAGCGCAGACTCAACCGCGGCAATGCAAAATATTGCTTACTCATTTCGCTCTATCCATTTCCACTGCGGCGAACGCGTCGATCGGTTTGACCACGCCGACGCCGCGTGCATAGATGCAGCCCTTCGACGTCCCTTCCGCCATGACGCGCTCTTTCATGTTGAAAGTGTGTCTCATATAAAAATACTTTTCATCCCAGTACGTCACTTCCGTCCTCACGGTGTACTTCGCGAAGATGTCCAGAGGTCTCTTGTAGGTCATGGTGTGCTCGGCGATGACCGGGATCCAGCCGCGCTTGAACATGGTTTTCAGCAAGCCGCTGCGCGCAAAGATATCCACGCGGTTGAGGTCGCAGATGGTCAGGTAGCGGCCGTTGTTCATGTGCAGGTTGATATCGATGTCGTTGGGCAACACGCGCAAACTGAATTCGCTCGTGAAATGCCCGTCCTCCATCCGCTCGCAGAACAGCGAGCGGATGAGCACGTAGAGCATGCGAAAGATTAGATTCATTCGCGCATCTCCCGGCCGGTAAGCTTGAGGAACACGTCTTCCAGGTTCGCCGGGCGGTGCAGGTAGCGCAACTCGCTTTGCGCCTGCAGATGGGCGACCAGCGGCTGCGCATCCTGCACGTAACAGAACACCGACTCGCCGCTCACTTCGAAGCGCTGCGAATATTTTGCAGCGTGCGCGCCCGCCCATTGCCCGGATGTCTCGCCGAACACCTCCACCACTTGCGGCTCGATGTTGCCCTCGATCAATTCGCGCGGCGAGCCTTGGCTGATGAGCTTGCCGTTGTCCATCACCGCGAGGCGGTGGCACAGGCGCTCGGCTTCGTCCATGAAGTGCGTGGTGAGCAGCAGCGTCTTGCCTTGCGAAGTCAGTTCGCGCAGGCGTTGCCAGATGAGATGACGCGCCTGCGGGTCGAGGCCGGTGGTCGGCTCGTCGAGGAAGATCACATCGGGGTCGTTTACCAGCGCGCGTGCCAAAGTCAGGCGGCGCTTCATGCCGCCGGACAGCGTCGGCACTTTCGCATCGCGCTTGCTGGTGAGGCTGGCGAATTCCAGCAAAGAAGGAATGCGCGCCTCGATCTCGCTGTCCTGCAAACCGAAATAACGCCCGTACACCAGCAGGTTCTCCGCCACGGTGAAATCGGGATCGAGGTTATCCATCTGCGGCACCACGCCGACGCGGATGCGCGCCTCGCGTGCGGCTTGCGGCACGGGTAGATCGAGCAAGGTGGCAGTGCCCGCATCCGGCGCGATCAGCCCCAACAATATGCGCAGCGTGGTGGTCTTACCCGCGCCGTTGGGGCCGAGCAGGCCAAAGCATTCGCCTTTGCGGATGGACAGGTCGAGACCGTCCACCACGCGGTGTCCGGCGTAGGACTTCTGCAAACCTTTAGCGCGGATGACTGCGTTCATAACTCGACTCCAGTGAAATGCCGTTTCACGATATCGCGCAATTGCGTGAGACGTCCGTGGAAATAATGTTCCGCTTGCGGCAGCACCACGATGGGCAGATGTTGCGGACGCGCCCATTCCAGCGTGTCGGCCAGTGCCACCACGTCGTCATGCTCGCCGTGGAGCACCAGTGTATTTGGCGCCACCTGCGGCATGGCAAAGCGTCCCACCGCGGGTGCCGCCAGCACCAGATGCTGCGGTTGCAGATGTTGCGCGGCACGTGCAGCGACATAACCGCCGAAAGAGAAACCGGATAGCAACAAAGGCAAGTCTTCGCCAAACTGCTCTCGCGCATAATGCGCGACCGCGATGACATCCTGCTCTTCGCCATCGCCGCCGGTGAACTCGCCCTCGCTCGCGCCCACGCCGCGAAAATTGAAACGCAGTGCGACGCAACCCAGCTCGGCGAAAGTCTTGGCCAGCGTCACCGCCACCTTGTTCTCCATGGTGCCGCCCATGGTCGGCAGCGGGTGCGCCACGACCGCGATGGCACGCGGCGCCTCAGCAGGCACATGCGCGACACCTTCAAGATGCCCCGCTGTTCCAACGAGTGTGAATCTTTGCAGTGCGATCGCCATCAGATCTTCAAGCGCTCGACCACGCGACCGTGCGTGAGATGTTCTTCGATGATCTCGTCGAGATCGCTCTGGTCGACGTAGGTGTACCAGACCGCTTCGGGATAGACCACCAGCACCGGCCCCAGCTCGCAGCGCCCGAGACAGCCTGCCGAGTTGATGCGGATGGTGTTCTTCTCGGTGGAGATGCCCAGCAGCTTGACCTTGTCCTTGACGTAGTCGCGCGCGGCCTGCGCCTGAAAATTGTTGCAGCAATCCTCGCCCGCCGCACGCTGGTTCACGCAAAAGAATACGTGTTTATCGATATGACTCATTTCTCATCCTTGTGTTTGTATGAAACTCGCGCCCACCACAGATAGCCGCCCAACAGCAGCGGGAAGACCAACGACACGGTTTGCGACAATCCGTTGTAGTTGAGCAGATGTCCGTAACGCCATTGATACAGGCGCATCGCTGCGGACGGCGTGCCGCTGTCCAGCACCCAATTGGCCAGCACCACGTAACTCAGCGCCCCCAGC
Organism: uncultured beta proteobacterium; assembly: GCA_963734585.1. Classification (GTDB taxonomy): domain Bacteria; phylum Pseudomonadota; class Gammaproteobacteria; order Burkholderiales; family Gallionellaceae; genus Sideroxyarcus. The sequence goes on from CAVTHJ010000002.1 coordinate 157,267, forward strand.
GCGGCAGCCCAGATCAGGAATCTTGGCGGCAGCCATGCGATGGCGGCGATCAGCAATGATCCAACAACGATACCCAGCATCGCTTCGCTGTTCAGCCACAACATTAGCGCCCAGGATTTGAGCAACAACGCCGCCGCAAAGAATTTCGCCAAAGCCACCACGCTCAGGAGGAGCGCCAAGCCGACCACCACGTGCCGCCGCACGCGCAACAGCGTCAACAGCAAAGCACCGACCATCAGCAGGTTCAAGGCGACTGCCATGCTCTCCCATATATCGAACTGCGGTGGAGACAGCGCCGAGAAGAAACGCGGCGCCACTTCGGTGATGAACACATTGCCCAACATCGGCAACGAGGGATTGATCTGCGCGAACATCCACAGCATCACCAGCGCCAGGCCGTAATCCACCCCCGCCCCGCGCCGGAACAATCCGATGCGCCATTCCGTCACACGGATGAACCACGCGCGCTGCATGATGGATACCGCCAGCACGGCGCCACCCAATGCGCCGATGCTGTTGGTCAGGATATCGGCATTGGAACTGGTGCGCGAGGGCAGATACAGCTGCAGGTATTCCATTGTGACGGAAAGTGACGTCGCGACGAGCGTGGCCAGCAACACGCTGCGGCCGTTGCCGAAGTGGATACGGAAAGTAAGCGCCAACAGCAGGCCGAAAGGCAGATAGGCCAGCAGATTGCTCAACGCGTCGAAGGCGGTGTAGGTCAATCCCAAAGGCGCAGTGAGCACTTCCCAGAACGCCAAGCCCTGCTCCTGCCAGCCGAAGAACGGCGACAGACTGGCGTAGATGATGAACACGGCATAACCCGCCACCAGGTAACGGCGTAACAAACTGCGCGGCTTGGCGAGTGATGAAGTATTCATGCTTGGATTCCGAGGGAATCACTCAAACTTATTGTGGTTGACTCAGGGTTATGGGTAAGAAACAATGCCCACCGCTTCGAAAATTAGACCCATATAAAATAGGCTTCACGAGGAGGAATTATGGCATACCTGCACTGGTCCAGTGACCTGAACACCGGAATCGAGGTCATCGACAAACAGCACCAACGTATCGTCGATTACCTGAACGAACTCGACAGCGCCAACGAGGGCGGCAACCAGGAGACGGTGAATTACGTTCTCAACCAACTCGTCGATTACACGCTGACCCATTTTGCTTTCGAAGAAGAACTGCAGGAAAGAGCGGGCTATCCCTTTATCAAAGCGCACAAACGTGTGCACGAGATCTTCACCAAACGCGTGGCCGAATTCCAGACGCGCTCTGCCGCGGGGGAGAACGTCGCACCGGAACTGCTCTCCATGCTGAAGATCTGGCTGATCAACCACATCAAGGGCGATGACGCGGACTATGCGGAAAGCGTCAAGAAGATGCTTGGCGTAGAAGGCACTGCGGACAAGACCGGCGGCTGGCTGGGCAGTGCATTGAAGAAGTTCTTCGGCTAACCCGCCTCGTGCGAAGCGGCGTCCTGCTGCTTCGCGATCACTGCCGGCAAACGCTTCGGCGCAGTGATACGCAACTGCTTGTTGACGTTGTACACCCCGAACACTACCGTGATCGCGCTCTCCGCCACTTGAAACTCCTCGGCTAAGAATGTCACCAGATGCGCCGTCGCTTTTCCGCGCACCGGGTTCTCGGCGACATGCACTTCCAGCTGTTTACCGATGACTTTGCCGATCTTGGTCTTCTTGGCGCGGGGGCGGCCGAGGATGTTCAGCACAAGGGTGTCGCCATCCCATTGGCAGAATGACGACATCTCTAATCCTGATTTTGATTTTTTCATACAGCTTTACATTTAAGATTGGTTGAAACAAAACCAACACTGTCGGGGGTAGCCCGACAGCTAGTTACTTTCTTTTGCTTCGCCAAAAAGAAAGTAACCAAAGAAAAGGCGACCCCGGTTTGCCGCCCTTCGGGTTCCCTCGACATTTCGCCAACAAGCGGGGCTGCGCAACTCGCCCTAGCAGGGCACACAAAACGTGCCCTGCCGCGGAGCTCAAACAGTGCTCGCCTAAACCTCCGCTTGTTGGCGAAATGTCGAGGCGGCGCTCAGGGGATGGAAAAAACGAAAACCCAAAACCAACGCGTGGGCACTTCGTGCCCACTCAACTTAGCTACACATCTAATCAATAAACGGCAATCCACACCGTCTGCGCGCCTCATCCATTGAGCACCCCTCAGAATAAGAAATTTTCAGAGGTACTTTTATACAAGCCGGGTGCGGTAGATTTTTAGCCATTACCGTAAGTGTGACTGCTCCACTGTCAGGCAACTCCTCAAGGTTCGTTAACAAATTGAGGCGAAACTCCTCCGGATCATCCTTGTGAATGAACTCCTCGCACTCAAATTCCCATTGCGCTTGAGGCAAACTAGGTCTTCTTGGCTTCCAATAGAATTTATTCCTATCCCTACCTCTATGATGCACCAGCGGACTCATGAGAGGCTCCCAATCACGAACAACCGAGTTAGTATTAAACCCCGCGAATCCAAATATTGGATCCATACCCATATATCTTCCACGCGGTGGAGATGGTGGGGATAAAAATTTCCAATTTTCGGATGCGTTTTCGTCACCTTCATCAATTGTAGGGGCAATAAGTATTCCACTCGACGTCTCAAGCCTGAGAATTGCGTGTTCTGCAGGAGAATTGCCAACATTAGCCACCGCTAGCAATACTCCGATTTTATTATTTTGCTTTGAAAGAAAAGCCGGCAACTCAGTTAGCTTTTCTTCAACTTTCTTCAGCCAGTCCGGATAATCCTCGTTTTTGTATTTATCAATTTCTTCTGCCGTTGGTGGTTTATGCCTTGCTTTCCCAAACTGCAAAGCAGTTAACGTGATGGCCGATGGTGCAAATTGGCCGTTCGAACGGAGCTTGTTCTTTCCCTCCTCATCGAAGCTCTGTTCCATCGGATATACAGCTTTGATTTCATCAATCAGAATACTAATTTCGCTATGCGACAAATGCGGATAGATAACAATCTCCGCATTAATTTTGTCTGAATCAGACGCTCTTACCCCGCCAAATGTAAATTCAATTCTTGGCTGAGTATTTTCAATCTCGTTTATGCGAGCCTTTAGGTTTCGTATTTCTTTTTCTCGTTCATCTGGTTCTGGTGTTAGCAACCATCCATCTGGAATGGCCTGATACGGAATCTTTAACCTTTTTGCTGTCAACATAGGGTTTGTATCATGCGTCAGTAGTGCAACATCATGCTCTGGGTGAATCGCACGATATGAAATCACCTCAAGCAAAATAGAGTCATCAGGTCTGGAATTATCCAATGCCACTTCTGCAACATCCGAAGGTGAAGCTGGAGCATGCGATGAAAAAGTTAACGTTACTTTTATCTGTGAATTACTACTTACCTGGAATAGCTCGCCTTCACTCAAGATGACCTTCCGAAAATATGAATTAGTGTTGCGAGCTCGTTTTGCTCGGCGACTATTTCCGTCTGCTTTTAACTTGTCAATTTCGGTCTGAACCGCCCGCGGAATAATTAGCCGCACTTGCTGTGCATCAGAAATATCACCCCAAGGAAGGTCGCTGACGTCTCGACATTGAAGAAACAAATTTGTATCCACGAAGAAGTACTTCATGTGACTCTCCTAATGTGCATTATCCCAATTCCAAGGCAAAAATTTACCGGAGTCAAATTACTTTGACTATGGTGGGCAACTTGTTGCCCACCATATGGTTTTGATCTTCGCTTTTCCTTCCCCTGTGCGCTGCCGAGTAGCGCAGGCTGGTCAGGGGTAGTCCGACGAATATGTTTGAGCACGTGGTCGCGTAGCGGTCGTGCGAGTTTATGAGGAGGCCTGACCAGTCGAGCAACGCAGGGAACTGCGAAGCAGCGGCGCACCGGGGTCGCCTTTTCTTTGGTTACTTTCTTTTTGGCGAAGCAAAAGAAAGTGACTAGCTGTCGGGCTACCCCCGACGGTTTTGGGTTTGGCGGAACGTTCATGCTTCGACAGGCTCAGCACGAACGGGCTAATATTTAATGCGCCTCATCCCAATTCCCCCCCTCACCCAACCCCACCTCCAACGGCACCTTCAACTCCGCCACATTGCACATCAACTCGCGCACTTTTTCTTTCACGCGTGAAAGTTCAGCATCAGGCACTTCGAGGATCAATTCATCGTGCACCTGCATGATGAGCTTGGTTTCTAACTTCTCCTTCTCCAGCCAATCCTGCACCGCGATCATCGCTAGCTTGATCAGATCGGCGGCCGTGCCCTGCATCGGCGCATTGATGGCGGCACGCTCGGCAGCTTGGCGGCGCATGCCGTTCGCACCGTTGATCTCCGGCAACCACAGGCGGCGACCGAACCAGGTCTCCACAAACCCCTGTGCCTTAGCCTGTTCGCGCGTGCTGTCCATGTAGTGCTTCACACCGGGATAGCGCGCGAAGTAGAGGTCGATGTATTGCTTGGCGGCGCTGGTCTCGATGTTGAGCTGCGAAGCCAGGCCATAAGCGGACATGCCGTAGATGAGGCCGAAGTTGATGACCTTGGCATAACGGCGCTGTTCACTGCTCACGTCGGTTAACGACACACCGAACACTTCGGCAGCAGTGGCACGGTGGATGTCTTCGCCATTGGCGAACGCTTTGAGCAAACCTTCGTCGCCGGACAGATGCGCCATGATGCGCAGCTCGATCTGCGAATAGTCGGCGGAGACGATGCGTGAACCGACGGGCGCGATAAACGCTTCGCGGATGCGGCGGCCTTCCGGTGTGCGGATGGGGATGTTCTGCAGATTGGGTTCGCTCGACGCCAGACGCCCGGTGACCGCCACCGCTTGCGAATAGCTGGTGTGCACACGACCGGTGTTGCGGTTCACCATCTGCGGCAGCTTGTCGGTATAGGTCGATTTGAGCTTCGCCATGCCGCGATGCTCGAGCAGTATCTTGGGCAGCGGGTAATCCAGTGCGAGTTCCTGCAGCACTTCTTCGTCGGTAGAGCGCGAGCCAGTCGCGGTCTTCTTCTTCGAGGGGATGCCCAGCTTGTCGAACAGGATCTCCTGCAGCTGCTTGGGCGAGGCCAGGTTGAATGGCTGCCCTGCCAGCTCGAACGCCTGCTTCTCGATGGCCATCAGCTTTTCGCCCAGCTCGTGGCTCTGTCTCGACAGTTTCGCGCCGTCGATGAGCACGCCGTTGCGTTCCATCTTGAACAGCACTTCGCGCACGGGCATTTCGATGTCGCGATACACCTCGGCCAGACGGCCTTGCAGTTGCGGCGACAAAGTCTGATGCAACTGCAGCGTGATGTCGGCATCTTCTGCCGCATATTTGGTGGCCGTGTCGAGATCGACCTGGTCGAAGCCGATCTGCTTCGCGCCCTTGCCCACCACGTCGGTGTAGCTGACCGTCGACAACCCCAGATGACGCAACGCAAGGTTGCCCATCTCGTGCGGCTTGTGCGACTCCAGCACGTAGGATTGCAGCAGCGTGTCCTCGGCGATGCCGCGCAACGCGATGCCGTGATTGGCGAAGATGTGCTGGTCGTATTTGAGGTTCTGCCCCAGCTTCTTGTGGGTCGGGCTTTCCAGCCAGTGTTTCAATTTCTTCAGCGCATGCTCGCGTCCGAGCTGGTCAGGTGCACCGGGATAATGGTGCGCCAGCGGCAGGTAGGCGGCATGATGTGCTTCGATGCTGAACGAGATGCCGACCAGTTGCGCGGTCATCTCGTCGAGACCGGTGGTCTCGGTGTCGAGGCTCACCAACGGTGCGGCCATCAACTTGTGCAACCAGGCATCGAGCTGGGCATCGGTGAGGATGGCTTCGTAGTTCGACGTGTCGTTGACCATCGATGGCAACGCAGCTTGTTCGAACTGGCGCGGAGCGGAACTCGCTGGCGCACGTTCTTTTTTCTCGGGCGCAGCGCCGGCAACTTCGCGCAACCAGCTCTTGAAGCCGAAGCGCTCGAACAGCTCGCGCATCTTCGCGTCGTCCGCAGCCGGTGCGGCCAGCTGGTCGAACTTCTTTTCCAGCACCACATCGCACTTCACCGTGACCAATCGGCGGCCCTGCGGCAGCCAGTCGCGCGCCGCGCGCAGATTCTCGCCGACCACGCCACCGACCTTGTCGGCATTGGCCAGCAGGTTATCCAGCGTGCCATATTCGGTGAGCCATTTCACGGCGGTCTTGGGGCCGCACTTGGTCACACCCGGCACGTTGTCGACGGCATCGCCGACCAGCGTCAGATAGTCCACGATACGCTCGGGCGGCACGCCGAACTTGGCCAGCACCGCCGCTTCGTCCAGGATTTCGTTGCTCATGGTGTTGACCAAGGTCACATGCGGATTGACCAGCTGCGTGAGGTCCTTGTCACCGGTGGAGACTATGCAGCGAGCGCCCTTCTGCAACGCCTGGTGCGCCAGGGTGCCGATTACGTCATCTGCCTCCACGCCGTCGATCATCAGGATGTTCCAGCCTGCTGCCGCCACCACTTCATGCAGGGGCTCGATCTGCAAGCGCAGGTCGTCCGGCATCGGCGGACGGTGCGCCTTGTATTCGGGATACCAGTCGTCGCGGAACGTTTTGCCCTTCGCATCGAACACGCAGGCGCTATAATCCGCCGGGTAGTCGGCACGCAGGCGGCGCAGCATATTGAGCACGCCGTAGATGGCGCCGGTCGGCTCGCCCTGCGGGCTGCGCAAGTCCGGCATCGCGTGGAATGCGCGGTACAGATAGGACGAGCCGTCCACCAACAACAATGTCTTCATGCTTTGAGGTCCGAGATGAACAACGATATGAAACTTCCGCCAGCGCAATCGCCTGAACTGATGCAGTCCAAGGAGTCATGGCGGGTGTTCGGCATTATGTCAGAATTCGTGTCGGCGACCGAACGCCTGAACAATATCCACCCCGCGGTGAGCATCTTCGGCAGCGCGCGCACCCCGAATGACCATCGCTATTACAAGCTCACCGAAGAGATCGCGCGCCTGCTGTCGGACGCCGGCTTCGCGGTCATCTCCGGCGGCGGCCCCGGCATCATGGAAGCGGCGAACAAAGGCGCGTTCTACGGAAAATCGGCCAGCGTTGGCCTCAACATCCAGTTGCCGCACGAGCAGCACAACAACCCGTACCAGAACATCAGCCAGACCTTCCATCATTTCTTCACGCGCAAGGTGATGTTCGTGAAGTTCGCCAGTGCCTATGTGGTGATGCCCGGCGGTTTCGGCACGCTGGACGAGTTGATGGAAGCGCTGACGCTGGTGCAGACCGGCAAGACGCGCCGCATGCCGGTGATCCTCGTCGGCAGCAAGTTCTGGGGCGGCATGGTGGAGTGGTTCAAGACCAGCCTGCTCGAAGAGAAGATGATCGGCCCGCACGACCTGGATCTGATCCAGGTCATCGACGAACCGGAAGAGATAGTCGCGGCCATCTTCAAGCACTACGAGACGCGCGGCTTCGAGCCTTCTGCCGCAGAGCGCGAGATGCAACTTAATCTGTAAGCACTATCGGATAGAATCCGCCCACTCATTCCAACTGGAAAATATCATGCGCCTAATTCATTTCATCGTTCTCGCCAGCCTGAGCCTCAGCGCTTTTGCTGAACAGCCGGCATCTGCTGCCAAAAAAGTCGAGCCGCCGCCCCCGCCCGCGATGACTGCGGACGAAAACATCGACGAGCCGCAAGTGACCATCACCAAGCAGTCTGAGCAGACCGTCGAGGAATATCGCGTCAACGGCAAGCTGTACATGATCAAGATCACGCCCAAGTACGGCCCTCCGTACTATCTGGTGGATGATCGTGGCGACGGCAAATTCGCACGCCAGGAAAGCCTGGACTCCGGCTTCCGCGTACCGCGCTGGATCATTAAAAGCTTCTGAATCGAGACCTACTGCATGGCTGTTTTTACACGCGTCACCGAAGCCGACATCACTGCCTGGCTCGCTAATTATTCACTGGGAACCTTGCTTGAATTGCAGGGCATCCCTGCCGGCATCGAGAATACCAACTATTTCGTCACCACCAGCAACGGGCGTTTCGTGCTGACCCTGTTCGAGAAGCTCACGGCGGACGACCTGCCGTTTTATCTCAACCTGATGTCGCACCTCGCACGCCACGGCATCCCCTGCCCCGCGCCGGTGTCCGACCACAACAACCGCTTCCTGGGCGAGCTGAACGGAAAACCCGCCTGCATCGTCAGCCGTCTTTCCGGCAAATCGGTGATGCAACCGACCACAGCGCATTGCGCAGCGGTCGGCGCGATGCTGGGACAGATGCACAGTGCCGGACAGAGCTTCGGCGACCAGATGCTGAACCCGCGCGGTTCCGCCTGGCGCGCCGATGCATCGCAGCAGGTGCTGAAATTCTTACCGGCTGCAGATGCCGCCCTGCTGCAAAGCGAGGTCGCTCTGCACGCCAAGCCGCTGGCCGACATCCCGCGCGGCGTGATCCACGCCGACCTGTTCCGCGACAATGTGCTGATGGACGGCGAGCGCGTCAGCGGCCTGATCGATTTCTATTTCGCCTGCACCGGCAACCTGCTGTACGACGTCGCCATCACCGTCAACGACTGGTGCGTAGACGCGGAAGGCAAGCTGGATGCGCAACGTGCGCAAGCCATGTTGCGCACCTATCACCAGGCGCGCCCGTTCACTGCCAGAGAAGCCGAACTGTGGCCGCAGGTGTTGCGTCTGGCGGCTTTGCGTTTCTGGATCTCGCGCCTGTATGACCTGCACATGCCGCGCGACGGCGAGATAGTGCACGCGCACAATCCGGATCAATTCAAGCATATCCTGCAGAATCACATCGCAAGCGCCCGCCCTGTCTGGCTGTAAACCGAGGTCTCCATGGAAATCCAAAAACTGAATGCCGCACGCGGCTGGACCTGGGTGAAGCAGGGCTACCAGCTCATCATGCGCAATCCCTTGCTGAGTATCACCCTCGCCCTGGTCGGCGCGTTGGCCATGTTCGCTGCGATGAAAGTCCCGCTGTTCGGCCCGTTGCTTGCCCTGATGTTGATGCCGGTACTGATCGCCGGGTACTCGCGGGTCTGTCGCGCACTGGAAGAGAACGAGGAAGTCGAACTCATGCACATCTTTGCCGGGTTCGAAAAACACACCGCACGCCTGACCGCGCTCGGCGCTTTCCTGCTGCTTGGTTTTCTGTTCTCTTCGATGGTGATGGTCGTCCTCGGCGGCGACGCACTCACCACTTTGCTGGAAGGCGCCAAAACCGCCAACGATCCGCAGATGCTGATCGAGGCCATGTGGACGGCAGGATCGGGGGTGGCATTCAGCCTGCTGGTCACCTTTGCGCTGCTGTGCGTTTTGATGCTGGCATTCCAATACGCGCCGATGCTGGTCTTTTTCAGCGGGATGACGCCGTTTGCCGCGCTGCGCGCAAGCTTGATCGGCACCCTGCGCAACCTGATCCCGTACACCGTGTACAGCGTCATCATGCAGGTGGTCGCGCTGGCGCTGAGCTTGTTGCCGTTCAACATCGGGCTGATCGTGTTGCTGCCGCTCGGCTTCACTTCGCTCTATGTCAGCTACCGCAACATCTTTCCGTTCCCGGATGAACTTGTTGCCGTCCAACCCGCAGCACCCGACGCGGAAGCCTGACCATGCACTACATCGCAACCACGGATGCGGAGGTCAAACAGGCGCAAGTCCCGCATAACCTTTTCGTGTCCGGCCTGTTCCTGTTTGATTTGCTGATGACCCCGGCAGTGATCGTGCTGAACATCGGCATGGCGGGCCTGCTCATTCCGCTGTTGTGCTCCGGCGCCCTGATCGCCTACATCTACCTGCGCAGCCGCAGGACCACCAGCTGGTTTGTCGATGCGCACTGGAAACTCGCTTACTCGCGCGGGCTATGGTTGCTGCTGGGGTATGCGATCACCGCGGCGTTGATCTTCATCGCCTGGCTGATCAGCCTCAGTATGCATGATCACAATATGCAGCACATCCTGTGGACGGCACTCACGCGCATCGCGCTGATGCCGACCTTGATCCTGGTGCTGATCACCGCCGTGCAGGAAGCCAGCGCGATATCGCTCGCCACCAAGCGGGAAGTGCCGGACAAACTGGCTGCGCAGTTCCCGCCGCCGCAGGCCTGATCAGGCCTGCTGGAATTCGTCAAAGGCACGCAGCACTTCCGCCGCGTACATCAGCGACGGGCCGCCGCCCATATACACCGTCACTGCCAGCATCTCGTTGATCTGCTCGCGCGTCGCGCCCAGGCGCACCAGTGCGCGCACATGGAAACCGATGCAGCCGTCGCAGCGGGTCGACACCGAGATGGCGGTGGCGATCAACTCCTTGTCCAGCGCCGAAAGCGTGCCCTCGGCCATGGCCGATTTGGCCATGGTGTCGAAGCCCTGCATGGGGGTGACTGCCTCCTTGCGGAAAGTGGTGAGCGCCTTGCTGATGTCCTGCGTGATGGTTTTGAATGACTTGCTCATGGAAGACTCCTGCTGAGGTTTTTGATGGTTTGTATATTATCATGTTCTAATATACCAACTCAAAGCACCTGCACGGGGCCGTTTGCGAAGTCAGTTTGATGGGATGAAGACCGCAGCCTGTCCGTGCCGGACACCCGCCCCGTCCAGCAGGTTCCACACCGTGCCGCCGGTGATCAGGAAGCGCTTGCCGCTACTGGCGATGCGCATGCCGGAATAGTCGTCCACATAGCCTTGCTGCGTTACCCGCTCCAGCAGTCCGGCGCGCGCAGTCCGCTCCAACGGCTCTGCGGAAAGTCGCGACGGCAGGTGCACGAAATCGTCGAAGCTCATTTCGAACTGCTGCAGCGCCACACGGTTGCCATAGAAGAAGATGGGGTCGTCCTCGGTGCCATGCGCCACGATGGCGCGCGGTGCGTTCCAGACTGCGCGACGCAATTCGACGATGTCCTCAAGCACGTTGTCGATCAACGCCTTGCCGGTAAGCCGCTGATAGCTCGCCACGATGAGCCGCAGGCGCTCGTCCAGCGCAGGATCAGACGGCGGTGAGCTTTGCATATTCCAGCGCCAACCATTTGCTGCCCGCGCGTTTGAAGTTGACCTGCACGCGCCCCTCGTTGCCGCTACCTTCGGTATCCGTCACCACGCCCTCGCCGAACTTCTGGTGGAACACGCGCTGGCCTATGCGCCACACCGAGTCCGGTGCAGGCGGTGCTTTCTCAATCGGCGTGGAAGAGAATGCTTTTACGTAACTATTGGTTTCGTAGCTGCCGGTTGCGAACGTCTTGCGCGCACTGAAGCGCGGCGTGATCCAGTGCAACAGCTCTTCCGGCAACTCGCGCAGGAAACTCGATGCCGTGCCGTAATGCGTCTGCCCGTGCAGCATACGGCTCTGCGCGAAAGTGAGATAGAGGCGGCGGCGCGCGCGGGTGATCGCCACGTACATCAGGCGCCGCTCTTCATCCAGGTCGCCGTTGTCGATGCTGTTCTGGTGCGGGAACAGACTCTCTTCCAGCCCGGTGATGAACACGGTATGGAACTCCAGTCCCTTGGCGGCATGCACCGTCATCAGGTGCAGGGCATCTTCGCTGTCGCCCGCCTGATGCTCGCCCGATTCCAGCGACGCGTGGGTGAGGAAGGCGGTGAGGCTATCGTCCTCGTTCTCATGCACGAACAGCGTCGCCGCGTTGATCAGTTCGTTCAGGTTCTCCAGCCGCTCTTCCGCTTCGCGTTTCTTCGCGCCGGTCTCGTTCTTGTAGTGATCCACCAGCCCGCTGTGCTGCAACACGTGATCCATGATCTCCGGCAGCGGCAAACCCTGCGTCGCACTGCGCAGAGATTCGATGATGCCGACAAAAGCGGTGACCTTGCCGCCCGCGCGTGCGGCCGCATCCCACAGCGTGGTGTTGTATTGCTTCGCCACTTCCTGTAGCTGCTCGATGCTGCGCGCGCCGATGCCGCGCGTCGGGAAGTTGATGATGCGCAGCAATGCGTTGTCGTCGTCAGTGTTCTCCATCAGACGCAGGTAGGCCAGCGCGTGCTTGATCTCCTGCCGCTCGAAAAAACGCAAGCCGCCATACACGCGGTAGGACAAGCCAGCCGACACCAATGCATGCTCCAGCACGCGCGACTGGGCGTTGGAACGGTACAGCAGCGCGATCTCGGATAGATTGACGCCATCGCGATTGAGCTGCTTGATCTCCTCGACGATGAAGGCGGCCTCATCCACATCGGTGCCCGCCTCATACACGCGCAACTGCTCACCGCCGCTCTCCGCCGTCCACAGATTCTTGCCGAGGCGGTTGCGGTTGTTGCTGATGAGCGCGTTGGCCGCATCGAGGATGTTGCCGTGCGAACGGTAGTTCTGCTCCAGCTTGATCACGTTCTCGACGTGGAAGTCGCGCAGCAGCTCCTGCATGTTGCCGACGTTCGCACCGCGGAACGCGTAGATGGACTGGTCATCGTCGCCCACCGCGAACAATGCATTGTTTTTCCCAGCAAGCAGTTTCAACCAGCGATATTGCAGCGGATTGGTATCCTGGAACTCGTCCACCAGGATGTGCTTGAAGCGCTCCTGGTAATGCTCGCGCAATGCCGCGTTCCGCGACAGCAGCTCGTAGCAGCGCAGCAGCAACTCGGAAAAGTCCACCACACCCTCGCGCTGACATTGCTTGTCGTACTCGGCGAACACTTCCACTTTGCGCCGCGTGTAGGGGTCGTACGCTTCCACCTCGTGCGCGCGCAGTCCCTGCTCTTTACTGCCGCTGATGAAGTTCTGCATCTCGCGCGGCGGGTACTTTTCGTCATCGATGTTCATCGCCTTCATCAGGCGCTTGATGGCGGAGAGCTGGTCGCCGCTATCGAGGATCTGGAAGGTCTGCGGCAGGTTCGCCTCGCGGTGATGCGCGCGCAACATGCGGTTGCACAGCCCGTGGAAAGTGCCAATCCACATGCCGCGCGTGTTGATCGGCAGCATCGCCGACAGGCGCGTCACCATCTCCTTCGCCGCCTTGTTGGTGAAGGTCACCGCAAGGATGCCGTGAAGGCGACACCTGCCCGGTGCTGATGAGGTAGGCGATGCGCGTGGTCAGCACGCGCGTCTTGCCGCTGCCCGCTCCCGCCAGGATCAGGGCGGATTGTGCTGGGAGTTCGACGGCGGCACGTTGTTCGGGATTGAGACCGGAAAGCAGGGAGGAATTCATGGGCGAATTATCCCATAGGATGTATCGCCGCTCTTGAATAGCTGCAAGCAAAACGGGGAAGCGTCGCCGCTTCCCCGTTTGTCTGAAGTGCCGGATCGCTCTGGCAGGACAGTCTTGCTTACTTCTTCTTGTTCTCGATCATGTCGTGCATGATCGGAGCCAGGATGATCTCCATCGCGTAGCTCATCTTGCCGCCGGGCACCACGAGGGTGTTGGAGCGGGACATGAACGAGTTGGGGATCATGCTGAGGTAGTAAGGGAAGTCCACACCCTTGGGCTCTTTGAAACGGATCACGACGAAGCTCTCATCCGGCGTCGGGATGTCGCGAGCGATGAAGGGGTTGGAAGTGTCCACCGTGGCCACGCGCTGGAAGTTGATGTCAGTGCGCGAGAACTGCGGAGTGATGTACTTGATGTAGTCGGGCATGCGGCGCAGGATGGTATCCACGGTCGCTTCTGCGGAATAGCCGCGCTCGGCCTTGTCGCGATGGATCTTCTGGATCCACTCGAGGTTGACCACGGGCACCACGCCGATGCCGAGGTCGACGTACTTGCCCGCGTCAACGCCCTTGGCCTCGTCGGTCGCCAGACCATGCAGACCTTCGTAGAACAACAGGTCAGTGCCGGACTCGATGTCTTCCCACGGAGTGAACACACCGGCCTTGAGGTCGGTCAGGTTGAAGTGCTTGTTGTGATCTGCCGCTTCTACATCGCTGTGCACATAGTAACGGCGCTTGCACATGCCGGTATTGCCATAGGTCTTGAACATCTCTTCGATCTTGTCGAAGTGGTTGGATTCCGGACCGAAGTGGCTGAAGTGGTTGTTGCCGGCCTTGGCGGCTTCGGCAGCGGCAGCGCGGAACGCCATGCGGTCCAGGCTGTGCAGGCTGTCGCCTTCGACTACGGCGGCCTTGATGCTCTGACGGCGGAAGATGTTCTCAAACGCGCGCTTGACGGTGGTGGTACCGGCGCCGGACGAGCCGGTGACGGCGATAACTGGATGCTTACGGGACATAATCCACTCTCCTGAACGATATGAATAAAATTTTTGGACGGCGATTTTAGCAGAACCCCCTCGTCGCCGCTAACCGGCTGTTAACGGCTCACTTCGAACGTCGCCTTACCGATATAATGTCGGCCTATTTTCGCCCAGCATTCAAACAACGACGGTCATCATGCAACAAAACTATTCACCCAAAGATATCGAAGCCGCCGCCCAGCAACAGTGGGAGGCCACCCAGACGTTCCGCGCCGCCGAAACCAGCGACAAACCGAAATATTATTGCCTGTCCATGTTCCCCTACCCTTCGGGCAAGCTGCACATGGGCCACGTACGCAACTACACCATCGGTGACGTGCTCTCGCGCTACCACCACATGAAGGGCTACAACGTGATGCAGCCCATGGGCTGGGACGCGTTCGGCCTGCCCGCCGAGAACGCCGCGATGGCCAACAACGTGCCGCCCGCCGCCTGGACCTACTCCAACATCGAATACATGAAGCAGCAGCTGAAGTCGCTGGGACTGGGCGTGGACTGGTCGCGCGAAGTGACCACCTGCAAACCGGATTACTACCGCTGGGAGCAGTGGCTGTTCACCAAGCTGTTCAAGAAGGGCGTGATCTACAAGAAGACCGCCGTGGTGAACTGGGACCCGGTGGACCATACCGTGCTGGCCAACGAGCAGGTCATCGACGGCCGCGGCTGGCGTTCCGGCGCCATCGTCGAGAAGCGCGACATCCCGATGTATTTCTTCCGCATCACGCAATACGCCGACGAGTTGCTGCAAGATCTGGACACGCTTTCCGGCTGGCCGGAGCAGGTGAAGACCATGCAGGCCAACTGGATCGGCAAGAGCTTCGGCGTGCGCTTCGCCTTCACCTATGGCAACAACGAAAAGCTGTGGGTGTACACCACGCGCGCCGACACCATCATGGGCGTGACCTTCGTCGCGGTGGCAGCGGAGCATCCGCTGGCGACCCAGGCTGCGCAGGGCAATGCCAAGCTCGCCGCATTCATCGAAGAATGCAAGCAGGGCGGCGTGGCCGAAGCGGACATCGCGACCATGGAAAAGAAGGGTATGGACACCGGCCTCAAGGTCACCCACCCGCTCACCGGAGAACAGGTGCCGGTATGGGTCGGCAACTACGTGCTGATGGGCTACGGCGAAGGCGCGGTGATGGCCGTGCCGGCGCATGACGAGCGCGATTTCGGTTTTGCCAAGAAATACAACCTGCCGATCAAACAGTCCATCCAGGTCGCGGGCCAGACCTTCTCAACCGAAGCCTGGACTGAATGGTACGGCAACAAAGAGCAGGGCGTGTGCATCAACTCCGGCAAGTACGACGGCCTGAACTACGATGCTGCGGTTGACGCCATCGCCACGGACCTGAGCGCCAAAGACTTGGGCGAGAAAAAAGTGCAGTTCCGCCTGCGCGACTGGGGCATCTCGCGCCAGCGCTACTGGGGCTGCCCTATCCCCATCATCCATTGCCCGACTTGCGGCGATGTCGCGGTGCCGGACGACCAGTTGCCGGTGAAGCTGCCGGAGAACGTGGTGCCGGATGGCGCGGGCTCTCCGCTGGCGAAGATGCCGGAATTCTACGAATGCAGCTGCCCGCAATGCGGCGGCAAGGCGAAACGCGAGACGGACACCATGGACACCTTCGTGGAATCGTCCTGGTACTACGCGCGCTACGCCAGCCCGCAATGCGCCACCGGCATGGTGGACAAGGCGGCCGCGCAACAATGGCTACCGGTGGACCAATACATCGGCGGTATCGAACATGCGATCCTGCACCTGCTGTATGCACGTTTCTTCCACAAACTGATGCGCGACGAAGGTCTGGTGCAAGGCAACGAGCCGTTCAAGAACCTGCTCACACAAGGCATGGTGGTCGCGCCGACCTTCTACCGGGACCTGGAAGGCGGCAAGAAGTTGTGGATCAACCCAGCCGAGGTGGAAGTGGCGATGGATGCGAAGGCTCGCCCCATCGGCGCCAAGCTGATAGCAGACGGTAAGCCCGTGGTCATCGGCGGCACCGAGAAGATGTCGAAATCGAAGAACAACGGCGTCGATCCGCAGGCCATCATCGACGAATACGGCGCGGATACCGCGCGCCTGTTCATGATGTTCGCCGCCCCTCCCGACCAGCAACTGGAATGGTCGGATGCTGGTGTGGAAGGCGCGTTCCGCTTCCTCAAGCGTGTGTGGAAAGCGGTGAACGATCATGTCGAAGAGGGTGTGGTTGCCGCATACAGCGGCGGCGAACTGAGTGCTGCCGCCAAGGCGTTGCGCCTGCAACTGCACCAGACCATCCAGAAGATCGACGACGACTACGGTCGACGCAAGACCTTCAACACTGCCATCGCTGCGACCATGGAGTTGCTCAATGCACTGGGCAAGTTCGACGAAGACACTCCCGCTGCGCGCAGCGTTGCGCAAGAAGTGCTGGAGAATACCGTGCTGCTGCTGTCGCCCATCGTGCCGCACATCACCGAGTCGCTGTGGACTGAGTTGCGCGCAGGCAGCAAGTTGCGCGATCAAGCCTTCCCCAAGGCCGATCCAACCGCACTGGTGCAGGACGAGATCGAGCTGGTAATCCAGGTGAACGGCAAGTTGCGTGGCAACCTGCGCGTATCCAAGGATGCCGACAAGGCGGCCCTCGAGCAGCTCGCGCTGGCGCACGAAGCAGTGCAGAAGCAGCTGGCGGGCGGAGCGGCGAAGAAGGTCATCGTCGTGCCGGGACGTTTGATCAATGTGGTGATCTGATGACGAACGCGACACGAGTTCTATTGTTGTTGACGATGCTGGCGCTAACCGCTTGCGGCTTCCATTTGCGCGGGAGCAACCTCAAGGGCATCGAGTTCGCATTCAAGTCGCTTTACTTGAAAGCTCCCGGAGAGAGCCCCTTCGTTGCCGACCTGCGCCGCGCACTGACAGCCAACAAGGTCACACTGACCACCACCGCAGAGTCGGCAGAGCTGGTTCTGGATGTCGTTTCCGAACAGGCTAACAAACAGATCCTGTCGCTTTCCGGCGCAGGTCGCGTGCAGGAATACCAACTGTTCTACCGTGTTTCGCTGCGCGCTTACGACAGCAAACAGAACGACTGGCTGCCCGCGGAAGAGATCTCGATGTCGCGCATCCTGCCCTATGACGATGCGCAAGTACTCGCCAAAGAGCAGGAAGAAGCGATGCTGTACAAAGACATGCGTAGCGATGCTGTGGCACAGGCCATGCGCCGCCTGAGCCGCGCCAAACCGCAACTGTGATGCGATGAAAATAACCAGCGAAGACCTGCCGCATCATCTGTCCAAAGGCTTGGGATCGCTGTATGTCATCCACGGCGAAGCGCTGCTGCTCGCCATCGAAGCCGCCGACGCCATCCGTGCCGCTGCACGCGAAGCGGGTTACAGCGAACGTGAAGTACTGATCGCCGAGCAAGGATTCAAATGGGCAGAGCTGCGCAACAGTGCGCAGAGCATGTCGCTGTTCTCCTCGCGCAAGGTGGTCGATCTGCGCATCCCTTCCGGCAAGCCAGGCGTGGAAGGGGCACAGGCGCTGCAAGACCATTGCGAGAACCTGAATCCGGACACACTCACGCTGATCTCACTGCCGCGCCTCGACGGCACCGCGATGAAAAGCAAATGGTTCACCGCGCTGGAACAGCACGGCACGGTGATCAGCGCCGACGAGGTCTCGCTCGTGGCCTTGCCCGCCTGGATCGCCGCGCGCCTGAAACGCCAAGGTCAATCCGCCGATGCAGATACGCTGGCGTTTCTGGCGCAGCGCGTGGAAGGTAATCTGCTGGCGGCTTATCAGGAGATACAAAAACTCGCGCTGTTGTTTCCGACCGGTCCGCTCACTTTCGACCAAGTGAAAGACTCGGTGATGGACGTGGCACGCTACGACGTATTCAAACTTTCCGAAGCGATGCTGTCCGGCGATGCCGAACGCTACGCACGCATCCTCGACGGCCTGCGTGCCGAAGGTACCGCCACGGTGTTGATCTTGTGGGCGATCGCGGAAGACATCCGCACGTTGGCGAAGGTCGCGCGTGCCCTGCAGCAGAGCGGCAATCTCTCCGGTGCTTTACGCGATGCGCGGGTGTGGGGTGTACGGCAGAAGCTGGTCGAACGCGCGGTGCGCCGTTTCACCCCCGCCTTCGCCGAGCGCGCCTTGCGCCAGGCTGCGCAGATCGACAAACTGGTGAAGGGGCTGCGTCAGGGCGATGTGTGGGATGAACTGCTACAACTCGGCGTGCGCTGCGCGCGGGCAGGTGCGCGGTGAACGGACAGGAAGTCATTGTGGTCATCACCAACCTGCCGGATCGCGCCGCTGCAGAACACATCGCCGAAGCTCTGGTCACGCAAGGCGTTGCCGCCTGCGTGAACGTGCTGTCCGATTGCGCGTCGATATACCGCTGGCAGGGAGAACTCAAACGCGACAGCGAAGTGCCGTTGCTCATCAAAACTACGCATGCGGCTTATCCGCAACTGGAAAGCGCGTTGCACAAACTGCATCCTTATGAAGTGCCGGAGATCATCGCGCTGCCGGTCAGCGCAGGTCTGCCGGAATATTTGAACTGGGTCGCGCAAGAAACCAAAGCAAGGAACGAAACATGATGCGTCGTCTGTTGTTGATTTTGTTGGTTTGCATGGCTCCGCTGGCACAGGCGGATTTCCTCCCGTTCGGCAGCAAGAAACCTAGCTTCCTGCCCGCCGACCAAGCCTTTGCCCTGACTGTGCATGCAATCGACCAGCACACGCTGCTCGCCAGCTTCAAAGTCACGCCCGGCTACTACCTGTATCGCGACAAGGTCAGCTTCAGCATCGCTAACAGCAAAACAAAAATCACACACATCGCACTCCCCAAGGGCGAAACCAAGAACGACCCCAACTTCGGCCTGATCGAGGTGTATCACCAGCCCTTCCAGGCCGAGATCGTGCTTGATAAGACGGATTTGAAAAAGCCCCTGGTATTGAACGCGAGCTACCAGGGCTGCAGCGACCAGGGTTTGTGCTACCCCCCCATAGAGAAGACACTCACCATCGAGCTCGCGCAGACAGTCAGTGCCGCACCTTCACCTGCGGCCGCACCTGTTATTAACAACGAGAGCTCCCCTGAGAACGAGAACACCCAGATCGCCAACCTGTTCAAGAGCGGCAGCTTTTGGCTGATCGTCTCGTTCTTCTTCGGTGCCGGCTTGCTGCTCGCCCTCACTCCCTGCGTGTTCCCGATGATCCCTATCCTGTCCGGTATCATCGTCGGGCACGGCCACAAGATCACCCGCATGCACGCCTTCATCCTGTCGCTGACTTATGTGCTGGGCATGGCGATCACCTATGCCATCGCAGGGGTGGCGGCGGGATATTCCGGCAACCTGATCTCCAACGCACTGCAAACGCCCTGGGTACTGGGCAGTTTTGCGGCCCTGTTCGTATTGCTGTCGCTGTCCATGTTCGGTTTCTATGAACTGCAGCTGCCTTCCTCGCTGCAAAGCAAACTCACCGACACCAGCAACAAGCTGCATGGCGGCCACCTTTCCGGCGTGTTCGCCATGGGCGCGCTGTCTGCCATCATCATGGGGCCCTGCGTCGCCGCACCGCTGGCGGGTGCGCTGCTATATATAAGCCAGACCCACGATGCGGTGCTGGGCGGCACTGCGCTGTTCGTTCTGGCGCTGGGCATGGGCGCACCGCTACTGCTGATCGGCACCTCGGCGGGCGCCTTGCTGCCCAAGGCGGGCGCCTGGATGGAGGCGGTGAAGCGCTTCTTCGGCGTAATGATGCTGGCAATGGCGATCTGGATCGTCTCGCCGGTTATCCCGTTGCCCGCACAGATGCTGCTGTGGGCGGCGCTGCTGATCTTCTCGGCGATCTATCTGCATGCACTCGACCCGCTGCCGCACAGCGCCCATGGATTAGCCAAGCTGGGCAAAAGTGTCGGCATCCTCGCCCTGCTGCTCGGGGTGGCTTACCTCATCGGTGCGCTGTCCGGCGCGCGCGACATCCTGCGCCCGCTCGGCAACATCGGCCGCTCCACAAGCGAAGCCCCTGCCACGCTGCGTTTCGAGCGCGTGAAGAACGGTGCGGAACTGGACGCACGCATCGCCCAAGCCCACGGCCAGACCGTGATGCTGGATTTCTATGCCGACTGGTGCGTATCGTGCAAGGAGATGGACCGTTTCACGTTCAGCGATGCCGCCGTACAGGCCAGGCTGAAAAACACCGTGCTGCTGCAAGCCGATGTTACCGCCAACAATACGGACGACAAGGCTCTGCTGCAACGCTTCCAACTCTTCGGCCCACCCGCCACTTTGTTTTTCGATACCCAGGGCAAAGAGCTGTCCGACTACCGGGTAACGGGTTTTCAGGACGCAAAACAATTTCTGCAGTCGCTGAAAAGCGCGGGGCTATAAATCCAGCGATAGCCATAAGGAGGAGCGATGTCCGACCTGAATGACCCCAGAGTCTTTTTCGCCGCCGAACGCACATTGCTGGCATGGAACCGTACCAGCCTCGCCCTGATGGCATTCGGATTCGTCATCGAACGCTTCGGCCTGTTCGTCTCTATCCTGCTGCAACACAATATGCCGCCACAACGTGGCATTTCCTTCTGGACCGGGCTGGCTTTCGTTCTGCTGGGTGCAACCGTCGCAGTCTATTCCACCGTGCAGTTCCGCAAAGTGCTGCACACCTTGAAGCCGGTCGAGATCCCGGAAGGCTACCGGACCGATCTCGGCATCATCAGCAACCTTATCGTCGCTGTATTGGGTATCGCGCTGACGGTCTATTTCTTTCAGGGCGTTTAACTCACTGCCAACAGACTGTTTTTTCGCAATTTCACCGAACAGGTGGACAAACACCCCCATTTTCGGCAAACTTCGCCTCCCATGAAGAACATCCTGGTACTACACGGCCCCAACCTGAACCTGCTCGGCACACGCGAGCCGGAGGTATATGGTCGCGTCACGTTGGACGAAATTAACGCCAGATTGTCGGCACAAGCCCAAACAAAGGGCGCAAAACTGACTTACCTGCAAAGCAATGCCGAAGCGGCACTGGTGGAGCGGGTACAACAGGCGCGAACCGACGGCACGGACTTCATCATCATCAATCCGGCAGCGTTCACCCATACCAGTGTGGCGATACGCGATGCACTGGCAGCAGTTGCCATCCCTTTTATCGAAGTACACCTTTCCAACGTGCATGCTCGCGAAGCCTTCCGTAAAGAATCCTATTTCTCCGACATCGCTGTCGGCGTTATTAGTGGTTTGGGCGCAACGGGCTATGAACTTGCACTCCAATTTGCATTACAACATTCTGTAAGGAGCTAAAAAATGGATCTACGCAAACTGAAGACACTGATCGAACTGGTCGAAAATTCGGGCATCGCCGAACTGGAACTGACCGAAGGTGAAGAGCATGTGCGCATTTCCCGCGCCAGCTCCGTCGCCGCTCCCGTGCAACATGTCTATGCCACCGCCCCGCAAGCTGCTGCAGCTCCTGCTGCTGCCCCTGCTGTCGCAGCAGCACCGGCCGCGCCTGCCGCTCCGGAAGGCCATGTGGTCAAGTCGCCGATGGTCGGCAGCTTCTACCGCGCCCCCTCCCCCGGTGCCAAGTCTTTCGTGGATATCGGCCAGAGCGTGAATGCAGGCGACACGCTGTGCATCATCGAGGCGATGAAGCTGTTGAACGAGATCGAGTCGGACAAGGCAGGCGTCGTCAAAGCCATCCTCGTTGAGAACGGCCAGGCTGTCGAATTCGGCCAACCGCTGTTCATCATCGGCTAACTCATCATGGCCGTGTTCGAACGCAAACCCCGAACCGCAGCGCCGCCGGAGACTCCCATCATGTTTGAAAAGATCCTCATTGCCAATCGAGGCGAGATCGCGCTGCGTATCCAGCGCGCTTGCCGCGAAATGGGCATCAAGACCGTTGCGGTTCACTCCGAAGCGGACGCCGATGCCAAGTACGTGAAGCTGGCCGACGAGTCCGTGTGTATCGGACCGGCGCCTTCCAGCCAGAGCTACCTGCACGTCCCCGCCATCATCAGCGCAGCGGAAGTGACCGATGCTCAAGCCATTCACCCCGGCTACGGCTTCCTCTCCGAGAACGCCGATTTCTCCGAGCGCTGCGAGAAATCCGGGTTCGTCTTCATCGGCCCGCGTGCCGAGACCATCCGCCTGATGGGCGACAAGGTCTCCGCCAAGAACGCCATGAAGAAGGCGGGCGTGCCCGTCGTTCCCGGCGTGGACGGCGCATTGCCGGACGATCCGGCCGAGATCATGCGTATCGCCAAGTTCATCGGCTATCCGGTCATCATCAAGGCTTCCGGCGGCGGCGGCGGACGCGGCATGCGCGTGGTGCACACCGAGGCCGCGCTGCTCAATGCGGTGACCATGACCAAGACCGAAGCGCAGGCTGCGTTCAACAATCCCATGGTGTACATGGAGAAGTTCCTCGAGAACCCGCGCCACATCGAGATCCAGGTGCTGGCCGACCAGCACGGCAACGCCGTGTTCCTGGGCGAGCGCGACTGCTCCATGCAGCGCCGCCACCAGAAGATCATCGAGGAAGCACCGGCTCCGTTGCTCAATACCAAGCTGCGCGACAAGATCGGCGAACGCTGCGCCGAAGCCTGCCGCAAGATCGGGTATCGCGGTGCGGGTACCTTCGAGTTCCTGTACGAGAACGACGAGTTCTATTTCATCGAGATGAACACCCGCGTGCAGGTGGAACACCCGGTCACCGAAATGATCACTGGCGTCGACATCGTACAGCAGCAGATCCGCATCGCCGCCGGCGAGAAGCTGCCGTTCCGCCAGAAGGACATCGAATTCCGTGGTCATGCCGTGGAATGCCGCGTGAACGCCGAGCATCCATACACCTTCATACCCTCGCCCGGACGCATCACCAACTGGCATGTGCCCGGCGGCCCCGGCATCCGCGTGGATTCGCATGTGTACAACAACTACTTCATCCCGCCGCATTACGACTCCATGATCGGCAAGATCATCTCTTACGGTGACACCCGCGAGCAGGCCATCGCCCGCATGCGCACCGCCTTGTCCGAGATGGTGGTGGAAGGCATCAACACCAATATCCCGCTGCACCAGGAATTGATGAACGATGCGGCATTCGTTCGCGGCGGCACCAGCATCCACTATCTGGAACACAAGCTGGCAGAACGCACGAAGGGAAAGTAGGCAGTGTCCTGGCTCACGCTGTCGGTGCGCGCCGAGGCCGACTACGCAGAAGCGTTGAGTGAGGCGCTGCTGGCCCGCGGCGCGCTGTCGGTCGACATGCTGGATGCCGATGCCGACACGCCCGACGAGCAGGCCATCTTCGGCGAACCGGGGGAGCCCACCTCTGCGGTGTGGCAACACAACCTGGTCAATGCCCTGTTCGAAAGCGATGCCGACGTCGCGGGCGTGCTGCAAGCCAGTTGCGCCGAGCTCGGCATCGCCCCGCTCCCCGAACATCGCATCGAAACCCTGGAAGAAAACGACTGGGTGCGCCTGACCCAAGCCCAGTTCGATCCCATCCGCATCAGTGACCGTCTGTGGATCGTGCCTACCTGGCACGAACCCACCGATGCGACCGCCATCAACATCGCGCTCGACCCCGGCCTGGCTTTCGGCACCGGCAGCCACCCCACCACGCGCCTGTGCCTGCGCTGGCTGGATGCGAACATCAAAGGCGGCGAGACCGTGCTCGACTACGGCTGCGGTTCCGGCATCCTCGCCATTGCCGCCATGAAGCTCGGCGCGGGCAGTGCCATCGGCGTCGATGTGGACGCGCAGGCCGTGGTCGCCAGCCGCGACAATGCCGACGCGAACGGAGTGCGCGCCGACTTCTACCTGCCCGATGGCGTTGCACTCGCACAATATGACGTGGTCGTCGCCAACATCCTCACCAATCCGCTGCGCGCGCTGGCTCCGTTGTTGGCTGGTGCCACCAGATCCGGCGGACACATCGTACTTTCCGGCATCCTCGCCGAACAGGCGGAAGACGTCATGCGCATCTATGCGCAATGGTTTGACCTCGCGCCCGCCATATTGGAAGATGGCTGGTGTTGCTTGTCCGGCGTGAAGAAATGACCGAGATTACGCGCTGTCCCGATTGCGGCACCCGCTTCAAAGTGACCGATGCGCAACTCGACGCGCATGAAGGTCTGGTGCGTTGCGGGCACTGCCATGAAGTGTTCAATGCGCGCGAACACCTGCACGACGACACTCCCAGCCCGCAACTCAGCTTGCCCATTGAACTGGACTCTCCTGCACACGAGCCTGACCTTACGCCGCTACTCAATGTTCCGGAACTGAAAGAAGAGCCGAAGACCACACTGGCGCAACAAGTCCAGTTCGTTGAAGAGCTCACCGACGAAGTGCCGGAAACGCCGCCCCGCAAGTCGGGCTGGATGGGCGCGCTGCTTGCATTGTTGTTGACGCTGATGCTGCTTGCGCAGGCTGCTTATTTCTTCCGCGTCGAACTCGGTGCGCGCCTGCCCGGACTCAAACCTTTGCTAGCTCAGTACTGCACCCTTTTGGCATGCAGTATCGAGCTACCGCACAAAGCGGATCTGATCGTCATCGAATCGTCCGAACTGGAATCCGACACCAATCAAAGCAACATCATCACCCTGCACGCCCTAGTGCATAACCGGGCATCCTATACGCAGGCCTATCCCAGCCTCGAACTCACGCTTACCGACATGCAGGATCAAGCCGTTGCGCGCCGCGTGTTCCATCCGGCGGATTACCTGAAAGTAGTAGCTGAAGAAAAGCAGGGCATCCCCGCCAACCGCGATCTCGACATCAAGCTGCACCTGGACACCACCGATCTCAAGCCTTCCGGCTACCGCCTGTTCCTTTTCTACCCGCAATAAAACTTCCGGTATAATCTTTTGGCCGTTCAAACCGACTGGGAGAGTGTGCAGATTCGTGGCACCGCCGAAGGCGCAATACCCGTAACCGCTCAGGCCCAAGAACCAATCGGAACAGGCAAATCTGGAGAGCGTCGGCCAGCCCGACCACCGAAGGGGCACGCGGACTATCCGTAATCTCTCAGGTACCGAGGACAGATGGGGCGAAGCAGCATGTGCTGCTTCGCCTTTTTTATTTCAGTTGCGGCCGCCAACCAAGTCGCACTGGAATTATTTCGGAAGGCAAATATGACGCTCAAGAAAACTCCTTTGAACGCAGCACACCGCGCGATGGGCGCAAAGATGGTGGATTTCGGCGGCTGGGACATGCCGGTGAACTACGGTTCGCAGATCGACGAACACCATCAGGTGCGCAACGACTGCGGCATGTTCGACGTATGCCACATGCGCGTGGTGGATGCGAAAGGCGAAGGCGTGCGTGCCTTCCTGCGCTACCTGCTGGCGAACAACGCCGACAAGATCACCCTGCCCGGCAAAGCACTCTACTCCGCCATGCTGCGCCCCGATGGCCACGTAATCGACGACCTCATCATCTACTTCATAAGCGAGCAGTGGTTCCGCATCGTGGTCAACGCGGGCACGGCGGACAAAGACATCGTGTGGATGAAGGAACAGGCCGCGACACACGCACCGAAACTCGCCATCACTTCGCGCGACGACCTGGCGATGGTCGCCATCCAGGGGCCTAACGCCCGCGCCAAGGTATGGCAGGTATTGCCGCAAACCAAGGCCGCGACCGAAGGACTACAGAATTTCCAGGCGGCCGACTGCGGTGAATACTTCATTGCGCGCACCGGCTACACCGGTGAGGATGGTTTCGAGGTTATGCTGCCGAAGGAAAAAGTGGAAGAGTTCTGGTACGCGCTGAACAAGGCAGGCGTACCGCCCATCGGCCTCGGCGCGCGCGACACCTTGCGCCTGGAAGCGGGCATGAACCTGTATGGACAGGACATGGACGAGAGCGTCGGCCCGCTGGAATCCGGCCTGGCATGGACAGTCGACTTGAAGAGCGAACGCGACTTCATCGGCAAGGCCGCGCTGCTGGCGAATCCGCCCGCCAGCAAGCTGGTCGGCCTGTTGCTGCTGGACCGCGGTGTGCTGCGCGGCCACCAGAAGGTACGCAGCGCACACGGCGCAGGCGAGATCACCAGTGGCAGCTTCTCCCCCACTCTGGAGAAATCCATCGCGTTGGCGCGCGTGCCGAACGCAGTGCAGGTCGGCGATACCATACAGGTCGAGATACGCGACAAGTTACTGAACGCAAAAGTTGTGAAGTACCCGTTTGCACGCAACGGAAAAGGTTTGATTTAATTTTATTGAGGACATGAGCATGAGCAATCCAGGCAACCTGAAATACACCGCCACCCACGAGTGGATCAAAACCGAAGCCGACGGCACGATCAGTGTCGGCATCACACAACACGCACAGGAACTGCTGGGCGATATGGTGTTCGTCGAAGCGCCCGAGGTTGGCCGTAAGTTGAAAGCCAAGGAAGAATGCGCCGTGGTGGAATCCGTCAAAGCCGCTGCCGACGTGTATGCGCCCGTGTCCGGCGCAGTCGTCGCCGCAAACAGCGCGCTGGATTCCACGCCCGAGAAAATCAACAGCGATCCTTATGGCGCATGGATCTTCAAGATGAAACCGGACAATGCGGCTGATGTCGCGGCGCTGCTGGATGCGGCTGCGTACCAGGCAGTCGTCGATAGCGAAGCACACTGAACGCGGTGAAGGGAGAAGAGTAAAACCTTCTCCCTTTTATTTTCTACCCAGCAATTCTTCCGAGTTATTCTGACCATGAACAACACCGAACAATTTGTGAATCGCCATAACGGGCCGAGCGAGCAGGATGTGCAAGCCATGCTGCAGAAGATCGACGCGATCTCGCTCGAAGCGCTGATCGACCAGACCGTTCCCGCAGCCATCCGCCTGAAGCAACCGCTGAACCTGCCGGAAGGCATGAGCGAACACGCCTATCTCCAGCATCTGCGCGGCATCGCGGCGAAGAACAAGTTGTACAAGAGTTATATCGGACTGGGTTATTACGACACCATCGTGCCCTCCGTGATCCAGCGCAACATTCTGGAAAACCCGGGCTGGTACACCGCCTACACGCCTTACCAAGCGGAGATCGCGCAGGGCCGTCTGGAGGCGCTGCTGAATTTCCAGACCATGATCATGGACCTGACCGGCATGGAGATCGCCAACGCATCCCTGCTGGACGAGGCGACTGCCGCGGCCGAAGCGATGACCATGTTGCATGGCCTGCGCTCGCGCGAAGCCGCGGAACAGGGCAAGAACAGCTTCTTCGTGTCGAACGAGTGTTTCCCGCAAACCATCGAGTTGCTGAAGACGCGCGCCAAGCCGCTCGGCATCGAGCTGGTGATCGGCGACTTCAAGACGGTGACGCTGAACGACAAGCTGTACGGCGCATTGCTGCAATATCCGACTGCCGACGGCACGGTGCATGACTATGCCGACTTTGTCGCGCGCGCCAAGGCGCATGGCATGACCATCGCGGTGGCCGCCGACATCCTCAGCCTGGCGCTGCTCACGCCGCCGGGCGAATGGGGAGCGGATGTGGTGCTGGGCTCCACCCAGCGCTTCGGCGTGCCGATGGGCTACGGCGGACCGCACGCGGCGTATTTCGCCTGCCACGATGCGCACAAGCGCTCGATGCCGGGGCGCATCATCGGCGTGTCAGTGGATGCCGACGGCAACCCCGCGCTGCGCATGGCGCTGCAGACGCGCGAACAGCATATCCGCCGCGAGAAAGCCACGTCCAATATCTGCACTGCACAGGCACTGCTGGCGATCATGGCCGGCATGTATGCGGTGTATCACGGGGCGGAAGGCCTGCGCGGTATCGCGCGCCAGGTGCACCAGTCCACGGTGGCGCTGGCACGCGAATTGAGGAAGCTCGGTTATACCGTCGCCGATGGCGCTTTCTTCGACACCCTGAAACTGACGCACACCGATAACGTGAAGATCCACGCACTGGCCGACGCTGCGCACATCAATTTCCGTTACCTCGGCGAGGGGCTGACTCTCTCGCTGGATCAAACCACCTCGATCGCCGACCTGAACGCCATCCTCGCGGTGTTTGCAAAAGCCGCAGGAAAATCGGCCCCCGTGGTCACCGCCGCACAAGTGTCCGCGCAAGCGATGCACCTGAAGCTGCGCCAATCGGCCTTCCTGAGCCACCCGGTGTTCAACAGCTATCACTCCGAAACGGAGATGATGCGTTACATCAAGCGGCTGGAGAACAAGGACCTGTCGCTCACGCACTCGATGATCTCGCTCGGCTCCTGCACCATGAAATTGAATGCGGCGTCGGAGCTGCTGCCGCTCACCTGGCCGGAGTTCGCCAACCTGCATCCCTTCGTGCCGCCGGAGCAGGCCGAGGGCTATCAGGAGATCATTGCCGGACTGGATACGGCATTGTGCGAGATCACCGGTTTCGCGCAGATGAGTTTCCAGCCGAACAGCGGCGCGTCAGGCGAATACGCAGGTCTGCTGGTGATCCAGGCTTATCACCGTTCGCGCGGAGAAGCGCAGCGCAACGTGGTGCTGATCCCCTCCTCGGCACACGGCACCAACCCGGCCAGCGCGGCGATGTGCGGCATGCACATCGTGGTGGTGAAATGCGACAAGAGCGGCAACATCGACGTGGAAGACCTGCGCGAGAAAGCCGAGCAGAACAAAGATGTACTGTCGTGCCTGATGGTGACCTACCCCAGCACGCACGGCGTGTATGAAGAGTCGATCCGCGACATCACGCGCATCATCCATGACAACGGCGGGCAGGTGTACATGGACGGCGCCAACATGAACGCGCAGGTCGGGCTGACCAGCCCCGGCAACATCGGCGCGGACATATGCCACCTCAACCTGCACAAGACCTTCGCCATCCCGCACGGCGGCGGCGGACCGGGCGCCGGCCCCATAGCGGCGGCGGAGCATCTCACGCCGTTCCTGCCCGGCCATTCCGTGGTGAAGACCGGCGGCGCGCAAGCTATCCACGCAGTATCCGCCGCCCCCTACGGCAGCGCGCTGATCCTGCTGATCTCTTACGGCTACATCAAGATGATGGGCGGCGCCGGACTCACCCAGGCCACGCGCATGGCGATCCTCAACGCCAACTACATCAAGGAGTCGCTGAAGAATCACTACCCGACCGTGTATGTCGGCGCACGGGGCCGTTGCGCGCACGAGATGATCCTGGCCTGTGCCGAATTCAAACGCGAAGCCGGCATCGAGGTGGCGGACATCGCCAAACGCCTGATGGATTACGGCTTCCACGCCCCCACCACCTCTTTCCCGGTGGTGGACACGCTGATGGTGGAACCGACCGAGAGCGAATCCAAAGACGAACTGGACCGCTTCTGTGCGGCGATGATCGCCATTCGCGGCGAGATCGACGAGATCATCGCCGGCAAGGCCGACAAGACGGACAACGTCATCAAGCATGCACCGCATACCGCCAAATCCGTGGTGACCAGTGAATGGACACGCAGCTACTCGCGCGAACGTGCCGCCTTCCCGCTGCCCTGGGTGCGCGAGAATAAATTCTGGCCGAGCGTGGCGCGGGTGGATAATGTGTACGGTGACAAACATCTCGTTTGCGCCTGCCCGCCGCTCTAGTCGCAACCTCCAAGGAGACACATATCATGGCCAAAGACACCAAGAACAAACCCGCCGTCACCCTGGCCGGCGAGCCCGTCACCCTGTTCGGCAGCTTCCCTGCCGTGGGGCAGACCGCACCGGATTTCACGCTGGTGGATAAAGACCTGCAGGATGTGTCGCTACAAAACTTCGTCGGCAAGCGCAAGGTGCTGAACATCGTGCCCAGCCTGGACACTGCCATATGCGCAACATCCACGCGCAAGTTCAACGAAGCCGCCAGCCAGCTGAACAACACCGTGGTGCTGGTGATCTCGGCCGACCTGCCGTTCGCCATGAGCCGTTTCTGCGTGGCAGAGGGCCTGGAGAACGTGGTCACGCTGTCGCTGATGCGTGGCCGCGACTTCATGCGCAACTACGGCGTTAAGATCGCCGATACGAAGCTGGCCGGCCTGACCGCCCGTGCCGTGCTGGTACTGGACGACAAGGACCGCGTCATCCATGCCGAACTGGTGGACGACATCTCCCACGAGCCGAACTACGATGCGGCGCTGGCGGTGTTGCGATAAACTTCCCAAACAAAATCCTGCACGAGAATTTCCAACAAGCATGAAGAACAACGTACACAAACAAATCATCGGGGTCTGCTGGATCATATTCGGCGCCCTGATCTTTTCCCTGCTCGTATTGAAGTTCGACAGCGTCAGCAGGCTCATCGCCATCTCCGGCATGCTGGTAAGCCTGGTGTATCTCGCCGCCGGCTTTACGCTGATGGCGAATCTGCGCAAATCCTCGTGGATCTGCCTGCCCTGCTCGGTGCTGTCGCTGCTTAACTTTCCGCTCGGCACCCTGCTCGGTATCTATTACCTCTGGTACTACTTCAGGATCGAGCAAGCGAACTGAGCGTGCGGCACAGCGATTAGCCGTCCCGTTCGTTGTACCATTCCCCCTCACCCAGTGGAGGCGGCATGAGCAAGCAACCGGCCACACATCCTGCATCCCCATCCGATTGGCACAGCTTGCCGGCGCAAGCCGCGCTGAGTGCGCTCGCCGCCGAATCCGGCGGACTCTCTTCCGCCGAGGCACAACAACGCCTGCAACTCCATGGCCCGAATCTGCTGCCCGCCGCACCTCATGACGGCCTGCTGATCCGTTTCGCCCGCCAGTTCGACAACATCCTGATCTACGTGTTGCTGGCTTCCGCGCTGGTCACCGCACTGCTCGCCCACTGGGTAGATTGCAGCGTGATCGTCGGCGTGGTGCTGATCAACGCCATCATTGGCGTGATCCAGGAAGGCAAGGCCGAACGCGCGCTCGATGCCATCCGCAACATGCTGTCTCTCAATGCGACAGTGCTGCGCGACGGCCAACGCCGCGAGATCCCGGCGGAACAGGTGGTGGTCGGCGACATCGTGCTGCTCTCCTCCGGCGACAAGGTTCCCGCCGATCTGCGCCTGCTCGAGACGCGCCAGTTGCGCGTGGATGAAGCCGCGCTGACCGGCGAATCGGCACCCGTGGAAAAGAGCATCGCGGCGGTCGCCGCGCAAGCCGTGATCGGCGACCGCACTTGCATGGCCTACTCCGGCACGCTGGTAGTGTATGGACAGGCGCGCGGCGTGGTCACCGCCATCGGAGCGGCATCCGAGATCGGCCGCATCAGCAGCATGATCGCAGCGGTGGATACGCTGGAAACGCCGCTGCTGCGCCAGATGGCAGGTTTCGGCAAACAGCTGACCATTACCATCCTGCTGCTGTCCGCCCTCACCTTCCTTTTCGGCGTATGGGTGCGCGGTTACGATTGGCCTGATATGTTCCTTGCCGCGGTCGGCATCGCGGTCGCCGCGATACCGGAAGGCCTGCCCGCCATCATGACCATCGTGCTGGCGCTTGGTGTGCAGCGTATGGCGCGGCGCAATGCCATCATCCGCCGCTTGCCCGCGGTGGAGACGCTGGGCTCGGTGTCGGTGATCTGTTCCGACAAGACCGGTACGCTCACCAAGAACGAGATGACGGTGCAGCGCATCCTCACCGCCGAACATGTGTTCGAAGTCAGCGGCAGCGGCTACTCGCCGCATGGCGGTTTTTCCATCGCAAAGCACGAGGTCTTCATCGAAGACCATCCCGAACTGATCGAGCTGGGACGTGCGGCGCTGCTATGCAACGACGCCGAACTCCATTCGCATCCCTCGGCCGATGCGGATTGGCACATCGAGGGCGACCCGACCGAAGGCGCGCTGCTCACGCTGGCCGCCAAGACCGGACTCGACATCGGCTTCGAGCGTGAAGCGCTGCGCCGCACCGACCTCATCCCGTTCGAATCGCAACATCGCTTCATGGCGACCTTGCACCACGACCTCGAAGGACACGGCTTTATCTTCCTCAAAGGCGCGCCGGAGCAAGTGCTGGAAGTGTGCCGCTTCGAGCGCGCGAACGGCGAAGACCGCCCGCTGCATCCCGAGCTTTGGCAGCAGACCATGCAGGACGCGGCGCACCAGGGTCTGCGCCTGCTTGCGGTGGCGATGCGCACCACCGGCCGCGAGCAGCGCAAACTCAGCCGCGCCGATGTGCGCGGCGATTTCTCCCTGCTCGGTGTGTTCGGCATCGGCGACCCGCCGCGCGACGAAGCTTTGCTCGCCGTTGCGCGATGCCGCAGCGCGGGCATCGCGGTGAAGATGATCACCGGCGACCATCTGGAAACAGCTTGCGCCATCGGCGCGCGTTTCGGACTGCGCCCTGACCATGCGCTGACCGGCGCCGAGATCGAGCACATGGATGCGACTGCGTTGCGCAACGCCGTGAACGAAACCGACATCTTCGCCCGCGCCAGTCCCGAACATAAGCTCGCGCTGGTAGAAGCGCTGCAGGCCAACGGGGCAGTAGTAGCGATGACCGGCGACGGCGTGAACGATGCGCCTGCGCTGAAGCGGGCCGACGTCGGGGTGGCGATGGGCAAGAAAGGCACCGAAGCGGCACGCGAGGCTGCGGAGATGGTACTGGCCGACGACAACTTCGCCTCCATCGATGCGGCCGTGGAAGAAGGCCGCACCGTGTACGACAACCTGAAGAAATCCATCGTGTTCGTGCTGCCTACCAACGGCGGCGAGGCGATGGTCATCGTGGCGGCGATCCTGCTCGGGCTGACGCTGCCGATCACGCCGGTACAGATCTTGTGGGTGAACATGGTCACCGCGATCACCCTGTCGCTGGCGCTCGCCTTCGAGGCGCCCGAAAGCAATGTGATGCAGCGCCCGCCGCGCGATGCGAAGGAACCCTTGCTCGATGCGTTCCTGTTATGGCGCATCCTGTTCGTGTCCGCCCTGATGGTGGTGGGCGCGCTCGGCTTCTTCCTGTGGGAACAGTCACGCGGCGCCAGCATCGAAGCGGCACGCACCGTTGCAGTGAACGCGCTGGTGATGGGCGAGATCTTCTATCTGTTCAACAGCCGCTACCTGCTCGCCCCCTCCTACGGTCTGCGCAACTTCATCGATTCGCGCCCGATACTCATCGCCATCGCTTCAGTCGTCTCGCTGCAAGCACTGTTCACTTACTCGCCGTCCTTTCAAAAACTGTTCGGCACCGTGGCACTGGATGCCGCCGCGTGGTGGAGCATCCTGCTGTTCGGTGTACTGCTGTTCTGTGCGGTGGAGATCGAAAAAGCTTTGCTGCGGCGCTGGAACGCAAGATGATGCATGCAGTGCCCGGCATGGCCTGACTGCTATAATCCGCGCCTCTCAATCATTATTTCCGGCAACGACATGAAGACACTGATCTGCGGTTCGATGGCATACGACACCATCATGGTGTTCAAAGACCAATTCAAGAAACACATCCTGCCCGAGCAGATCCACATCCTCAACGTCGCCTTCCTGGTGCCGGAGATGCGCCGCGAATACGGCGGCTGTGCGGGCAACATCGCCTACAACCTGCAACTGCTGGGCGGCCATCCGCTGATCATGGCGACCGTGGGCGACGACTTTGAGCCTTACGCGCAGCGCCTGAATAACCTCGGTTTGCCACAGATCCACATCCGCCATGTGCCGGGCAACTTCACCGGACAGGCCTTCATCACCACCGACCTCGACGACAACCAGATCACCGCCTTCCATCCGGGCGCGATGGGTCACTCGCACCTCAATCACGTGACCGACGCCAAGGAAGCCACCTTGGGTATCGTGTCACCGGACGGGCGCGACGGCATGCTGCAGCATGCGCGCGACTTCGCCGAGGCCGGAATCCCCTTCGTGTTCGATCCGGGCCAGGGCATGCCGATGTTCTCCGGCGATGAACTGCTGAATTTCATCGAACAGGCGACTTACGTCACCGTGAACGATTACGAAGCCAAGCTGCTGCAAGACAAGACCGGCAAGACGCTGGCCGAGATCGCGCAGCGCGTGAAGGCACTGATCGTCACGCTGGGCGGCGACGGCTCGCTCATCTACGCCGACGGCAAACAGATCTCCATCCCCACTCCCAAGGCAAAGGCCATCGTCGATCCGACCGGTTGCGGCGACGCCTACCGCGCCGGCCTGCTGCACGGCATCCAGCAGGGCTGGGACTGGGAGACCACGGGACGTCTGGCCTCGCTGATGGGCTCGCTCAAGATCGCCAGCCGCGGCGGACAGAACCACAAGTACACGCGTGCTGAATTGGCGAACTTGTACCAGCAGCATTTCGGTTCGCGCATCACGCTGTAATCCATGACTTTCCGGGCCATCGTCGCATCCGCTATCAGCGATGCGACGCGTCGCCCGTTCAGCATTCGCAGTGCGTCACCTGTCGGCGGCGGCAGCATCAATGAAGCGTTCCGCCTGGAAGGTACCGACGGTACGCGCTATTTCATCAAGCTCAACGATGCAAAGCACCATGCGATGTTCGTCGCCGAAGCGGCCGGACTCGACGCCATCGCCGCAACCGACACTTTGCGCGTGCCGCGTGTCATTGCCCACGGCATCGCAGGCAAGCAAAGCTATCTGGTGCTGGAGCATCTGGAACTGAGCGCGCGCGGCGATGCGCAGCAGCTCGGCGAACGACTCGCCGCGCTGCATCGTTGTACAGCAAACCAGTTCGGTTTTTCGCAAGACAACTTCATCGGCACCACCGCACAGCCGAACACATGGACGGATGACTGGGTCACCTTCTGGCGCGAACAGCGTTTGGGGTTCCAATTGCGACTCGCCACGGATAACGGCTACGGCGGAGAGTTGCAGCGCTTGGGCGAACAATTGCTGGCTACGCTGCCGGCTTTCTTCGAGGATTACACGCCGCAGCCTTCGTTGCTGCACGGCGATCTGTGGAGCGGGAACCATGCCTTTCTAACGAACGGCACACCCACGATCTTCGACCCAGCCGCCTATTACGGCGACCGCGAGTGCGACCTTGCCATGACGGAACTGTTCGGCGGTTATCCTGAGCGTTTCTACACGGCCTATAACGCAGCTTGGCCCCTAGATGTGGGATACACTTCCAGACGGGAGTTATACAATCTTTACCATGTCCTTAATCATGCCAATCTGTTTGGCGGGAACTATGTGATTCAGGCAAATCAAATGATACGCAGGTTGTTAGCTGGGCCGGTCTGACCGATTGCGAATACGTTTCAAAACGGTGAATCTCGTTCACTTTTGCTAAGGAGTGCAATGATGCAATTCAGATTGATTTCATCTCTTGCCTTATGCTTTGCCGTCGCTCCCGCATCAGGGGACGAAATATACAAATGGAAGGATGCGGATGGTCATGTCCATTACAGCAGTTCAGTTCCAGCAGAACATAAAAAATCGGCGACAATTACACCAAATACTGTTCAGGTAGTGAGTACGCCTGTGCCCAACAAAGAGAGCGGCCCTCGCAAAAGCCAGACTGATTCGAACCAAGCCAGCAACACCAAAGTGCCTGCCGTCTTGTATTAGTGATGAAAAAAAAGCCTGCGAGGCGGAATGGGCGAAATTTAGGGAAAGCCAGGATTGTTTCGCCCCCTATGGACTCGTGGGGGGAGGAGTCAACGGCGAGGCATACAATCACTGCACAGAAGTAAAACAGCCGCCGCTATGTGACTGAGCGTCCACCAAAGATCATCAGCCAATCACGCCTATTTATTGCATGCGTCGATTGAATCAATCGGCAGCACCTACCTCATATCCACTGGGAAATCCGGGGATTCTCTAACCCTTGTAGTCACATGGATAATTGACTGACTCACTCGGCTTTGGCAGTATCGCGCGCCCTTCAGCTCCCGGCCATATTGCGTCGACCCCACGGCGCTTTGAGGGCTCAATGCAGTTACGGCCGGCGGACGGCCTGTGCATGAGATAATTCGATTTTCGCTTCATAACCATAAGTTAAGAAAAGCAGCCAGCATGTCTCACATGAACGAATTAAGTGTCCTCGCCAAACGATCGACGAATTCCCGCGAAAATGCATGGGAAGGCTTTGCCGAAGGCCCGTGGCAGTCGAAAATCGACACGCAAGACTTCATTGCCAGGAACATCCGCCCCTGGACGGGCGACGATACGTTCCTGACCGGGGCCACAGACAAGACCAAGCGGCTCATGGTCAAGGTCGAGGAAGTGCTGCGCGCGGAGCGCGATGCCGGCGGTGTTCTGGGAGCCAGCCTGGAGCCCAGCGCAATCCTCGCCCACGCACCGGGCTTCATCGACAGAGAGAACGAGATCATCTTCGGCCTGCAGACGGAAGCGCCGCTCAAGCGGGGTGTCCACCCACGCGGGGGATTGCGCGTCGTCAAACAGGCCCTGCACGAGCATGACCTGGAAGCATTGCCTGCCCATGTCGAGAAGGCATTCAGCAACTGGGCGAAGACCCACAACCAAGCCGTATTCGATGCCTACCCTGCGGACGTGCTGGCCGCACGCAAGGCCATGATCATCACCGGCCTGCCGGACGCCTACGGCCGCGGCCGCCTCATCGGCGACTTCCGCCGCGTCGCCCTCTACGGGGTCGATGTCTTGGAGCGATCCAAACTGGCCGACAAGGCCGCCCTCGGTGCCAAGGACGAATTGAGCGCGGAGGACATCGAGGCGCTGGGCGAACTGGGCGAGCAGATCCGTGGCCTGCACGAGCTCAAGGCGCTCGGGGAAGCCCACGGCTGCGACCTGTCGCGCCCCGCTACCAACGCCCGTGAGGCGTTCCAATGGCTCTATCTCGCCTACCTCGCCGCGGCCAAACAGAGCGATGGCGCCGCCACCTCCATCGGCCGCATCGGCGGTTTCCTCGACATCTATGTCGAGCGCGACATGGAGCGCGGCCTGCTGGACGAGGCCGGCGCGCAGGAGCTGTGGGACCAGCTGACCATCAAGCTGCGCCTCATCCGCTTCATGCGCACCAAGGCCTTCGACGAGCTCTTCTCGGGCGACCCCACGTGGGTCACCATTAGCCTGGGCGGTATGGGTCAGGACGGCAGACCACTGTGCTCCAAGTCCGATTTCCGCGTACTGCATTGCCTTTCCACGCTGGGCCCGTCGCCGGAGCCTAACCTGACCGTCCTCTGGTCGCAGAGCCTGCCCGACGGCTTCAAGAAATTCGTGACCAAGATGTCCATCGCGTCGCGGGCCATCCAGGTCGAGAACGACGACCTGATCCGTCCCCAACACGGCTCCGACGCGGCGATCTCCTGCTGCGTCTCGCCGATGGCGGTGGGCAAATCGATGCAGTATTTCGGCGCGCGCTGCAACCTTCTGAAGACGCTGCTGCACGCCATCAACGGCGGGCGCGACGAATTGAGCGGCGATGTGTGCGCCAAGGGGTTCGAACCCGTTTCCGGCGACTACCTGGAATTCGAGGACGTCAAAGCGCGTTTCGAGGCGATGATGACGCGGACCGCCAAGGTCTACATGAAGGCGCTCAACATCATCCACCAGTCGCACGACCTGCATGCCTACGAGGCCATCCAGTTCGCGCTGCATGACACCGACCTGCACAGGACGATGGCCTGCGGCATCGCCGGCCTCTCGCATGTGGCCGACTCCCTCTCCGCCATCAAGTACGGCAAGGTGCGCGTGGTCCGCGACGCGACCGGTCTCATCACCGGCTACGTGAACGAAGGCGGTGCATTCCCGCGCTACGGCAACAACGACGCGAGGGCCGACGACCTGGCGGTGTGGGCCGCGCAGACGTTCATGGCCGAGCTGCGCAAGCTCAAGGCCAGACGTAACGCGGTGGTGACGCAGAGCGCGCTCACGATCACCTCCAACGTCGTCTACGGCCAGCACACCGGGGCCAGTCCCGACGGGCGCATCGGTGGCACGCCGTTCGCGCCGGGCGCCAATCCCTCCAACGGCGCGGAGCTGAACGGCTTCGTGGCCGCGGGTGCATCGGTGGCTCGTATTCCCTTCAGCGATTGCGCGGACGGCATCTCGTGGACCGTCTCGTTCGCTCCGTCCTCGCTGGGCAGGACGCCGGAGGAGCGCGTGGATAACCTCGCCAGCTTCTGCGACGGCTACATGGGTATGGGCGGCTACCACGCCAACCTCAACGTGATCGACCGCGACACGCTCATCGACGCGGACAAGCACCCGGAGAAGTATCCCAACCTGTGCGTGCGCGTCTCGGGTTATTGCGTGCTGTTCTACCGCCTGACACCGGCGCAACGCCAGGACGTGATCAGCCGCACCTTCCACGCGCGTTGATGCCACAAGCGTTGGAGGAAGAACGGCAGGATGATCCGCGCGGCTTCGTGCTCTCGCATGAGAGCGCCGGGGCGCTGGACGGCCCCGGGCTGCGCCACGTCATCTTCCTCTCTGGCTGCCAGATGCGCTGCCACTATTGCCACAACCCCGAGTCGTGGCGGGCCGGCCACGGGGCCTGGGTAAAGGCGAGCGAGGCCCTGTCCAAAGTCGCGGGGCTGGCGAGTTTTTACCGCAACGGCGGCGGCCTCACCCTCTCCGGCGGCGAACCCCTGCTGCAAGCCGAGTTCTGCCATGCCCTGGCGCTGGGCGCCAAAGCGATGGGCCTGCACGTCGCCCTGGACACCAACGGCGAGTTGCACGAGAACCTGCCCGACGCTTTCTTCGACCCCATCGACATGCTCCTGCTGGACATCAAGCACTCGAATCCGGCAGCGCACAAGGAGCTCACCGGCCGCGACCTCGCACCGGTCCTGGACTGCGCGCACCGCCTGTCCGCGCTGGGCAAGGAGATCTGGGTCCGGCATGTCGTCGTCCCCGGTCAAACCGACTCCATGGAGCACTTCGAACGCCTGGCGGCTATCCTCCAGGCGATCCCGGCGCTCACGCGCGTGGACCTCTTGCCGTTCCATGCCATGGGTTCCTTCAAATGGGCATCCGTGGGCATGGTGGACCCCTTGGCGGGAGTCGAGGCTCCCAGCGATGAGACCATGGAGACAGGCCGCGCTATCCTGCGCCAGGCGCTCCCCTCGGCGCACGTCGTGTGAGCGCTGAGCGCCGAGCAGGCATCGGCTGCCAAGGCGAAGACTGTCTCTTAAAGATCGCACCTCACCAACTGAACAAACATTTCGTTTGCTATTCCAACCGATTCAGTCCATAGTGCGCGCCAGCGAGTCTCAAGTGCTGTTGTTGCTGTCTGGTTAGTCTCCGTTTTCTGCGGTAATCCTTCCTTCATCTTCTTGCCGTCTTGAACTTCGCCCTAGTGTGGGGCTTCGTCCCACTTGTTTGTTTTTAAGGAGATTCAAAATGGCAACAGGTACAGTTAAGTGGTTCAACGATTCCAAGGGCTTCGGCTTCATCACCCCATCCAATGGCGGCGATGACCTCTTCGCTCACTTTTCCGCGATCCAAAGTTCGGGTTTCAAGACCCTGACCGAAGGTCAGCAAGTAACATTCGACGTCACTGCCGGCCCTAAAGGTCAGCAAGCATCGAACATCCGCGCAGCGGAATAAATGGGCAGGCAGGCATGGCTTAGGCCATGCTGTCAGTCCTCCCATGAGCCCGGCATCTGCCGGGTTTTTTCTTTCTGAATTCCTTTAGGAGGCTTGAATATGGCCAAAGAAGAACTGCTTGAAATGAACGGTGTGGTGGACGAAGTGCTGCCGGACTCGCGCTATCGCGTGACGCTGGAGAACGGTCATAAGCTCATCGCTTACAGCGCGGGCAAGATGAAGAAGAACCACATCCGCATCATCGCGGGTGACAAGGTGTCGCTGGAACTGTCTCCCTACGATCTGAGCAAGGGACGCATCACGTTCCGCCATCTCGATGTGCGCGGCCCGTCTTCCTTTACTCCGCAACGCCGCAAGTATTGATCAAGACCGGCGCAGCACTACCAGTTCTTTGCCACCGGGTTCGTGCAGCTCACCTGAAAGAGTTTCCGGTCGTCGAGCCGGACCGCTGTCATCGGGCCGCCCCATAGGCACCCGGTATCCAGCGCGATGACGTTGGGCGTGACCTTCAATCCCAGAGCCGACCAGTGTCCGAAGATGACGGTGGCGTCCCGGCTC
This sequence comes from uncultured beta proteobacterium, assembly GCA_963734585.1. GTDB lineage: Bacteria > Pseudomonadota > Gammaproteobacteria > Burkholderiales > Gallionellaceae > Sideroxyarcus. The sequence goes on from CAVTHJ010000002.1 coordinate 197,405, forward strand.
TTGCGCTTGGGCACGTCGAACCAAGGCAGGTAGCCTGCCGGTATCCGCTCCACTTCACCCTTGAACCTGAATTCCATCTCGCCTTGCGGGGTACAGATGCGTAGCCGCGTGAACGCGTTGACGATGACGCGCAGGCGTTTGTAGCCGTCGAGCTCGTCGTCCCAGGTGTGCGGCGCGTTGCCGTACATGCGCGCGAGGAAGGTCGCATAGTCGTCGCCGCGCAAAGCCTGTTCCACCTCACGCGCAAGCTTGCCTGCCTGTTTGACACTCCACTGCGGCAACAAGCCCGCATGCACCAGCACGTAATCCCCTTCCGCATGCATCAAGCGCTGCCGGCGCAACCAGTCCAGCAGTTCTTCGCGGTCCGGGGCGGCGAGCAACACGTCCAGCGTGTCGCTGTGATGCAGCTCCGCCGTGCCTGCGGCCACGGCCAGCAGGTGCAGGTCGTGATTGCCGAGGACGGTGATGGCGCTGTCGCCCAGCGACTTGATGAAACGCAGCACCTGCAGCGAATCCGGCCCGCGATTGACCAAGTCGCCCACCAGCCACAGTTTGTCCTGCGCCGGGTCGAAACTTATCTGCTCCAGCAGTTGCTGAAGCTCGACGTAACACCCCTGAATGTCGCCTACCGCATAGATAGCCATCTTGGTCCTGCCCTGTTGCCTGTAAAATAGGGTAACAGAAATTTATAATGCTTCGATGAAACCGACTACTTTCAACCTCGCGGCGGTCGTTCCAGACTTTCATATATCTGCAGACTATAATGAACGCTTCATCTGGTAAAGTTGTAGGTATGAGCAACCCTAGCACCCAAAGCGGATGGCGCAACCAACGCATTGTTAAGTTCCTCGGCGTAGGTGTGTTAAATACACTGTTCGGCTATGGGATTTATGCTGTTCTAGTATTTATTGGATTGCCTTATCTGATCGCACTTTTCGCGGCGACCATTATAGGTGTACTTTTTAACTACTTTAGTTTTGGGAAGATAGTTTTCAATACGTACAGTGGATGGTTTGTGTTCGGGAAGTTCATCGTTGCTTATGCGCTTGTTTATGTGATCAATGCCGCCCTTCTCAGCATATTGACTGAGGGTAAATATCTGAATGCATACTTTGCACAAGGAGTCTGCATCTTGCCCAGCGTGGCTACGAGTTGGCTCATGATGAATCGTTGGGTTTATAAAAACGGTCAATGACATGAAGAAAAAACTGATTAGTATCGTGACACCATGTTTTAACGAAGAAGATAACATCGACGAATTATGTCAGCGCATTGTCAAGGTTATGGGTAATCTTCCCTATGACTATGAGCATATCTGCATAGATAACTGCTCAAGTGATTCAACAGTCAGCAAAATTAAGAAGAAAGCGGCCGTAGATAAACGCATAAAACTAATCGTCAATGCACGCAATTTCGGACATATTAGGTCACCTTACTACGGAATATTGCAGTCAAGCGGTGACGCATGCGTGCTGATCGCGTCTGACTTGCAAGACCCGCCGGAGATGATTACTGAATTTATCAAAAAGTGGGAACAAGGATATAAGACCGTGCTGGCTGTTAAGCCGGAAAGTGAAGAATCTGCAATCATGTTTGGGCTTAGAAAGGCATATTACCGCCTGATAGCTCGAATATCAGAGGTGCCTTTGGTACAAAATGCGACTGGTGCAGGGTTATTTGACCGCGCAGTCGTAGATATTCTACGAAGCATCCAAGATCCTTACCCTTACTTCAGGGGCTTGCTATGCGAAATAGGTTACCCCATCGCGACCGTTCCTTTTAAACAACCAAGAAGACAACGGGGGGTCACAAAAAATAACTTCTACAGTTTGTACGATATTGCGATGCTCGGTATTACAAATCATTCCAAGGTTCCACTGCGCCTTATGACGATAAGCGGATTTATACTTGCGATGCTCAGTCTATTTGTTGCCCTATTCTTTCTCGTTGCCAAGTTGGTCTACTGGAATGCTTTTCAGCTAGGTACTGCCCCTATCTTGATCGGTATTTTCTTTTTCGGGGCTGTTCAGACTTTTTTCATAGGAATGCTTGGTGAATACATCGGTTCGATACACACGCAAGTTCGTAATATGCCGTTGGTAGTAGAGCAAGAAAGAATCAATTTTGACGAGCAAAAATAAAGCGGCCTCTCTGCTTTTGCGTAAACCCAATAATCTAGCTGAGTGGCTGTTGTTATTCGGGACATTTAGTTTCGTTCCAACTTTGTTTTTCTATTTGGTCGGCGAAGAGGGCTCCTATGTAACCTCTTCGTTCGAAATGATGCACCTACACAAATGGTTTCAACTGCTCATTTATGGATTAGATTTTGGTCGTCCCCCGCTAATGAACTGGCTAATTATTCCTGTCGCCAATTTGATAGGCTGGCAGCATGCCGTAATCGCCATCCGCTTAGTGTCAGCCACTGCGACACTGGGAACAATCATTTGGCTATATTGGCTCAGCCTAAAGCTATTCTCCGATAAGTCGTTCGCACTTTTTGCGGCTCTGACTGGGTTATCACTAGCCGATTGGTTGTTATATCGAGGTTGGTTAAGCTACAGCGATCCAGTGTTTGCTTTCTTTACATTTGGTGCGATGGCCACTTTGTGGGTGGCATGCATAGAGAGAAATAGAGGCAGCTTGCTACTTTCTGTATTGCTGGTCAGTTGTGGAATGTTCACCAAGACTTTCACGGCATATATTTTCTACGGCACGATCGCATTCATATTATTGTGGCAGCGGCAGGCACGTCTTTTTATACTGTCTCCTCGCTCGATATTTGTTTTCTCACTTGCACTAGTTATTCCCCTGGCATGGTTTTCCACAATTCCACATGGCGGAAGCAGCACGGCCATGTGGGGCGAAATCATGCGCAAATTTACTTCACAGAATTTCAACGACTATTTCTTGTATTTAGTAGCATTCCCTATTGAAGTGATCGTCCGCCTTTCACCTGCGCTGTTGCTAGCTATATATCTTTTGTTACGCAGAAGAGTGCTGGATATAGAAAACGCATCGGGATATTTTCTTACGGCACTATGGACTGTTGGATTGGGATTCCTGCCCTATTGGCTGGCGCCATATAGCAACGTCCGCTATTTGCTGCCTCTCTATCCAATGATTGCCTTAATTTCTGCACGCATCATCTGGCGCGCTGGAGAATCAGGCCGCAAATTAGCGTTGAGATGGTTTACAGGCATCATCATTTTCAAGTTCATTTTTGTACTATTTCTATTCCCCTTTTACCAAGCATATTACCGAGGAGAGAATTACGCTCAAACAGCTCAGATAATCATTAAGCGCACACAAGGTTTTCCGTTATATGTGACCGACTCACGCTCTATCGGATTATCCATCGTTGGCTATATTGACATGATGCGCTACCCTCAACCCCCGCTTCTTTTTCCTCCCAATGACTTTGGTTCCGGCTATGTTCTTTCAATGGAAGTGGACAAGGAACTTGGGGAGTTGTCAGAAGCCTATACTGTAGCTGCCGACCAGATTTTTTTATTGTGCCGAGGTGCTGCTTGTGATGCGAAGTCACAGACTTCCAAATGAGCTCTCTCAGCCCTTTCTAGGTGAAGTCCAAACTGGTTTTACGCGACTGCGCGTAATCTCATTTCAACAATACAGTGTCGCGCCCGAACCCGTGAAAACCCTGATTAGAAAAAGCATCCACAGCGAATTCTTCCGTTTCCTGCTGGTCGGGGTGAGCAACACCTTGGTCGCTTATGTGGTGTTCCTGTTGTTGCTGCCGTTCCTGCCCTATCTTTACACCTATACGCTCTCCTACTGCGTAGGCGTGGTGAATTCTTACTTCATGAACGTGCTGTTCGTATTCAAGAAGAAGATTTCACTGCACAGCTTCCTGAAATTCCCGTTCGTCTACATCGTGCAGTACTTCCTCGGCGCATCCATCATGTGGCTGCTGGTAGGCAACCTGGCCATCGGCCCCGTCTGGGCTTACGCTGTTGTGATCGTCGTGACCGTTCCCGTCACTTTTATCGCAAGCCGCCTCGTCCTTAAGAAGTGACCGGGCACTGCCGGTAGATCTTCTCATACTCCTGTGCCACTTCACGCCAACCATGCGCATAGCACGGCGGAGCGATTCCCCGCTGCAATTGTTTGCGTACCGCACTCCACCCATTGTTCGAGCGGCGCATCCAGAGGGACGACCGCCCCGGCTTCTGCCCATCTCTGTCGCTGCTCCGCACACGTCGGACACTACAACACGCGCACCGGCCGCCATCGCTTCGGTGATGACCATGCCGTAGGGCTCGGCACGCGCCGGATGCAGCAGCACATCGATCTGTTGCAAGTGCGCCGTGTCGCTGCGCCAACCGAGCAGGCGGTAGCCGCCCTGCCAGTCCGCGAACAAGTGCTGCACTTCCTCCGGCTGCGGACCGACCACCCATAGCTCCAGATTCGGCCGTTCGTGCCGCAACTGCGCGACGATCTGCACCGCCAACGGCAGACCCTTGCGCTGCCATTCCTTGCCGACGAAGCCGATGATGCCGCCGTCGGCCGGCGCGGGTCGCCAGACGCGTGTCGGCATGGCCGTTACGCCGGGCACGATGGGTGCCGTCAGTTTGTGCGCGAACTCCGGGTAGTAGTGCGCGAGCTGTTTCTGGATGAAGATGGAGTTGGGCACGATATAGCGCGCTGCTTTCAGCTCGCGCCGTTCCAGATAGAACTGCATCGCGATGCGCAACGATATCTTCTTCCACAATGGCTTGTCGCGCACGGTGGCGAACGGCGGACCGTGGAAGGTAGTGACGTCGTGGGCCGCAAGGCGTTCATTGCTGTGCACGACAAAGCCCGGGTGCGGGTTTTCCTTCAACCAATTCGCCACGCGTGAACCGAAACGCAGCAACGACAACCAGCGCGGTTTGGGTGCGATCTCGCCGAGCTCATGCACGGTAATGCCCTGCGGTTTTTCCACATGGCAACGCTCGCAGATCACCACGACCTGATGGCCGAGGGCCGCCAACTCGCGCGTGACCTCCCACACGTAGCGTTCCATGCCACCGACCGGGCCGTAGCGCCTGACAATATGTATGATTTTCATCCTGTACCTGAATTGAAGTTGTCACCCACGCCGGATCAACGGCCGGCAAGTGAAGCACGCAGCGCCTCAAGCTTGCGATATTTCCAGTAGGTGGTACGCGCATTCATGCGTGCGACGTTCCAGCCGGCGCTTCCATCCAGCACCCCCAGCCGCAATACGTAGGTTCGCACAAATGCCCATCCGCCGCGAATCGAAGCATCCAACCAATTCGATCTCCTGCCGGACTGGAACATCTGTTGCGCAGCGGCAGTCGAGTAATGCGCCACCTTGCGCTCTACATCTCCCGTAGTCCGGTAGCTGAAGTGCAGCAGCGGGTTCCTCAGTTTGGCAGTGCGTCCCGTCAGCAACACGCTTTCATGCACCAGGCTATCCGAGAACTTCCCAGCGCCGCGCCGGAACAAGCGCAACACATAGTCAGGATACCAGCCGGAGTGATGGACGAATCTACCGCAGAATTGCGACAGGCGCGGCAGGTAAAATCCCTGCGCAGACTTTCCCTGCATTGCCTGAATCAACTCGGCGCGCAGCTCCGGCGTCACGCGCTCATCGGCATCCAGCGACAGCACCCAATCTTTGGTCGCGTATTCCAGCGCACGGTTTTTCTGTATCCCGAAGCCCGGCCAGTCATGCTCATGGACTTGCGCACCGAGCTCCTTGCAGATGGCAACCGTGTCGTCCGTGCTGCCGGAATCCACCACGATGATCTCATCCGCCCACGCCGCAGATTCCAGGCAGTCTCGGATGTTCGCCGCTTCGTTCTTGGTGATGAGGATGACCGACAGGCTAGCCATGCCGCAGCTCTTTTTTCAGACCGGCAAACAGCGCGGCTGTCATGAATGCGAAGAACAAGCCATCTGCATGATCCAGCAGCGCGGAATTGACCAGGCAGTTCACCGCGTAGGCAAGCACCAGCCCACGGGCAGCATCCTGTTCGAGCGGAGTTGGCAACGACGGCGCCGAACGCCACTGCGTGTAAAACAGAAACAGCAGCAACGCAAAACCGGCCACCCCGGTCTGCACCGCGATCATCAGATATTCGTTGTGCGGATTTTTCGTCTGTTGCACATCCTTCCCTTGTGTCTGTTGCGCGTAGGCAGCTGGAAATCCGCCTGTACCGACGCCGGACAATGCATGCTCACGCACGATCTGCAGGGTATTGGAGTAGAAATCCAGGCGCTGCCCGGTAGAGGTGAGCTTGCCGTGGTCGGGTTGCCATGCCCGATATTCGGACACCACCAACGCCACCCGATCATGCAGACGCGCTGAGGTGTGGTACGCGAGAACTGCCGCCGCCAGAAATGCCAATGCAATGAGGGCACCCTGCCGCCAACCCCATGCCTTGCCGCGCTCGCGCATATGCCGCGCGAAGCTGGTCCAGACAAACCAACCCAGCAGGAGCAGCAGGATCAGGTAGCCAGTCCGCCCCTGCACCATGAACAGTACATTGAACGTGCCCAGCAATGCGAACACACCCCAAGCGATGCGTTTCAAGCTGGTCGGGTTATCGCGCCATTCGAGCAACGCCAGAAAGATGGCGAACGCCATCATGTTGTTCTGCGTAATGTGGCTATGAAAGATGACAGGATTATTCGGCCCGGTAAAGGCGCTCATCCACGACATCACCGGCAAAATATGCAGCGCCACCAGATATGACACCAGCAAAGTGCCTGCCATCGCCGCAAGGAAAGCAAGACGTGCCCTGCGCCGAACAGTCTCATTCGAAAGCAGAAGGATGAAAATCGGAATGAACATCAGATCGACGTATTTGCCAAGAATGGCGAACGCCTCTCTCAGAGGAGTCGAACCATAGAACATCGCGGCGAGCAGTGCGGCAAAGAGCAGCATCGCGGCACGCGCTATCGGATGCGATCACCGCAATGCGCGAGACACTGCCCAGACTGAACAATGCGCCCAGTAGCACCAAGGCCAGCAGGACATTATCAAATGCCACGGAAATCGGCACCGATAGTCCGATCAGAGCCACGCACCATTGCAGCGGCGTGAGCGTCGCGCGCTGCAATGATGGAACGTCGAACGAAACGTCTGGATTCTTTTTCATGCTCGCGTGTCCGGCGTGTACTCCGGTACCCATTGCTGCATGCGCTGACGCACGAGCTCGTCGGCAACGATCGTTTCCGTAGATACCCAAGCCTGCAATGCCTGCAATTCTGCGCCTGCTACCGGACGCGCCTGTGCGATACGCAATTTGGGATGCGGCGTCGGCAGGGTATTCTCGTCGTCAGCCAATAACTCTTCATACAGTTTTTCGCCGGGGCGCAGGCCGCTGAATTCGATCTTGATATCCCCATCGCCCAATCCGGAAAGACGGATCAGGTCTTTCGCCAAATCGACGATCTTCACAGGCTCGCCCATATCGAGCACAAAGATCTCGCCCCCCTTGCCCATATAACCGGCTTGCATGACCAGTTGCGCCGCCTCGGGGATGGACATGAAGTAGCGCGTGATCTCGGGATGCGTCACCGTGATCGGGCCGCCCTTGGCGATCTGTTCGCGGAACTTGGGGATCACGCTGCCGTTGCTGCCCAGCACGTTGCCAAAACGCACGATGACGAAGCGCGTACCCATTGCCTGTTGCAGACCCTGGCACATGATCTCGGCCAGACGCTTGGTGGTCCCCATCACATTGGTCGGATTCACTGCCTTGTCAGTGGAGATCAGCACGAACTTCTCCACGCCATGTCTTTGCGCACAGCTCGCCACGCGCCAGGTACCGAACACGTTGTTGCGCACCGCCTGCCACGCGTTGTGGCGCTCCATCAGCGGCACATGCTTGTAGGCCGCGGCATGGAACACCACGTTCGGTGTGTACTCGGCAAACACTTGCTCCAGTCGCACGTCGTCGCGCACATCGCCCGCCAGATAGATGATGTCGAGCTGCGGGAATTTTTTACTCAGTTCCTGCTCGATGTTGTACAGGGCGAATTCGCTGGCCTCATACAATACTAGTTTCTTCGGCGTAAAGCGCGCGATCTGGCGGCACAACTCGGAACCGATGGAGCCGCCCGCACCGGTGACCAGCACGACTTTGCCGGTCAATTGCTCGTGCAGCCCGGCATCGTCCAGCTGTACCGGATCGCGCCCAAGCAGATCGTCGAGCTCCACCGCTCGCAATTGCGAGATGGACACGCGTCCGCTCAGCAGATCGTCGAAGGCAGGCACCGTGAGGGCTTTGATGCCGTTGCTGTTCGCCAGATCGATGGCGTGCTTGCGCACCTGGTGCGTAGCTGACGGCATCGCAATGATGACCTGGGTGACTCCGAAGCGCGCAGCCCAATGCGGCAGGCTGTCCAGCTTGCCCAGCACCTTGATACCGTTCAGAAGACGCCCTTGTTTGTCCACATCGTCGTCCAGAAAACCCACCTGATGCCACTCTCGGCTGCGCGCCAGATCCTTCGACAGACCGATGCCCGCCTCGCCCGCCCCCAGCACCAGCACCGGCTCGCCCTGCAGTTTGATGTCACCGAACAGACCCTGCTCTTTCCACAGGCGATAGAGCAGGCGATCACCGCTCATCGCCAGCAGCAGCAAAATGGGATCAAGGATCAGCACCGAGCGCGGCACCACCGCATTGACCCGGAACATCCACAGCACCAACGGGATCAACATGGCAGCCAGGATCACCGCCATGACGATGCGGCGCAAATCGGCCACGCTGGCATAGCGCCAGATGCCGCGATACAGCCCCATGTACCAGAAGATCAACGATTGTAGCGGCGCGACCCATATCAGCGAGTTCCACATCTCGCTTTGATAGATAGGTGGCAAGTCGAAATTGAAACGCAGAAAATAGGCCCCTGCCCACGCCAGTGCCGCCACAACCAGATCGTGTGTGACGGCCAAGGCGGTGTAACGATTGGCAGCCTTAAGCATGCTGCCCCCGCTCGAACTTTCTCCATGCCGCATCGATCCACAACATCAGCCCGCCGTAGATGCCGCCGCAGATCAGGAACACCAGCCAAGGGAAGGGCTGGTTCAATGCCAGCAACGCCAATAAGCCGCTGCCCAGCATCAAGGCGTATTCGGCCAGTGCCACTTGGCGGTGGCTCCAACCCATTTGTATCGCATGCTGATAATAATGCTCGCGGTGCGCTTCAGTGACCCTCACGCCACGCAGAGTGCGCTTTACCAGAATCACACTCGCATCCACGATGAACGGCGAGAACACCAGCAGCGGGAACCATGCTGACCAGTAACCTTGCTGCCAGCCCCATAGCCCCAGCGCAGCGGCCAGAAAGCCGAGCGGGATGGAGCCTGCGTCGCCCATGAATATCCTGGCCGGAGGAAAATTGAAATAGAGAAAACCGATCGCCGCCGCGCTGACGGAGAAATTCAGCATGGCAAAGAAATTATCGTGCGCAATCAGTGCCGCAATGCCATAGAAAGCGAACCCGAACAACGCCATGCCGCCTGCCAAGCCGTCCGATCCATCCATGAAGTTGTAGAGGTTGGTCATCCACACCGTAAGTAGCAGCACCGCCAGTGCCACCGCGATACCTTGCTGGGCGAACATCCCGGACCCGGCGACCAGAATCACCGCCGCGACCAACTGCGCCAGCAGGCGTTGCTTTACCGGCAAGTTGTACATGTCATCGAGCAGCGATACAACGAACAGCATGACCAGCGGCAGCAGCAGCCACCATGTCAGCGAAGTGAACATCAATGCCCACCCCGCCAACACTCCCGCCATGAGGCCCACGCCGCCAGAACGCGGCGTGGGAGCGGAGTGCAGCGAACGTTCGTTGGGAATGTCCTGGATCTTTTTACCGAAGCTGCTGGACAGAATGACCGCGATCATCAGCGGGGTGACCAAAGCAGCGACAATGGGGGAGTAATAGCTCATAGATGTGCATTTCGATACCACTCGGCTGTCTTCTGCAGCCCTTGCTGCAAGGTGTAGGGTGGTGTCCAGTTAAGTTCGCGGCGGATTTTACCACTATCGACCTGCAACGAGCCCAACAGACGCTCAACTTGAGCGGTCTTTCCGGTCAGTCCACCCGCCAATTTCAACAAGGCTAGAGGACAAGGAAACATACGCGCCGGACGTCCCAGCGCATCCCCAAGCTGGCGCAACATTGCGGGGGTGGAAATATCCTCGCCATCGCTGACCAGATAGGTCTGTCCGGCAGCAGCCGGGTGCGTCGCACACGCGATCAATGCATCGGCCAGATTTTCGACATAGACGAGGCTGCGCAGATTGCGTACCGAGGCCAGCGGCAACGGGATACCCTTGGCGAGCACCTTGAGCATCTGTATGAAGTTGCCCTTCACTCCCGCTCCATAGACTAACGGCGGGCGCACGATGACCACCTCCAAGCCGGTCTCATTGGCGACGCGGTGCAGCACTTGTTCCGCTTCCCATTTTGAAACGCCATAGGGATCTTGCGGGTCGGGGGAGAGCTTCTCGGTGTAAGTTCTGCCGCGTGTCTCTTCGCCATTCACCTTGATCGAGCTCACATACACCAGACGTTTTGCCCCGCTCGCAGCGGCATCCCGCGCCAGGCGTTCTGTCCCCTCGACATTCACGTGGCGAAATTCTGCCAATGGATCGGAGGCTACGTCATGCATGACATGCACGCGGGCAGCCAGGTGGACGACCGTCGTTATGCCCTGCAACGCATCGGTCCAGTCGGTATCGGCCTCCAGTGTCGGCACTCTGGCAACCTCGCAACCGGCAATATCGAAATTTGCCGGGTTGCGCAGAGCCGCACGAACTGTGTAGCCCTTCTGCCTCAGGGCGGCACACAGCGCGTTTCCGACGAAGCCGTTTGCTCCCGTTACCAGCATGCGTTCATCACTCAAACTTATTTGGACCAAACCGTGCGGTTCACATAATCGACGTAGCTCATCACGACGCGCAGCAATTGCTTGGATACCGGACCGGCTTCGTAATCCTGGACCGGTTGCATCACGCGCTTGCTCTTGTCATGTTGGGCGATGATGACGCGCACCGCATCCAGCACGCGCTCCTTCTTCAGCCCGCTCATGATGAGCGTGCCGACATCCATGCCTTCCGGACGCTCATGCGCATTGCGGATAGTGATTGCGGGCAGGTTCAGCAACGAGCCTTCTTCGGTGATGGTGCCGCTGTCCGACACCACGCACAGCGCCTCCATCTGCAATTTGATGTAATCGCAGAAACCGAACGGCTTGAGGAACTGGATATGCGGATTGAGCTTGCCCAACTCCATCGTATCCAGACGCTTCTTCGTGCGCGGATGCGTAGAGACGATCACTGGGCAATCGTAGGTCTCGGCCAGCGCGTTAAGCGTATCGACCATGTTCGACATGTTCTCTGGGCTGTCGATGTTTTCCTCGCGGTGCGCACTGACGATGAAGAACTTGTTTGCGGTCAGGCCCATGCGCTTCAGCACGTCCGATTGCTCGATCTTCGGCATGTAATGATCCAGCACCTCGCGCATGTGCGAGCCGGTCTTGATGATGGTCTCCGGAGGGATGCCTTCGGCGATCAGATAACGGCGGGCATGCTCGGTCAGCACCAGATTGATGTCGCTCAGGTGATCCAGCACCTTGCGGTTCAGCTCTTCCGGCACGCGCTGATCGAAGCAGCGGTTGCCCGCTTCCATGTGGAACACCGGGATCTTGCGGCGCTTGGCGGCGATGACGGCCAGGCAGGAGTTGGTGTCGCCGTACAGCATGACCGCATCCGGCTTTTCTTTTTCCATCACCGCATCGGATTTCTCAATCACGCGCGCGATGGTCTGCGCGGCGTTCTCGCCCACGGCCTCCAGAAAATGATCCGGCTTGCGGATGCCCAGATCGTCGAAGAAGACCTGGTTCAGTTCGTAGTCATAGTTCTGTCCGGTGTGCACAAGCACATGCTTCGTGTGCTGGTCGAATTCGGCGATCACCCGACTCATCTTGATCAGTTCGGGCCGCGTGCCCACGATGGTCATGACCTTAAGCATCGAGTTCTTCCTGGATGTAGTCCAATTTCAGCAGCAGCGCCTTGATCTGCTCCACGTTCAGACGGTTAGTATTGTGCGAGGTGTAATCATCCAGCTGGGATATCTTCTCCTCGCCCTCGCTGAAGTATTTCGCGTAATTGAGGTCGCGGTTGTCGGCCGGGATGCGGTAGTAGCCGCCCATGTCCTGGGCATGCGCCATCTCCTCGCGCGAAATAAGCGACTCATACAGTTTTTCGCCGTGGCGTGTGCCAATGACGCGGATCGGATTGTCTTTCTCGAACAGCTCCTTCAGCGCCTGCGCCAGATCAGCGACGGTCGAGGCGGGAGCCTTCTGCACGAAGATGTCGCCCTGCTTGCCGTGCTCATAGGCATAGAGCACCAGGTCCACAGAATCTTCCAGCGACATCAGGAAGCGCGTCATGTTCGGGTCGGTCACCGTCAGCGGCTTGCCTTCCCTGAGCTGCGACACAAACAGTGGAATGACCGAGCCACGCGAGGCCATGACGTTGCCGTAACGCGTCGCACAGAACACCGTCTCGGCCTCACGCTGCACGCGCGACTTGGCGACCATCAGCTTCTCCGCCATCGCCTTGGAGATGCCCATCGCGTTGATCGGATACACCGCCTTGTCCGTGCTCAGCACCACCACGCGCTTGACGCCGTTGGCGGTGGCCGCATTCAGCACGTTCTCAGTTCCGATGACGTTGGTGCGCACCGCCTCCATCGGGTAGAACTCGCAGGAGGGCACCTGCTTCAGCGCCGCCGCATGGAACACGTAGTCCACGCCCCTCATCGCCTGATAGACGCTGTCATAGTCGCGCACGTCGCCGATGTAGAACTTGAGCTTGCTGTTGTTCAACGCGATGCGCATGTCTTCCTGCTTCTTTTCATCGCGGCTGAAGATGCGGATCTCGCGCACCTCAGTCGACAGGAAGCGTTTAAGCACGGTGTTGCCGAAGGAGCCCGTGCCGCCGGTGATCATCAGTACCTTGTCTTTGAACATAACAAAACCTCTAAGTATTTGGATCCCGCCATTCCGGCACTAGCCGGAATGGCAAATTTAAGTGGCTGGCCTGCGCAGATCTATTTGTATGTGTACATCGCTTCGATCAGCTCGGGCCAGCCCGGCGCAACATAGCCCGTGGCATCGCGGAAGCGGTCTGCATTAAGCGAGCGGTCAATCACCAGCTTGTCATCCGGAAGTATCTCGATGTGTTTGCCGTACACCTTGGCGACCAGATTGAGCAGATCGCATTTGGAGATCGGCTTCGCGGCGACATGATACACGCCATGCAATTCGGGCCGCGGGATCACCACATCGCGGATGATCCCGGCCAGAACGACCGTCGGCAACCCGGAGAATATCGCACGGGTATATCCATTGCAGCGTTCCTGCTGCGACAAGAACCAGTTCACCAAGCCATGCTCACTCTGCAACTCGTGCCCGATGATCGAGGTGCGCAGGGTGATCGTATGCGGATATGCCACTTCCCCCAGAAACTTCGATCTGCCATACAGGTCATCGGCATCCGACTGGTCAGACTCGCGATATCCACCCTTGTCGCCGGCAAAGACACAGTCCGTGCTCATATGCACCAACCGTGCGCCGGACAATTCACATAGCCTGGCCAACCGGTGCGGCAACAGTGCATTCATAGGGATCGCCTGTAACGGATCCTCGGCATCCGCCAATTGCTTGACCAGGCCGACACAATTGATCACCACGTCCGGCCGGACACGGATGAATGCCTGCGACAGCGAGTCGTGGTTCTCTACATCCACACCGGGAAGCAATCGTTCAGCGATATCAGCATGAAAATATCGCTTGGCGCCTTCCGAGCGTATCGTGCCATGCACCTGCCAGCCGGATCGCTCACTCAATACTCTCATCATCGCGTTGCCAAGCATGCCGCTGGCACCCAACACCAATATCTTCATTCGAATTTCTCTTTTTGATTACCCACCGATTGCAGATGCACTACTAGCTGATCGACCAATTTGTTATGTGAAAAGTGCTGCGCACAGTATAAACGACCCCGCTCTCCCATTGCGTCCAGCTCTTGCTTCGGCATACGGGATAGTCGCAACACAGCCTCCGCCAAAGCTTGTGCATCTTCGGCAGGCACTGCCAATCCGGCTCCTGCCTCGACCACCAAGTCAGCCCCCTCTCCGTTGAGGCAAGCCAGAATCGGTCTGCCAGCCGCCAGGTACGCCTGCACCTTGCTGGGAATGGTCGCCTTGAATATCTCCCGGTCTGCCAGCGTCACCAGCAGCGCGGAGGCATTTTGCATGAAGCCAGGCATGGTCTCGACCGGGAACCTGCCGGGCAGATGAAGATTGCTTAGCCCGCGCCGCTGTACTTCCTGTTTCATCCACTCCCAGCGACTGCCTTCGCCCAACACGACGAAATGGATATCCGAGTGAGCTTTCAACAACGCCGCAGCATCAACGATCACCTCGACTGCCTGGGCGGTGCCGATGTTACCGGCGAACATGACTGAGAATCCCTGATCCAGACCAACGACTGCGGGGAGCCCACCGATAGCCGGCTGCGCAAAGGTATCGTCCACCGAATTCGGGTAGTAGATGATAGGCGTGTCCGATGCTAAAGCGCGGACTGACGTCTCGAAAGCGTGTGACTGCACCAACAGCAGATCGACATGTCGATAGATGAAACGTACCACCCATTCGACCAGCTTGAGCACCTTACGGTTTTTCACATGCCCCGTCGCGGAGAGGCTTTCAGGCCACAGATCCTGCACCCACAACACCACGGGACACCCCTTCAGCCATCCCAAAAAGATAGCCGGGATTGCCTGCAGTATCGGCGAAGGTGCATAGACAAAGATCACGTCGAATCTTTTTTGGCGTAGCAGCCAGGGGGCGAACAGCAGGCCAGACATGATGAAGGACAAATAATTCAACATCAACCGCAATCCGCCCCGCCCCCTGACCACCAGCGGGATACGGTTGATATTGATACCTTGATAGTCCTCTCGCTGACATCCCCAAGCGCGATATCCGGAGAACACCTTGCCATGCGGATAATTAGGCTTGCCGGTCAACACCTCGACCTCGACACCTTTTTCCTGCAGCGTCCTGGCAATATCATTGATGCGGAAACTTTCCGGCCAGAAATACTGGCTAACGATTAATACTCTCATCGTTCTGTCGCGCCGCCATCCTGGGTAGTGACGGCTTCAGGCATTTGTCGCGACGCATCCAATAGCCATTCGCTCACCTCCAATGCATCGGCCCCGATCTTATCCCATGAAAACTTATCAATAACGAGCTGGCGTCCGCGCTGCCCCATCTCGCGCAATTCTTCTGGTTCACACTTCAGCGCTACGATCAGCGCACCAGAAACGCCATTCACCCCCGGCTCCACCCACCAGCCACAACGATGCGTCACCAAATCTTGCCAAGGTGCCCCCGTGGTTGTGATAACGGGCAACTCATTGGCCAGCGCCTCGGCGATGGCGATACCAAAGTTCTCGGAATAGGTTGGCAAAATAAATATATCTGCTGCATCGAAACAAGCCTGCTTACGGGCTCCGTCAACAAAGCCGACAAATTCAAAATCAGACTCGAGCCCCTTGGCCCGAATCAAAGCCTCTACTTTTGCGCGATACCCTTCCTCATCGCCCCCCGCGATAACAATTCGCCATCCCGGCTGCCGTACCTTGGCCCAAGCCTCCACCAAATCAAGCAACCCCTTTTTTGGATTAACGCGGGATAGAAAAAGAATCGTCTGAACTTCCTTGTGTGCAACACGATGAGGAGGTGGCCCAACATCGACACCATTGGGAATGACCGCTACAGGCTGGTGCAAATTCAACTTCCGGATACTTTCCAATTCCTGAACTGCTGTCGCGACAAATAATGTAGCCGAGCGCAAAATCGCACCTTGATAAGTCCGCAAAGCGAGCCATTTCTTGCGGTGTTTATATCCAAGCGCCCATGGCTCCAGACAACCATGCGGGGAAATAACCAAGGGGAGGCGACTTTCACGAGCTACCAACGCAGCAACGGCCAAGAATGGTGACCACATGCCATGGAGGTGAATCAAGTCAATTTGTCCTTGCTCGCAAAGCGCTCGTATAAAACGATATTGAGCAAACAACTCAATCAGAAAATTATGACCAGAAGGGGCACCTTGCTGATTGAAGCTCCCTGCACCCAGAGACACACTTTCATGTTTATTGGAAATTTGCTTGGACAAGAGCGTAACTTTACACCCCGCGCGCGCCACCGATTCTGCATAGCGCAATGCCGCCAGCCCCTCGCCACCGGACGTAACCGCCGCATTTGCAACTATATGGAGCTGGTTTTGCATGTACCCACCTGAGATTTGAATTTATAGTTCATGCTTAAGCCAAGCATTAAATACAGATGAAACAAGGTTGAGTAGACGGACATTGCCATTCCACCATTTGTACCCGCAAAGATAAAGAAAGAAAGCCCGGCAAAAAAGTAGCTCATTTTCTGCGGCTCGTCCTTCCTGCTCTTCACCCCTAAATACAATAGATACAAATATCCGCCAAAATACAGCCCACCACCCAGAAAGCCCAGTTTCATTATTATCGCAAGGTAATCCATTTCGTACATGAATGGGCGTTCTACGTTGCGAATCATCGATGCGTGAACACCGAAACCGCTTCCTATTAAAGGTGACTCGGTAATCTTTTCAATCAATGGTCCAATCTGATCAGCACGTGCTGTGTCTGTCCGTGCTGTGTCTGTCCGTGCCGTGTCAGTCCGTGCCGTGTCAATTTTAACGGATTCAGAAAACCGCTCAGCAACGAGACCCATATTCAAGTTATTACCAAGCATGGCAAATGTAACGAATAAGCCTGCTGCCACACTTAGTATGGTCCCTGCCGCACAAATCAATAATCTGGTCAAGCTCTTAGTTGTACATGCAAACCATAGTAGATATGAGAACAAGCCCACAATCACAGCAATCATCAATGCTCGATGCCCTTCCAATAACAATCCTGAAGCGAGGATTGATACGACAACATAATGTTTCCATGTGAATTCCTCAACCACTATCCTTCGGACCGCAAGCATCATCGGAATAATAAGCAGTGTTCCCATACATGAATCCACCCGCAACAAGCCATTACCAGTCGCATATTTAGATGCTGTACCTATACCTCTCAGAAATTGATTAGTACTGAACAAAGTCACACTTGTTAGAACTTCATTCCAATAATAAAAGGTAGCGAAAGCGATAAAATGAAAAACTGAAATGGCCACGCCTAATAGAATTAGGAAGCGCTCCCAACCATGCTGATCAATGCGACCCGCTATTATTAGCGCCACCAACGGAAAGTAGGCTGGATAGAAAAGGAAACCTACCGAATCTTTGAATATGTGTGTTCTCTCTGCTTGCCCCAGAATCAACGAATAAATGCCATATACCACATAGATGCCTATATAGAGCAGCACGACACTACCTGCTATGGCAGGCTTCCGCACTGCGTGTCTCAAATATAAAAGGAAATATAAGGCACAAGCTGCATAGATGATAAAGAGTATCGGTGAGAACAGTGGAAATGAAAGTGGCAGCAATGAAAAGCAGACCAAGAATAGATAAAATGCTCTTCGTTCCCATAGGATATGGTCGGATAGCATCAATTCCACCAATCTCTCAGTACAATTTTGAACAGATTCCAGCTATCAATTCGTTTAGCCAAGTACACTTTTGACTTTATTATCATCGCGCTGACGAATTCTTCCTTGTCTTTTTTGTGAACCTCTTTTGTTGATTGCCCGTCCTTATGCAGAATCTTGACATTTGGTAAATACACTCTTTTTAGTCCATGCAATTCACAATTCCACGCCATCAAGTCTTCTTCACCATACATAAACAAATTTTCATCAAGCAATCCGACTTTGTCTAAATAGTTTTTAGTTAGATACAAGAAACAACCATGCAGCATATAGACCGAACATCGATTCATAGATGCGGGTTCATCTCCCAAGTTCTTTAATTTCTTGGCTACCGATGACCGCCTAATTCGTTCAACCAATGGAATAAGTTTGTACAAGCCTGAGCGCAACCAGGCCATTGACTCATAAAGATACAAATTTAGAAAATACAAAAGGGAGAGGCTGTAGTAAGGCGGGTTTTGATGCGTTCCATCCGGTGTCAGTACATCTGTACCCACGATGCCCACATCGCTCGAATTTATTTTGTCGAACTCATCCAGTAAGTTGAGGGAAAGGATCTCTGTATCATTTGTTGCAATGATTACCTCGGAAATTCCCATGTCAAGCAGAATTCGAATACCGATATTATTTCCTGCGGAATAACCGCCGTTTTTCTCACTAGGTACCAAAGTGATTTTCGGGTGCCCTGCAAACTTCGATTCCAGCATCTCAACAGAGTTATTGGGTGAAGCATTATCGACAACAACAATGAAATAATCTTCCCTATTAGTTATCCGTAATATTGAATTAACACAGGCAATAGTGTCCTGAAAATTGTTGTAGTTCAGGACAACGAATCCATAACGAATTTTTGAATCAGTAGAAATCATGATCTTTTACATGCCACATTAATAATTACGATGCATTTTTGCTGGATGTCAGTGGGTGGTAGCAACACAGACATGAAGCTTGCAAACATTGAAGTCAATTCGTCAATTGTCGGCATTCCAAAAAACAAATCACGAATATCTTAAATTTATTTCTATTAACGCCACTAACGACGAACGAAGTTAAGAATCTTTTTTAGCCTTCTGCGCAATATTAAAATTGCCGGCAAACTCCATCTAGCAGAACGACAGAGGAATAATTTGATCCGGAAACTTAGCGACGTCGTTGCCTCATCAAACAACTCAGGAACCTTGGCTGCAGTTTCATCACGGCACCTGAGGAACTCCTTCCAACCTAAGCAAGCAATCATTAACAACGAATTAGCCATAAAGCTTGCTAACGCCGTATTTTTTTCAAAAATCGCGAGTTGTTCAGGAGTGATGCGACCTTTCGCAAAAAGATACGGGGAAAGCAGATAGTCCATATTTCCATACATCAGCTCTGGCGATTTACTCATGGTCTTTAGCAAATTACCTGAGTGAAATCTATAAACAGATACAGGGTCCTTAACCACACCCACATCGCCCATTAATGCCAATTTGAGGAACAGTTCCGAATCGCATGACAGGTTGTTTGGATTGGAGAATCCGTTTAACTCCATCGTCAACCGACGATTGAACACGACATTGCACAATGTAAAATCCTGAGGCTTGACTGTATTGCGCGAGATAAAAACATCCGCTCCTTTTACCACCCCATCAAATGGCAGGACCAGAGGTTTTTGCTCACCTGTACTTTCATCCAGCAAATAGCCTTCCGCATACACCATTACCAATGTCGGATTTTCCTCAATCAACCGACTTGCTTTGGACAAATAGTCTGGATCAATTAAAAAATCATCGTCTGACAGCAAAATAAACCAATCGGAAGTCGCACATTCGTAAACAGCTTTTCGCCAATTGCGCACCATGCCGATATTCGTCTCGTTTTTAAAATAGCGGACTCTCTTATCCGCTAAATATTTACTGACGACCGCCTGCGTATCATCCTCGGAATGATTGTCTGAAATAATGATCTCAAAATCGGCATCGCACTGAGCCAGGACACTGGTGATTGCAGCATCGAGATAAGCGGATCGATTATAGGTAGGAATAACAACACTGATCTTTGGCATCAATCATGCTCTCTTAATGAATTATTATTGAATTGTTTTTTGGCAAGAAACCATGCGGCCAGCCCATATCCCAGGATACTTACCAATTGCGCCAGTATGGCTACTAAAGCAACATACCAAACCGGGGAATCAGCAGAAATTTGGGTGACATAAAAATAGAAGCTGATAACAAAAAGGCCGTTAACGCCCCACAAAATAAAACTCTCGCGGGCTGTCACCACAGCCGCAACGTATACCGTTTCCAGAGAAATAAGTCCCTGCCAGACGACTAGAGCAGCAAAAGTAATTTGTATGGCACGAATAGAAGATATCGCGTTACCTCGCCCCAATATATTCAACAACTCCGGCAGAGTTAGCAAGACCAACAAAGCAACCGCCACAAACATGGGTGATACAACAGCAATGTAGGTTTTTATATTTTTCTTGAATTGAGAATAATCGCGCGCTGCCCATGCCAAGGCTTGTCGAGAATAAAAAATATTGACTTGGGGGCCGACTGTTACAGCCGCCACTCCGTCCGCGAAGCGTTTCGCATATTGAAATATAGAAATCATCCCCGCAGCCTGATGTGATAGCGCATTGTTGATAATCATGCCAACAAAAAAACTATGGAACGAATGTCCAATTCGCATCGTTACGCTATTCCTCACCAATGCCCAGAAATCCTTAGTTATCGGCCCAACCATGGCGGAGCACCATGGGTAGACCATTATGAGACACACAGCTAGTTGAAGCACAGCTCCCGTGGCGGCAACCCAACCGAGCTCATGCACTCTGCCGTGTCCTGCGAGCACAAAATACAGTTGTGCGACTAATAATGCAGACGGGATGATAAGCAACAGCGCATATGATCGCCCATAATTACCGTGGGCATTCAGGGTGCAGCGTGTCACATGCAATAGTGGTGCGGCGGCTATTTGTGGCAACAGTAGCACCAATATGCTTGCCGCATTTCTTTTTGCATCAGCGTTTAGACCATCCGCAAACCAGCTGATTAGCAACTGATTTGCACTGAAACAAAGCAAGGCGAATAAGAAGCCACTCAATAACGCCCATACTACTGCGGTTGAAGCAAAGCCTCCCGCCTCTTTAGGATTTTCAGTAAGGACGCTGGTATAGAACACGAGAAACTGCTCTACCCCCAACAATACGAGCAACGCAAGAGTACTGGTTATAGCTAAGCCGAGCAGCCAGACATCTGCCGAGTCTGTCGCTCCGAAAAGCTTCCAGGTCAGGATAGTATTAAGAACACCGATGATAGCGGCAGCTACTGCCATCAGATTGTATTTGACTAGCATGCCGTTATCGCTTCATTCCCAGACTCAGCACAATCTTCGGTTCCCAATCGGGTAATTTTTTTCCTCTGTTCCAAGTACTCATCACCTCACGATAACGGTATGGCCTCGCACCCCAATTCACGTTCACGGTTTGCCTGGTCACTTCGGCATATAACTGAACCAAATCTTTCAATGGCAACGGCAGTCCAGATGAGACTGCGTAGGTCTCACGCTGAAACACCTTCCCCTCAAACAGCCGTTGTGCCGCAATCAGGTAGGCTTCGACCACATCATCGATATGCACAAGGTCGATCAATTGCTCGCCTGCCGACATATCCAATGGCACTCCGCTCGTGGCGGCTTTATTCAGCAAATGGAACAACTTGGGGCGAGGGTCATTGGGACCGTAGGTGTCGAACAGCTTTAACGTGATCGCCTTGATACCACAGGCTTGGACGTAATATTCCAAGAGCGCCTCGAAGGCCTGTTTGGTCGCCGCATACAAGCAAACTGGGTTGTAGTCTTCGTTGTTGTAGTGCTGCCAGGAGGTGCCGGTGTTGATGAGGCAATTTACTTCGTTAACCTTCATCGCTTCGAGCAACTGATTGCCGAACAGCACATTGCTTTGTATCAGCGCATCGATATCTTTGGTAGTGTGCTGAGACAGGAACAACGAAGCCAAATGAAACACCACATCAGGTTGGGCTTGCGCGACGCAACGCACCATGCCCTCGGTGCTGCCATCATGGACATGATTGGTTACTTGTGCGAATTCCGCGGCATCCGGCAGGCGTGAACCGGCGCGGCTCAGAATATGGACTTGCCAGCCCTCTCGTACCAGGCGCCGCGCAAGATGGCTGCCCACGAACCCCGTCGCTCCGGTGACCAGCGCTGCACGCTGCTTACACTTATTTGTAATAGTTTCACTCATAACGGAACGGGCTCTCGAATTGTGCAAGTGCCGGAAAGCACTGGTCGCGTGCTGACAGGATCGCATCAGTTGTCGGCCATGTAACGCCCAGCGAATCCCAAAGGATGCCCGCATCGTGCTCGGGTGAATAGGTCGTGCTGACTTTGTACACCATGATGGCCTGCTCGCTGCGTGCGCAAAAACCGTGCGCCATCCCTTTGGGGATATAGATGCTGTTGGCTTGGGCTGCACTCAGCTCGAATACTGCGTGCTGGCCATAAGTCGGAGAACCCACTCGCAGGTCAACCACCACATCCATGACTTCACCTTGGACGCAATACACCATTTTGACGTGATCCATCGGGGGCAGCTGGAAGTGCATGCCTCGAATCACGTTCTTGTGTGAGACCGAGTAATACTCTTCGGTGAAGTGCGTCTCCAAGCCCTGCGCAGCAAAAGCCTGCTCGTGGAACACTTTCACAAAACGTCCACGAGTGTCATTGAATGCCTTCGGCTGCAATTCGAAGCAATCAGGAAGCTTGCTGGGCTTTAGATCGAACACTTAGAAATTCACACCAAAGAACGCTTCGATCTTCTCGACCACGAAGCTTAGCATCTCCTCAGACAGGCCCGGATACACGCCGATCCAAAAGGTGTCGTTCATGATCTTGTCGGTGTTAGCGAGTTCGCCGCTAATGCGGTAGGTGCGGCCTTCGAAGTAAGGCTGGCGCGTCAGGTTGCCTGCGAACAGCAGGCGTGTGCCAATCTTGTATTGGTCCAGGTATTTCAGCAACTCGACGCGATTGATGCCGGCCGCTTCGCGCAATGTGATCGGAAAACCGAACCAGGATGGCTCGCTGCCTGCGGTGGCTTCCGGCAGGATCAGGAACTCTTCGCAGGATTTCAGTCGCGCTTTGAGGAACGCGAAGTTGTGCTGGCGCGCTGCGATGAAGCCCGGCAGCTTATCCATCTGTGCGAGCGCGCAGGCGGCTTGCATGTCGGTGATCTTGAGGTTGTAGCCCAGGTGCGAGTAGGTGTACTTGTGGTCGTAGCCGAACGGCAACGAGCCCAGTTGCTGGCCGAAGCGTTTACCGCAGGTGTTGTCGCAGCCGGGACCGCAATAGCAATCACGCCCCCAGTCGCGGAAAGATTCGATGATGGTACGCAACTCACGGTCTTTGGTGAAGATCATGCCGCCTTCGCCCATCGTGATGTGGTGCGCGGGGTAGAAACTGCAGGTGGCGATGTGACCGAAGGTGCCGACGTGCTGGCCCTTGTAACGTGAACCGAGCGCGTCGCAGCAGTCCTCGATGACCCAGAGATTATGCTTTTTCGCCACTGTCATGACGGCATCCAGATCGAATGGGTTGCCCAGCGTGTGCGCGATCATGATGGCCTTGGTCTTGGTGCTGACCGCGGCTTCGATCTTGCTCGGGTCGATGTTGTAGGTGGCGAGATCGACATCCACGAACACCGGCACCATGCCATTCTGCAACATCGGATTCACGGTGGTCGGGAAACCCGCCGCCACGGTGATGACTTCATCGCCCGGCTTCAACGCGCGTGCGCCCAGCTTGTGCGAGGTCAGCGCGGTGAACGCCAGCAGGTTCGCCGAGGAACCTGAGGTTGTGGTCAACGCATACGGCACGCCGACGAATTCAGCGAAGCGTTTCTCGAACGCCTCGTTGAAGCGGCCGGTCGTCAGCCAGGCATCCAGCGACGCTTCTACCATGTTCTTCAGCTCGGCGGCACCGAGCACTTTGCCGGAGGGTGGAACGACACTGGTACCAGCCTCGAATGGCTTGGCTGCGAAATGCAATGCGCTGTACTGCTCGACTAGATCGAATATCTGTTGTTTCAACTCTGCCTTGTCCACTTAAAACTCCCGCTTAGTAATTTTTAAAACTATTGTTGTATGCATCGATCTGACGCAACGTCAGTTCCTGCATGTCTTTGCCGTCCCGATAGGCATGATGCCACTCGGCGATCGCATCCAGTGCCTCTGCCAGACGCCAGCGCGGATGCCAATCCAGGCGACCTTTCGCCTTGGAGCAGTCCAGCTTCAGGTAATGCGCCTCGTGCGGATGTTCGCCACCGTCCAGCACCCAGCTCGCACCTTCACCCCAGGCCGAGGTCAGTTTTTCCACGATCCATTGCACAGGTTTCGCATCTTCATCGTTTGGGCCGAAGTTCCAGCCTTCGGCATAGGCAGCGCCTTCTTGATAGAGCTTCTGCGCCAGCACCAGGTAGCCGGACAACGGCTCCAGCACATGCTGCCAGGGACGTATTGCGTGCGGATTACGGATGTTGACCGGACGGCCGTCGGTGATCGCGCGCATGATGTCCGGAATGAGTCTATCTTCGGCCCAGTCGCCACCACCGATGACGTTGCCCGCACGGCCGGAAGCGATCGCGACACCGTGCTCTTTATATTTATCCGGATGGAAGTAGGAGTTGCGATATGCGGCCGTCACCAGCTCCGCACATCCCTTGCTGCTTGAGTAGGGATCGTAACCGCCCATCGCTTCGTTCTCTCGATAGCCCCATGCCCATTCGCGGTTCTCGTAGCACTTGTCGGTGGTGACATTCACCACGGCCTTCACACTCTTCGTGCTGCGCACCGCTTCGAGCAGGTTGACCACCCCCATCACATTGGTGGAATAAGTCTCGACCGGCTCGATATAGGAATAACGCACCAGCGGCTGTGCTGCCATGTGGATCACGATCTCGGGCCGGTGTTCGGCGAATACCGCGCGCAGATGCTCCAGATCGCGGATGTCACCGATGATGCTGGTCATGCCTTTGGCCACGTTGGCCACTTTGAACAGGCTCGGATTGGTCGGTGGCGCCAGTGCGTAACCCACTACCTGCGCGCCCATAGACTGTAACCAGAGCGAAATCCAGCTACCCTTAAAGCCAGTGTGTCCGGTCAGCAGGACGCGTTTGCTTTTCCAAAAGGCCGGGTTCACTTCCACACCTTCCAAGGCGCCTTGCCGGATTGCCACAATTCTTCAAGATGCATCTTGTCTCGCAAGGTGTCCATCGGCTGCCAGAACCCGTTGTGGTGGTAAGCCGCGAGATCGCCCTCTTCCGCCAGGCGTTCCAACGGATCGCGCTCCCAGATCGTTTTGTCTTCGCTGATGTAGTTGATGACTTTTGGCGACAACACGAAGAAGCCGCCATTGATCATGGCGCCGTCACCCTTGGGTTTCTCACGGAAACTGTTGACCTTGTCTCCCTCCATATCCAATGCGCCAAAGCGCCCTGGCGGAATTGCCGCCGTCAAAGTGGCTTTGACCTTTTGCGCCTTGTGGAATGCAATCAGTTCGGTGATGTTGACATCGCTTACGCCATCGCCATAGGTGAAGCAAAACGCTTCTTCATCCTTGACGTACTCCGCCACGCGCTTCAAGCGGCCGCCGGTCATGGTGTCTTCACCGGTATCCACCAGCGTGACCTTCCACGGTTCGGCATAGCGTTGATGGACTTCCATCTTGTTGTGCTGCATGTCGAAAGTCACATCCGACATGTGCAGGAAGTAGTTGGCGAAGTACTCCTTGATGACATAGCCTTTGTAGCCACAGCACACGACAAAGTCATTGATGCCATGTGCTGAATATATCTTCATTATGTGCCACAAGATCGGCTTGCCACCGATCTCGACCATAGGCTTAGGCCGTGTAGAAGTTTCTTCGCTGATACGAGTGCCTAGCCCACCCGCAAGAATGACTGCTTTCATTTACATTCCCTCGATATCTACAGAAATAAGTTACTCATGCAAGTTCTCCAGCAAACCTTTTTGCTCGGCCTCGTGCTGCAGCTCTGCGATCTCCTTCTTCAAGCGCTCGTATTCCTGCACCTTGTATTTGAGGAACTGCACGGTCATGCGCGCCTTTTGCTCAACGCCACTAGGCGTGAGCAGATAGGCATAGGCAAGCTTGTTGTCGCTGTTGCGGAAGTTGTTGATCTTGAGGCTGCCTTTTTCGACCAGCGCATTGAGGCAGAAATTGACTTTGCCTAGGCTGACGCCCAGACGTTTCGCCAAATCCCTTTGCGAAAGTCCGGGGTTCTCTTCCAGGGTCTTGAGCAGACCGTAATGAGTGGTTTCGTCGAGCATTGATAGTGCGTTCAATCGGTGAACGGCGCGCATTACAACAGTTACAGCCCAAACCTGTCAAGCCGGGTTTCCCGCTCGTGTATCATGACGACCTTGGTTTCTGCCCACCCCCTTCGCATGCTAAACGCGCCAAACATCGTTCTCATCAAAACGTCCTCGCTGGGCGATGTGCTGCACAACCTCCCGGTCGTGACGGATATTCGCAAACACCTGCCTGCTGCGCGCATCGACTGGGTGGTGGAGGAGAACTTTGCGGCGTTGCCTGCATTGCATCCCGGCGTGAACCAAGTCATCCCGGTCGCCATGCGGCGCTGGCGCAAATCCTGGTGGGCTTCGCGCAGGGAAATGCAGTCCGTTTGCCGCGAGCTGCGCGTCCGGCATTATGATCTCGCGCTGGATACGCAAGGCCTGTTGAAGAGCGCACTCATCACACATTGCACCCACACTGACCGCTGCGGTCATGCCTGGGATAGCGCGCGCGAACCTTTGGCCAGCTGGTTTTACGACCGCACTTTTTCCGTTGCCAAAGATCTGCACGCGGTAGAGCGCAACCGCCAACTCGCCGCCGCCGCGCTTGGTTACACCGTTACAGGCACGCCGGATTATGGCATCCACATACCAGATGCCGCGCTGCCCTGGTTGCCGAACAAACCTTATGTCGTGTTGCTGCATGCCACCAGCCGCGACGACAAATTGTGGGACGAGCCGAACTGGATCGCACTGGGCGAACAGCTGCATCGCTCCGGCTTGTGTGCGGTGTTGCCCTGGGGCAATGAACAGGAAAAGGCGCGTGCCGAACGTCTGGGTGCGGCCATTCCCAATGCGATCTGCGCACCGCGCCTGAGTCTCAACGAAGCGACCGCGTTGCTGGGCAAGGCGCGCGCCGTGGTCGGGGTGGATACCGGCTTGAGCCACCTTGCTGCCGCGCTTGATGTGCCAACGATAGGCATCTACACCGCCACCGATCCCGGATTGACGGGGCTCTATGCCGGAGCGCGTGCCGTCAATCTGGGCGGCAAGGGCGCTGCCGCCCACAGTGGATGCCGTCATTGTGCAACTCACGCTGCTGGGCGCTTATGTTTAAGCCGCGCTTTTTTTACACATTGGCGTTGTGGCTGCTGCTGCCCTACGTCTTTTTCCACCTGTTGTGGCGCGCCCGCAAACAGCGCGAATACCTGCAGCATGTCGGCGAACGCTTCGGGCGTTATGCGGTAAGTAGCGACAAGCCCGTGATCTGGCTGCACACTGTCTCGGTCGGTGAAACGCGTGCCGCCGTGACCTTGGTGCGCGGCTTGCGCGAGCGCTGCCCCGATCACCAGATCCTGCTCACGCACACCACGCCCACCGGGCGCGCTGCCAGCGAGCAGCTGTTTGGGGACGATGTGTTGCGCGTGTATCTGCCGTATGACTATCCTTTTGCGGTGCAGCGTTTCTTGCAGCACTTCCGCCCCTGCGTCGGCGTACTGCTGGAAACCGAGATCTGGTTCAACCTGATCCACGCCTGCCATACCGGCGCTATTCCACTGCTGTTGCTCAATGCGCGACTGTCGGAAAAATCAGCAAAGCGCTATGCGCGTTTCCCCAAGCTGACCCGCGGCGGATTGCATGAGCTTCATCTCATCGCTGCACAGACTGAAGACGACGCCATGCGCCTGGCCAGCCTCGGCAACCACGCCGTGCCGGTTATGGGCAATCTGAAGTTCGATATCGCACCGCCTCCGGCGATGCTGGAATTAGGCAAGCAGTTGCGCTCGCTCTTTGGCAAAGAACGCCCCGTCTTTCTGGCGGCCAGTACGCGCGAGGGCGAAGAAGAGTTGTTGCTCGATGCGTTGCAACATGAGGAGATCGAACATCTGCTCGTCGTGATCGTGCCGCGCCATCCGCAGCGATTCGATGAAGTCGCGGCCCTCATCGAGAAACATGGGTTGCGCATGCAGCGCCGCAGCGCGAATGCGGCCATCGCGGCCGAAACGCAAGTGGTGCTGGGCGACAGCATGGGCGAGATGTTCGCCTACTACGCCGCCTGCGACGTCGCCTTCATCGGCGGCAGCCTGCTGCCTTTCGGCGGACAGAACCTGATCGAGGCTTGTGCCGTCGGCGTACCCGGTGCTCATCGGCCCGCACACCTACAACTTTGCGCAGGCCAGCGAATTGGCCATCTCCAGCGGCGCGGCCATGCAGATCAACCATGCCGACGACTTGGTGCACCAGCTGAACATCCTGCTGCATGACCCCGCCGGGTTGGCACGCATGCAAAAGGCCGGGCTGCAGTTCGTCAGCGACAACCAGGGCGTCACCGAGCACGCGCTGGACCTTGTCGCATCGGCACTCAGCCATGCGCGCTATCACGAAATCATTTCCAGTCAGGTAAAATCCGCGCCATGAAAAAAATCCTAGTCACCGGCGGCGCCGGATTCATCGGCTCCGCCGTCGTTCGCCAATTCATCAACGAAACCGATTGCAGCGTGGTCAACGTGGACAAGCTGACCTACGCGGGCAATCTGCAATCATTGGCTTCAGTGTCGGACGATCCGCGTTATCGCTTCGAACATGTCGATATCTGCGATGCCGCCGAAGTGGCGCGCGTGTTCCGCGAGCATCAGCCGGATGCGGTGATGCATCTCGCTGCCGAGTCGCACGTGGATCGTTCGATCAGCGGCCCGGCAGCTTTCATCCAGACCAATATCGTCGGCACTTACACCTTGCTGGAAGCTGCCCGCAATCACTGGAACAGCCTTGATGCCACACGCAAAGCCGCGTTCCGCTTCCACCACATCTCGACCGACGAGGTGTATGGCAGCTTGGGCGATAGCGGTTTCTTCACCGAAGACACCGCCTACGAACCCAACTCGCCCTACTCCGCCAGCAAGGCGTCTTCCGATCACCTGGTGCGCGCCTGGCATCACACCTACGGCTTGCCGGTGGTCACCACCAATTGCTCCAACAACTACGGGCCGTATCATTTTCCCGAAAAACTCATTCCGCTGGTGATCCTGAACGCGGTCAACGGCAAGCCGCTGCCCATCTACGGCAAGGGCGACAACATCCGCGACTGGCTCTACGTGGACGACCATGCCCGCGCGCTGCGCCTGGTGCTGGAGCGCGGCAAGCTGGGCGAGACCTACAACATCGGCGGCTGGAACGAGAAGACCAATCTGGAAGTGGTGCAGTCCATCTGCACCATTCTGGATGAACTGCACCCGCAGGGCGCACCGCACAGCAAGCTGATCACCTACGTAGCCGACCGTCCCGGACATGACAAGCGCTATGCAATCGATGCCACAAAGATTGCCCATGACCTGGGCTGGAAGCCGCAGGAAACCTTTGAGAGCGGCCTGCGCAAGACTGTGGAATGGTATCTGCACAACACCGAGTGGGTGCGCGGCGTCACCAGCGGCGAATACCAGAACTGGGTACAGAAGAATTACACGAACAGGAGTGCAGCATGAAGGGCATCATTCTCGCCGGGGGTTCCGGCACCAGGCTCTACCCGGTCACGCAGACGATCTCCAAGCAGCTGTTGCCGGTGTACGACAAGCCGATGATCTACCATCCGCTGACGACCCTGATGCTGGCTGGGATACGCGATGTGCTGGTCATCTCTACACCGCAGGACACCCCGCGCTTCGAGCAGTTGTTGGGCGATGGTTCGCAATGGGGAATGAATTTTTCGTATGCGGTGCAGCCTTCGCCGGACGGCCTGGCGCAATCCTTCATCATCGGCGAATCTTTCATCGGCAACGATGCTTGCTCCCTGGTACTGGGTGACAACATCTTTTACGGACACGCCTTCGATACTTTGCTGACTCCTGCCGCCGCCAAGACCAACGGTGGCACGGTGTTCGCCTACCACGTGCACGACCCGGAACGTTATGGCGTGGTTGACTTCGACGCATCGGGCCGTGCGCTCAGCATCGAAGAAAAACCCCTCAAGCCGAAATCGAACTATGCCGTCACCGGCCTCTATTTCTACGATAACGACGTGGTGCAGATCGCCAAGTCCATCAAGCCTTCCGCGCGCGGCGAACTGGAGATCACTACGGTCAACCAGATCTATCTCGAGCAGGGCAAGCTAGATGTCCAGCTGATGGGTCGCGGTTATGCCTGGCTGGATACCGGCACACACGAATCGCTGCTGGAGGCCTCCATGTTCATCCAGACTCTGGAGAAGCGTCAGGGACTGAAGATCGCCTGTCCGGAAGAGATCGCCTATCGCAAGGGTTACATCACAGCCGAGCAGCTGGAAAAACTGATCGTTCCGCTGGCCAAGAACGGTTACGGCCAATATTTGCAGCGCCTTTTGCAGGAAGAGCGACGTTAATGCGAGTCATTCCCACTTCCATTCCCGATTTGCTCGTCATCGAGCCAAAGGTGTTTGGCGATGACCGTGGCTTCTTCTACGAAAGCTTCAATCAGCGCCGCTTCACCGAGCTGACTGGCGTATCCGATCCCTTCGTGCAGGACAACCATTCCAAATCTGCGCGCAACGTGTTGCGCGGTTTGCATTACCAGATTCGCCAGCCACAGGGCAAACTGGTGCGCGTCATTGCGGGCGAAGTGTGGGATATTGCTGTTGATATTCGCAGGGATTCACCCAATTTTGGGAAATGGGTCGGTGTAAACCTGTCGGCTGAAAACAAGAAAATGCTGTGGATACCGAAAGGCTTCGCGCATGGTTTTGTAGTAATTAGTGAATCGGCAGAGTTCCTGTACAAAACGACGGACTACTGGGCGCCAGAGCACGAGCGTTGCATTATCTGGAACGATCCTGATCTGGCTATCGACTGGCAACTTGGTAACGCATCCCCCCTGCTGTCCGCAAAAGATCAGGCTGGCAAGCGCTTCAGCGAAGCTGAAATTTTTGCATGAGCAAAATATTGCTCACCGGCAAGAACGGGCAAGTCGGTTGGGAATTGCAGCGTTATCTCTCCTCTCTCGGCCATATCATTGCGCCTGATTCACAAGAAATGAATCTTGCCGATCCGGATGCGATACGGCAAACCATCCGCAAGAACCAGCCCGACATCATCGTCAACCCCGCTGCCTATACGGCAGTCGATAAAGCCGAAAGCGATTCCGAAATGGCGATGGCTGTGAACGGCATTGCACCCGGCATCCTTGCCGAGGAAGCGCTACGCGCTGGCGCAATCCTGGTGCACTACTCCACCGACTACGTATTCGACGGCACCAAGCCCGCGCCTTACTCCGAAGAGGACATGCCGAATCCGCAAAGCGTGTATGGCAGAACCAAGCTGGCGGGAGAACAGACAATTCGTGCGACTGGCTGCAAACACCTCATCCTGCGCACCAGTTGGGTGTACGGCGTGCATGGCGGTAATTTCGTGAAGACCGTATTGCGACTCGCTAAGGAACGTAACGAGTTGCGTATCGTCGCCGATCAGTTTGGTGCACCGACTTGGGCGAGAGACCTTGCACAGGCGACGGCATCGGCATTAGGTTCCTGGCAGGACAGAAATTGGGATGACAGTTTGAGCGGGCTTTATCACCTCACCGCTGGCGGTCGAACCAATTGGCATCACTACGCCGAAGAGATCGTACATTTGGCTCGCGGATACGATGCAGATCTGGCCGCCAAACAGCTCGATATCCGCCCCCTCACTACCAACGAATATCCGGTGCCCGCCAAGCGCCCTGCCAATTCGATATTAGCCAACGACAAGATCGCCCAAGCATTTGGAATCCAGTTGCCCGCGTGGCAAGACAGCCTCGCCGTGTGCATGCAGGAGCTTTATGCGCAGCCCCGTTAATGCAGCGCCCGATTGACCCCACCCAGATCCTCCTCGGCCAACCCGCCCACCGCCGCCTGCAGCCGTAGCTGGCTCAGCAGGTAGTTGTATTGCGCCTGATACAGGTCGCGCCGTGTGGAATACGCTTGCTGTTGTGCGTTCAGCACATCCAGATTGGTGCGCACGCCGACTTCCTGTCCCAGCTTGCTGGCTTCCAGCAGGCTCTCGCTGGATTTCAGTGCCTGTTGCAGCGCCTGTACTTGGGCGATGCCGTTTACCACGCCCAGATAAGCCTGACGGGTCTGTAACTCGACGTTGCGGCGTGCGTTCTCCAGCTCCTGTCTGGCGCGTTCGCGGTTGGCATCGGCTTCGCGCCATTTGGACTGGATGGCACCGCCCTGGAACAGGGGCATGTTGAGCTGCACGCCGACCGAGGTGGTGGTCGTGTCGATGCCGACACCGAAGTTGCTGCCGTTCGAGATGCTCTTGGAGCGGTTCGCCACCAGATCGACGGTGGGCAGATGGCCGCCGCGGTTGCGGTCGACTTCTTTCTCGGCCAGTTCGGCCGCGGCTTGGGCAAGGGCGATTTGATAACTGTGCAGTTGGGCGTCTTCCACCCATTTGTCCTGATTGGCCGGTTGTGGCGGTTCGAGGGCGAAGGCTTTACCCAAGGGGTTCAGTTCCGCCGGTACGGCGTTGATGAGTTGCTGCAGGGTGCGCCGCTTCACTTCCAGGTTGTTCTGGGCTGCGATCTCCTGGGAGACGATGAGGTCGAAGCGGGCCTGGGCTTCATGGGTGTCGGTGATGGTGGCGGTGCCGACTTCGAAGTTGCGTTTGGCTTGTTCGAGCTGCTGGGCGATGGCGATCTTTTGCGCGGCGGTCAGTTGCACGGTGTCCTGTGCGATCAGTACGTCGAAGTAGGTCTGCGCGACGCGCAGCACGAGGTCTTGTTCGGCGAGTTTGAACTGGGCTTCGGTCTGGGCGACTTGCAGTTCGGATTCGGTGTACAGCGCCCAGTTCTGTTCGCGGAACAGGGGCTGCACCAGACTGACGCCGTAGCCGTGGCTGTTGTAGCGCTTTTCCCCTGAAGGAAACGTCGTTGCGCCCTTGTACTGGGTGTTGACGTCGTTGAAGGTGGTGTTGGCGTTGAGATTGACGCTGGGCAGCATCAAAGCGCGGCCCTGCGGCAGTTTCTCCTGTCCGGCATCCCGCGCCGCGCGCGCCGCGCCGAACACGGCATCCTGGCTTTGTGCGGCTTGGTAGATGTCGAGCAGGTCGGCTGCGTTCACCGTCGGGCTGAGCCGAGGGCCAGCAGTACGCTGAAGGTTACTTTGGATGATTTCATCGCCTGCCCATAATATTAGAATTTTCTAGTATTACCTGCTGCGACCCCGCATTTCAAGTTCGCGCAGATCACCCCGGCGCGGCTTGGAAAATCAGAACACGAAGCGTTGCGGTTGTGGTGCGTTCGAGAGCGTTGCCACGCAAGTCTCGAACAGGATCGTCGTTTCAAAAACACCAGGCGCCACACAAGTGATCAACATTGCGTGCATCGCCGGGGCATCGCCTACGATGGCGAACAGGCGACCGCCCAGGTTCAACATCTCGTAGAAAGATTCCGGCGGCATCGGCAGCGAGCCGGTCAGCACGATGGCATCGTATTTTTCGTTGCCCCAACCCTTGGATGCATCGCCGACTTCCAATGTGACGTTGTCATAATGGTGCGCAGCCAAGGTGCGTGCTGCACGAGCGCTCAGCTCCTGCACCAATTCGACACTGGTCACATGTTCCGCCATGCGCGACAACAGCGCGGTGAGATAACCGCTGCCGGTGCCCACTTCCAGTACACGGTCGTTCAGCTTGAGCTTGAGCGCTTGCAGTGCACGCGCTTCCAGCTTGGGCGACCACATCGCCACGCCGTGTCCGAGCGGGATTTCTACATCCATGAAGGCCAGCGACTGCTTGTCTACCGGCACGAAGTGTTCGCGTTTGACCTTCTTGATGAGTTCGAGCACATTCATATCCAGCACGTCCCAGGGACGTATCTGTTGTTCCACCATATTGAAGCGAGCGAGTTCCACGTTGTTCATCCCCCTGTCCCCTTGCAGCGTAAGTGTTTTTGTGAAGGCGCAGTATAACAAGCACTTCCGCCCCGCTCAACGGATTGTACAGGCCTTCCGGCTTGCCATTGCCCGGGGTTTCCAGTACCTTGCGGCCTCGCTAGGGGTCTGCCCGACGGGAGCAGTGAGAAACACCCTTTGAACCTGTACGGATAATGCCGTCGTAGGGAAGCATCTGCTGATGCTCCCGCAATAATCTGGAGCATCACATGAACGCCAATCCCCAATTCTTAGCCACCACTGCACACGTCGATGAGGCGGCGGTGAAGCCATTGCCGAATTCGCGCAAGGTCTATGTGCAAGGCTCACGTCCGGACATCCAGGTGCCGATGCGCGAGATCACGCTGACCGACACGCACTTGAGCAACGGCGTCGAAAAGAATCCGCCCATCTATGTCTACGACTGTTCCGGCCCCTACACCGACCCGGCGACCAAGATCGACATCCGTTCCGGCCTGGCGGAGATGCGCGCCGGCTGGATCGCCGAACGCAACGACACCGAGCCGCTGGTTCAACTCACGTCCGAATACGGCCGGCAGCGTCTGCATGATCCAGAACTGGCCAGCATGCGTTTCAACCTGACGCATACCCCGCGCAAGGCCAAGGCTGGCCGCAACGTGACGCAGATGCACTACGCGCGTCAGGGCATCATCACACCGGAGATGGAATACATCGCCATCCGCGAGAATCAGCGTGTGGACGGTCTGTCCGAGATGCTGCTCAAGCAGCATCCGGGCGAGAACTTCGGCAAGGCGATGCCGAAGAAGATCACGCCCGAGTTCGTGCGCGATGAGGTGGCCGCTGGCCGCGCCGTCATCACCGCCAACATCAACCACCCCGAAGTGGAGCCGATGATCATCGGCCGCAACTTCCTGGTGAAGATCAACGCCAACATCGGCAACTCCGCGCTGGGCTCCAGCATCCAGGAAGAAGTGGAGAAGATGACCTGGGCCATCCGCTGGGGCGGCGACACGGTGATGGACCTCTCCACCGGCAAGCACATCCACGAGACGCGCGAGTGGATCATCCGCAACGCCCCTGTACCCATCGGCACCGTGCCCATATATCAGGCGTTGGAAAAGGTGAACGGCAAGGCCGAAGACCTGACCTGGGAGATATTCAAGGACACGCTGATCGAGCAGGCCGAGCAAGGCGTGGACTACTTCACCATCCACGCTGGCGTGTTGTTGCGCTACATCCCGATGACTGCGAACCGTATGACCGGCATCGTCTCGCGCGGCGGCTCCATCATGGCGAAGTGGTGCCTGGCTCACCATAAAGAGAACTTCCTCTACACGCACTTCGAAGAGATTTGCGAGATCATGAAGGCTTACGACGTGACCTTCTCGCTGGGCGACGGCCTGCGTCCCGGCTCGGTGTATGACGCCAACGACGAAGCGCAACTGGGCGAACTGAAGACACTCGGCGAACTCACCCAGATCGCGTGGAAGCACGACGTACAAGTGATGATCGAAGGCCCCGGCCATGTGCCCATGCACATGATCAAGGAGAACATGGACCTGCAACTGAAGTGGTGCCACGAAGCGCCGTTCTACACGCTGGGCCCGCTCACGCAGGACATCGCCCCCGGCTACGACCACATCACCAGTGCCATCGGCGCTGCGATGATCGGCTGGTTCGGCACCGCCATGCTGTGCTACGTCACGCCCAAGGAACACCTGGGCCTGCCCAACAAGGCCGACGTGAAGGAAGGCATCATCACCTACAAGATCGCCGCCCACGCCGCCGACCTCGCCAAGGGCCACCCCGGTGCGCAGGTGCGCGACAACGCCATGAGCAAGGCACGCTTCGAGTTCCGCTGGGAAGACCAGTTCAACCTCGGCCTCGACCCGGACCGCGCACGCGAATTCCACGACGAGACCCTGCCCAAGGAATCCGCCAAGGTCGCCCACTTCTGCTCCATGTGCGGTCCACATTTCTGCTCGATGAAGATCAGCCAAGACGTGCGCGACTTCGCAGCCCAGGAAGGCCTCTCCGAACAGGAGGCGCTGGAGAAGGGCATGGAGGTGAAGTCCGTCGAGTTCGTGAAAAAGGGCGCCGAGGTCTATCACAAGGCTTAATTGTATGGCTACGGACTTGAGTTGGACCCGGATCGAAGTCGAGGCAACTGTCGCAGATTATCTGCACATGTTGGTGCTTGAACTGTCCGGTCAGTCCTATAACAAAGCCGCTCACCGCCGTACTTTACAAACGAAACTGAATAATCGGTCAGAAGGTGCTATTGAGCTAAAACATCAGAACATCAGCGCGGTATTGGGTGGTTTGGGCTTCCCTTGGATTACTGGATATAAGCCACGAGGTCATTATCAGGCGCTATTGCGGGATGTTGTTGAAGAGCAACTTGCTCTCAATCCGTTGGTTGATAGTGCAGCGCTGAATGCAGCATCCTCCCCTGCTGCTTCGCCTTTATTTGAAGACTTTAGCGACGTATTAGTTGACGCTCCTAAGTTGGCAACCTCAGCTCAGGAACCAAGCCCACCTCAGTATTATTCGTCGATTCCACACAAGCGCGATTATTTGGAGCGCGAAGCCAGGAACATTTCTCTTGGTAAAGCTGGCGAAGAATTTGTACTGAATTTTGAACACTACCGGCTATATGGACTTGGCCAGAAGAAACTCGCGGACAAGGTAGACCATGTTTCAGTAAGCAAAGGAGATGGACTTGGTTATGACATCCTTTCCTTCGAAGCTGATGGGCGAGAAAGATTCATTGAAGTAAAAACCACCTCTTTTGCCAAAGAGACTCCTTTCTTCATCAGCCGTGGTGAAATCCAATTTGCTAAGAATCACGAAGAGCAATTCCACCTTTACCGGCTGTACGAATTCCGTAAGGCACCAAAGCTATTTGATTTAGCTGGTTCAGTTGAAAAACACTGCATGGTAAATCCAGTCAGCTTTGTCTGTGAGTTCTCATAATTTGAACTGCCGCCCCGACTGCGCTGCCTGCTGCATCGCTCCCTCCATCACCTCACCTCTGCCCGGCATGCCAAACGGCAAGCCTGCCGGAGTACCGTGCGTGCAGCTTGATGACAAGTTGCGCTGCAAGGTGTTCGGCCAGCCGCAACGCCCCGCCTTCTGTGGTGGGCTGCAGCCTTCAGCTGAGATGTGCGGCGAATCGCGCGAGCACGCACTGGCGTGGCTCACGCAAATGGAGCTGGCGACGGCCCCGCAGGTATAATCGCGTCATGCAATATCGCCATCCATATTCTCCCTCACTCGAGATCACAGCCGACTCCCCATGCAGCGGCTATTGCACGACCGGGCTGGGCGACGAGGTATGCCGCAATTGCCTGCGCACCTTCGACGAGATCACGCGCTGGGTTGAAATGAGCGACGACGAGCGGCGTGCCGTGAATCAACGCATCGCAAACGAACAATCACAGAGTTAATCCCCACATGGACATCCTGCTGCTCATCAAAGCCGCCATCTGGGCGTGGTCGAAGGTCTGACCGAATTCCTGCCAATCTCTTCCACCGGCCACCTGATTCTGGTCGGCGACCTGTTGAACTTCAACGACGAGCGCGGCAAGGTGTTCGAGATCGTCATTCAGTTCGCGGCCATCCTCGCGGTGTGCTGGGAATACCGCGCGAAGCTTAGCATCCGTAGCTTCCGGACTCGTGCGCAAGGAAGAAGCCGCGCAGCGCTTCACCTTCAACCTGTTCATCGCTTTCCTGCCGCTGGCCATACTTGGCCTGCTGTTCGGCAAGGCGATCAAGGCACACTTGTTCTCGCCGGTGCCGGTGGCGCTGGCTTTCATCGTCGGCGGTCTGATCATCCTGTGGGCGGAGAAGCGCAAGCATTCCGAGCACATCGTGAGCGTGGACGAGATGCACTGGAAGGATGCGTTGAAGCTCGGTTTTGCGCAGGCGTTGGCGCTGATTCCCGGCACGTCGCGTTCGGGTGCGACCATCATCGGCGGCTTGTTCTTCGGCCTGTCGCGCAAGGCGGCGACGGAATTCTCGTTCTTCCTCGCCATTCCCACGCTGACCATGGCGACGATTTATGAAGTGGTGAAGTACCGCGACCAGTTCCACGCCGACGATCTCGGCATGTTTCTGGTCGGCTCGGTCGCTTCCTTCATCAGCGCCTTCCTGTGCGTGCGGTGGCTGCTGCGCTACATCAGCCATCACGATTTCACCGTGTTCGCCTGGTACCGCATCGCATTCGGCTTGATCGTGTTGGTCACCGCCTACAGCGGTATGGTGAGCTGGTCGGTGGCATAAAAAAGCCCGCCGATCGGCGGGCTCTTAGTGCAGGTTTGCAACAAGATCAACTCTGTTCCCAGGGCAAATTCTTCGCGCGCCAACCGTTCAATGCATTGCGGTGATTGTCCGGGTTCTTGTCGCCCTCGAAGCCTTCCAGGATGTTGAAGCAATTGGCATAGCCAGCCTGGGTTGCCGCCGTCGCCGCGCCATGTGAGCGGTGCCCGCTGCGGCACAGGAACATCACCAGCGCTTCCTTGCTGACCTGCTGTTCCAGTCCGGCGAGGAAATTCGGATTCTGTTTCATGCCGGGATAGGTCGCCCATTCGATCTCCACCGCGCCGGGAACGCGCCCCACCCAGTCCTGCTCGGCGCGTGTCCGCACATCCACCAGTTTTGCGCCGGGGGCGGACTGCAATATCTTGTACGCCTCTTCCGGCGTCAGCGCACCTTCATAGGGCAGGTTCAGTTCTTTCGCGCGTTGTTGCGCAACATTCAAAATCTCAGTGATCTTTCCCATTCTGTTCACCCGTATTTAACCTTTAACATGCAAGTGCTATCCTGCGCGGCACAGTTGCATACTATCCCAACAGCAATGAAAAATCTCACGCACGCGCACGACAAATCCGCCGCTTTCGAACCTGCGCACCCGGTGCGTTTCGCCGCTGCGCGCAAGAGCACATGGGTCAGCATCTTCATCAATCTGGGATTGACGGTGATGCAAGTGCTGGCCGGTTTTTTCGGCAAGTCGCAATCGTTGATGGCCGACGGTCTGCATTCCCTGGCCGACCTGCTTTCCGATGTGCTGGTGCTGTTCGCCAACCGGCACGGCAACAAACATGCCGATGCGAACCATCCGTACGGACATGCTCGTATCGAGACTGCGGCCTCGCTGATCCTGGGTGCCAGCCTCACTGCACTCGGTATCGGTTTGCTCATCGCTGCCGGATTGCGCCTGCAACACCCGGAGCTTGTACAGGCCGTGCATCCTTTCACGCTGTGGGTCGCCATCATCGCCCTGGCAGCCAAGGAAGGCATGTTCCGCTACATGCTGGCGGTGGCACAGCGCGTGCGCTCGCAGATGCTGGTGGCGAACGCCTGGCATGCGCGCTCGGATGCCGCTTCCTCGCTGGTGGTCATCATCGGCATCGTCGGCAACCTGCTGGGCTATACCTTCCTCGATCTGGTCGCCGCCGCCGTGGTGGGCGTGATGATCGCCTACATGGGCATCCAGTTCGCGCGCGATGCGCTGGCCGAATTGATCGATACCGGGCTGGACGAAGCGGAAGTGCGCGCCATTCGCAATACGCTGAAAGCAGTGCCGGGCGTAAACGGCCTGCATGAACTGCGTACCCGCAAGATGGCCGACAACGCGCTGGTCGATGCGCACATCATCGTCGATCCCAAGATCAGCGTATCGGAAGGGCATTACATCGCCGAGGCAGTGCGCACCGCCGTGTTAAAGGGACATCAGGTAATGGACGTGATGGTGCACATCGATTCGGAAGACGATGCCAAAGCCAAACCCAATGCCCATTTGCCGCAACGCCATCTGCTGCTCTCACATCTTTACAGCCGCCTGGGGGAAAGCTTGCCCGACTCCACCCGCATCGTGCTGCATTATCTGGGCGGCAAGGTAGAGGCGGAATTGTTGCTGGATGCATCCAGCCCAATTACCGAGCTGCAGCATAAGTGCTCGCTCATCACTGGCGACGACCCCTATTTCCGCAGCATCACCGTCTACCGCACTTCTGCACCAAATTAGTGCATCCGGCCGTCAGCCCGCCCCATTCGGGGGCGCGCGTTGCAACGCCCACTGCATGGCAAATATGGCACAATGCGCGTCTTGCGAGATTCAGGGTGATGGCACAGTTTCTGCTGTATCGAGCGTGTTTCATCAATCGGTTCGTTTCACAAAATAGCTTCGTATTAATTTTTCTTGGGAGATTCGAGTATGTCTAAATCAGCCGCCGACGTTCTGAAATTGATCAAAGAACAAGGCATCAAGTTCGTCGATCTGCGCTTCACCGACACCCGTGGTAAGGAACAGCACGTTGGCGTGCCTGTTTCCCACTTCGATGCCGACAAGTTCGAAAGCGGTCACGCATTCGACGGTTCCTCCATCGCCGGCTGGAAAGGCATTCAAGCTTCCGACATGCTGTTGCTGCCGGATCCTGATTCCGTTTACGTTGATCCGTTCTTCGACGAGCCGACCATCGTCCTGTCTTGCGACGTGATCGAGCCGACCGACGGCAAGGGCTACGACCGCGACCCGCGCTCCATCGCCAAGCGCGCTGAAGCCTACCTGAAGTCTTCCGGCATCGGCGACACCGCCTACTTCGGTCCGGAACCCGAATTCTTCATTTTTGATTCCGTGCAATGGCACATCGACATGTCCGGCTGCTCGGTCAAGATCAACTCCGAAGAAGGTGCCTGGGCTACTGGCC
This sequence comes from uncultured beta proteobacterium, assembly GCA_963734585.1. Taxonomy (GTDB): domain Bacteria; phylum Pseudomonadota; class Gammaproteobacteria; order Burkholderiales; family Gallionellaceae; genus Sideroxyarcus. The sequence continues at coordinate 237,982 of CAVTHJ010000002.1, forward strand.
ACTCCTTTGAAGGCGGCAACACCGGCCACCGTCCGACAGTCAAAGGCGGCTACTTCCCCGTCCCGCCCGTCGACAGCCTGAACGACATCCGTGCACAAATGTGCCTGTTGCTGGAAGAGATCGGCATCCCCGTTGAAGTGCACCACCACGAAGTGGCGAACGCCGGCCAGTGCGAACTGGGCACCAAGTTCAACACACTGGTAAAGCGCGCTGACTGGACCCAAACCCAGAAATACGTGATCCAGAACGTGGCACATCAGTACGGCAAGACTGCGACCTTCATGCCGAAGCCCATCGTTGGCGACAACGGTTCCGGCATGCACGTGCACCAGTCGATCTGGAAGGGTGGCAAGAACCTGTTCGCAGGCAATGGCTATGCCGGTCTGTCCGAGATGGCGCTGTACTACATCGGCGGTATCATCAAGCACGCCAAGGCGCTGAACGCGATCACCAACCCCGGCACCAACTCCTACAAGCGCTTGGTTCCTCACTACGAAGCTCCGGTGAAGCTGGCTTACTCCGCCAAGAACCGTTCCGCTTCGATCCGTATCCCGCACGTCGCAAGCGACAAGGCACGCCGTATCGAGACACGCTTCCCGGATCCTTCCGCCAACCCGTATCTGTGCTTCGCCGCACTGATGATGGCTGGTCTGGACGGTATCCAGAACAAGATCCACCCCGGCGATCCTGCAGACAAGAACCTGTACGACCTGCCGCCGGAAGAAGATGCAAAGATCCCGACCGTGTGCGCATCTTTGGATGAAGCCTTGGCCGCTCTGGACAAGGACCGCGAGTTCCTGACCCGCGGCGGTGTGTTCTCCAGCGACTTCATCGATGCCTACATCGAGCTGAAGATGGAAGAAGTCAACCGTATCCGTATGACGACCCACCCGGTCGAGTTCGACATGTACTACAGCCTGTAAGCTGTTCTAAAGGCTGAAAAGGACGGAGCCCAGTGGGCTCCGTTTCTTTTTGTGGCAGGCTTCTCAGCATGCGCCCCTTAACCTATACTGCGCCCATCGTTTTCTGGGTACGATCATGAAACTACGTCACCTATTCCTTCTGTGTTGTTCGGCGGCTTACGCCATCGGCGCGCAAGCCGAGATCTACAAGCGTGTGGATGATGAAGGCCACGTGACCTATTCCAGCGTCCCGATCAAAGGCGGCAAGAAAATCCATCTTGAGCCGCTACCCACCATGGCCCCGCCACCCAAGATGCCGAGCACTTCCGAGAACTTTCCCAAGGTGGATTCGGATACCCAAACCAAACGGGATTCGAAACGCCGAAAGATTCTGGAAGACGAGCTCGCCACCGAGCAGAAGGCTCTGGAAGAAGCCCGCCTCAAGCTGAAAGAAGGCCAGGAGAACCCTGAGGTGTACAAAGGCGCGAACGGACAGACCTTCCGCAACGTCGCCAAGTACGATGAGAAAGTGGCCGCCTTGCAGGCAGACGTGGACTCACACGAAAAGAATGTCGAAGCACTCAAGACCGAACTCTCCAATCTCAAGTAATTTTTCCGCATGGCATGTTTACTGCTTTGTAGTCTGACATGCCAAGCGCCCCCCTCCCCTCGCTGGAACACCTCGCCACTGCAGTCATCCTGCTGGATGACCAGTCGCGTATCGCCTATCTCAATCCGGCAGCGGAGAACCTGTTCGGCCTGAGCAACACCAACCTGCTCGGGCACCCGCTGCAATATGCCTTCACCCATACCGAGCAGCTGTTCAACACGATACAGTCCGCTTTAAGCAGCCGCGCCAGCCATATCGAACACGAACTGATTCTCGGCACGCACCTTGCCGCAAACAAGCTGCACCTGAGCTGCACCGCAACACCGTTGCAACTCAATCCTTACGCCTTGTTGCTGGAGTTCCACACCATCGATCGCCCGCTGAAACTGGCACGCGAGGAACAGATGCTGGACCAGACGCAGGCCAACCGCCTGCTGTTGCGCAACCTGGCGCACGAGATCAAGAACCCGCTGGGCGGCATACGCGGCGCGGCCCAGTTGCTGGAGCAGGAGCTGGAAAAACCGGGTCTGCGCGAATACACCCAGGTCGTCATCCAGGAAGCAGATCGTCTGCGCTCGCTGATGGAAAAGTTGCTTACCCCACAACACGTGCCCCATTTCAGTGCGCTCAATATCCATGAAGTGCTGGAGCGCGTGCGTAGCGTGGTGCTGGCGGAATTGCCCGAAGGCCTGCTCATCCAGCGCGATTACGACCTGAGCCTGCCGGAACTGCACGGCGACAAGGAGCAACTCATCCAGGTCGTGCTCAACATCGTGCGTAATGCCGCGCAGGCCATGCAGGGCAAGGGCACCATCACCCTGCGCACGCGCATCACGCGGCAGGTGACTCTCATGAAGAAACGTCACCGTATGGCCATCGCCGTGCAGATCATCGACAACGGCCCCGGCATCCCGACGCACCTGCGCGACAAGATCTTCTACCCGCTGGTCTCGGGCCGCGCCGACGGACACGGCTTGGGGCTGACATTGGCACAGGATTTCGTGAGCCAGCATCAAGGCAGCATCGAATTTGAAAGCGAGCCGGGCCGTACCTGCTTCACGGTGATGCTCCCACTCCCCTACTCAGGAAAACAACCATGACCAAACCTGTCTGGATCATCGACGACGACCGCTCCATCCGCTGGGTGCTGGAAAAAGCCTTGGCGCGCGAGAACATCGAATACAAGAGCTTCGCCTCCGCCGACGAAGCGCTGGCCGAGCTGCCCGGCAACCTGCCGCAGATGGTGATCAGCGACATCCGCATGCCCGGCAGCTCCGGTCTGGAGTTGTTGCAACAGTTGCGCAACGAGCATCCCAACCTGCCCGTCATCATCATGACCGCCTACTCCGATTTGGAGAGCGCAGTGTCGGCATTCCAGGGCGGCGCTTTCGAATATCTGCCCAAGCCCTTCGACGTGAACCATGCCGTCGAATTGATCCGCCGCGCGCTGGAGCAGAGCCAGCGCAAAAACTCGCATGCCGAAGAGGCGCAGGCCGCGCCCGACATCCTCGGCCATGCGCCCGCCATGCAGGAAGTGTTCCGCGCCATCGGCCGTCTCGCACAATCCAACGCCACCGTGCTCATCAACGGCGAATCGGGAACGGGCAAGGAACTGGTCGCACAGGCATTGCACCGCCATAGCCCGCGTGCCGACAAGCCTTTTGTCGCCATCAACACCGCCGCGATCCCGAAGGACTTATTGGAGTCCGAACTGTTCGGCCACGAGCGCGGTGCGTTCACCGGCGCCACCACCACGCGCCACGGCCGCTTCGAACAAGCCGAGGGCGGCACGCTGTTCCTCGATGAGATCGGCGACATGCCCGCCGAGTTGCAGACGCGTTTGCTGCGCGTGCTGTCGGATGGCAATTTCTATCGCGTCGGCGGCCACCAGCCAATCAAGGCCAACGTGCGCATCATCGCCGCCACGCACCAGAACCTCGATGAGCGCGTGAAGCAGGGCCTGTTCCGCGAAGACTTGTTCCACCGTCTCAACGTCATCCGCCTGCGCCTGCCGCCACTGCGCGAACGCCGCGAAGATATTCCGCTGCTGGCGAAATATTTCCTGCAGAAGAGCGCAAAGGAACTGGGCGTCGAGCAGAAGACGCTGAGCGAAGCCGCGCTGAATTATCTTGTCTGCACAGGACATCCCCGGCAACGTGCGCCAGCTGGAGAACCTATGCCACTGGCTCACCGTGATGACGCCCACGCGCGTGGTGGAGATCGCCGACCTGCCATCCGAATGGCGCGACACTCACGCCAGCACTTCGCTCAATCAGGATTGGCGCGCCGCGCTGGCACAGCAGGTCGCCCTCGCGCTGCAACGCAACGAACCCAACATCCTCGACACGCTCACCAAGCAGTTCGAGAGCACGCTCATCACCCAAGCGCTGCAACACACCGGCGGACGGCGCATCGAAGCCTCAACGCTGCTCGGCATGGGGCGCAATACGCTGACCAGGAAGATCCAGGAGCTGGGGCTGGATGGGGAAAATGAATAACGGCGATAGTTGTAGGATGGGTTGAGCAACGCGATACCCATCGATTTGCGTGTGATGGATATCCTTGTTAACCCACCCCGCCCTTGCGGGGCCAATGGATCGCTGCAAATACTGCAACAACTATTAGATATAATGCTGTAACAGCAACAAACATCCAAATGCTAGTTCCTAAGCCGTATCCACCATTATCTGGCAGAAATCTTAGATAAATGTGGTAAGACCAGATAGCAGCCAGGACTCCACCGAACAAGACTATCAACGGTGATTTAGTTTTCCCCATCGGAATAACGAATGGAGAAATGAGCGCGATCAAAACAAGAGCGAGTATGAGCAGCATAATGCCGATTACTACAATTGTTTTAGCCATTATTTCCAAACTCCTTTCATAATCTGCGCTCTGGTACTTTCACCCAGACACGGCAACCCATACATTTCCTCAACGGTTCGCAACAAGTTGTAGTGATCGATGCGCTGGTTATACTTGCCCGGTTTGACCCTCTGCCCCACCATGATCGTAGCGATACGGTTGTTGCTTGACCCATCGTCTTCGTCCCACGTCACGATCAGCAAGCTGTTGTGCCGCATCGCCCATTTCGCATAGGCCTCGATGTTCTGCTTCAGCCATGCATCACCCTGCGCGATGCTGCCATCGTGCATGTCGTTGCGCTGGTCAGGCACAATAAAGGCGACGGTGGGCAGTTGTGCATAATCGGCGGGAAAGACGCTGAACGGTTGGTTATGTGCGGTGAGTGTCTTCCAGTTCGCGACCGGATTGTGCTTGCGCATGTAGGCGCCGTAGATGCAGCCGTCGTAGCCCGCTTCCGGCATGGACTCGGCATAGCTGATGAAGCTCAGGCCTTTCGCCTGCAGCTGGCTCGCGAGGTTGTCGCCGCCGAGGTCGAGCGGACAGGCGTTGCTGGTGATGCCGCGCGTGCTGCCGGTGAACAGCGCGAGGTAGTTGGGCTGGCTGGGATGGGTGACGCCGTAGGAGTTAGTGAACAGCGAGCCGCGTTTGGCCAGTTCGTTGATGTAAGGCGCATCACGGTTATCGATGATCTGGCTGAACGACTTGTTCTCTTCGATCACGATGACGATGTGATCGGGGCGGGGAAGCTCAGCGCTTAGCGCTGGCTGTGCAACCAACAACATTAGCAGCAGCCAGCGACTCATCACTCCACCTCCGCCACCACAATGGTGTGATCCGACGGCCGCTCCAATTTGCGCGGCGCTTTGTCGATGATGCATGAGGTGCATTGCAGTGCCGAACTGATGAGGATGTGGTCGATGCGCAGTCCCATGTTGCGGCGGAACGCCATCATGCGGTAATCCCACCAGGAATAGCTTTTCTCGTCCTGCTCGAACAAGCGGAAGGCATCGCGCAGGCCGAGCGCGAGCAATCCCTCGAATGCATCGCGTTCCGGTCCGCTGACCAATACAACATCTTTCCATGCGACAGGATCGTACACGTCGCGGTCTTCCGGAGCGATGTTGTAGTCACCCAACAATGCGAGCCTGGGATGCTTCGTCAGTTCATCCTTCAACCAAGCATTCAGAGCGGCCAGCCACTTGAGCTTGTACTCGTATTTATCCGAGCCGACTTCCTGGCCGTTGGGGATGTAGACGCAAATGATGCGCACACCGTTGATGGTTGCGGCGATGACGCGTTTCTGTTCGTCTTCAAAATTGGGGATGCCGTATTGCAGATCGCTGACAGGATGGCGGCTCAGGATCGCCACGCCATTGTAGGTCTTCTGCCCACTGAAGGCGACCTGGTACCCGGCTTGCTGCAACTCAGCCAGCGGGAAGTTCTGGTCCTCGGTCTTGGTCTCTTGCAGGCACACCACATCCACCGGGTTCGCCGCCAGCCACTCGAGCAGGTGCGGCAATCGCACCTTGAGCGAGTTGACGTTCCAGGTGGCTAACTTCATTGTGCAGCGGGTTGGGCTGGTGGCGTGGCGGGACGCGGAGGACGGTAGCCGATTACGCTCTTGGGATAGCCAGCGAAATCCAGTTCCTTGTTCCATTGCTCGGCGAGGAAGCCTTTGACCCAGTTCTTGCCGATGGTGAGTGCCGGCACTTGCGCATCGCCCGATGCTTTGCGGAACGCGTCAATATCTTCTTGCTGCACCAGACTCTTTTCCGTGAAAGGAATGCCGCGCTTGGTCAGGAAATCCCGCGCTTCCTTGCAAGTCGAACCGCAATCCGGGAACGTATACAAAGTGACAGGGAAATTCTGTTTGGCGCGTTGCGTCTCATAAGGCAGGGTTTCATCGGGAATCCGCTCCTTGTCCACCTTCACTTCGGCCACATCCTCCGCATCGGCGGGCGGGCGATCGCTGTATTGCACCTTGCCGCTGCTATCGATGGAACGATACAGCCCCGCCGCTTGCACATTCGTCACCAGCAACAGACTCACCAACAAAAGACTTATTTTCATCACCGCCTCCTTTGTTTACTCGGTTACCAATCCATTATGCCGCAACAGCGCATCGATCTCCGGTTCGCGGCCGCGGAAGGCCTTGAACGATTCCATCGCGTTGCGGCTGCCGCCCACTGCCAGGATCTGTTCGCGGAAGTGGCTGCCGGTGGCCGCATCCAGCACGCCGTTCTCCTCGAACAGGCTGTATGCGTCCGCCGACAACACTTCTGCCCATTTGTAACTGTAGTAGCCCGCCGCATAGCCGCCCGCGAAGATGTGCGAGAAGCTGTTCTGGAAGCGGTTAAAGGACGGCGGAATGAGCACGGCGACTTCCTTGCGTACCTCGTCCAGCAATTGCTGAACGGTTTGTTTTCCATTCGCGTCGTAGTCGCTGTGCAGGCGCAGGTCGAACAGCGAGAACTCGATCTGGCGCAGCATCTGCAGACCGCTCTGGAAATTCTTGGCGGCGATCATCTTGTCGTACAGCGTGCGCGGCAGTTTTGCATTGGTGTCCGCGTGGCGCGTCATGCCTTGCAGCACGTCCCATTCCCAGCAGAAGTTCTCCATGAACTGGCTGGGCAGCTCGACCGCATCCCACTCCACGCCGTTGATGCCGGACACGCCCAGCTCTTCCACCTGCGTGAGCAGATGGTGCAGGCCGTGGCCGAACTCGTGGAACAGCGTGATGACTTCGTCGTGCGTGAACAGCGCGGGCTTGCCGCCGACGGGCGACGCGAAATTGCAGTTAAGGTAGGCCACCGGGGTCTGGATGCCCTTGGCTGTGCGCCGCCGCGTGATGGCATCGTCCATCCACGCCCCGCCGCGTTTGCTGGCACGGGCATACAGGTCGAGATAGAACTGGCCGATGAGTGCACCCTTGTCGTCGCGGATGTCGAAGAAGCGCACAGTCTCGTGCCATACCGGCGCAGCCGATGGTTTGATGTTGAGGCCGAACAGTTTCTCGACCAGGCCGAACAGGCCGGACAGCACGGCATCCTCCGGGAAGTATTGCTTCACTTCCTGCTCGGAGAACGCATAGCGTTGCTGGCGCAGCTTCTCGCCCCCATAGCCTACGTCCCATGCTTGCAGGTCGTTTAATCCGAGTTCGGCTGCGGCAAATGTGCGCAACTCTTCCAGGTCTTTTTGCGCGAAGGATTTGGCGCGATGCGCCAGCTCAAGCAGGAACTCCGCCACTTGCCGCGGGGTGTCCGCCATCTTGCTCGCTAGCGACAGCTCGGCAAAGTTGGCGAAGCCCAGCATGTGCGCTTCTTCCGCGCGCAGTTTCAACAGATGCGTCATCAGCGGTGTGTTGTCCCAGAGCGTGGTTGTTGCCGATTCATCGGCTTTACAACCACGGCCTACCCCTTGCGGGTGCTCTGCCTTGCTACCCTCTGCCAACTGCTCGCTGGCACGGGTTGTGTAAGCGCGGTACATGCGTTCGCGCAAAGCGCGGTTGTCGGCATACTGCATCAGCGGGCCGTAGGACGGCGCTTTCAGCGTGAACAACCAACCTTTCTTCCCCGCTTCCTGTGCGGCTTCGGCGGCGACCTGACGCTCGTCCGCCGGCAGGCCGGAAAGGTCTTTCTCGTCCTCGATCACGCAGGTGTAGGCATTGGTCGCATCCAGCAGGTTGTCGGAGAACTTCGAGGTCAGCGCGGAAAGCTCTTCCTGTATCGCCATGAAGCGCGCCTTCTTGTCTTCGGGCAGTTCCGCACCGCCGAGGCGGAAATCGCGCAGCTCGTTCTCGATGATTTTTTTCTGCGCCGCGTTCAGCGCTGCATAGCCGCTGCTGTTGCGGATGGCTTTGTATTTCTGGAACAGCGCGAGGTTCTGCGACAGCTCGGCGTAGTACTGCGTGACCTTGGGCAGATTGGCGTTGTACACCTCGCGCAACTCAGGCGAGTTCATCACCATGTTGAGATGCCCCACTTGGCCCCAGGCGCGCGACAGGTGCTCGTGCGCATCCTCGAACGGCTGCACGAAGTTCTGCCAGGTCGGCGGCGTGCTGTCGGCCAGCAGCTTGGCCGTCAGCGCGCGGTTGCGCGTCAGCAGCTCATCGACCGCAGGCGTGACATGTTCGGTTTTGATCTCCGCAAAACGCGGCAGACCGGAGAGATCAAGCAATGGATTCATATGGAGAACGAAATATGTGCGGCAGTGGGAATATTGGCGGGTGCATTTTACTATGAAACTTTCTTGACACCCCCAAGCTTGTACCGGTCAATGCGCGGCAATCTTTGGGCAACAGGTTGATACCGGACATTCATCGCACCGGGGCGCTGTCCGTGCGCAAGGTTAGTGCCCGAGAGAAACAATATTCACGTGCAACGAATAACGCAGCTCCGGCGGGATTTTGGATTGCAGGCGACCCATGTCGCGCGGCGCGCTTTTACGTCGGCCTTACCTAGCCGAGACGCCGGGCAAAGACAACCTAGCTGGATTCCTCGCCTGCCGCCCTAACCTGTTTATACACCGCCCTCATCAAATACTTCGCGGCCACATCCCTAAAAGCCCCATCATTCATCAATCGCACAAAGATTTCCTCATTACCGTCCATCCGCTCGATTAACAGGTTTTCAAGCTGTTTATTAAAGACAGGCTCAAAGTTTTCGATTGTATTGGCCGCCACCGCTTGCCGCAGTTGCTCATTGGCGACCGCCGTTTCGCGCACTTGATCAAAGAATAGCTGATCGGCTGGTGTAAATTCTGTACCGAAGCGCTCGTTGAGCTTGCCCACCAAAGTCGAGAGCTGCACATCCTCGTCAGCTTGCCCAGTGCCAACATCTGTTGGCCCATACAGCGCCTCGGGCTCACCTGCCTTGAGATCGATTGCCCCCTCGCTAATTTTTTGCAACCGGTAGTATTTCAACTCCACTTCGTCATCGACGTGAACCTGCTGATTGTTGTTGGTGTATGGCAGCTTCGTCATCAGGAAGCGTGCATAGGTGTAAAGCTTCTCGTGATCCGAATCTTGATAAGGAACAATCTGTGAAACGAAACCATAAAGATTGCGGAAGCTAACCATCTGCCCCTTGAACAAGTTTTGGTCTTCTTCCCCTAGCTTCTTGAAACGCTCAATCGCCAGATCAAGCAGGCCATTCAATTTTTTATGCTCGCCACCAGTGGGGCTCAGGCGATTTCGGAACCATATCTCGCACCATGCGCTGACCTCGTCATCCGTATAAATTTTCCATTCCGCCAGCGTATGCGCCAACGTGTTGAGCTGCTGCGGATCGGTGTCGTCGCCTTTGTCTGTCGTCTCGTAATACGGCTTAAATGCGGCGTAAATCTCTTCAGGTTCATTGACGAAATCGAGCACGAAGGTATCTGTCTTGCCACGCGTCGTGCGATTAAGGCGCGACAGCGTTTGAACCGCCTGAATACCAGACAAGCGCTTGTCCACGTACATGCTGTGCAAAAGTGGCTGGTCAAAGCCCGTCTGGTACTTCTCGGCCACCAGCAAGACTTGATATTCCTCGGTGTTGAATTTTTCCGGCAGCTCGGTTTCCTTGATACCGTTGTTCATGTTCACTTCGGTGAACTTTTTATCGGCGAACTCCTTGAGCGTGATTTCGCCCGAAAAAGCCACCAGCGATTTCACGTCGGTGTAGCCATTGTCTTTGATGTACTTATCGAACCCCAGCTTGTAGCGCACCGCGTGTTCGCGCGAACCTGTCACCACCATCGCTTTGGCGCGACCGCCAATCTTGTGGCGGGTATGCGTGCGGAAATGCACAACGATCACTTCGACCTTCTGCGCGATTTCGTAGTCGTGAAACTCAACGAAACGAGCCAGCGCACGGGCGGCCTTGCGGCGCGGCACCTCGGGATCAGTTTCCACCGTTTGAATCAGCCTGTAGTAGCGCTTGTAGCAAGTGTAGTGCGCCAGCACATCATGAATAAAACCCTCCTCGATGGCCTGCCGCATGCTGTAGTGATGGAACGGCGCTTTGCCGTTTAAACCGGGCTCGTTGAAAACGGCCAGCGTCTTGAATTTTGGCGTTGCGGTAAAAGCAAAGAAACTCAAATTAGGCTGCTTGGCACGCTTGAGTTGTTCGCGCAGCAACTCCTTCTTCGCCTCCTCACTCAATGCGTCATCGTCCATATCAAGCAACTGCTCGGCAATGGCGGATTCAATGCCATCCTTGTTCAATATTTTGCGCAGCTCCATTGCCGTTTCGCCGCTCTGCGAACTGTGTGCCTCATCCACAATGACGGCGAAGCGCTTGCCCGCTGTCGAAATGGCGATGCCCTTACCGTTAGCCTCCATCGTGCGGATGGCTTGAGTGATGAAGGGGAATTTCTGAATGGTTGAAATAATGATCGGCACACCGTCGGCCAGCGACTTTGCCAGTTGCTGCGTGTTTTCGTCGATCTTTTGCACCACGCCCAGCTTGTGCTCAAACTGAAAGATGGTGTCCTGCAACTGTTGATCCAGCACACGGCGATCAGTGATCACCACCACCGAATGAAAAATCTTCTCGTTGCTGGCATCGTGCAAGCTGGAAAGTCGATGCGCCAACCACGCAATCGAATTCGATTTACCTGAGCCGGCGGAATGCTGGATCAAATAATTGTGACCCGAGCCATGCGCTTGAGCGTGAGAGGTGCAAGCCCGCACCACGTCCAACTGGTGATAGCGCGGAAAAATCATAGCCTCCTTGCGGTGGCGCTTAATTCCCTTTTCAGTGACCACCGTCGTTTCTTCAACATCCAGGTGAATGAAGCGCGCCAAGATGTCCATCAGACTGTCGCGGGTCAACGCCTTATTCCACAGGTAAGCGGTGCGCACATCACCCGCCGCTGGCGGATTGCCAGCACCGTTATTCTGTCCGAGGTTAAAAGGCAGGAAGAAGGTGTCCTTGCCTTCCAGCTTGGTCGTCATAAACACCAGCTCGGTATCCACGGCAAAATGCACCAAGCAACGCTGCTTGAAGGCGAACAGCAGCTCCTTGGGGTCGCGCTCATACCGATACTGGTATTTCGCGTTCTCCACGTTCCAGCGCGTGGCCGACATCGGATTTTTAAGCTCCAGCGTCGCCACTGGCAAACCATTTACCGCCAGCACAATATCGGGAATTGCCCCGCTCTTGGTGTTCACCTGCCGAGTAATGGTCAGGCGGTTATCGCCGTAACGCTCGGTGGCAGAAGGGTCTAACCCCGTATTGGGCGCAAAGTAAGCCAGCCGCACCGTTTTGCCCACACACTTGAAACCCTCACGCAAAATCGCCAGCGCACCTTTGGCGGCAAGCTCCTTCACCAAGCTATCCAGCAACATCGCGGAAGCCTTGGCGGCATCCAGTTGAGTTAGGCGCGCCCAAATTTTTGGCTGGGTCTTCTGCACAAAGGCAACTACATCTTCTGGAAAAAGCGCGGTTTCGGGGTCATAAGTGTTGGGATCACCCTTCTCGTAGCCGCCTGCGCTCGTTAAGGCATGCTCGATGTCATTTTCAAAATCAATTTCTTTGTGCATTACAACGTTCCCTTTGCCAATTTAGAACTGGCTGTTATAATTTCTCGCAAGTGGATTGGGGGTTCCCGGTCGGCGCCATAGCCTCGGTGAGTATCATCGGGGCTTTTCGCTTTCTGACGCAGGGTAAATTTTCATTCCCATCCCCTCATAACCAACCCCAAGATGTTCACGTCCACCATCACAATAAAACTTACGTTTTAATACCTCGAATGCGCGGTTTGGCTGCTCCGGTCGAAGCACATTTAAGCCAATAGGTCTTGCCACCAAATCAGCCAACTGCAATCCCGATGACATTGCCTTCTTGTCTGAGAATAAGACCTCAAAGGGCAACGGTTTCGCCAACCGATTATTCTTGTCACAAATACGTCTGAACTCTAACTCCAGCTCGTTATCTTCTTTCTTGCCGCGACATTCGACCACCACAAAGGTTTTCTTCTCCTGCTGCTGTTTTTCCTGCAAAAACTCGTACAGCGTTTCCAAGCAAAAGCCCAAAGCAATATGGTACGGATTCGACTCCACATCAGCCTGCTTACGCAATGACCGTTTATCAATTACACAGCTAATCAAAACAAAATTGCTACGCTCAATAATGCCGGTCAGCTCATCTATAAACTGCAACTTATGTTCGCGATTGCGGAAAATATTGAAAACGCCTTTCTCCTTACGAATTTCGTTTTCATGCAAAATAATTTGGTCGTGACCAAAATGATTAAACTTAAATTTCTCCAACGTAGAGACCACTTGTTCGCTGTAATGGCGTTTATGAAATACGCAAAAGGCTAGAACGAAAAGCGGGTACTGATCGTCAATCGTTTGCAAGCTGTGATCGCCGCTCTCATCAACGTAAATAATGTACTTGCTATACGGGCTTTCAGGCAGATCAGAAAGTGTTTGTAAATTTTCTGGGCTTGTCTGAGCCGCAGTTAAATCCAACTCAAACAGTGGCAATTGCAAATAGTCTGATTGACTCATGCAACACTTCCTTTCAATAAGCAAAGATCACACAAGCCCATTAGCGAATCACCTCAACATTGCTGTTTTCCAAATCCGCCAGCGCCATGCCATTGAGATCGGCATAACGATAGTGACGTATCGTGTGATCGCGCTGTAGATACTTTCCATCCGCATCAAGATAGGGGCTCCCCACCGGATCGTGGTTGCTTAAAACGAATTTGGTAACGCTTAGCTGCATCTTTTTTCCTGTGTAGGCACCAATAGTGGCGTGAAGCGACTTGCACCAAGACACACTGGCCGTCAACTGATCGGGCACATCAGGAGGAATCGTTGCGGATTTGAATTCGATGCAGTACGCGAATAGTTTTGACTTCCTCAAGTTGAAAATCACAAAGTCACATCGTTTTGACCATGGCTTGGCGTTGTCATCCAAAAAGTGAAAGAGCCGATCCTTTTTTCCGTCCAGCTTAATCACGATAATCTCTCCCTCTGAAGCTAGGGTTAGCTTGAACTCTTTGGGCTTTTCTCCTTGTGCTTGATGAATTTTTTCCTTCAGCACTACTGATCCTGCAGTCGGCTGATGGACTCCATAATCATCGTGATGAAGATACGACTTCAAGCAGTTGAAGTACCCCTGTGCGTTCAACGCCATTTAAACCAGCCTCTCTTCATAAGGCCATTCCATCGACGGGCTGTGGAAACTGAACGCCACGCACGTCAATTTTTCCGGTGACGGCATTGGTAATCAGGGCTGATCGGTACTCAGCAAGCCGATCAACAACGAGACCAGCTCGTTCGTACTGCGCATCAAGTTTCTTCAACTGAACATGCAAGTAGGAAACAATTTCTGATTGCTCGTCAATTGGCGGAACAGGGACAATTAAGTTGGCATATTTCTCGGCGCTTACATTTTGAATGGTTGCTTGAATAAATACGCTGTTCAGCCATTGCCAATAGCAGCTTGATTGAAGGAAAAGGTAAGCAAAATCTGCATTCATCACATCGGACATCCTAGCCCGAATGAGATAGCCGGCATATGCGGCCATCCCCCAAGACGACTTGTAGATAAAGGACTTCCCTACTGTTGCACCACTACGCGCCAACAAAATATCTCCATCAGAAAGCAAATAGTTATCCGCCACATCTTGAGGTAGCGAACGGAAGGTCTCATCTCGAAGCGTACCGTCATCGTTAACATCAGTAATTCGAATATACCTAGGAAGGTCTGTATCTGTTAGCTCGGCGGCCTCGTTGGCTCCGTATTTCAGTGGCTCACTGATAACAAATTTCAAGCGTTTTGCTTCCCATCGACAAGGAATATCTCCCAACCATGCCGCCTTTGAATTTTTCATCGGCGCTGAGGGATCAAGCCCTTTGGTGACGGCGTGGCTGATCAGCGCCGTGCGCTTTTCGGCCAGCTTATCGAGCAACACTTGCTGCTTGGCGATCAGGGCATCGATTTGCGCGGTTTTGAAATCGAGGAAGCAGGCGATGGCTTTCTGCTCATCTATCGGCGGAATTGGTGATGCGGCGTTTGCAATCGCATATTGCGGCAATCCAAAACGCGTTACGCCGTTTGCGGCGACGATAAATTGCGCATTAAAACCTTTTGATTGAAACAGACGAAATAGGTATCGACCATCCAAATCAATGGGCTTAAGCTGAGTCAAGTGATACCCGCACAGTAGCCCATCAATCTTTTCCGCTACGCATGCTGGCACCGCGATGTCATCTGGGGTTTCAGAATCCTTAGTAACAATGACATCGCCAATATCGACTGCAAATTTTTTAATTTCATCAGCCGTTGCCGAGGCTTGCATAAAATCGAGCTGACTATCGATGTACTCGTTCTTATATACGTCTGTGTAGTTGCAGAGCATTACAGGCTCTTCGCCTTCTACTGTTTTTTTGTCAACATTACTCGGCTGCACAGTCGCAAGGAATTTCAGCTTTTTGATATTCCAATGGCTAGGAACCTCGCCAAGCCAAGGAGAGTCAGAGTCCTTGTAAGCCCCATAGGCGGCAGGCTTCATCACACCACCTCACCCAACATCGCCATGATGTCTTTTTCGAGCTGACTAATTTCCCCGGCAATCACGTCCAACGCACGCGGAGGCTGATAAACATAGAAATGGCGAGTAAGCGGTATCTCGTAGCCCACCTTGGTTTTGTCGTGGGCTATCCACGCATCGGCAACGTGCGGCAAGACTTCGGCCTTGAGATAGGCTTCGCAGTGGTCTTTGACCAACACCAGCAATTTGTCGAGGCCGGTTTCGTTGTCGTAACCCAGCGGCAGCGGCAAACTGATGTTGTCCGGCAGCGCGACGATTTCGGTATCGCGCAGTTCTGCATCCGGTTCGGGCTTGCCTTTGGCATCCAGGCAGATGTCGGCCTTTGGGTCGCGCTCGGATAGTGCAGCGAGGATGGCTTTTTTGATTGGCGTCCCCGCTTTGATGTCGGCCTCTGTCAATGCGGCATCGAGCACGGCCTCGAATGCGGGACGGTTGCGATACAGTGTTGCATCATCCATGCCTAGCAGGGCGGCTTTGATGGCTGCTTGGGTCTTTTCACCTTCGGCAATCTCGGCGGCATAGGCCGCTTCGTTTTTTCTCTTCTTGCTGCTGGCGAGATTGGCAAAGGCGCTTTGCTCGTCCAGCTTGGCTATGCGTTCGGTGCTGGCTTGGAAGTTCAAGCGCAGCGGGCGCTCGACGGTGATTTTGAGAAAGCCGAATTCGCGGTTATCAAATAGTTTGCTGCAAATACGCTGCTCTACTTTTCCATCCACCTGCACATCACTTTTCGCATCGTGTTCGTGCTCGGCATATAGGCGCACCATTTCAGCAATTTGCTCATCAGTCATTTCATTCCGTTTATTACCTAGGCTCTTGGGTTCCATCTTTCTGAAATGCCGGGTGCCGTCGATCAACTGCACTTTGCCTTGGCGATGAGCGGGCTTTTTGTTGGTCACAACCCAAACGTAGGTGTAGATGCCTGTGTTGTAGAACATCTGGTCTGGCAGGGCGACCACGGCATCGAGCATGTCGCGCTCGATGATCCAGCGGCGGACATTGCTTTCGCCGCTGCCTGCATCACCACTGAACAAGGGCGAGCCGTTGAACACGATGGCGATCTTGGAGCCGTCGCCGCCAGTATTTTTGCCCCCGACCAGCTTGGGCGGGTTGTGCATCTTGGAGATCATGTGCTGCAAGAAGAGCAGCGAGCCATCGTTGATGCGCGGCAAGCCTGCACCGAAGCGACCGGAGAAACCTTGGTCTTGGTATTCTTCGCGCACGAAATCTTCTTCCGGTTTCCACTCCACGCCAAACGGCGGGTTGGCCAGCATGTAGTGGAATTTTTTGTCCGGGTGACCATCGCGCGGCATAAAGCCGTTGGCTTTGTTCTTGGCATCTTTGACGCCCAAGGTGTCGCCATAGATCAGGTTGTTGATGGGCTCGTCTTTGATCAGCAAATCAGAGCAGCAGATGGCGTAAGACTCGGGGTTGTATTCCTGGCCGAATAGTTCGATGTGGGCGTCTGGGTTGAGTCCGGTTACAACACCATCACCGCAGATGTATTTTTCAGATTCAGAAAGCATGCCGCCTGTGCCTGCCGTGGGGTCATACACGCTGCGGTAGATGCCTTTTTCGTAAATGCCGTCTTCGCCGGTGAACAGCAATTGCACCATCAGGCGAATGACTTCACGCGGGGTGAAGTGATCCCCTGCCTCTTCATTCGCTTGCTCGTTGAACTTGCGCACCAGCTCTTCAAACAGATAGCCCATCTGCAAATTGGTGATGGCCTTGGGTGAGAGGTTGATCTCTGCCGAACAGAATTCCTTGATAATCAGGAACAGTCGATTGGCTTCGTCGAGCTTGGCGATTTCGGCTTCAAACTCGAATTTGTCGAAGATGTCGCGGGCGCGCGGCGAGAAGCCCTGAATGTAGGCGATCAAGTTGCCCGCGATGTTGGGCGAATCACCGAGTAATTTTTCAAACGTGAAGCCGCTGGTGTTAAACAGTTCTTGTTTACGGTCGGTGGCGGCAATACGTGATAGCGCCTTTTCCAGCGCGGCACCGGTGATGCCTTTGTCTTCAAGACGCTTCTTTTCTGCCAGCACCTTCTGTTTGTTTTCGGCCAGCACGAGGTCGAAGCGACGCAACACGATCAGCGGCAGCATTACGCGGCGATATTGTGGCGGACGGTAGGGGCCGCGCAGTTTGTTGGCGATATTCCAGATGAAGCCGACTAGGTTTTGGTGATGTGTGTTTTGCATAATGCGACTCTAAAATTCCATGGCAATTTAGTACAACGGGGTGCTCGGCTTTGCAAAATATATCGCGCCCGAAATTTTACTTGGTGATGGTTGTGCTTAACGCATTGGGGACGCAATCTAACAATAAAGAGCCCGCAGTGCCACCGTTAAGAAACCTATGCCTCTTTTGCGGCTTGCCGAAAAGGCCATCCTTCAAATGTGCGGGGTTCAATTATGAGTGGGCGAGGTGGTCGCAATTTGCGACCACCTCGGCCTTTTCTTCTGCACTCAATCGAAACAAACATCTTCTGGAAAACGTTCAATATTGCGGCGCATCTGCTCGTTGAGTCGTTTGGTCTCAACGCCATAAAGTTCGGCCAGGTCGGCATCCAACATCACCTTTTGCCCACGAATAAGCAGAGTCTTGGTTTCAATAGTCGCTATCGAAACGAGTACTTGCTTGCCAGTCATAACCAATCTTCTTGTGGTCACCTTGAAGTCACAATTTGTGATTTCAAGTTTGAGGTGCTAATTCGTTTTTTTCCCCCTGAAAAATCAGGGCGTTTTGCCCCCAAGGAATTACTGCGACAAACTGTCGCAGTAATACGGGAGCAGCACTGTAGGTTTCGTAAATGCTCTTGATGTACCAAAGGTTGCGCGGAGAGAATCCGCTCATGTCAGGAAACTCATTTCGCAGATCGGCTGAAAGCCGATCTACCACAGCACCCCCAGCCCAAGTCTTCTTGGCGCTCCACAATCATCTTGCCCAGCGCCCAGTAGAGGCCGATAAGACCGCGATTGACCGCCCGCGCTGCGCCAAGCCGACTTTGCGCAACCTGCGTCTTTATGTCGCGCAGGAAATCTTAATGGCGGTTGCTGGCAGGCGGAGAGATTGTGCTCATGGCTTAAATCGAATATGCAACGTGACCTTCGACGATGGTGTGGCGTACCCGGCCCTGCATGGTGTAGCCGTTGAACGGCGTGTTCTTGCCCTGGCTCTTGAGCGCGGCGGGTTCGACTTTCCAGGTGGCTTTGGGATCGAACACGCACACGTCGGCATGCGCGCCCACCGACAGATGCCCCATCTTCACGCCTAGCAACTGAGCGGGATTGATGGTGACGCGCTTGAGCGCATCCGGCAGCGAAACCTTGTCTTCTTCCGCCCACTTCAACACCAACGGCAACAACAGCTCCATACCGGTTGCGCCCGCTTCAGCTTCAGCGAAAGGAATTTGTTTGGCATCCTCATCCACCGGCGAGTGGTTGGAACAGATGGCGTCGATCGTGCCGTCGAGCAGCCCGGCGCGCAGTGCAGCTTTGTCGCGCAGGCTGCGCAACGGCGGCATCAGGTGGCAGTTGGAATCGAAGAAGCCGATGTCCATTTCGGACAGATGCACATGGTTCATCGACACGTCGCAGGTCACAGGCAAACCCTGACGTTTGGCGACGCGCACCATGTCCACGCCCTCCGCGCTGGAGATGCGGCAGATATGCAGTTTCACGCCTGTTTCGCGCGCCAGTTGCAGCATGGTGGAGAGCGCGATGGTCTCGGCCACCACGGGTATCGCGGGCAGGCCCAGGCGCGTGGCCACTTCGCCGTCATGCGCCACGCCGTCCTTGGCGAGGAAGGCATCCTGCGGACGCAGCCACACGCGGTAATCGAAAGTCGCCGCGTATTGCATGGCGCGCAGCAAAACGCGCGTGTCAGTCAGCGGGGTGTCGGCCTGGCTGAAGGCTTTGCAGCCGGCCTCTTTGAGCTCGATCATCTCGGTGAGCTCAGCACCCTTCAAGCCCGTAGGTCAGCGCGCCAACCGGGAACACGCGCGCCTGGTTCAGCGAACGTGCGCGGTGCTTGAGCATCTCCACCAGACCCGGCTCGTCCAGCGGCGGGTCGGTGTCGGGCGGGCAGGATAGCGATGTCACTCCGCCTGCCATTGCGGCATCCATCTCCGATTCCAGCGTGGCCTTGTATTCGTAACCCGGTTCGCGCAAACGCGCGGCGACATCGACCAGGCCGGGGATCACGATCATGCCGCTGGCATCGATCACCTGTTGCGCCACGAAACCTTGCGGTGCTTTGCCGATGGCGACGATGTGCTTGTCGGCGATGAACACGTCCTGATTTGCGTCGATCTTGTTGTGCGGGTCGATCAGGCGACCATTCTTGATATGGATGTTCATTGCTTGCTCCCTGCCAGCGTGCTCATCACCGCCATGCGCACCGCGATGCCGAACGTGACCTGCGGCAGGATGACCGACTGCGCACCGTCAGCCACGCTGGAATCGATCTCCACGCCACGGTTCATCGGCCCCGGGTGCATCACGATGGCATCGCTCTTCGCCAACGCCAAGCGTTCCTGCGTCAGACCGTAGTATTTGAAATATTCCTGCGCCGACGGCAGCAGCGCGCCCTGCATGCGTTCGTTCTGCAGGCGCAGCATCATCACCACATCTACGTCCTTCAGCCCTTGCGCCATGTCGTGATAGACCTGCACGCCGAGCTTCTCGACCATGGTCGGCAGCAAGGTCTTGGGTGCGATCACGCGCACTTCCGGCACGCCCAGCGTGGTCAGCGCATGGATCTGCGAACGCGCCACGCGCGAGTGCAGGATGTCGCCGACGATGGCGACGCGCAGGTTGTGGAATTCTTTTTTGTAGTGGCGGATGGTGAACATGTCGAGCAACGCCTGCGTCGGATGCGCGTGGCGACCGTCACCGGCGTTGATGACATGGATATCGGGTGCCACATGCGCGGCGATCAGGTGCGCTGCGCCGCTTGAGGAGTGCCGCACCACGAACATATCGGCATGCATCGCACACAGGTTGTCCACGGTATCCAGCAGCGTCTCGCCCTTGCTGGTGCTGGACGAGCCGATGTTGAGGTTGACCACGTCGGCTGACAGGCGCTTGGCGGCGATCTCGAAAGTGGTGCGGGTGCGCGTGCTGTTCTCGAAGAAGATGTTGAACACCGACTTGCCGTGCAGCAGCGGCACCTTCTTGATCTCGCGCCCTTCGGCGACGTTCACGAATCCGGAAGCCTTGTCGAGGATGTCGCGCAGGATGCGCGCGGGCAGACCTTCGGTGGTCAGCAGGTGCTGCAGCTCGCCGTTTTTGTTTAACTGAGGATTATTCATGCATAGATTCCTGCGCTGGGTTCATCGAAATACGCTTGCAGTATCTGCTGCGCGGCATACTGGTCGATGAGGGTTTTCTGTTTCCTGCCGTGTATCCCTTCCTCATCCAGCACTGAGCTCGCGGCGGCGGAAGTATAACGCTCATCCACCAGCAAGGTGGGCAAATTGAAGCGGCCTTTGAGGCGGTTGGCGAAGCGGCGGCACAACGCGGTCATCTCGTGCGGCGTGCCGTCGTCATTGCACGGCAGTCCCACTACCAGCGCTGCAGGCTGCCATTCCTTGAGCAGTGCGGCGATGGCCGCAAAGCGCGTGTCGTTCTTCTCGTCGTTGATGGTGGTGAGCGGCCGGGCGGTGGCGGATACCGTGTTGCCGACCGCGATGCCGATGCGTTTGGTGCCGAAATCGAAAGCGAGTAGCGTGCCGGAAGGGATGGGCGCAGTCATGCCGTCAGGCATGTCCGGCCTCGTCGGAGAGCGAGGCGAAGTCGATACCGAGCAACGCCATCGCTGCTGGTAAACGCTCTTCGGCGGGCAGGTCGAACAGGATATGTTCATTCGCGGGCACGCTGAGCCAGGCATTGTCGGCCAGCTCTTGTTCCAGCTGCCCTTCCGCCCAACCCGCATAGCCCAGTGTCACCAGCATGTGTTGCGGTCCTTGCCCTTCGCCGACCGCCTGCAATATATCCTTGGAAGTCGTGAGGCCGATGTTGTCGTTGACTTGCAGGGTGGATTGCCACTGACCGACCGTATCGTGCAGCACGAAACCGCGGTCCGTCTGCACCGGCCCGCCGAAGTGCACCAGTACATCCTCAAGTTCGGCTGGCTTGAGCGGCATGTTGATCTGCGCGAACAACTCGCTCAGGGTCAGGCTGATCGGGCGGTTCACCACGATGCCCATGGCGCCCTGCTCGTTGTGTTCGCACACGTAGGTGAGGGACTTGGCAAAGAAGGGGTCGGTCATCGCCGGCATGGCGATCAGGAAGTGATTCGTGAGGTTGAACTCGGGCATGGCGTCATTGTAATCTGCCCGCGCCCGACGCTCAACGGATACTCAGGCAGCCGCAGCGGTGAAACGGGCGATATTCTCCAGCAACTCTTCTTCCTGGAAGGGTTTGCCCATGTATTCATTCACGCCCAGCTCCAGCGCATAGCGGCGGTGTTTGTCGGCCGTGCGCGAAGTGATCATGATGATCGGCAGATCTTGCGTGCGGCTGTCCTGACGCAAACGTTTGGCCAGTTCGAAACCATCCATGCGCGGCATCTCCACGTCCAGCAGCATCACGTCCGGCAACACGTCGGTGAGTTGTTCCAGCGCATCCACGCCATCCTTGGCGGTGATGACCTGATAGCCCGAGCGTGCCAGCAAACGCCCGGTGATCTTGCGCACGGTGAGCGAATCGTCCACCACCATCACTGTCGGTACGCGGTGTACGGCTTCGGCCACCGCTTCCGCCTTGGCGATCTTGCGCGACACCACGATGCGCTGGGTGAAGGCGATGGGATTGAGGATGAGCACCACCGCACCGTTACCGGACACCGTCGCGCCGGCGATACCGGGCAGACGCGCCAGTTGCGGGCCGATGTTCTTGACCACGACTTCCTGGTTGCCGAGCAATTCGTCGATATGTACCGCGATCCGGTTGTCGCCGCTGCGCAACAACAACACCGGATTGTGCGGCTGGCTGATCACCTCGGCCTCGTCATCGCCCAACAGCCGCGCCAGATAATGCAGCGGATAGCGCGCTCCCTGCCAATCGATGTATTGCTGCTGATAGACAGCCTCCAGCGCGGCGGGTTTAAGCTGTTGCACGTTCTCGATCATGGACGAGGGCAAGGCATAGACATGCTGGCCCACACGCACCATCAGGGTCTTGGTCACCGCCAAAGTCAGCGGCAGATGGATGGTGAAGCGCACACCGCGCCCTGCCTCGGAAGCCACGTCGATACGGCCGCCCAGCGCGGTGATCTCGCTGCGCACCACGTCCATGCCGACGCCGCGGCCGGAGATCTCTGTCACTTCCTGTGCGGTCGAGATGCCGGAAGTGAACACCAGTTGCATGACCTGCTCGTCGCTGGGCATTTCATCGGGTTGCAGCACGCCTTTTTCCACGGCCTTCTGGCGGATGCGCTGCGATATCCAGTCCGGCACCATCGTCGCTGAAATCGAACACGACTTCGTTGCTTTCCTGGTGCAGCGACAGGCGGATCTCGCCGATCGGTTCTTTATTGGCGCGCTCACGCTGCTCCGGCGTTTCCAGTCCGTGGGCGACGGAATTGCGCAGCAAGTGCTCGAACGGCGCGGTCATCTTTTCCAGCACGCTGCGGTCCAGTTCGACCTCGGTACCGGACAATTCCAGGTTGGCACGCTTGCCCAGTTCCTTGCCGGTCTGGCGCACGATGCGATACAGGCGCTCGCTGATGCTGGCGAACGGCACCATGCGGATCGCCATCAGACCTTGCTGCAGGTCGCGGTTGAGGTGCGATTGCGCGGTAAGCGCCGCCTCGGTCTCCGCCAGGTTCTTCAGCAATGACTGCTGCACGGTCTGTACGTCGTGCACGCTTTCGTTCATGAAGCGCGTCAGTTCCTGGAAACGGGTAAAGCGGTCGAACTCCAGCGGGTCGAATTTCTCGGCGCTGTCGCCGCTGATCGAGATGCGCGCCTGCATCTGGCCTTCCGCATGGATCTCGATCTCGCGCAATTGCTTGCGCAGGCGATGCACGCTCTCGGTCAGTTCCAGCACGCCGTTCTTGATTTCGCGCAACTCCAGTCTCGGCACGCGAACGCGCCACGCTGACTTCGCCCGCCTCGTTGACCAGGCGATCCACCGTATCGGAGCGCACGCGCAGCAAAGCGGCCTGCATGGCGCGCTCGGCACCGACTTCCAGTGCCTGTGCCGGGATGGTCTGGGTGACCTCGAACTTGTCCCGCACCGGAGTCTCGACCGCAGGTTGCGCGGCAGGAGCCGCTTCTGCCACAGCCGGTTGCGGATGCTGCAGTTGCTCGATGGCACTGCCGATGCGATCCAGGTAGTTATCCAGCTCGCTCCACAACTCTGCGTTGAGTTCGCCGCTCGCCACTGCCCGGTCGACGCGATCTTCCACGCGGTGGGTCAGTTCCCCCAGCCGCATCGCGCCGGCCATGCGCGCGCTGCCCTTGAGCGTATGCAGGCTGCGCTGCAGGTTGCGCCCCTGTTTCGCGTCTCCCGGCTGTTCGCGCCATGCGCGCAGGGTGCTGCCGATCTGCGGATAAAGTTCATGCGCTTCTTCCAGGAAGATGGGCAGCAATTGCTCGTCCACCTCGTCGTGCACTGCACGCTCTCTTGGCACCGGCCGCTGCTCGGGTTCCGCTTCTTCCGTCGTGGCGGCGATCTTCTCGGGTTCAGGTTCTGCAGCAGGTGCCACTTCGGACACTTGCGCCGGCTCAACGGTTTCCGGCTTTTGTTCTGTCGGCAGAGCAAAATCCAGCGTGATCTCCGGAATACTTTCCGGCGCGGCGGCCGCAGCCGTTTCCGCCTCAAACTCGGGGGCCGGCGCTTCGATTGCTTCCATCACCCCGGATGTTTCCGGGGCTTGCTGGATCACAGCCACTTCCGGAGCGGCCTCTGCCGGCAACGAAAAATCAAAAGCCAGTTCGGGTAAAGTTTCCGGCGCGGCGCCCCCCTCCGCTTCCACCTTAAACTCGGGAGCCGGCGCTTCGATCGCGGCCACTTCAGTAGTGGCCTCCGTTGGCAATGCAAAATCAAAAGCCAGCTCGGGTAACGTTTCCGGTGCAGCGGCTGTCTCGGCTGCGATGGCTGGCAACTCGAACTCCAGCTCTGGAATGGCTTCCGGCAAGGATGGCGCCGTTTCAGCGGACACGATGGCTTTATCCGCTTGCAAGCGGGCAATCAGCTCCGGCTGCGGCAGAGGTTCCTGACGTTGCTCGCGCACCATGGTGCACAATTCATCCAGACATCGCACCACCTGATCGAGGAGGGAAATCTGCTGCTCGCTCACCACATTCGGTTTGTCGATGCGCTCTTCCAGCCACAATTCCAGGGCATACGCCAGTTCGGCGATCTGCACGAAACCCATGGTGCGATTGACACCCGCCAGTGTGTGCGCCGCACGCATGAAGTCGTAGGTGACGATGTGCGCATCGGTCTCGTGCAGCGTGGCCAGTTGATTCTGCAATGCCTGCACATGACCTGCCGCCTCTTCGGTCGCGATATTGAACAAGACCAGCGACAGGCTGACCGAACCAATCTCGACGGGGCCTTCTTCCGCGCTTTCGACTACTGCGCTCTCGGCTATTTCAAGGACCAGCTCCGCTACAGGATGAGTCTCCTTGGACGCGGGCCGCGGGATCTCTTTGCCGTTCTCGATGCAGTCGGCCACCGTGAGCAAATACGAGGTGTCGATAGTGGCCGAGGTGCTACCGCTGTGCAGCATGTCCACCCAATGCTGGAACAAGACCTCCGCATCGCCGATCATGTCGAGCAGCTCGGGGGTTGCGGGTTTGTCCTCCTGCAACCATTTGTTCATGGCACGCTCCACCGCCCAGGCGACTTCGCCCAGCTCAGTGAGACCGACCATGCGCCCGCTGCCTTTTAACGTGTGGAATCCGCGGCGCATGGTGACCAGCGGTTCGCGGCTGTCCATGTGCAGGCGGCTGACTTCCAGATTGCTGCGCAATGTCTCCATGACTTCGCGCGCCTCTTCCAGAAAGACTTCCAGCAATTCTTCGTCTTCGCCGCCCGCGCGGATCGAAACGCCCGCCGGGGCGGCCTCTTCTTCCTGCACCAGCACTTCTTCCGGGCCTGCTGCCGCGCGCACTTCGGTGATGTCATGCAACACGCTGCTCAGGACGGAAGGATCGGGTTTCTGGCCAAGCACCAGACCGTGCACGTATTCTTCCAGCGCGCTGATGGCGGATGCCACGATGCGCATCTCGGCGGCAGCAGGCGTCTCGCCGTGTACATAATGTTCGGTCACCTGGCGCAGTGCGCCCAGCAACTGCACGGCGATATCCAGCGACAGGATGTGCAACCCGCCTTGCACCTGGCTCAGCAGGCGGCCGATCTGGGAAAGTTCGGCGCGTTTCGCGGCATTATTGAAGAAGGCGTTCAGGCTCTGCTCGATGTGCTGCAGGTTGCCCTGCATCTCGGCGGCCAGCGGCGCCATCACTTCGCGCTGTTCCATCTGGCAATACAGCGAGATCAGGTTGGCCAGTTTCTTCGCGTCTTCCGGCATGCGCATCAAGCCGGCCTGCAGGCGCGAACTCAGGATGCGTGCCTGTTCCTGAAAACCGCTGCCCAGGTGCTGGTAGTGTTCGATACCGCTGTCGAGCAGCAGCAGCGCCATCGCCATGTCCATGGTGATGCGCTGCGCGCGCTCCGGTTCGTCGGCGTGCAGCGCGCTGGTATGGATCTGTTTGCTCAGGAACTGCAGGGTATTGCGGTCGAGCTGGTCCGACAGCACATGCAGCTTCTCCATGTCCTGGGCGAATTTCTGGCAGGCCCCCGCTTCTTCGGCGATGCAATGCTCCCAAGCTTCTTCGGCCAGATGCAGTTGCGCGCGCATGCTGTCGAGCAGGGCTGCGGTCTGGCTCGGCGGCAACGGCGGCTCTTCCGGCAGATAGACATCCAGGGCGTACACTTCCTTGATCTGCTCGACCGTATCGCTCACCGCGTGGCTGCGCGCGATGAGATACAGCATCTCGCTGATGGAAACTTCTTCATCGAAAGCGCTTCCGTCCAGCAGCGATTTCATCTTGAGATCGATGCGGCTGAGCGCTTTTTTGACGTTCAGCTCGGGCGGGATGCCGTCATTGGCCAGGCAATCCAAAAGTCCGGTTGCCACCCACCAGAACGCGCGTTGCTGGTTTTGCGGGACGCAGGTCAGGACGCTGCGCACGGCTGCCATCATCACGCGCAGCGCTTCTGCCGCACCGTCCTGGCGCAGCCATTTCAGCAACACCTGTTGATATTGCATGCGTGCCGCCTTGATGCAAGCCGATGCATCGGCTTCCTGCGGCGTTTGCAACACTGCTGCCGGCAACTCGACCTGCAGCAAGGGGAAAAACAGGTCCACGTCGAAAGCCATCTCCAGTCCGCGCGCCTGGTGCAGTTCCTGATATTCGTGGAACAGCCGCAGCGTGGCGTTGGTGGCGCCGTCCGCCAAGGCATCCAGATAATGCGTCAGGCCAAACAGCGCATGGCGGATAGCATCTCGGCGCAGGGCGCTCACTGCTCCGGGTGACTCACCGAGCTCCTGCAGGAGCTTTTCCAGTTCCGCGCAGAACACGGCCAAGCCGGTCAATGACAGCATCCGCAGCACACCACCGATGCGGTGCAGTTCTTCCTGCGCGTTCTTTAACGCCTGCTGGTTGCTGCCGGAGGACGCGAAGAAGTTTTCCAGTTCGCGGCTGATATTCGCCAGCGAGCTGTCCAGCCCGGACTTGACCGACAACAACGGCAACGGATTGAATTGCGCCTGCACAGTCGCCCTTTACAGCTTGAAGCCCGACACCGAACTGTTCAGTTCGTTCGCCAGACTTTCCAGCTGGTTAACAGATGTATTGGTGCGCTGCGTGCTTTGCGAGGTCTGTTCGGTGATCTTCAGAATATCGCTCATGATCTTCGCCACTTCGCGCGCCATGTCGGTCTGTACCTGCGTGGACACCGAGATACTGTTCACCAAGTCGGCCAGTTCGCGCGTGGAGTTCTCAATCTCGTGCAGCGCCTGACCCGCCGCATCGGACAGCCTCGCCCCATCGACCACACCCTGCGTGCTCTTTTCCATAGCGGCCACGGCATCCTGCGTGTCGCTCTGAATGGTCTTCACCAGCATACCGATCTGCTTGGTCGCCTCGCCGGAACGTTCCGCGAGGCGCTGCACTTCTTCCGCCACCACCGCGAAGCCCCGTCCCGCTTCACCGGCGGAGGCCGCCTGGATCGCCGCGTTCAGCGCCAGCACGTTGGTCTGTTCGGTAATGTCCGAGATCAGGTCCACGATCTCGCCGATCTCCTGCGAGCTTTCGCCCAGCCGTTTGATGCGCTTGGAAGTATCCTGGATCTGTTCGCGGATGCCATCCATGCCGGACACCGAATTCTGCACCGCGCGCGCGCCGCGCTCCGTCACTTCCAACGTTTTGCGCGCCACTTCGGAAGACTGCGCCGCACTGCTGTCGACCTCCTGAATGGACTTGGTCATCAGCTCGACCGCGCCGCCCGCGTCACGGATCTCAGCAGCCTGTTTCTGTGCCGCCCCCAGCAGCTCCTTCGTCACCGTACCGGCTTCGCCTGTGGCACGCGCCACTTGTTGCGAGGCGGTGGTCACGCGCGAAACCAGCTTACGCAACTCGTCGGTGGTGTAGTTGACGGAGTCGGCGATCGCGCCGGTGATGTCTTCCGACACCGTGGCACGAATAGTCAGGTCGCCGTCAGCCAAGTCGGACAGTTCGTTCATCAGGCGCAAAATCGCCTGCTGGTTGTTGCGGTTGGTCTGCCCCGCTTCGCGTTCGCGCCGCTTCGATTCGTCCAGGTAGATCTTGGAGAGCAGCAGCAGCAGCAATAGCAACATGCCGCCGGAGAAGAACACGATGAAACTGGTGAGGCGTCCGGCGGTCGAGCTTTCATAGTCGTTCACCAGTCTTTGCGTCGCGTTCAGCAATTGCTCGCCTTCTTCCAGGATGCGTTTGCCGGCCAGACGCGAGGTCAGCACGTCGCCCGCATTCGCCGCGATAAAGCCAACCACCGACTGGTAGCCTTCAAAGTCTTCCTTGAGCAACATCACCGTTGCATCGTTCTGCGGCAACTCGCCGAGCAACGTTTGCGCCTCGCGCATCTTCGATTCCAGACCCGGCAGGTCTTCTGTCGAGGCCGAGGTCAACACCATCTGCACGGCACTGGTGATCTGCTCGATCAAACGATTAACCCGGTCGGCCTTTTGCGCGTAGGCCGGCGTGGCGCGCTCCGCGACCTGGTTGGCCAGGTTCAGCATGTCGCGCTGACCCGCGGCACCGCGGTCCAGGGTCACCAGCAGCGGACGCCCTTTTGCCAATTCATCCAGCAACCCGCCCATGCGCTTCCAGTGCGCCAATAAATCGTTCAATGATCCGCGCGCCGCACCTTCTGTGGGCGGCAGGGTGTCGCTGCCCTTGTCCAGCGCATCGAGGATGGTCGAAAACTCCTGACGCGTCTGATCCAAACCTTCAAACGCCTCCGAGTCGCCGGAAAAGCTGGCCGCCGCGTCCTTCGCCAGGCGCTGCGACAACATCAGCAGCTTGGAAGACTGCGCCACATAGCGCGAGCCGGAAGTCGATTCGCGCGTGTCGACGACGGTAAACGCCGCCGCGATGAACAGGAATAACAACAACAATCCGCCCAGCACCCGTAACTGCCGGTCGAACGACTGCTTGCTGAACCATGGGATATGGATCGTCCGGATCTCTTGCGCCCGTGCATCGCCTTTTTTGACAAAGGTCTGCGATGTTTTTTTCGACCAATTGAATGGTAATTTAAAAGCCATTTCTTCCCCCTAGGCGCAATTTACGCGCCGATCTGTAAGAATTCCGGTTGATGCAATAGTTGCGCCATGTCCAGCTTGTGCCATTCCTGACCGTCTGGATCTTGCAGGTAAGTCTTGCCGTCCCGTTCGCTGCGCTGCCATTCCGCCACGTTGCGCAGACCGAGCACCCGCGACACCAGCAATCCGGCATTGAATGCGAACTTGTGTCCCGCCAGCAATACGCGGCTTGCCCCCTCGTGCGGTATCGCCGCGCCACCCATATACACACCGAGATCGATGACGCTGTAAAGATTGCCGCGCACGTTGGCAACCCCGCAGTACCACGGCTTGGTCAACGGCACCGGGGTCAACGGCGGCGGCGGCAGGACTTCGTTGATGTCCGCCATGTCGACCAGCCAATATTCCCCTCCCACCTGCACGCCCAGCGTGGACGCATAATCGCCGCCGCCCGCCACTTGGGCTTGCAAACGATCCAGCACGTTCTGCTGGAATTCGCGCAGGTTGAAGCGCTTCGACATAGCGGTTGGCTTAGCCCAGTGCGGCGATCTTGCCGAGCAGCTCGTCGGCGCCGATAGGCTTGGTGATGTAGTCTTTCGCCCCTTGGCGCATGCCCCATATCTTGTCTGTCTCCTGCCCTTTGGTGGTGCAGATGATGATCGGGATATGCTGCGTCGCCGGGTCTTGCGTGATCGCACGGGTAGCCTGGAAACCATTCAAACCGGGCATCACCACATCCATCAGGATGAGATCCGGCATTTCAGTCTTGGAGATCGCCACGGATTGTTCCCCGCTTTCGGCATACACCACCTGAAATCCTTTTTTGCCCAGTATCTCTCCCAAGACATGACGCTCCGTTGCAGAGTCGTCCACGACCATTATTTTATTGATTGCCATAATCTACTTCCTCAGAACGTTTGGTTGTATGCATAGTGACCGCTTCGATCAAACTTTTTTTGCTGAACGGCTTGGTCAGATACTGATCGGCGCCGACCAGTTTGCCGCGCGCACGGTCGAACAGGCTGTCCTTGCTGGTCAGCATGACCACCGGTGTGTCTTTGAATTCGGCATGGTTCTTGATGAGAGCGCAAGTCTGATAGCCATCCAGACGCGGCATCATGACATCGACGAAGATGATGTCGGGCTTGTTATCTACCACTTTGGACAAGCCATCGAAGCCGTCTTCCGCGAGGACGACCTTGCAGCCCGCCTGCGACAGGAATATCTCACCGCTACGACGGATGGTGTTGCTGTCGTCGATGAGCACCACCCGGATACCAGACAGGCCTTCGTCCACGTTGTCACCCTCTTCCCTGATTGATCGACGTCCGCTCTTGCGGCGGACACTCCCTCGCCCCAGATGCTACCGCATTTATCCACGCGCGTTCAATGTTTCCGCGCTACTCGCTGCCTTAACGCCTCCAGAAGGCAGGGGTAAACAGGATCAGCACAGTAAAGATCTCCAGCCGCCCGATCAGCATGGCGACAATACACACCCAGCTCTGGAAATCGGTCAGGCCCTGGTAGTTGCCCGCCGGACCGACCTGATTCAGTCCCGGTCCCGCGTTGTTGATGCAGGCGATCACGGCGGAAAAGGATGAAACGAAATCCAGTCCGCTGATCAGCAGCACGAACGTCAGGATCACGACGCTCATGAAATACAGAAAGATGAAGCCCAGCACCGCGAACACGATGTTGTTGGCCACCACCTGCCCCCCTATCTTCAGCGGATTGATCACCGCCGGATGCAGCAGCTTGGTAAATTCGCGCCCGGCCTGTTTGACCAGCATCAAGGTGCGGATCATCTTGATGCCGCCACCGGTGGAACCGGAGCTCACTGCGATGCAACTCAGGAACAACATCCACAACGGAGCGAAGATCGGCCATTGGTTAAAATCCACGCTGGCAAAACCGCAATCCGTCGCCATCGAAACCAGGTTGAAACTGGCGTGACGCAACGCCGTCCAGAAATTCGGGTAGGTGCCCTGCCACCACAGAAACAACCCTATCCCCAGGCAGCTGCCAAGTATCAGCGTCACCGTCGCCACCGCTTCTGCATCATGCAGATATATCTTGAGGCTCTTGCCGCGCCAAGCGAGGAAGTGGGTAGCGAAATTCAGCGCGGCCACGAGCATGAACACGATCAGCACGAACTCGATGGCAGGCGAATTGAAATAGCCGACACTGGCATCGTGTGTGGAAAATCCGCCCAAGCCCATCGCGGCGAAGGCGTGGCAGATCGCATCGAACCAAGTCATGCCCACCAGCTTCAGCGACAGGATGCATGCCAAAGTGATGCCTGCATACACCAGCCACAGATTGCGTGCCGTCTCGGTGATGCGCGGCGTCAGTGCGGAATCTTTCATCGGCCCCGGCGTCTCGGCCTTGAACAATTGCCGTCCGCCGATGCCGAGCAACGGCAGCACGGCCACCGCCAGCACGATGATACCCATGCCGCCCAACCAGTTCAGTTCATGCCGCCACAGATTGATGGCGGGTGGCAGCACATCCAGTCCGGTGAGCACCGTCGCGCCGGTGGTGGTGATGCCGGACATGGTCTCGAAATAGGCATCGGTGAACGATAGCCCTTTGATCACCAGCAACAGCGGCAACGTCGCCACGGCGGGCATCGCCGTCCACATCGCCACCACCAGCAGATACCCGTGGCGGATAGACAACTCCCCCTTGTGGCGGCGAGTCAACGCCCACAGCACCACGCCGGTACCCGACGTCCACAACATCGCCAACAGAAATTCGTCCAGCGTATCGTCCTGATAGACGAGCGAGGTGAGCGCCGGCAACAGGTAACTGATGCTGAACACGGCCAGCATCAAACCCAGTGCATGGATAACGGTGAATATGCGTTCCATCAAAAGAATCCGAGGCTGACCTGGAACAGTTTCTCCACCTTCTTCACCATCTTTTTGTCGATGACGAACACGATGACATGGTCATCCGCCTCGATCAGCGTGTCATGGTGGGCGATAACGACTTCATCGCCGCGCACCAGAGCACCGATGGTCGCCCCCTTGGGCAGGTCGATCTCCTCGACGCGCCGGCCGACCACTCTGGAAGAATTGCGGTCGCCGTGCGCGACCAGTTCCAGCGCTTCCGCCGCGCCGCGCCGCAAGGAGTGCACCGCCGCCACGTCGCCTTGGCGCACATAGGCCAGCAGCGAGCCGATGGTGACATGCGCCGGCGACAGCGCGATGTCGATCTTGCCGCCCTGCACCAGGTCGACATAGGCGCTGCGATTGATCAGCGCCAGCACTTTGCGTGCGCCGCCCTGTTTGGCCAGCAGCGCCGACATGATGTTGTTCTCGTCGTCGTTGGTGAGCGAGCAGAACACGTCGATCTCGTTGACGTTCTCCTGCTGCATCAGTTTCTCGTCCGTCCCGTCGCCGTTCAGCACCAGGGTATTGGTCAGCTCGCCCGCCAGTTTCTGGCAGGTCTTCTTGTTGTACTCGATCAGCTTGACCTGGTAATCGCGCTCCAGCGCCTTCGCCAGGCGGCGCCCGATGTTGCCGCCGCCGACGATCATCACGCGCTTGGTCGGCTTGTCCATGCGGCGCATCTCTTTCAGCACGCTGCGGATATTGTCGGTGGCGGCGATGAAGAAGATCTCGTCGCCGTCCTGCACCACGGTCGCACCCTCGGGGATGATGGCGCGATCCTGGCGGAAGATCGCCGCCACGCGCGTCTCGACCTGCGGCATGTGCGTGCGCAGGAAGCTCAGCGGCTTGCCCACCAGCGGCCCGCCCTCGAAGGCGCGCACCGCCACCAGCGATATCTTGCCCTCGGCGAATTCCAGCACCTGCAAGGCTTCGGGGAATTCGATCAGTTTGGTGATGTAGTCAGTGAGGATCTGCTCCGGGCAGATGGAGAAATCCACGCAGAAATTGTCCGTGCTGAACACCGCTTCGCGATTGAGATAGTCGGCAGTGCGGATGCGCGCGATGCGCGTCGGCGTGTTGTACAGACTCGCCGCCAGTTTGCACGCGACCAGGTTGACCTCATCGCTCTGCGTCACTGCCAGCAGCATGTCGGTATCGGCGATACCTGCTTGTTCGAGGACGGAAGGATGTGCCGCGTTGCCGGTCAGCGTGCGCAAGTCCAATCTGTCCTGCAACTGGCGCAGTTTCTCTCCATCCGAATCGACCACGGTGATGTCGTTCGCCTCGCCGACCAGATTCTCCGCCACCGTCGAGCCAACCTGCCCCGCGCCCAGGATCAGGATCTTCACGCTTCGTCCTTCCACTTTATGGAGCAGCCCATGCTGGCGATCTGCTCGCGCGGCCCCTGTCCGGTCTTGGCCACTTGCAGCATGGCGTTGAACAGATCGCGCGGCGCATCCGGCACCGCTTCCTTGCGCGAGGCATCCAGGCGCCCGCGATATTGCAACTCAAGATCGGCATTGAAACCGAAGAAGTCCGGCGTGCACACCGCACCGTAATCCTTGGCGATCTGCTG
Source organism: uncultured beta proteobacterium (assembly GCA_963734585.1). Taxonomy (GTDB): domain Bacteria; phylum Pseudomonadota; class Gammaproteobacteria; order Burkholderiales; family Gallionellaceae; genus Sideroxyarcus. The sequence continues at coordinate 271,201 of CAVTHJ010000002.1, forward strand.
CGTCTCGTCCCACACGTAGGGGAAAGGATAGCCGTACTGTTGCGCCACCAGCTTCATGTTGTCGAACGAATCCTCCGCATAGTCGGCGGGATCGTTGGACATGATGGCGATGCTGTTGATGCCGTGCTGTTGCAGTTCGCGCGTGTCGCGGATGATGCGGTCGCGGATGGATTTGACGTAGGGGCAGTGGTTGCAGATGAACATCACCAGCAGGCCGTTCGGGCCTTTCGCGCTTTCCAGCGTGTACCGTTTGCCATCCACGCCCACGAGGTCGAACGGACGCGCTTTCCAGCCGAAATCACACAAAGGGGGTTGCAGACTGACCATAGATTCTCACTCCCAAAATTCAACGTTCTTTTTCTGGCCGTTATATTATCACGCCCGTCCCGAAGCCCTTTACCGACCATGTCCGCGCCAAGATTCTACTGTCCGCCGCCGCTCCCCCTGAGCACCAACTGCGAATTGCCACCGGAAGCCGCGCATCATGCCAGCCGCGTATTGCGTTTGCGTGTCGGCGATGCGGTGCAGATCTTCGACGGCTTGGGCAACGCACTCGACGCCACCATCAGCGCCATCGAAGGCAAGCATGTCATGCTCGGCAACCTGCAGACCTGCATGGGGCAACCGGAATCCGGTCTGCGCATCGTGCTGGCACAGGCCATGTGCACCAGCGACAAGATGGATTGGGTAGTGCAGAAGGCCACCGAGCTGGGCGCAGCGGAGATCGTGCCGGTGCAGACACAACGCAGTGTGGCCAAGCTCTCTGGACCCCGTGCCGAAAAACGCGCCGAACACTGGCGCAACGTCACCGTATCGGCCTGCGAGCAATGCGGCCGCAATACCCTGCCGCAACTGCATGCACCGCAGGAACTTGCTGCCTGGTTAAACGAGATGCGTCACGCGCCGGGCAGCAAATTCATCCTGTTGCCGGGCGGCGCAAGCAACTTGCACGCGCAACCCAAACCGCAGGGTCGTGCCACCTTGCTCATCGGCCCGGAAGGCGGCTTCACCTCCGATGAAGCCAACCTCGCGCAACAAGCCGGTTTTATCCCCGTCCTGCTCGGCCCGCGCGTGCTGCGCACAGAGACCGCGGCCCTTGCCGGCATCGCCGCATTGCAGACGCTATGGGGTGATTTCAACTAATGAGCGTCACCTTATGCTGCCCCCTTTAATTCAAGGAAATGTCTATGCGTGTCAAGTGCATTGCAAACGATGTTAACAAGCTGACCTCAGCGGAGGTGAGGAAGCGTCTGACTAGATCGATCCACCTCGAAGGGGCGGACCAAGACTTGGTTATCGGTCACATCTATTTCGTTGTGGCGATAGCACAATGGGATGATGGGGGAGTTCGAATTTATCTGCATACAATCGAAGAAAACAATTATCCCTATCCTTACCCACTTGAAATGTTTGATGTAATTGAGCCATCACTGCCAACAAACTGGTGCCTGAGCTTTGAGCAACAGCCACTTGGTTTGGTCATAACGCGAATCAGTTTCCCAGAATGGGCAAATGACGAGCATTTTTATGAGAGGTTGGTCGATGGTGATAAAGCAGCAATAGCCATCTACAAGAATCATAAGGAATCAATGTCGGTGTCCTGTCCGCCCGTCCGTTAAGCATAAGCGCTGCGGCAGGTCTTGCATTCCGACATTTTGAGAAATTAACGCCATCGCAAAACAATAGGGGGCCACGGGTTTCCTGAATTACCGCCAGCTTGATTAATGAGCAATGCCCCGTGTGTCACACCTCACCGGCATTCCGTGGCACGACATCCGCCCCTCCCATCCCCATGATTTGAAATATAATGCCCCGGCTTATATTTCGAGCATCTGCACCGGATGAGGAGTTAACCGATCACCATGCCAGCCGTTCCCGCCAGCTCTTCACCCGATTTCGTCGCGTGGTTCCGTTCCGTCGCCCCTTACATCAATGCCTTTCGCGGCAAGACGTTTGTCGTCGCTTTCGGCGGCGAAGTGGTGGCGGACGGCAAGTTCGTCGAGCTGACGCATGACTTCAACCTGCTGGCTGCGCTGGGCATCCGGCTGGTGCTGGTGCATGGCGCGCGGCCGCAGATCGAGCAGCGGCTGGCGCAAAACGACATCGAAGGCAGCTATCACCACGGCATCCGCCTCACGGATGCCGCGACCCTGCAGTGCGTGAAAGAAGCGGTGGGCCGCGTGCGGCTGGAGATCGAGGCGCTGCTGTCGGTGGGCCTGGCGAATTCGCCGATGGCCAATGCCGACATCCGCGTGGCGGGCGGCAATTTCATCACCGCGCAGCCGATCGGCGTGATCAACGGCGTGGACCTGATGCACACCGGCTGCGTGCGCAAGGTGGATGTCGCGGCGCTGCAGGACCGTATGGAGTTCGGCGAGGTGGTGCTGCTGTCGCCGCTGGGTTATTCGCCCACGGGCGAAGTCTTCAACCTCACGCTGGAAGACGTCGCCACGGCCACGGCCATCGCGCTGGATGCCGACAAGCTGATCTTCCTGATGGACACGGACGGCGTGCAAGAGAAGGACGGCACGCTGCTGAAAGAGTTGGCCGTCGCCGCCGCGAACAAGATCCTGTCCGGCAAGCGCAAGCTGCCGGACGATGTGGCGCTGTTCCTGCCCTGCGCGGTGAAGGCGTGCGAAGCGGGCGTCGCCCGCACCCATCTCATCAGCCGCCACACCGACGGCGCGCTGCTGCAGGAGCTGTTCAGCGACGAGGGCATCGGCACCATGGTGGTGGAGAGCACGCTCAACACTTTGCGCGATGCGACCATCGACGATGTCGGCGGCATCCTGCAACTGCTGCAGCCGCTGGAGGCCGAGGGCATCCTGGTGCGGCGTTCGCGCGAACTGCTGGAACGCGAGATCGGACGTTTCGTGGTGCTGGAGCACGGCCACCGCATCATCGGCTGCGCTGCGCTGTATCCCTTCGCCGACGAGAAGGCGGCGGAGCTGGCCTGCCTCGCCGTGCAGCCCGCTTACCGCAACCACGGCTATGGCGATGTCCTGCTCAAGCACATCGCGGCGCAGGCGCAGGCGATGAAGCTGCAAAAACTGTTCGTGCTGACCACGCGCACAGCGCACTGGTTCATCGAGCGCGGGTTCAAGGAAGTCGATGTAGAGCAGCTCCCGACCCAGAAAAAGACGCTGTATAACTATCAACGGCGTTCGAAGGTGTTCGTCCGGACACTCCGGTAACGCGACGCGGGGAGATATTCATGCTCAACTGGTTATTTTCCCGTCCGCTGCAAGTCAAATTCTTTTTCAGCACGCTCCTGCTCGTCAGTGCCGGTTTGCTGGCGCTCATGCTGAGCGTCCTGCAGATACTGGACCAGTTCCTATCGCACCAGATCCAGCAAGACATGCAGCAGCGCTCCCACATCCTCGCCATGACGCTGATGGTCGGGCCGGCGGCGCATGACCCGAACGACCTGCGGCAATTGCTGCAGGAGGTGTCGGAAATGCACGGCTACTGTTATCTCACCGTGCAGGACACGCGCGGCGAGCTATTGGCCGCTGCCGGGGATTCCACGCGTGGACGTCCGGCGCTCCCCGGGAAGGCACCAGCAAATGATGGCAACGCTTGTCTCGACGAAGCCATTCCGTTGGTTCACGACGGCAAACCGTTCGGCACGTTGCACTATGGCGTGAACACAGACTTCCTTGACGAGCTCGAACTCGCCTTGGGCACCAAGCTTTTCATCATCGCGCTGTTGTGGCTCGCCATCGGCGCGTCCGTCCATTTCTTTCTCGTGCGCCGCATGGTCCAGCCTTTGCGCGAGATCACGCGCGCCAGCCAGCTGATGGCCAATGGGAATTTGAATGCCGCGATGCCGAAAGATCTGCCGCAGGATGAATTGGGCAAGCTCGCCACCAGTTTCAGCAACATGGCGACCGTGCTGCGCCAGCGTGTCGAATCCCAGCAGCGCTACGCCCACGACCTGTATGCCGAGCAGGCACGCCTGAACGCACTCATCTCCATCCTGCCGGTCGGTGTCATGTTCGTCGGTCCCGCGCGCCATGTGCAGTTCATCAATCAGGAATGCCGCCGCTTATGGGGACTTTCCGAGAGCGAGGATTACATAGGCCATCAGGATACCGAGCTGATCGGCCACGCGCGCGGCCTGATGGAGCAGCCGGATACTTTCATGCGGCACATTGCCGCGGCACTCGAGGAGTACGGCATCAGCGCCCCCTTTGATACGCCACTGCGCAACGGACGGATCATCCGCAGCCGTTCCTGCGTCGTGCCGGATGCCGCGGGCGAGCATTACATCGGCCGCATGTGGATGTTCGAGGATGTTTCCGAAGAGTACAGGCGATTGCGTCAGGCGCAGACTCGGGCGAAACGTGAGGCCCCCCCGGGTCGCTAAGACCGCCGCCGCTGGCTTTGATCAAGGATTCACGGTAATGTCACACTCCCCAAGCATAATCACGGAGTGAACTTAACCATGGCAAGAACAGTGCAATGCGTGAAACTCGGACGCGAAGCCGAAGGACTGGATCGTCCTCCTTATCCCGGCGCGTTGGGTCAGCGTATCTTTGAAAACGTCTCCAAGGAAGCCTGGCAGGGCTGGATCAAGTTCCAGACCATGCTGGTGAACGAGAATCGTCTCAACCTTTCCGACGCGAAGGCGCGCAAATATCTCGCGGAGCAAATGGAAAATTATTTCTTCGGCACCGATTCGCAGATGCCCACAGGTTACGTTCCGCCGAAAAACTGAAGCGCAGCACGCGTCACCGCACCGACCTCACATGGCAAAAAAATTCCCTGCACAGAATTTCCTCAACCGCGAACTCGGCCTGTTGGAGTTCAACCGTCGCGTCCTCGCACAAGCCGAGGATCCGCGTGTCCCACTGCTGGAGCGCTTGAAATACCTGTGCATCGTCAGCAGCAACCTGGATGAGTTCTTCGAGATCCGCGTCGCCGGCTTGAAGGAACAGGCCAAACTGGGCGGCCTGGCGGCCGGACCGGACGGTCTGGAGGCCACGCAGATACTCAAGCGCCTGTACACGCCGACGCATCAGCTGATCGCACGCCAATACCAGCTCTTCAACGACGAGCTGGTTCCCGCGCTGGCGGAGCAAGGCATCAAGTTCCTGCGCCGCACGCAATGGAACGAGGAGCAGAAGGCTTGGGTGAAGGATTTTTTCCTGCGCGAGGTGATGCCGGTGCTGACACCGATCGGCCTGGATCCGGCACATCCGTTCCCGCGCGTGCTCAACAAGAGCCTGAACTTCGCCGTCGAGCTGCAAGGCAAGGATGCCTTCGGCCGCAATTCGGCCAAAGCCATCGTGCAGGCGCCGCGCATATTGCCGCGCGCCATCGTGATGCCGCCGGAGATATCCGGCTGTCCTTACGGCTTCGTGTTCCTTTCTTCCATCCTGCATGCGCATGTCGGCGAACTGTTCGCGGGCATGGAAGTGTTGGGTTGTTACCAGTTCCGCGTCACCCGCAACAGCGACCTGTTCGTGGACGAGGAAGAAGTGAAAAACCTGCGCGTGAGCCTGCAGGGCGAATTGCCGCAGCGCCATTTCGGCGACGCCGTGCGCCTTGAGGTCGCCGACAACTGCCCGCAAGAGCTGGCCGATTTCCTGCTGCAACAGTTCGAGCTGAAGGCGGAAGACCTGTTCCGCGTGCATGGCCCGGTGAACCTGGTGCGGCTGATGCACATCCCCGACAAGGTCGCACGCGACGACCTCAAGTTCGCCCCCTTCGTGCCCGGCATGCCGCCGTTGCTGCAAAAAAAAGGCGCGGACATGTTCAAGGTGCTGCGCAAGAACGATGTGCTGCTGCACCACCCGTACCAATCGTTCAAGCCGGTGATCGACTTCATCCAGCAGGCCGCCGCCGACCCCAATGTGGTCGCCATCAAGCAGACGGTATATCGCACCGGCGCGGACTCGGAACTGATGGAAGCGCTCATCGCGGCCGCGATGCGCGGCAAGGAAGTCACGGTGGTCGTCGAGTTGCTCGCGCGCTTCGACGAAGAGGCCAACATCAACTGGGCGAGCCGTCTGGAAGAGGTCGGCGCGCATGTGGTGTACGGCGTGGTCGGGCACAAGACCCACGCCAAGATGCTGATGGTGGTACGCCGCGAGGAAAACAACAAACTGCGCCGCTATGTGCATCTGGGCACCGGCAACTACCATCCGCGCACGGCCAAGCTGTATACCGACTTCGGCTTGTTCACCAGCAACGAGGAGGTGTGCGCCGACGTGAACGAAGTGTTCATGCAGCTCACCGGGCTGGGCAAGGCTACCAAACTGAAGCATCTGTGGCAGTCGCCGTTCACCTTGCACACCAGCGTGCTGGATGCCATCCGCAACGAGACCAAGCTGGCCAAGGCCGGCAAGCGCGCCCACATCATCGCCAAGATGAACTCGCTGCTGGAACCGGAAACCATCACGGCGCTGTATGAAGCTTCACAAGCCGGGGTAAAGGTCGAACTGATCGTGCGCGGCGTCTGCGCCCTGCGCCCCGGCGTCGCCGGCCTGTCCGAGAATATCCGCGTGATCTCCATCATCGGACGCTTTCTCGAACACACCCGCATCTTCTATTTCCGCAACGACCTGGCGCATGACGTCTATCTGGCCAGCGCTGACTGGATGGACCGCAACTTCTTCCGCCGCATCGAAGTGTGCTTTCCCGTGCTGGATGACAAACTCAAGAAGCGCGTGCTCGATGAAGGGCTGAAGAGTTACCTGAAGGACAATTGCCAGGCATGGGAAATGGACTGCAACGGCTTCTGGCATCGCAAGGCGCCCGCGCGCAGTTCCGAAACCTGCGCGCAAACTGCCCTGCTGCAAGAACTGGGACAACCGCTCGCGGCGGTTGACGACGAGGTTTAGACCTTCTTCGGACGTCCGGTCTTGATCGTTTCGAGGCCGGAGATCGCCCGCTTCAGCTGTGCGGCGCTCAGTTTGGACAATGCTTGCAGGCTGGCGCGCAGCAATTCGCTCTTCTTCACATGCACGCCGGCTTTCAGCGCCTTTTCCTTGAGTGCCGCAATCAAATCGTAATCCGCCTGCGGCATAGTGAAGCTGTCGCGCACGACCTTCACTTTGCTGTCGGCCTTCTTCTCTTTTTTATGTTTCTTCACGGGTTTGGCCGCGGCCTTGGCCGGTGCGGCTTTGCGCGCGGCAGGTGTCTTCGCGGCAACGGGTTTGCGCGGTGTGGTCTTGGTCATCTTCAGTCTCCCTGAGTGATTGTGGCGAAAACAGTATATACGGTATATCCTGACAGCCGATAGTGTAATAAATAGGAGCTGGAAAGATGGAGCTGATCCTGTGGCGACATGCCGAAGCTGCGGAAGGGGTGCCAGACGACATGCGTCCGCTCACCGAGAAAGGACGGCGCCAGGCGGAACGCATGGCTCATTTTCTTTCCGGGCGGTTACCGCAGAACACCCGCATCCTGGTCAGCCCAGCGCTGCGTGCACAGCAGACAGCCGCTGCGCTGAATGCCAGTTTCATCACCGCGCCCAATATAGATGTCCACTCTTCGCCGCAAAAAGCCATCGCGACCGCCGGTTGGCCGATGGCGGGCGGCGCGGTGCTGCTGGTCGGACATCAGCCGTGGCTGGGCGAACTCGCCAGCCTGTTGATGACTGGCCATGCAAATATCTGGAGCATCAAAAAAGGCGCGGTGTGGTGGTTCAGCCGGCGCGAACGCGAGGGCGATTACCAGACCGTGCTGCGTCTCGCCATCTCGCCCGAACATCTGTAGTTTTCACAGCGGAGGTCATCATGTTTGAATCGGCAGAACTTGGACACAAAGTCGACAAGACCACTTACGATGCTGAGGTCCCCAAGCTACGTGAAGCACTGCTGGATGCGCAATTCGATCTGGCGGAGAAAGCGAAATTTCCCGTCATCATCCTCATCGGCGGCGTGGACGGCGCGGGACGCGGCGAGACGGTGAACCTGCTCAACGAGTGGATGGACCCGCGCTTCATCCAGACCCACGGCATGGGCGAGCCATCCGACGAAGAGATGGAACGCCCCATGATGTGGCGCTTCTGGCGCGCCCTGCCCCCCAAGGGCAAGGTCGGCGTGTTCATGGGCTCCTGGTACACATGGCCGATCCTGAACCGCGCGATGGGTTACACCAAGGCGGCTGAACTCGACCAGAGCCTGGAGCGCGCCAAGCGCATGGAGAAGATGCTGACCGACGAAGGTGCACTCATCATCAAATTCTGGCTGCACCTTTCCAAAGAAAAACAGGAAGCACGCCTCAAAGCGCTGGAGAAGAACCCCAAGACGCGCTGGCGCGTCACCAAGCGCGACTGGGAACGTTTCAAACGCTACGACAAGTTCGTCACCATCCACGAAAGCGTCATCCGCCATACCAGTACAGCCGAAGCGCCGTGGATCGTGGTCGAAGGCGCAGACTCCCGTTACCGAGAGCCTGACCGTGGGCAAGGTCATCCTCGAAGCAATGCGCAAGCGTCTGGCGGAGTCCGACAAGAAAAAAGTCGCTGCGATCCGCGCAGCCCCCTTGTTGCCGCCTATCGACAAACTCAACATCCTCGAAACGCTCGATCTCACGCAGAAGCTGGACAAGAAGAAATTCGAGGCAGACCTGGAAAAATATCAGGGCAAGCTGGCCCTGCTCACGCGCGACCCGCGATTCAAGGAGATCACCGTGGTGACGGTGTTCGAGGGCAACGATGCCGCAGGCAAGGGGGGCAGCATCCGCCGCATCACCGGCGCACTCGAAGCGCGCCAGTACCAGGTGGTGCCGATCGCCGCACCGACGGAAGAAGAGCGCGCACAGCCTTACTTGTGGCGCTTCTGGCGGCATGTCCCGCGCAAGGGACGCGTCACCATCTTCGACCGCTCATGGTACGGGCGCGTGCTGGTCGAGCGGGTGGAAAAATATTGCTCCGAATTCGACTGGATGCGCGCCTACGGCGAGATCAACGATTTCGAATCGCAGCTCACGCGCCACCAGACCGTCGTCGTCAAATTCTGGCTGACCATCAGCAAAGAAGAACAGCTGCGCCGTTTCAAGGAACGCGAGAAGATCGGCTTCAAGCGTTTCAAGATCACCGAGGAGGATTGGCGCAACCGCGAAAAATGGGATGCCTACGAGCAGGCCATCGGCGACATGGTGGACCGCACCAGCACCGAGGCCGCGCCGTGGACTTTGGTGGAAGCCAACGACAAGAACTTCGCGCGCATCAAGATCCTCAAGACATTGTGTCAGCGCATCGAAGCGGCACTGAAGAAGGTCTCCAAGGATTGAACAGCCGGGCGGCTGCGGAAAAACTACGCCGCTTTTTTCCCGGCCTGCACCAGCACGTAGGGACGGACCACTACCGCCCACACATCAGCATCCGCTTCATACCAGGCCATCGCCTGCTCATCCGTCACGCGTACGACCTGTCCGGTAGCCATCCATTGCGCCACTTGCTCTGCATTGTCTTCGGACACCTGGAATGCCACTTCGATCAGGTCGAGTTCCGGGCTCACCGCGATCGCCACCCCGCTGGCGAAGAAGCGCTGCAACTCGCGCCAGGCGATCTGCGCAGTTTCAAGATTCACGCTGGCGCGCTTGAAGTCCTGTGGGCTTAACTTTGTCATTTCAATAAACTTTCCGATTACGCTTTCGATCCATTCAGATAATTGTTCTTCACCCGCATGTAATGCTCGGCGGAATAGCGCAGGTAAGCAATCTCCTCGTCCGTGAGTTTGCGCACCGCCTTCGCCGGACGCCCCATGTAGAGCATGCCGCTCTCCAGCGTCTTGCCCGGCGAGATCAGACTGCCCGCGCCCACCATCACGCGGTCAGGGATCACCACATCGTCCATGATGATGGAGCCCATGCCGATCAGGCATTCGTTGCCGATGCTACAGCCATGCAGGATCACCGAATGCCCCACCGTCACATAGTCGCCGATGACGAGCGGCGAGCCTTCAGGTTTCTCAGGGGTCTTGTGCGACACATGGCCCATGCTCAGGTCCTGCACGTTGGTGCCGCGCCCGATCACGATGCGGTTCACGTCGCCGCGCAATACTGTGTTGCACCAGACGGAACTGTCGTCGCCTATCTTCACATCGCCGATGACCTGGCAGGAAGGGTGCAGGTAAATGCGGTCGCCGAGGACAGGCGTGGTATCGAGGTAGGAGGATAGAGGCATGAGATTGAATAATTGTTTCGAAAAAAGCGTTCCGACGCTCAGACGAAATTCAGTTCGATATAGAACTCGTCCTGTTTGATCTTGATCGGCAGCAGCACAGTCTTGCCCCCATTGTGATGCACGATCTGATGTCCCTCGCCCTGCAGCATTTGCGGCGTCTGCATGTCGAACTCATGCCCCTTCTCGGACAGGATGCGCTTCGCTCCGCCCACCAGCATGTTGGTCAATTCCCCGGTGAGGTCTGCCGCGTCTTTATCGATGCTGGTGATCTCGTGACCCATCAAATTGAGGGATATCAGGCGTATCGCCGGCAAGGTGAACGACAGCGCAACACTGCCGCTGACCCCCTCGGACTTCATGCCGATGAGGCCGGTGACGTCGCCCTTCGCCGTATTGCCCTGCTTAAGCACCGGGACGCCGGGCTGTATCTTCACCCCCACCATAGTGGTAAAGATCGTGAACAGCGAATCCAGCAAGGCATTGATCATGAGGATGTCCATATGACTGCCATCATCCATCGATTCAGCCTGATTGTTTTCTGCTGCCTCATTCACCTTCTTCATTATGATTCTCCGGATGTGCTACGCACTAATGTTGTTGCATAAGACCGTGGTCCCAAATTTAATCTGAGAGGTGTTGAAGTAAGAAGATAGAGACATATTCATTACAAACTTTCCGGCCACATTCTAGCTGTATGAATGACTGACAAAATCTGTACTTCATCTACATCGACACGATAAGCCAGCATAAATGGGAAGCGGCCAACGGTTAATTCGCGTGTTCCGGCGACTCGTCCCGATCTGCCGACTAATGGGTTTTGCGGTAACGCTTCTGCCGCGTTGCGAATGATCAAAACCACTCGTCTTGCTGCTTGGGGATTTTCTTGCGCGATGTAATCGTGAATCTCCGCGAGGTCAGATCTTGCTCGCGGGGTATAGCGTAGCTTCATGCCTGCGGCTCGGTGTAGCGTGCGAAGAACGCCTCCATCTCTTCGTCCGTGACGAACTCACCGCGCTGTGCCTGCGCTAACCCTTCCTGGATCCGCGCTGTGATGCGGCGCTGCTGTGCCAGATAAAGTGACAAGGCCTCATTTGCCAAATCACTTTCGCTGCGATGGCTTTCCTCTGCCAGATGGTCGAGTTGGACTTTCAGTTCTGGGCGAATTTCAAAGGTGGTTGCGCTCATGATTGCACTCCGAAATTTTGTTTGATGATGTTACGCAAAATACCGTGGCCTGTCCCCGATTGTTTATTTGTTCGTTCTTCGCTTTTGACATTATGAATCGAAATCGTTCGGGACTTAATCAGAGATTCCCTAGTGTTGTGCATATGATCGTGGCCTGTCCCAAATTCGAGCCTAGCCCCTTTAGCGTAAATGGACTCCGTACTCCGCAAGTTTTTTTCGGATGTCAGGAAGCTCTTTGTCGGACACTTTTCCTCTGTCGGCCGTAGCAACCAAAGCTCTCACTTTCTGAAAGTCGGCGCGTGCGGCTTCTTTCTGTCCTAGGGATTCAAATGACAAGCCCCGCCTGTAATAGGCAAACGCAAAATCGGCTTGCTGGGGAATTCCTTTTGAGAAAGCAGCAATCGCTTCTTCATGCCTGCCTAGTTCCTGATAAGTCCAGCCCAGCTGATATTGAGTCATCATACTGGTCCTGCCTTTTGCTTTGTCCATTCCTTCAGCGGCTTTGAGAGGCGTTAGGCTTTCCGCCGCTCGACCTGCATATCGTAGGTACACTGCGTAATTGATTAGTTCGCCGTAACCTGCAGGAGCAAGTTTAAAAGCCGCTTCTTGGTCATTAATTGCTTCATTCATCCTTCCAAGAGTTTTATATGCCCATGCCCGCCCAATGTAGGCTCGTCGTCTATTTTCGGACGAGGCTTCTGATGCCAGGCAATTAGACAGAATCGGAACAGCTTTTTCGGTACCAACACTTCTAACCATTTCATAGCCTGCATTGCAGATGTCATCCGCTAAGCTGGCGGCAGAATTATTTGTCTCGGCGTTGGCCAGCCCAATCAACAGCAGTAGCTGAATAGAACAAAATATTCGATGGGCTTTCATTGCCATCAAACCACCAGCTTCCACTTCATCATCTCCCCCGCCCGCAACGGCACGAGCTTAGAGCCACCGAACTCCACGGTCGAGGGCATGTGCCACTCTTCACGGCGCAAGGTGATGGTCTCCTTGTTGCGCGGCAGGCCGTAGTAATCCGCGCCGTAGAAACTGGCGAAGGCTTCGAGCTTATCCAGCGCACCCGCCGCTTCGAACGCTTCGGCATACAGTTCGATGGCGCTATGCGCGGTATAGCAACCGGCGCAACCGCAGGCGTTCTCCTTGGTGTGTTGCGCGTGCGGGGCACTGTCGGTACCGAGGAAGAATTTCTTGTTGCCACTGGTGGCAGCTCTGATCAGCGCTTCGCGGTGCGTCTCGCGCTTGAGGATGGGCAGGCAGTAGAAATGCGGACGGATGCCGCCGACCAGCATGGCGTTGCGGTTGTAGAGCAGGTGTTGCGGGGTGAGCGTGGCGGCGATGTTGTCCGGCGCGTTTGCCACGAACTGCGCGGCATCTTTGGTGGTGATGTGCTCGAACACCACGCGCAGGTTCGGCAGGTCTTTCAGCAGCGGCTGCATCACGCGCTCGATGAACACGGCCTCACGGTCGAAGATGTCGATGTCGGCACTGGTGACTTCGCCGTGCACCAGCAGCGGCATGCCGCAGCGTTGCATCTCTTCCAGCGCGGCGTAAGTCTTGCGCAGATCGGTGACGCCCGCGTCGGAGTTGGTGGTCGCACCCGCCGGATACAGCTTCACCGCGTGTACCACCCCGCTGGCTTTGGCCTTGCGAATCTCTTCCGCGCTGGTGTTGTCGGTCAGGTACAGCGTCATCAGCGGCTCGAACGTCATGCCTTGCGGCAGCGCGGCGAGAATGCGCGAGCGGTATTCCAATGCCTGTGCCGTGTGGGTGACGGGTGGGCGGAGATTGGGCATGACGATGGCGCGGGCGAACTGGCGCGCTGTGTCGGGCAGCACAGAGGCCATCAATGCTCCGTCGCGCAGGTGCAGGTGCCAGTCGTCGGGTCGGGTGAGTTTGAGTTCCATATGTGCAGTTCGAAAAAATGGCGGGAAGATCAATCTTCCCGCCATTTTAGTCGAAAGCGCCGTCCGGCGAAGCTGCTAGTCCTTCTTGTTTCCCTGCCAGCCACCGCCCAGCGCCTTGAACAGGTCGGCCACCGCCAATCGTTGCGCACGTTCGGCGTCGATGCGGTTCAGTTCAGCCTGCAACTGGTTGCGTTCGACATCGAGGAAGTCCATGCGGCTGGAGCTACCCACTTGGATGCGCACCTCCGCCTGGCGGGTGGCCGTGGCCAAAGACTGGCTGCGCGCGGTCTCCGCGGCCAGCACCTGGCGTGCCGCCGACTGTGCAGCAAGCGCATTGCGCACATCGCCGAACGCGCTGGCGACCGCCTGCTGGTACTGTACCAGCGCCTGGTCGCGCCGCGCTTCGCTCGCCCTGACGTTGGCGCCGATGCGGCCGGCATTGAAGATCGGCTGACTGAGGCCGGCAGCGAACTGGAAGATGCCTGCCGGCCCGGTGAACAGCTTGGCCATATCCGTCGTCTCGCTGCCCAGATAGCCGGTGAGGCTGATCGAGGGGAAGTACTGTGCGCGCGCTTCGCCGATGTGTGCGTTCTGCGCGATGAGGTGCTGCTCCGCCGCCTTCAGGTCGGGCCGCCGCAACAGCAATTCTGCGGGCAGGCCGTCCGGCACCCAGACATCGTTGAGCTTGGGCGCGCCTTGTTCCAGTTGTGCGTTCATCACGTTGCGCGGCGAGCGCCCGAGCAGCAGCGCCAGTGCCGTCTCCTGCCGGTCGCCTAGCAGGGCGATGTTGGCCAGTTGCGCCTGTGCCGAGGAGACTTCGGCCTCGGACTGGTGCAGCTGGAATTCCGAGATCACGCCGATCTCGAGACGCTTTTTGTCCATCACCAACCGCTCCTCGCGGTTGGCCAGCGCGCGCTTCACGGTCTCTTCCTGAGCGGTGTAGGCCAGCAGCGCGAAGTACTGTTGCGCCACCTGCGCAGTAAGCGTCAGGCGCACCGCATCGCGATTGGCCTCGGCGGCAAATAGTTCGGCGCGCGCCGCTTGCGTACCGCGGCGGTACTTGCCCCACAGGTCGAGCTCATAGCTCGCATCCAGCGTGGTACGCGTGGTGGTCGTGGTGCGCGGCAACGTCGTCGGTCGCGGGAAAGAACCCGCGAGGGTGGCGCGGTTGCGCACCTCGCTCGCATTTGCGCTGACGTTGGGATATTGCGCGGACTCGGCGACGTCGAACTGGGCTCGTACTTCCAGCACGCGCGCCATCGCCACCTGCGCATCGGCGTTGTATGCCAGCGCTTCGTCTTCCAGCTTGTCCAGCACCGGATCGGCGTACAGGCTCCACCAGCGCTCGCCTTCGAGAGAAGCCGTCTTGTCGGTCGCGTCCTTCGCTGCCCACTGCTCGGGCAACTGCATCTCGGGGCGCTTGTAGTCGGGGCCGACCGCACAGGCGCTGAGCATCCCGGCGGACGCCAGCAGCAGGATCGTCTTGTTCAGTTTGTTGTTACGCATGGTCTTGCTCCTGAGGTATCGACGGCTTGCCGGGGAAGATGCGGCGCACCACCACGAAGAACACCGGGATCAGGAACACCGCAAGCACTGTCGCGGTGATCATGCCGCCCATCACGCCGGTACCGATGGCATGGCGGCCATTCGCGCCCGCGCCGGTCGAAATGGCGAGCGGCAGCACGCCGAGGATGAACGCGATGGAGGTCATCAGGATCGGGCGGAAGCGCAGACGGCAAGCCTCCAGCGTCGAGTCGACCAGGCTCTTGCCCTGCTCCTGCAGATGGCGCGCGAACTCGATGATCAGGATCGCGTTCTTGGTGGAGAGGCCGATGATGACGATCAGGCCGACCTTGAAGTACACGTCGTTGGGCAGGCCGCGCAGCATCACCGCCAGCAGTGCGCCGAGGATACCGATGGGCACCACCAGGATGACGGCGAACGGTACCGACCAGCTCTCATACAGCGCCGCCAGGCACAGGAACACCGCGACCAGCGAGAGGCCGAACAGAAGGGTGGCCTGGCTGCCGGACTGCATCTCCTCGCGCGAGGTGCCGGACCATTCGAAACCGAAGCCCGGCGGCAACTGCTTCGCCACTTCCTGCATCGCCGCCATCGCCTCGCCGCTGCTGCGGCCGGGAGCCGCGCTGCCCGAGATCTTCAACGCGGGGATGCCGTTGTAGCGGTCGAGCTTGGGCGCGCCGACCGTCCAGCGCGCGGTGGCGATCTCCGACAACGGCACCATGCCGCCCTGCACATTGCGTACCGGCAGGCGCAGGATTTCTTTCGGCGTGGAAAGCGTACGGGCATCGGACTGCATCTGCACGCGTAGCGTGCGGCCCTCGCGCGCGAAGTCGTTGATGTAAGCGACGCCAAGCGCAGCCTGCAGCGTATCGTTGAGCGTGGCCGGATCGATGCCCAGCGCCCGCGCCTTGGTCTGGTTGACGTCCAGACGCAATTGCGGCGCCGGTTCCTGGCCTTCGGGACGCACGCCGATCAGCACCGGACTCTTGCTGGCGAGCCCCAGGGCGATGTTGCGCGCCTCTATCAGCTTTTCGCGGCCTTGGCCGCCGCGGTCCTGCAGGCGGAAGTCGAAACCACCGGCCGCCGCGAGCTCGGGGATGGGCGGCACGTTCATAGCGAAGACCATGCCCTGCTTGATGCGGGACAGCATCTTGCTCGCGCGCTGCACCAGTGCCGTCGCGGAGTTTTCCGACAGCGGGCGCTCATCCCAGTCCTTCAGGCGGATGAAGGCGATCGCCGCATTCTGGCCGCGGCCGAAGAAGGAGAAGCCCGCCACGCCGATCACGTGCTCGACTTCAGGCTGGGCACGGTAATAGTCCTCCACCTGCGACAGTACTTCCAGCGTGCGGCTGCGCGTAGCGCCCGCGGGCAACTGGATCATGCTGATGAAATATCCCTGGTCTTCTTCCGGCAGGAAGCTGGTCGGCAGCTTCGCGAACAGGAAACCGACGGCGGCGAGGATCACCGCATAGATGACCATGTAGCGTGCGGTGCGCTTCAGCACGTTCGCCACACCTGCCTGGTAGCCTTGCGTCACTCGGTCGAAGAAACGGTTGAACCAGCCGAAGAAGCCGCGGCTCGGCTTGAGCTCGTGCCCCGGCGTGTGCTGCAGCAGCGTGGCGCACAGCGCCGGTGTCAGCGTCAGCGCCATCAGGATCGAGAAGATGATGGTCAGCACCAGCGTCACCGAGAACTGGCGGTATATCGCGCCGACCGAGCCGCTGAAGAACGCCATCGGGATGAACACGGCGATCAGCACCAGGGTGATGGCGATGATCGCGTTGAAGATCTGCCCCATCGCCTTGCGCGTGGCTTCGCGCGGCGGCAATCCTTCTTCGGTCATGATGCGCTCGACGTTCTCCACCACCACGATGGCGTCGTCCACCACCATGCCGATGGCAAGCACCATCGCGAACAGCGTGAGCGTGTTGATCGAATAGCCGACCGCATACAGGCCGACGATCGCGCCGGTGAGCGCGACGGGCACCACGATGGTCGGGATCAGCGTGGCGCGGAAGTTCTCGAGGAACAAATACATCACGAGGAACACCAGGATCATCGCTTCGCCCAGCGTCTTCACCACTTCCTTGATCGAGATCTCGACGAACTTCGACGTGTCATACGGCACGATCCATTTCACGCCCTTGGGGAAGAACTTCGAGAGCTCTTCCATCCGGGCCTTGACCGCGTTGGCCGTGTCCAGCGCATTCGCGCCCGGCGCAAGGCGGATCGCGATCGAAGCGGCGGGTTCCTTGTCGAGGCGTGCAGCGACGGAGTAATCCTGCGCGCCAAGCTCTACCCGCGCCACGTCCTTCACGCGTACCGTCGAACCGTCCGCATTGGCGCGCACGATGACGTTGCCGAACTCCTCCACGGTGGACAGACGGCCCTTGGTGACGATGATCGCGTTCAGTTCCTGATCGGACAGCCCCGGCAATTGCCCCAGTTCGCCGGTGGCGAGCTGGACGTTCTGCGTGGCGATCGCGCTCTTCACGTCGCCCGGCGTCAGCCCATAAGCTTGCAGGCGTTCCGGCTTGAGCCAGATGCGCATCGAATATTCGGTGCCGAGCAGCATGGCTTCGCCGACGCCGGGCACGCGCAGCACGCTATCCAGCACGTGCGCGGCGGCGTAGCTGCCGAGACCGACGTTGTCATAGCTCTTGTCCGGCGAGATCAGCGAAACGAACATCAGGTAGTTGCGCGCCGATTTCGCCACGGTGACGCCCTGGCGGCGCACGTCTTCCGGCAAGCGCGCCTCCGCGCGCTTGATGCGGTTCTGCGTCTCCACCGATGCCGCGTCGAGATTGGTGCCTGCCTCGAAGGTCAGCGTGATGCTGCCGCGCCCCAGCTCCGACGACGACTCCATGTAGAGCAGATGTTCGATGCCGTTCAGTTCCAACTCGACCAGCGACACGGCCGTGTCTTCCACCGCCTGCGCCGAGGCGCCTGGATAAGTGAGCGTGATCGACAGTGCGGGTGGGGCAACTGCCGGATACGACGAGACCGGCAAGCCACGCAAGGCCAGCCCGCCGGAAAGCAGGATGACGATGGCGATGACCCACGCGAAGATGGGCCGGTCGATGAAGAATTTTGCGATCACGATTTACCCCTGAGTCTTTTGTGCTGGCGCTGGCGCAGCAGCAGGCGCGAATTCCACCGGGATGGGCTTCACCACGGTGCCGGGACGCGCTTTCTGCAGCCCATTCACGATCACCTGTTCGCCGCCCTGCAGGCCGGATTCGATGATGAAGTGCGGGCCGGCCATGCCGCCGACCTTGACCGGACGCGGGCTAACCTTGCCTTCCGCATCCACCGCCATCACGAACTGCCCTTGCGGACTCATCTGGACGGCGCGTTGCGGCACCGCGATGGCGTCTTCGTCCATCGCGCCGGGGAAGCGGATGGTCACGAACATGCCGGGTAACAGTTCGTGGTTCGGATTGGGGATCTCGGCGCGCATCGAAACGCTGCCGGTCGCGGGGTCGGCCGCCAGTTCGGTGAACAGCAGCTTGCCGGGCAACGGGTAGATGCTGCCGTCTTCAAGCACCAGCTCGATCTTGGTCGATTCGGCGCGTTTCAGATTGCCGGACTTGATTGCCTTCTGCATGCGCATCAGATCTGCACCGGACTGGGTGAAGTTCACGTACAAGGGATCGCATTGTTCGATCGTGGCAAGCAGCGTTGCTTCGCCGCGCCCGACCAGCGCGCCCTCGGTGACCATGGAGCGCCCGACGCGGCCGGAGATCGGCGCCGGCACGCGGGTGTTGTCCCAGTCCTCACGCGCCTTGCTCAGGGCGGCCTCGGCCTGCTTCAGCTTGGCTGCAGTCTGGTCGTACTCCTGCTGGCTCACCACTTTGGCATCGAGCAACTGCTTCGCGCGGTCGAGGTTCTGGCGCGCCAGCACCTCGTCGGCCTTGGCCGCTTCGAAATTGCCGCGGTAGTTGCCGACGTAGACCTGGTACAGCGCCTGCCCGGCCTTGACGTCGCTGCCTTCGGTGAACAGGCGCTTCTCGACGATGCCTTCCACGCGCGCGCGTACCTGGGCGGTGCGGTAGGCCTGCAAGCGGCCCGGCAGGTCGTCGGTCAACGTCACCGCACTGGATTTGACGGTGATTACATCCACCTCGGGGGGCGGCGGTGCCGCCGCCACTGCCGGCTTCTTCGATTCTTCGCCGGCGCCGCAACCCGTCAGCAGCAACGCCAGGGTCAGGCTGGTCAAGGTAGTTCCAGTAAAGATTTGTGATGTGCTCCGTGTCATTTCCATTCTCCGTTCATGCGACCGCTGACGATCGCTTGTGTGATTCATTTGCCGGTCACCCGCTTCATTCCTGCCAGGGAAAATTCAGCGATGTGTTTTGCCGTTGCTTCGATTTCTTTCTCGTCGCAATCCAGTTCGGGATACATACGACGGTTCATCTCTCTCGAGTTGCGATAGAAAGAGCATTGCCCGACTATGCTGAATACGCAGCGGCGCACATCCTCGTTCGCGACTTTGTCGCCCACGATCTCGCGCACCAAGCCGGTCAGGTGTCCATGCAACGGCACGATGATTTCCTTGGCGATGATGTCGAGCGCGGGTGAGGATTCGAGCATCTCGCGCATGATCAATTGGCTGTGCGGCGTACAGCGTCCGCCCATGAGGCGAGTCATGAGGTTTTGAATGAGGCCGGTGAGGCGGACCTCCGCGCTGCCTGACTCGTTGGCGGTATCGATCAGGTTTCCGATCGGTTCCAATGCGAGCGCTGCCATGAACAGCGCTTCCTTGCCGTTGAAGTGATAGTTCACCGCCGCGACATTGACCTCGGCGCGGCGGCAGATCTCCCGCACCGTCGCCCCCTTGAATCCAAGCTCGGCAAATACCTCGCATGCGGCCACCAACAGCCGATCTCGCGTGTTCTCGGGGAGTTCCGATTGGGTTTGCATTGCGTTCATGTCAGCTCCGTTTTGCTGTGCGAATTCAAACGAGCGTATCAAACAGCTGTTTGAATTGCAAGAAAAGGGTACCCGGAGCGGCGCTCCAGGTCGGGATTCTATTCGGAAGATTTCAGAGAAAGTGCGTGTTGATACAACTCGTTACGTCCGCCGCCCGTGATCTGGGCGGCCAGCTGCACGGCTTGCTTGAGCGGCAGGTCCTGCAACAACAATTTCAAAATTCGCTCGGTCTCGACATCTATCACGCCCGTCTCAGCCGGGGCAGCGGATACCAGCAACACGAATTCGCCGCGCTGGTTGTTGGGATCACTGTTGAGCCAGTCCAGCACCTCGCCGAGTTTGCACCGATGGATGCTTTCGAACAGCTTGGTGATCTCGCGCGCCAAGACGATCTCGCGTTCGTCGCCAAATACCGCCTGCAAGTCTTCCGCGCATTCCAGGATGCGGTGCGGTGCTTCGTAGAACACCAGGGTGTAGGGATGTTCGATCAAAGTTTGCAGCGCAGTGCGCCGCGCGCCGGATTTGTTGGGCAGGAATCCATAGAACAGGAAATGCGGTGCGCTCAACCCGGAGGCGGACAACGCCGCGACCGCAGCACTCGCACCGGGGATAGGAATGACGCGAAAGCCCGCTTTGCGCACTTCTTCCACCAACACCGCACCGGGATCGCTCACTGCCGGCGTTCCGGCATCGGTCACCAATGCCACGTTCTGCCCGTGTTGCAACAGGGCAACGACCTTTTCCGCCGCGCCGCGTTCGTTGTGCTGGTGCAACGCCAGCAGCCGCGCATCGCTGATGCCGTGATGTTGCAGCAAATGGCGCGTGTTGCGGGTATCTTCCGCGGCGATGGTGTCGGCTGCGCCCAATACATCCAGTGCGCGCAGCGTGATGTCACTTAGATTTCCAATCGGGGTGGCGACTACATATAATGCGCACTCCAATTTTTGCCTGGTCTCGATATGCAAACTGTTGCCTCTGTATTTAAATTGCTGCGCGGATTCTTGATCGCCGCACTATACGTGAGCGTTTTTGGCTGCGCCACTCAATCGGCGCCTGGCACAGCAACACCTGCTCCAGCGGCACAGGCTCCTGCCCACGCAGTCACCCCGCCCGCACCCGCGGTGCCCCAACCTGCTGCACCACAACCTCCCGTGGTCTCGGCAGTGGTAACTGAACCTGCTCCGGTGGTGACACCGGTCTCTCCCACCATCACGGCGGAGCCACCCGCACCGCATATCGCGCTACTGCTGCCGTTGAAGTCCCCTGTCTTCGCCAAGGCTGCAGACTCAGTACAACAAGGCTTCCTCGCCGCCGCCGGCAAGGAAGCGCATGGACTGCCCGTGCGCGTCTATCCTTGTAACGATGAAACCACCGAAGTCGTTGCGCTGTATCAACAAGCATTGCGCGCCGGGGCAGTCGCCGTGGCCGGACCGCTCACCCGCACCGGCGTCGCCGCACTGGCGGCGAATGCCGAGCTCATGACGCCGACGCTGGCGCTGAACCTGCTGGACAGCAACCGGACAGACCACCTCTTCTTCTTCGGCCTTCCGGGCGAAGCGGAAGCTCGCCTAAGCTCGCAGCGTGCCACGAATGCCGGACTGCTCAGCGCGACCATCGTCTCCACCAATACCCCGCTTTCCAAGCGCCTGGCTCAGGCATTCAAGGATGATTGGCTACGTGCCGGCGGCATCCTCCAGTCCGAGATCATCTATAGCGGCGACCCCGCCCCGTTGAAAGAGCTGCCGCAGGAACCCGGCAACTCGGTGTTCCTTGCCGCCGAAGCCGATAAGGCGCGCCTGCTGCGCCCCTACATCAACGCAGTGATACCGGTTTATTCCACGTCGCAGATATTCTCCGGCAACAACCACACGCTGACCAACTACGATCTGGCCGACGTGCGTTTCGTCGATATGCCGTGGATGCTGCAACCCGACCACCCTGCAGTGATGATCTATCCGCGCTCCGCAACACCTTTGTCGCCAGACATGGAGCGTTTGTACGCACTGGGCATCGACGCTTACCGCTTGCTGCAAGTGATGTACGAGCACAGCGAGTCGCGTTCGCTGCCCCTGGACGGCGTCACCGGCAAAATCACGCTGACCGGACATACCTTTCAGCGTGAAGCCACCCTTGCCATCATGCGGCAAGGACAGGGCGTTCCTGTGGACAGCAAGACGCGCTAATGAAACCCGGCGCCCAGGCCGAACAAGTCGCTGCCCAGTTCCTGCAACGACACGGCCTGACGCTGATGCAGACCAATTACCGCTGCCGCTTCGGCGAGATCGACCTGATCCTGCGCGACGGCCAGACGCTGGTGTTTGCGGAAGTGCGCCAGCGCAGCAGCGGCGATTTCGGCGGCGCCGCGGCCAGCATAGACTCCCATAAGCAACAGCGTCTGATCCTCACCGCCCAACACTATCTTGCCTCGTTGTCGCGTCTGCCTCCCTGTCGTTTCGACGCCCTGCTGCTGGATGCCGCCGGCGACATCGAGTGGGTTAAAAACGCTTTCGAGGCATAAGCGGCGCAGCCTTAGGGTAAAATTCATCCCTGTCATCCACTTCATTTTTAGACCATGTCCCTGACTACCCGCATTGGCAAACACTTCGACGACAGCGCGCAACTCAAGCAGCAGAGCAAAAAAGTGCTCGCGCAGCCCATCGCCGACGCGGCGCACGCCATGGTCACTTGCCTGATGAACGACGGCAAGATCCTGATCTGCGGCAACGGCGGCTCTGCGGCAGATGCGCAGCACTTCGCCGCCGAACTGGTCAACCGCTTCGAAGTCGAGCGCCCGGGCCTGGCCGCCATCGCGCTGACCACCGACAGCTCGGTGCTCACTTCCATCGCCAACGATTACGATTACAAGCAGATCTTCTCCAAGCAGGTGCGCGCGCTGGGCATGGACGGCGATGTGCTGATCGCCATCTCCACCAGCGGCAATTCGCCCAGCGTGGTGGAAGCCATCCACGCCGCACACGAGCGCAACATGCCGGTCGTCGCGCTGACCGGACGCGACGGCGGTGTGATGGCCTCCATCCTCACCGAGTCCGATTTCCACATCTGCGTGCCATCGACCAGCACCGCGCGCATCCAGGAAGTTCATTTACTCGCGCTGCATTGCCTGTGCGACGCCATCGATCATCTTATTTTGGGAGGGGAGTGATGCGTTATCCGTTCGTGTTGTTGTTCACCGCATTGGGATTGTTGCAAGGCTGTGCCGCGCCGGTCGTGGCTGCCGGAGTAGGCGCTGGCATGATGATGTCCGCCTCGGATCGCCGCAGCGCGGGCGCGATGGTCGAGGACGATACCATCGAGAGCAAGGCACAGAAGCGCATCGACGAAAAATACAAGGACGCCGCGCATGTAGAGATCACCGCCTATAACCGCTTCGCCCTCGTCACCGGCACCGCAGCGAGCGAAGAAGCGAAGATGGATATCGAGCGCATCGTCGGCGCCATCCCCAACGTCAAGGGCATCGCCAACGAACTGGTGGTGGGCACCGCTTCCGGCATCGGCACGCACAGCGCCGACGCCCGCCTCACCGGCAGCGTGAAGATGCGTTTCGTCAAGAACAAGGCGCTCAAGGCCGATCACGTGAAGGTCGTCACCGAGAACAGCGTGGTGTATCTGATGGGACTGGTCACCCATGCCGAGGCCGATGCGGCATCCGACATTGCCAGCACCACGAACGGCGTGCAGAAGGTCGTCCGCGTATTTGAGTACATCGACTGACGTGTATCCCACTCCTGCATTCGAAAACAAGATCTGCACCGTGCAGGACCTGGCGGCCAAGGTCGCTGCGCTGCCGCGCCCGCTGGTGTTCACCAACGGTTGCTTCGATGTGCTGCACCGCGGTCACGTCACCTATCTGGCACAGGCCCGTGCGCTCGGCGCTTCGCTCATCGTCGGCGTGAACAGCGACGCCTCGGTGAAACGCCAGGGCAAGGGCGATGACCGCCCGATCAACGCCGAGCTGGACCGCATGGCGGTGCTCGCCGCGCTGGAGTCGGTGAGCCTGGTGGTGAAGTTCGATGAGGACACGCCGCTCAACCTCATCCTCGCCTGCAAGCCCGACATGCTGGTGAAGGGCGGCGACTGGAAGCCGGACAACATCGTCGGCAGCACCGAAGTGCGCGGCTGGGGCGGCTCTGTGCACAGCATCCCGTTCCTGCATGAACGCTCGACCACCGCGTTGCTGAAGAAGATCCGCGCGCTATGACGCCCACCGACATCGTCCTGCACCAGAAATCCCGACTGCTGGAGATCGCCTTCGAGGACGGCACACGCTACAAGCTGCCGTTCGAATTCCTGCGCGTGTTCTCTCCCTCCGCCGAGGTGCGCGGACACGGCGCGGGACAGGAGACGCTGCAGGTCGGCAAACGCAATGTGATGCTCACCGGCCTGGAGCCTTCCGGCAGCTACGCCATCAAGCTGATATTCGACGACGGCCACGACACCGGGCTCTACACCTGGGAATATCTGCATGAGCTGGGCAAGTACCACGATGCGATGTGGCATGATTATCTGACCAAGCTGGAGGCCGCAGGCGCAAGCCGCGATTAAGCATCCCCTCCCACGCGGGAGAGGGAGCAAATGACCAAGGAGTTGATATGAGCAAGACCACCCATTTCGGTTTCCAGACCGTCGCCGAAGAAGAGAAAGCCAAGAAGGTCGCAGGCGTGTTCACCTCCGTCGCCAGCAAATACGACATCATGAACGACCTGATGTCGGTCGGCCTGCACCGTGTCTGGAAGCCTTTTGCCGTCGGCCTGGCCAACGTGCATGAAGGCCAGCGCGTGCTGGACGTGGCGGGCGGCTCCGGCGACATGTCGAAATTGTTCTTGAAGAAAGTCGGCAGCAGCGGACAGGTGGTGCTCACCGACATCAACAACGCCATGCTGCGTGTAGGCCGCGACAACCTGCTCGACGCCGGCCTCGCTACCCCCACCGCGCAATGCGACGCTGAACACCTGCCCTTCCCCGACAACTATTTCGACTGCGTGAGCATCGCCTTCGGCCTGCGCAACGTCACCCACAAGGACGCCGCACTGCGCGAGATGAAGCGCGTGCTCAAACCGGGCGGCCGCGTGATCGTGCTGGAATTCTCCAAGGTCGCCAAGCCGCTGGAAAAAGTCTACGACCTCTATTCCTTCAAGCTGCTGCCCAAGATGGGCGAACTCATCGCCAATGACGCCGACAGCTACCGCTACCTCGCCGAATCCATCCGCATGCATCCGGGACAGGAAGAGTTGAAGCAGATGATGATCAATGCCGGGCTGGAGCGCGTCGAGTATTTCAACATGACGGGTGGAGTGGTGGCGGTGCATCGGGGGTATAAGCTGTAATGCAGAGTAAGCTTCTTGCGTGTTTCCTATGCATGGCGCCTCAAGCCCTAGCTACTGAAGTACGGTGCCCCCCTCAGATTGACGTTGCCAAGGTCGTAGCCAATCCTCCCTCGGGTTGGAATACCTACAAGAGTGCTCGCGCCCCAATTCTAGAGAACGGAAAGATTTCCGGTAGTTTTCGAAACGTTGAGGTTCATGATGGCAATTCGGCTGATGTGCTTGGCGATCTGATTCCTGACAACGATGAAACCGGATATCGCGATGGCTACTTTGAGTGGTCTTTGGGCGGACTTGATAACGTATATGCCGCCTGTGAGTATAGCGGTACTAACATCTGGTTAATTACTAGAATTGAACACCATACGCATTCAATTTGTCGCGTGTTATTGTCTCAGCATAAGCCGTTACCCGTACTAAGCTGTAAATAACCCGCGCAGTAAGCGAAGCTCGGATGGGATGAATGCAGTCCGGGCGTCAAAACTACTTATTATTAATTTTCAATCAATCACAGGAATCACAATGAGCGGTTTACCAAAATGTCCTAAATGCAGTTCCGAATACACCTACGAAGACGGCGACAACTACGTCTGCCCTGAGTGCGCGCACGAGTGGCCCAAGGTCGCCGCTGCCGAAGTAGGCGAGCAGGCGAAGGTGTTCAAGGATGCCTTCGGCACCGTGCTGAATGACGGCGACACCGTGACCGTGATCAAGGACTTGAAGATCAAGGGTTCGTCCTCGGTGGTGAAGGTCGGCACCAAGGTGAAGAACATCCGTCTGGTGGATGGCGACCACGACATCGACTGCAAGATCGACGGCATCGGCGCGATGCAGTTGAAGACCGAGTTCGTGAAGAAGGCGTAACGAGGTTAGAGCATGAGCGGCTGGGGTTGTCCGCACGAGGTTGATGGCAAATGCCAGAAGGTGCTGAACAAGCCGTGCGACATCGGCATGAAGGGTTGCGTGCTGGCGGGGCGTTTCCGTTTTGCCGACCCCAGCAAGAACCGGCCGAAGAAGACGCCGCAAACTCCCGCTGCCAATCCGCCCGCTTCTGACGATGACAACACAAGCAGTAGCACGCTGGACCTGGTTCATTGCGACGAGTCGCTGCTGGTGGTGAACAAGCCCGCCGGATTGCTGGCGGTGCCTGGGCGTGGCGAGGACAAGCAGGATTGTCTTTCTGCCCGTCTGCAACAGGAATTTCCCGATGCCTTGGTGGTGCACCGTCTGGATATGCCGACTTCCGGTCTGATGGTGTTCGCGCGCGGCATAGCAATGCAGCGCAGGCTGTCGCAGATGTTTCGCGAGCGCGAAGTGGCCAAGCGTTATGTGGCGGTGGTAACAGGCAGGCTGGAACAAGAAGCCGGTGAGGTCGATCTGCCGCTGATCTGCGACTGGCCGAACCGCCCGCGGCAGATGGTCGACCACACTTTGGGCAAGCCCTCGCTTACGCGCTATCGCACTCTGGAGTTCAACAGTAATACCACGCGAGTCGAGCTGGAGCCCGTCACCGGCCGCACGCACCAGCTGCGCGTGCACATGGCAGCCATCGGCCACCCCATCCTCGGCGATGTCTTCTATGGCGATGCAGCCAGTGCGCCGCGCTTGCTGTTGCACGCCAGTTCGTTGTCCTTTGCGCATCCCTTGAGCGGCGAGTCATTGAACTTTGTCTCCCCGCCCCCATACTAAGAGCCGCTGCACGCGGATTCACCGCAAAGCGTGAAGGGGTAAGCAATCAACTTCGACTGCTATACTCATCGCTCGTTGTCTTGAACATATTTGAAGGAATCCAATGAAACGTTTCGCCATTTTGTTGACCATCGCTTTGACCAGTCTTTCTTTCCTCGCCACCAGCGCTGAAGCCAAGCGCTTCGGCGGTGGCGGCAGTTTCGGCAAGCAGCGCACCATGAGCGCGCCTGTGCAAAAATCCCCCGCTGCGGCACCGCAAAATACTCCGGCGCAACCTGCTGCTGCTCCGCAATCCACCGGCAACAAGTGGCTCGGTCCTCTGGCCGGTATCGCTGCCGGCCTGGGTTTGGCTGCGTTGTTCTCCCATTTCGGGCTGGGTGAAGGCATGGGCACGATCCTGATGATCATCCTGGCGGTGGTCGCTGTGTTCTTCCTGATCTCCATGTTCCGTCGCAAGCAACAGCCCGCAATGCAATACGCCGGAGCGGGAGCGCCTTACGCGGGTACGCAGGAGCCGGTGCAGCAACCTTTGAGCGGCAGCGCTGCTGCGCCTGTGGCGGCGGCCAACATCCCCGCCGACTTTCCGGTGGAAAGCTTTTTGCGAAGCGCGAAGACTTCGTTCATCCGCCTGCAAGCCGCGAATGACCGCAAGGACCTGAACGACATCCGCGAATACACCACGCCGGAGATGTTCGCCGAGATCTCGATGCAGCTTCAGGAGCGCGACAACACGCCGCAAAAGACCGATGTGGTTGCGGTGAATGCGGAGCTGCTGGAGGTGGTGACCGAGAACGACGTGGCCATCGCCAGTGTGCGCATGAGCGGCCAATTGAGCGAGAACAACGGCGCGCCGGAAAGCTTCGACGAGATCTGGCATGTGCAGAAGAACCTGAAGGACGCCAAGGCAGTTTGGTTGCTGGCTGGAATTCAGCAGATTTAAGCACAAACTCAAGTAAACTAGAGGGCACGACAAGGCGTCGTGCCCTTTTTATTTGAGCCCATAGCAATGCGCTTCTTCCGCTTACTCAAGATCATCTTCGTCGTCCTGCGCTTCGGGCTGGACGAGTTTTTGCTGGCGCACGAACGGACGCGCTGGATGCGCGTATTGGTGCGGGTGATCCTGTTCTTCCGCAGCTATTCGACCCCGCGCGCAGAGCGCCTGCGTCTGGCGCTGGAGGCGTTGGGTCCGATCTTCGTTAAGTTCGGCCAGATGCTTTCCACGCGCCGCGACCTGATGCCCACCGACATCGCGGATGAGCTGGCCAAGCTGCAGGACCAAGTGCCGCCCTTCCCCTCGGCACAGGCTGTCGCGTTGCTGGAGAACCTTTACCAAAAGAAGCTAAGCGAGGTGTTCGCCAGCTTCGACGAGACACCCATCGCCAGCGCCTCCGTGGCGCAGGTGCACTTTGCGGTGCTACCGGACGGACGCGAAGCGGCAGTGAAGATATTGCGACCCGGCATCCAGCGCATCATCGCGCATGATCTGGCATTGCTGGATGTCTGTGCCGGATTGATCGAGCGCTGGTGGGCCGACGGCAAGCGGCTGAAACCGAAGCTGGTCGTCGCCGAGTTCGAGAAGTACCTGCATGACGAACTCGACCTGATGCGCGAAGCGAGCAATGCCAGTGCGTTGAAGCGCAACTTCGCCAAGTCGGATCTGTTGATCGTGCCGGAGATCTACTGGGATTGGTGTTCCGAGCAAGTGATGGTGATGGAACGCATGCATGGCATCCCCATCAGCCAGATCGCGGATCTGCGGGCGGCGGGGATCGACCTTTCCAAGCTGGCTTCCAGCGGCGTGGAGATCTTTTACACGCAGGTGTTCCGCGACGGCTTCTTCCACGCCGATATGCATCCCGGCAATATCTTCGTGGCACGCGACGGACGCTATATCGCACTGGATTTCGGCATCATGGGCACGCTCACCGATACCGACAAACATTATCTGGCGCAGAACTTCATCGCTTTTTTCCGCCGCGACTACAAGCGCGTGGCCGAAGTGCACATCGAATCCGGCTGGGCGCCCGCCAATACCCGCGTCGATGAGCTTGAAGCCGCCATCCGCGCGGTGTGCGAACCGATCTTCGACAAGCCCTTGCGTGAAGTCTCTTTTGGCAAGGTGCTGCTGCGCCTGTTCCAGACTTCGCGCCGTTTCGGCATCGAGGTGCAGCCGCAGCTGGTTCTGCTGCAAAAGACGCTGCTCAACATCGAGGGCCTTGGCCTGCAACTCGATCCCGAGCTCGACCTGTGGAAGACAGCCAAGCCCTGGCTGGAACGCTGGATGAGCGAGCAGGTCGGCTGGCGCGGCTTTATCAAGGCATTGCGCAAGGAAGCGCCGAACTACGCCTCCATTTTGCCGCAGCTGCCGCGCCTGCTGCATGCGCGTCTTCTGGACGAATCTGCCAGCAGCAGCGACGATATCTTGCGCAAACTGCTGCACCAGCAACGACGCCATAACCATCTGTTGTCGATAGTCTCCCTGTTGCTGGCAGGGCTGTTGGTCTGGGAGGTTGCGCGCGCGCTTTCATAGTTGTGGGAACGCTCATTACGTGTAGAATTTGCCTCGGCCCGCAATGGCTTATCCGAGGAGAATATAAAAAATGAGAAAACCTGCAACGTTCCCTGTCGTGGCGTGCTGTCTGGCTCTGCTGTTCGCCCAACCCGCCATCGCTCAGGATCACACCGATACTGTTTCACTGACTGACCTTATCCAGCACGAAGAAGCTGTGCGCTCCGCGCGCAAGGCTATCGTCGATGCCGAACGCGCTTATGGCGTGAACGACGTCAAAGTCGCCGACAAGCTGGACAGCATGGCGCAGGTCTATGAGAAGCAGCGCCAATATGCTGCTGCCGAACCTTTCTACAAACGTGCGTTGAAGATCCGCGAAGCGAGTCTGGGGGAGAATCACCTCGCGGTTGCCGCCACGTTGAACAATCTTGGTCAGCTATACCTGGAGCAGGAGAAGTATGCTGCTGCCGAGCCGCTGTTCCAGCGCTCACTGGCCATTGAGGAAAAGGCTCATGGCGCCAACAGTCCCAAGTTGGTCGGGCCACTGTTCCGTCTGGGTGAGTTGAAGGAATCGCAACGCCAGTTCGCTGCAGCCATCCAACTGCACCAACGTGCCCTTGCTATCCGCGAGAAAGCACAGGGTGCCGAGCATCGCGAGGTGGATAGCTCGCTCTCTCAGCTGGCCCACTTGTATCAGGAGCTCGGCCAATATGCCGAAGCTGAGGCCATGCTCCAGCGCGCGCTGGCGATTCGTGAGAAGGCTTACGGCAAGGACAGCACTCCGGTAAAGATCACCTTGTTCAATCTGGCGATGGTCTACCAGGCACAACACCGCGAGGCCGACGCTGAGCCGTTGCTGAAACGCGCGCTGGCGATCAGCGAGAAGAACGATGCCGGACAAGCAGATGCACTGATCCCGATCTTCAAATTGGCCGAGCTGTATGAATCGCAGCACCGCTATCCTGCCGCTGAAGATTTGCACAAACGCGCTTTAGCCATGGCTGAAAAAACCTATGGCCCGGACAGCGCGGAAGCTGCCGAGATCCTGGAGAACCTGGTCGAGTTGCACAAGACCCAGGCCAAGTACGCCGAGGCTTTGCCTATCGCGCAACGCGTTCTGGTTATCGAAGAGAAGGTCTATGGCCCCAGCCATACCGAGATCGCCAAGGTGCTGACTACCATCGCCATGCTGCAGATCGAGTTAGGGCAATTGACCGAGGCTGAACAAGGCTTGAATCGCGCTCTGGTCATCGAGCAGGAAGAGCACAGCGTCAATGCCGCAACCGTACTCGACACGATGTCAGATCTCTATAAGAAACAGAACAAGAACGAAGCATCTGCCAAGGCAGCTGCGCGTGCCAGAGAAATTCGCCGCACCTGGCATTGATCGTTTTCTTTGCATCAAACAAAAACCCGCCTCAGGCGGGTTTTTTGTTTTAGACGAAGCCGCTTTCCATCAACTCGGCCGTGAGCAACTTGTAGTCTGCCGCACCCGGACTATGCGGCGCATACGCAAACACATCCAGCCCGTGCATCGGACTCGTCGCCAGTGCCACCGTCTCGCCGATGCGCGTCTTGCACACCAGATTGCCATAGCGCTGTTTGAGCTTGTCATAGATGTCGTAGGATAGTTTGCGGCGTGAATCGAAACGCGTAACGACAATGCGCCTCTCGAAAGTGCGCTGCAGTTTTTTCTCCAGCACGTTGAGCGCCGCATCCAGCCGATGCACGCCGTGTTGCGACAAGTAGTCCGCCGAAACGGGGATCAGCACCTTGTCTGCGGCCAGCAAGGCGTTCAGCGTCAGCACCCCCAGCATCGGGCAACAGTCGATGAGGATAGGCGCGCCGGTCAAGGAGAGTTCTTCAGCCAGACCTTGCTTCAACATCTTCGCGGCCTGTGGATCGCTGCCGTACAGCGCATCGATCTTGGATAGCTCCAGCGTGGCGGGAATGAGTTGCCAACCTGCGGGTGTGTCATGCAGCAGTTTGGCCAGCGGGGTTTTGTCCTTGAAGAAGGACACCATGCTTCTTGCTTGCGCTGTGCCGTTCTTCAATCCGGAGGCAAGGCTCAGGTGTCCCTGCGGATCCATATCGAGCGCGATGGGATGCCGCTGCGCCAATGACAGCGCAGCAGAAAAATTCAGGCAAGTGGTCGTTTTACCCACTCCGCCCTTTTGGTTGAATACGGCGATAACCGCCATGTTCCGGCCTCTTCTAGGTGGCGGGAACGGGTTGAACTACGTCGCCGGAGTTGCGCTCTCGCGCAAGCCGCTCACTCTACCGTGACCGACTTCGCAAGATTGCGGGGCTTGTCCACATCCGTTCCCTTTTGCAATGCCACGTAATATGCCAACAATTGCAGGGGGACCGTGTGCAGAATAGGGCTGAGAAAACCTGCGTGTTCGGGCATTTGCAGGATGTGAACGCCTTCGGCTTCCTTGATGTGCGTGTTGGCGTCAGCGAACACATACAGCTCGCCGCCGCGCGCGCGGACTTCCTGCAGGTTGGATTTCAGCTTTTCCAGCAGCGCATCGTTAGGAGCCACCGAGACCACCGGCATGTCCTTGTCCACCAGCGCCAGCGGGCCATGTTTCAGCTCGCCAGCCGGATAAGCTTCGGCGTGGATATAGGAGATCTCTTTGAGCTTGAGCGCACCTTCCGCAGCAATCGGGTAGTGCATGCCGCGGCCGAGGAACAGCGCATGGTGTTTGTCGACGAAGTGTTTCGACATTTCGGCGATCTTCGGTTCCAGCGCCAGCACTTTCTGCACCGCGCTCGGCAAGTGGCGCAGTTCATGCAGGAACTGTTGTTCGCTATTCGCATCCAGACGGCCACGCAGTTTGGCCAGCACCAATGTCAGCAGGAACAGGGCGGCCAGTTGTGTCGTGAAAGCCTTGGTCGAGGCCACGCCGATCTCGGGACCGGCACGGGTCAGCAAGCGCAACTTGGACTGGCGGATGATGGCGCTTTCCGGCACGTTGCAGATAGCCAGGGTGAAACTATGTCCGGTTGCTTTGGCGTGATTCAGCGCTGCCAACGTATCCGCTGTTTCGCCGGATTGCGAGATGGTGACCACCAGCGTCTTCGGATTGGCAACGCTGGTGCGGTAACGGTATTCGCTGGCGATCTCGACAGTGCATGGGATGCCTGCGATCTCTTCCAGCCAGTAGCGCGCCACTTGTCCGGCGTGATTGCTGGTGCCACAGGCCAGGATCAGGATGTTCTCGACCTGCGGGAAGATGCTATTCGCTTCCGCGCCGAAGATGCCGGGCACCAGCGATTGGCTGTTGCACACCGACTCCAGCGTGTTCGCCAAAGCCTGTGGTTGTTCGTGGATCTCTTTTTGCATGTAGTGTTGGTATTCACCCAACTCCACACTATCGTTGTCCAGTTCGCTGACATGCACCGGACGCTGCACGGCATTGCCCTTGGCGTCGAAGATGCGGTAGTTGGCCAAGTTCACTTCGACCACATCGCCCTCTTCCAGGTACACCACGTTCTTGGTAACTTGCAGCAGCGCCGACATATCGGAGCCGACGAAGTGTTCGCCTTCGCCCACGCCCAACAGCAACGGGCTGCCTTTGCGCGCAGCGATAAGTTGGTGCGGATTGTCAGCCGCCACCACGCCGATGGCATAAGCACCGACCAGTTGCGCGAGCGCCATCTGCGTGGCGACCAACAGGCTGCCCTGCGCGTAGTGGCTGTGGATCAGGTGGGCGATGACTTCGGTGTCGGTGTCGGAAGTGAATTCGTAACCGTGCGCAGTGAGTTCGGCGCGCAGCTCTTCGTAGTTCTCGATGATGCCGTTGTGCACTACGGCGATCAGGTTGCGGCTCAGGTGCGGATGGGCGTTGCGTTCGCTAGGCACACCGTGCGTCGCCCAGCGGGTATGCGCGATGCCCAGCTCGCCGTATGTGTTTGTACTTTTCTGTCCCAGCTCGGCGACACGTCCGGTGCTGCGCACGCGATCCAATTTGCCGTCATGCACCACCACCAATCCGGCGGAGTCGTAACCGCGGTATTCCAGACGCAACAGCCCATTCACCAGAATGGGCACGACGTTTCTTTTTGCTACCGCACCAACGATTCCACACATGTTATTTTTTTCCTTTTTGCGGGCGCTGCCAGCCAGCGATGGTCATTTGTTTGCTGCGCGACAGGGTCAGTTCCCCGGCTGGCGCATCTTTGGTGATGGTCGAACCTGCACCGATGGTTGCGCCTTTGCCGACTTTCACCGGGGCAACGAGTTGTGTATCGGAACCGATGAAGGCGTCGTCCTCGATGATGGTGCGAAATTTGTTCGCACCGTCGTAGTTGCAGGTGATGGTTCCTGCACCGATGTTCACGCGGCTGCCTACAGTGCTGTCTCCGATATAGCTCAGATGATTGGCCTTGCTGCCTTGGCCGATCTCGCTGTTCTTGATCTCCACGAAATTTCCGATGTGCGCGTCCTCGTGCAGTTTGCTGCCGGGTCGCAAGCGCGCATACGGACCGATATGGCAGTTAGCGCCCACCTCGCTGGCATCTATGTGGCTGTACGCGGCGATCTGCGTGCCTTGCGCGATAGTCGTGTTGCGCAGGATGCTGTAAGCACCCACACGTACGCGGTCGCCCAAACTAACTTCGCCCTCGAAGATACAGCCGACATCGATCTCGACGTCGCGTCCGCAAGTCAGGTTGCCGCGCACGTCGATGCGCGCCGGGTCGGCCAGTGTCACGCCCTGTGTCATCAATTTGCTTGCCACGGTTTGCTGCCAGACGCGCTCAAGGGTAGCAAGTTGCATCTTGTTGTTGATGCCCTCGACTTCCCAGCGTTGCGCTGGTTGTACGCTATGCACCGCCACGCCTTGCTGTACTGCCATCGCCACGATGTCGGTTAGGTAGTACTCGCCTTGCGCGTTGTTGTTTCCCAGCTTGCTCAGCCACTCGCGCAGTTTATTTGTAGGTGCGAGCAGAATGCCGGTGTTCACTTCGCGAATCTCGCGCTGTTCCGATGTGGCATCTTTCTCCTCGACGATGCACTGTATGTCGCCTTCACTGTTGCGCACGATGCGGCCGTAGCCTGTGGGATTGTCGAGATTGACGGTGAGCAGCACCAAGCCTTCACCTGCTTGCTGCATCTGATGCAGTGTGCTGTGCTGGATCAACGGTACATCGCCGTACAACACCAATGTGCGACTGTTGTCCTGAAGATGCGGCATGGCCTGTTGCACAGCATGGCCGGTCCCGAGCTGTGGTTCCTGGATCACGAACTTTGCGGCATATTGCTGCATCGCCTGCGGCACGACCTCGCCACCATGGCCGTACACCACACATACCTGCTGCGGCTGCAATGACACTGCGCAGTCCAGCACATGCTGCACCAGCGGTTTACCCGCCAGCGCGTGCAATACCTTGGGTTTGTCGGAGTACATGCGCGTGCCTTTGCCGGCAGCGAGGATGACGATGTTGAGCAGGCTCATATTCAGGGCATTTCAAAGATGTTGAAGTATAACTTCTGCACAACAAAAAAGCAGCCGAAGCTGCTTTTCTGGTTGCTGCTGTTGCGATGTTGCTTAGTGCGTATGTTTGCGCAGTTGCTGGATGGCGCGCAGCTGGGCGATGGCTTCTGCCAACTCGGCTTGCGCTTGCGCGTAGTCGATGTCGGAAGTGCGGTTCTTCATCGCTTCTTCTGCGGCTTGCTTGGCTTCCAGCGCGCGTGCTTCGTCCAGGTCGGCACCGCGGATCGCGGTGTCAGCCAAGACGGTCACCACGTTGGGCTGAATCTCCAACATGCCACCGGATACATAGACCAGCACTTCCTGCTCTTGATCCGGCTGCTTGATACGCAACGCACCCGGTTTGATGCGGGTCAGCAGCGCAGTGTGACGCGGGTAGATACCCAGCTCGCCCATTTCGCCTGGAACCACGACGAATTCGGCCAAGCCGGAGAATATCTGCTCTTCCGCGCTCACCACGTCCACATGTACGGTCATTGCCATGGTTGCTCCCATTGATTATTGCAGCGTCTTGGCCTTTTCGACCGCTTCTTCGATGCCGCCCACCATGTAGAACGCTTGTTCCGGCAGGTGATCGTACTCGCCGTCCACAATGGCTTTGAAGCCCTTGATGGTTTCCTTCAGCGTCACGTACTTGCCAGGTGCGCCAGTGAACTGCTCGGCAACGTGGAACGGTTGCGACAGGAAGCGCTGGATCTTACGTGCACGGGCAACGGCCAGTTTGTCTTCCGGTGCCAGTTCGTCCATACCCAGAATCGCGATGATGTCGCGCAATTCCTTGTAACGCTGCAAAGTCTGCTGCACGCGGCGTGCCACGGTGTAGTGCTCTTCGCCCACGACCAGCGGATCCAGTTGGCGAGAGGTGGAGTCCAGCGGATCGACCGCTGGGTAGATACCCAGAGAAGCGATGTCGCGGCTCAACACAACGGTGGAGTCCAGGTGCAAGAAGGTTGTCGCAGGAGACGGGTCGGTCAAGTCATCCGCTGGAACGTACACGGCCTGGATGGAGGTAATGGAACCCACCTTGGTCGATGTAATACGCTCTTGCAGGCGGCCCATTTCTTCAGCCAGCGTAGGTTGATAACCCACGGCGGAAGGCATACGGCCCAGCAGCGCGGAAACTTCAGTACCGGCCAGTGTGTAGCGGTAGATGTTGTCCACGAAGAACAGGATGTCGCGGCCTTCGTCACGGAACTTCTCAGCCATGGTCAGACCGGACAGAGCAACGCGCAGACGGTTGCCGGGCGGCTCGTTCATCTGGCCGAACACCATCGCGACTTTGGACTTGGTGAAGTCTTCCTTGTCGATAACGCCTGCATCGGTCATTTCGTGGTAGAAGTCGTTACCTTCACGGGTACGCTCACCCACGCCGGCGAACACGGACAGACCACTGTGCTGCTTGGCGATGTTGTTGATCAGTTCCAGCATGTTCACAGTCTTGCCCACGCCGGCGCCACCGAACAGGCCGACCTTACCGCCCTTGGCGAACGGGCAAACCAAGTCGATCACCTTGATGCCGGTTTCCAGCAAGTCAACGGAAGGAGACAGTTCGTCGAACTTCGGTGCAGCTTGGTGAATAGAACGTTTTTCATCGCTCTTGATCGGACCGACTTCATCGATCGGGCGACCCAGCACGTCCATGATGCGGCCCAGTGTGCCTGTACCGACGGGCACTTGGATCGGGTTGCCGGAGGCTTTGACTGCCATGCCGCGGCGCAGACCGTCGGAAGAACCCATAGCGATGGTACGAACCACGCCGTCGCCCAATTGCTGTTCGACTTCGAAGGTCAAGCCCGGCTCAGCCGTCGAGTTACCTGCGTCTGCCAATGTCAGCGCTTCGTATACCCTAGGCATCTTGTCGCGCGGGAATTCGATGTCAACCACCGCGCCGATACACTGAACAATCTTTCCTTGACTCATTTTAAGATTCCCCGTCTAAATTAATTCTGAAATTCTTCGCTACCAAAATCACTCTAGCGCTGCCGCGCCGCCCACGATCTCCGAGATCTCCTTGGTGATCGCTGCCTGGCGTGCTTTGTTGTAGACCAATTTAAGTTCGCTGATAACGCTCTTCGCGTTATCCGAAGCGGCTTTCATTGCCACCATACGCGAGCTTTGCTCGGAAGCTATGTTCTCGACCACCGCTTGGTACACCAGAGATTCGATGTAGCGCAGCAGCAACTCGTCGATTACTTTCTTGGCATCCGGCTCATAGATGTAATCCCAAGTTGCTCCGCTCGTTTCCAGTTTTTCGCCTGTCAACGGAAGCAGTTGCTCAACACGCGGCTCTTGGCGCATGGTGTTGATGAAGTGGTTGTAGCTCAGATAGATCGCATCGATCTCGCCGGCGACGTAGGCATCCAGCATCGCTTTCACGGTGCCGATCAGCTTCTCTACGTGCGGCGTATCGCCCAATCCCGTCATGTGCGACTTCACCTTGGCACCGATACGGTTCATAAAGCCGAAGCCTTTGTTACCGATAGGGCAAACCACGAGGCCTTTGCCTTCACCTTCCCATGTCTTCATCTCGTTCACGGCAAGGCGCAGCAGGTTGGTGTTCAAACCACCGCACAGACCTTTGTCCGAGGTAACGACGATCAGACCGACGTTCTTGACGCTCTCGCGCTTGACCAGGAATGCATGTTTGTATTCCGGGTTGGCGCGCGACAGGTGCGCAGCAACGTTGCGGATCTTCTCGGCATAGGGGCGGGCTGCGCGCATGCGCTCTTGCGCTTTGCGCATCTTC
This sequence comes from uncultured beta proteobacterium, assembly GCA_963734585.1. Classification (GTDB taxonomy): domain Bacteria; phylum Pseudomonadota; class Gammaproteobacteria; order Burkholderiales; family Gallionellaceae; genus Sideroxyarcus. The sequence goes on from CAVTHJ010000002.1 coordinate 308,683, forward strand.
GCTGCGGCGACCATTTCCATCGCACGGGTGATCTTGCGCGTATTTTCAACGCTCTTGATCTTGGTGCGAATCTCTTTGCTGCCTGCCATGATTTAGCTCCCGCTTAGTATGCCGCTGTTGCCTTGAACGCTTCGACAGCTGCTGCCAGCGCTTTTTCGTTGTCAGCGGACAGGTCCTTGGTCGACTCGATCGCATCCATCAGGGCCTTGTTCTTGGAACCCAGGTGAGCATGCAAACCGGCTTCGAAAGCCAGCACTTTGGCAACGGCCACGTCGTCGAAGTAACCCTTGTTCACGGCGAACAGCGTTGCAGCCATCTTGGAAACGGACAGCGGAGCGTATTGCAACTGCTTCATCAGCTCGGTCACGATCTTGCCGCGTTCCAATTGTTTGCGGGTCGCTTCGTCCAGATCGGAAGCGAACTGCGCGAACGCAGCCAGTTCACGATACTGAGCCAGCGCCAGACGCACACCGCCACCCAGCTTCTTGATGACCTTGGTCTGCGCTGCACCACCCACGCGCGACACCGAGATACCGGCGTTGATGGCGGGACGGATACCGGCGTTGAACAGGTCGGATTCCAGGAAGATCTGGCCGTCAGTGATGGAGATCACGTTGGTCGGCACGAAAGCAGACACGTCACCTGCTTGTGTTTCAATCACTGGCAATGCAGTCAGCGAACCGGTCTTGCCTTTGACGGCACCCTTGGTGAATGCTTCGACGTAGTCGGCGTTCACGCGGGCGGCGCGCTCCAGCAGACGGGAGTGCAGGTAGAACACGTCGCCAGGGTAAGCCTCACGGCCGGGCGGACGGCGCAGCAACAGGGAGATCTGACGATACGCCCAAGCTTGCTTGGTCAAGTCGTCGTAAACGATCAGCGCGTCTTCGCCGCGATCGCGGAAGTATTCGCCCATGGTGCAACCAGCATACGGTGCCAGGAATTGCATCGCAGCAGAATCAGAAGCGGTAGCTGCAACGACGATGGTGTATTCCATCGCGCCGTGCTCTTCCAGCTTGCGCACTACGTTGGCTACGGTCGATGCTTTCTGGCCGATAGCAACATAGATACAGGTCATGTTCTGACCCTTCTGGTTGATGATGGCGTCAACTGCCACAGCTGTCTTACCAGTCTGGCGGTCGCCGATGATCAGTTCGCGCTGACCACGGCCAACCGGCACCATGGAGTCGATGGACTTCAGACCTGTTTGCACGGGTTGGTCAACTGACTTACGTGCGATCACGCCCGGAGCGACCTTTTCGATCTTGTCGGTCAGCTTGGCATTGATCGGGCCTTTGCCGTCGATGGGCTGGCCGAGCGCGTTCACTACACGACCGCGCAGTTCGGGACCAACTGGCACTTCCAGAATGCGGCCGGTGCACTTGACCGTGTCGCCTTCGGTGATGTGTTCGTATTCACCCAGAATCACGGCACCCACGGAATCACGCTCAAGGTTCAGCGCCAGACCAAAAGTGTTGCCTGGGAATTCCAACATTTCGCCTTGCATCACGTCGGACAAACCGTGGACGCGGACGATACCGTCGGTCACGCTGACCACTGTACCTTCAGTGCGCGCTTGGGTCAGTGCTTCGAAATTCTCGATGCGACTGCGAATCAGATTGCTAATTTCGGAAGGGTTGAGCTTCATCTGGATTTCCTCATTCTTGATAAATCTTTATCAGGCTAGGGCGTTTGCCATCTCGCTGAGTCGGGTACGCGCGGAGCCGTCGATCACTTGGTCTCCGGCACGAATCACCACGCCCCCCAGTAATTCTTTATTGACCTTGCAAGTCAGCATGATCTCGCGACCCATGCGCTTCTTAAGCGAGCTGACGATCTTGTCTTGTTGTGCGGCAGACAATTCAAACGCTGCATCCACCACCACATTGACGGTTTTTTCCGCTTCCGCTTTCAACGTTTCGAAGATAGCCGAGATCTCGGGCAGCACTTGCAGTCTTTGGTTATCTGCGAGCACTCGCACATAGTTGCGCTGTTGAGTGCTGGCACTGCTGCCAACCAACGCTTCCATCAAGCCTTCGATCTGCTTTTTGGCAACGCGCGGATTGGTGATAACAGAACGGACATCCGGATGATTGACCGCTTCGGCCAGAGACAGCAACATCTCTGACCAAGCTTTCAATGCATTCAGCTTTTGCGCCTCTTCAAACGCCGCTTGGGCGTAAGGGCGCGCAATGGTAATGGCTTCAGACATGGCGATCAGATTTCCGCAACGAGTTTGTCGAGCAGATCATTGTGTGCCTTGGCATCGATCTCGCGACCGAGGATCTTACCGGCACCTGCCAGCGCAATCGCCGACACTTGGGTACGCAGTTGTTCCTTGGCACGGAATACTTCCTGATCGATCTCAGCCTTGGCGCCGACGATGATGCGATCGCCTTCCACTTTGGCCTGTGTCTTGGCTTCTTCAACGATTTCGCTCGCGCGTTTTTCGCCGTTCGCTATGATCTCGCCAGCCTTTTCTTTGGCTTCACGCAAGATTTCTGCAGAGCGCTTGGAAGCCAGTTCGAGATCATGTTTGGCACGTTCGGCATCCGCCAAACCATCGGCGATCTGCTTCTTGCGTGCATCCAGCGCAGCCACGATGGGCGTCCAGACGAACTTCATGCAGAACCACACGAACAGTGCGAACATGATCAGCTGGGCGAGAAGAGTTGCATTGATATTCATGCAAGCTACCTTTCTTAGTTATGCGTTGCCGCTTAGTGAATTAGCCCACTACAGCGAACAGAACGTACATCGCGATACCAACAGCGATCATCGGAACGGCGTCAACCAGACCCATCACCACGAAGAATTGTGTACGCAGCATCGGGATCAGTTCAGGTTGGCGAGCGGCGCCTTCCAGGAAGCGACCACCCAAGATACCGATACCAACAGCTGCGCCGAGTGCGCCCAGACCCATCATCAGTGCGCCAGCGATGTACAGCAGTGCGTTTGCCATTTCCATTTGTATTTCTCCTAGTTTGTTAAAAGTGAAGTTAATGAAACCGAAAAATTAGTGGTGTTCCTGATGCGCCATGTCCAGATAGACCACGGTCAGCGTCATGAAGATGAACGCCTGCAAAGTCACGATCAGGATGTGGAAGATCGCCCAGCCCAGCGACAGCAGGATCTGCGAACCGAACAAAGTGACGCCGCTTGCGCTGAAACCAGCCCAAGCACCACCCATCAGTGCGATCAGGATGAAAATCATCTCGCCAGCGTACATGTTGCCGAACAGACGCAGTGCGAGCGAGATCGGCTTGGCGATCAGGTTCACGCCCTCCAGCAGCAGGTTGACCGGCATGCCCCACTTGCCGAACGGTTGCAATGTCAGTTCGCCCATGAAACCGCCGAATCCCTTCATCTTCACGCTGTAGTACAGCACGAGCAGGAACACGCCGATGGCCATGCCGAAGGTCGCGTTAGGATCAGTGGATGGAACAACCTTGAAGAACGGAACGCCCAGCAAGCCCATCAGACCAGGAACCCAATCGATAGGGATCAAGTCCATCAAGTTCATGCAGAACACCCAGAAGAATATGGTCAGCGCCAGCGGGGCGACCATGTTGTTCTTGGCGGAGAAGGAACCGCGCACGCTGCTGTCGACGAATTCGATGGCCCATTCGCAGAAGTTCTGCAGAGCGCCGGGAGTACCGGTAACCACGCTCTTGGCGACGCTGCGGAACACGAACATGATCACAGCGCCCAGCAGCAGGGACATGATGAAGGTATCGAGATTGAGCGCCCAGAAGCCCATTGCTTTGGCCTCCTCCGCGCTGTGTGCAATTCCCCAAGTACCATCAGGCAATTGGCCGTAGGTCAGGTTTTGCAGGTGGTGATGGATATACTCCGCTGGAGTGTGTGCTGCTTTATGCGCCACTTCGCCCGCTTCATGCGCCATTTCACTGGACATTTTTTACGCCGCTTTCAGTCTTGATCTTTAACAACAAGCGGGCTAACAACAGCACCGCCTGCCCCAATACAAAGCCACCCAAAACCGCGAGTGGCGATAACTTCAGCACCGCCAGGCATATACCCAGCGATGCTACGACCGCCAAAAACCGCTCGGCAGCGTAGAAATACATAAGCCGTAATTGTTGATGTGCGTCTTGGGCAGGATGCAACGCTGCTCGGGACATCCTCCAAGCCAGCAATGCACCATTGAGAACGGATACCCCTCCCCCACCTAACACCGCTATCGCATATTGCGGCGAGCTTTCCCAGCCATAGGCTGCCATGCCTGCGGCGGCCAGTATAATCAAGGCTTGTAGCCAGATTACCTTGCGCGCCAATTGTTTTTCTTGGACTTCGGCTTTGAAAAGCGCGGCGATGATAGCGGCGTTTAACGGGGGTGTCAAACTTTGTGGAGCGCTTTCTCCCGTATTTTCGCCCAACTCAGCGTGCTTTTCGGAGTCCACTCAGAAGTTCATCCAGATGATCGTTGCTTGAATATTCGATAACCAGCTTGCCGCCACCCTTGCTATTGGACTTGATTTCCACGCGCGCCCCAATGTGAGCGCTCATTTCTTCCTGCAATTGCTGTGTGTCGCGATTCACTTTTTGCGTTTTTTTGCTTTGAGCAATTTTTGCCGGAGCACCCTCACTTTGTTCCTGCACCAGCTTTTCCGCCTCGCGCACCGACAGGCCTTCCAGGATGATCTTGTTCGCCAGCAGAACTTGTTGTGCACCTTCCAGCGACAGCAACGCGCGCGCGTGCCCCATGTCCAGCGAACCTTCCATCAACATGTCTTGCACGGCTTGCGGCAGTTTGAGCAAACGCAACAGATTGCTGGCTGCGCTGCGCGAGCGACCGACAGCGTCGGCTGCAGCCTGGTGTGTCATTTGGAATTCGTCGATCAAGCGCTGGATGCCGATCGCTTCTTCCAGCGGATTCAGGTCTTCGCGCTGAATGTTCTCGATCAGCGCCATGGCCAGCGCCGCGTTATCCGGCACCTTGCGCACGATGACCGGCACTATCTTCAATTCAGCCAATTGCGCTGCGCGCCAGCGTCGTTCGCCAGCGATGATCTCATAGCCACCTTCCGCCAATTCTCGGGCCAGAATGGGCTGCATAACGCCCTGCACTTTGATCGAAGCCGCGAGTTCGTTCAGCGATGCTTGATCCATGTGGCTGCGCGGCTGATATTTGCCGGGCTTAAGTTGTTCGACTCTTAGCTCGCGTAGTGAGTCGTTCTGTTTCGATGTGCTGTTTCCGGAAAGCAGCGCATCCAGGCCGCGTCCCAGCCCCTTGATCGGTTTTGCCATGATATTTCCCTTATTGAAACTTGTTATGCGGCAACTTGTGCAGTAGCGTTGTTAAGCATCTCGCCTGCCAAGGCCAGATACGCCAGCGTTCCCTTGGATTGACTGTCGTGATACAGCGCAGGGATGCCGAAGCTGGGCGCTTCCGCCAGACGCACATTGCGCGGGATTACGGTGCGATAGACCTTGTCGCCAAAGTGTTGTTGTAATTGCTCAGATACTTGTTGTGCCAAAGCGTTGCGTGGGTCGAACATGGTGCGCAGCAAACCTTCGATTTCCAGATCCGGATTCAGATGTTCGCGTACCTTGCGGATGGTATTGACCAGGTCGCTTAGACCCTCCAGCGCGTAATATTCGCACTGCATGGGAATCATTACCGATTTCGCGGCGCACAACCCATTGAGCGTGAGCAAGTTCAATGCGGGCGGGCAATCGACCAGGATGTAATCGTATTCGTGCACTACCGATTGCAGCTCTTCTTTCAAGCGCATTTCGCGCCCTTCCACATCCACCAGCTCGATCTCGGCACCAGCCAATTCTCGGTTTGCCGGCAGCACATCGTATTTGCAGGCTTCCGATTGGATGCGCGCTTCGGCGATGGTTTTTTCACCCAGCAACACATCGTAGACAGTCGCTTCCAGCTCGGCTTTGTTGATGCCGCTACCCATGGTCGCATTGCCTTGCGGATCGAGGTCGATCAGCAAAACTCGTTGTTTCGCCGCCCCCAGGCTCGCCGCCAGATTGACGGTAGTCGTGGTTTTGCCCACGCCGCCTTTTTGATTGGTGATTGCCAATATCTTGCTCATTTTTCTACCCCCAACACGACCAAACTACGAGCCGCTTCTAGTTTAGGAACTTGCAATGTGACTACTTTTTCTACTTTGATTCCTTCGGGAAGCCTTGCCAGCTCTTGTTCTGGCACTCCCTTCATGGCCGCCCAGCGTCCGCCTTCTGCCAACAAATGGCGGGTCAATGTAACGAACTCTGCTGCTTCAGCAAATGCGCGGGAAATGATCCCGTCGAACTTTTGTGACGGCTGCCATTGCTCCACCCTTTCGCAACGAACTTCCACATTGCGCAAACCCAACTCGATGGCCGCTTGCTGCACAAATCCTGTTTTTTTGCTGTTGCTATCCAATAAAGTGAACGACCACTCCGGTCGCATCACTGCCAGCACAATACCCGGCAAACCGCCACCGCACCCTACGTCGAGCCAGCGTTGCGGCCAGAGATGCGGCAATACAGCCAAACTGTCCAGCAAGTGGTTACTTACCATCTGCTCCGGCTTCCGTATCGCGGTGAGGTTGTACACGCTGTTCCATTTATGCAGCAACGCCAGATACTCCAGCAGTTTCGCCTGTTGTTCCGGCGTAACTTCCAAGCCCATCTGCTCGACCCCTGCCGATAATTCCCGCGCTAGATTCATGCTGCTTTTTCTTGTTTGAAGCCCCGCTTCAAATGCACCAGCAACAAGGAGATCGCGGCGGGCGTAACGCCAGAGATGCGCGCTGCCTGTCCCAGCGTTTGCGGTTGATGCTGATTCAGTTTCTGGCGCACCTCGATTGATAGCCCGCGCACCACCGAGTAATCCATATTGAGTGGCAATTGAGTTGTTTCATAGCCTTCCTGGCGCGCAATCTCGTCTTGCTGGCGTTCGATATAGCCTTGATATTTAGCCTGAATCTCTACTTGTTCAGAGACGTCCGCGCCTTCTATCGCATGCGCTCCGGGCAAGGTCATCAAGGATGCGTAAGTTACCTCAGGGCGGCGCAGCAAATCGTACAGAGAATATTCTCGCTCGATCTCTTTACCCAACACGCGCTCAGCATCGGATTTATCCAGCATGCGCGGATTCACCCAGGTCGACTTCAGGCGCTCCAGTTCGCGCGCAATCTTTTCGCGTTTTTCCTCAAACGCCCGCCAGCGCACATCGTCCACCAGACCCAGCCCGCGCCCGATTTCAGTCAGGCGCATATCGGCATTGTCTTCACGCAATTGCAGGCGGTATTCGGCGCGGCTGGTGAACATACGGTATGGCTCGGAAACGCCGCGCGTGATCAGGTCGTCCACCAGCACGCCCAGATACGCCTCGTCGCGGCGCGGGCACCAAGCTTCCTGTTCCTTGGCTTGAAGTGCAGCATTCACACCAGCCAGCAGCCCTTGGGCGGCAGCCTCTTCATAGCCAGTGGTGCCGTTGATCTGGCCAGCCAAAAACAGACCGGCTATGGTCTTGTTTTCGAGCGAAGTCTTGAGTCCGCGCGGATCGAAGTAATCGTATTCGATGGCATAGCCGGGACGTGTGATGTGCGCGTTCTCCAGCCCCCTGATCGAGCGCACTAATTCCAGCTGCGTATTGTAGGAAAGACTAGTCGAAATGCCGTTGGGGTAGATTTCGTGCGTGGTCAGGCCTTCAGGCTCCAGGAAGATCTGGTGCGAGTTCTTGCCCGCGAAACGGGTGATCTTGTCTTCGATGGACGGACAGTAGCGCGGCCCTATCCCTTCGATGACCCCGGTGAACATCGGCGATTCGCCCAGTCCGTTGCGGATAATCTCGTGCGTGCGCTCGTTGGTCTGAGTGACCCAACAAGGAAGTTGTTGCGGATGCTGTTCTGCGCGCCCCAAGAACGAGAACACGGGAACCGGCGTATCGCCGTGCTGTTCCTGCATCACGGAAAAGTCGATGCTGCGTCCGTCGATGCGCGGAGGCGTGCCAGTCTTCAGACGGCCAGTGGGCAACCCAAGTTCGCGCAGATTCTGGGCAAGCCCGATAGAGGGTGGGTCACCCGCGCGGCCGGCCGGATAGTTCTTGAGACCAACATGTACCAGCCCGGACAGGAACGTGCCCGTGGTCAGTACCACGGTCTTGGCGCGATAAACAAGCCCAAGCTGGGTCTGCACCCCGACAACATGCCCCTGTTCCAACATGAGTTTTTCGACAGGCTGTTGGAAAAGCCAGAGATTCTGCTGATTTTCCAGGCGCTTACGAATAGCCAGTTTGTACAACGCACGGTCAGCTTGTGCACGCGTTGCACGGACCGCCGGGCCTTTGGATGCGTTCAGAATTCGGAATTGAATGCCGCCTTCGTCTGTTGCAGCCGCCATTGCACCACCCAGTGCATCAACTTCTTTGACCAAGTGTCCCTTGCCGATGCCACCGATGGATGGATTGCAGGACATTACGCCTAGCGTTTCGATGTTGTGGGTGAGCAGCAACGTGGCGCAACCCGCACGCGCACTAGCCAATGCAGCTTCAGTACCGGCGTGGCCACCGCCGATCACGATGACATCGAATTGTTTCGGGTCGCGCATTCATCACCACCAAAATGAGGACGCGCATGATACCCCAAAAATAATTGATCCCAACAACTTTACGCTGCGCAATGTTTCACGTGAAACACTTTATTTGCCTATGCAGAAGCGGCTAAATATCTCGCCCAGCAGGTCATCAGCAGTAAATTCGCCAGTGATGCTATTGAGTGCCACTTGCGCCTGCCTTAACTCTTCTGCGAAAAGTTCCGGCTGCCCGAGCCGTTGCTTGGCTTCCGTGAGGCGCTGCCCTGCGTTGGAAAGTGCTTCCAAGTGGCGTTTCCGCGCCATGTAAACACCTGTTTCTTGATGCCAGCCTATGGCTTCCAGAAGTTTTTCCTGCAGCGCCTCAATTCCAACTCCGGTCTTCGCTGAAAGATAGAGATGTATCTCGCCATTACGCATTTCGATACCGTCAGTATGTCCGCTCAGATCGATCTTGTTATGCAGATATAGCCGGGGAGCTTTCATTGGCAGTAGTGCCAGTATTGCCTTGTCTTCCTGTTCGGCTCGTTGCTGCGACTCGTCCATCAGCACCAGTACCACGTCGGCCCGAGCCAGAGCCTGCTGCGTGCGTGCGATTCCCATTTTTTCAACCACATCCGCCGTTTCACGCAGTCCGGCAGTGTCGATCAGATGCAGCGGCACGCCCCGCACTTGCAGCGCTTGGCGTATCGCATCGCGGGTGGTCCCCGGAATCTCACTAACTAGCGCCACCTCCTCCCCCGCCAGTCGGTTGAGCAGGCTGGATTTGCCGGCATTAGGTGCGCCGACCAGAACGACTTGGGCGCCTTCACGCAGAATACTGCCTTGTTTAGCTAAACTCTCGATGCGCGCAATCTCGTCTAGCAGGTTGGCTAACTTGCTGGCACAAAGTTGGCGATCATCCTCGCCGACCTCTTCTTCCGGAAAATCCAGCGTTGCTTCGACCAGCATACGCAGATCGATGAGTTGTGAGACTGCGTTGTGAATCGCGGTTGAGAATTCCCCCTGCAGAGAGCGCATAGCGCTGCGCGCGGCCTGTTCGGTGGTGGCATCGATAAGATCGGCTACGCTTTCCGCTTGGGCCAAATCCATCTTGTTATTGAGAAAGGCGCGTTGCGTGAACTCCCCCGGCTGCGCAAGGCGTGCGCCCAGCTCCAAGCAGCGTTGCAGTATGGATTGCAGCACAGCGGGGCCGCCATGGCCTTGAAACTCCAGCACCTCTTCCCCTGTGTAGGAATGAGGGGCGGGAAAATACAATGCGATGCCCTGATCCAGGATCGTGCCATCGGCTGCAAGAAAGGGGGTGTAAGTGGCAAAACGTGGGGTCAGCTGACGTCCGCACAAGGCGCTAGCCATTGCGGCCAAGCCCTGCCCGGAAACACGTACTACGCCGATGCCACCGCGCCCAGGGGCGGTGGCGATCGCTGCGATGTTATCAGGCCTTGGCGCCACCAGTCCGTCCAGCCTCTTCACCGCGTGTGATATACCACTGCTGCGCGATGGACAGGATATTGTTTACGATGGAGTACAGCACCAGACCAGCCGGGAAGAAGAAAAATACCACGCTGAAAATGATGGGCATAACCTGCATGAGCTTAGCCTGCAGAGGATCCGGCGGCACCGGATTGAGTTTGCTCTGGATCAACATGCTAATGCCCATGATGAGGGGCAAGATGTAGTACGGGTCAGTCGCCGAGAGGTCGTGAATCCAGCCAAAGAACGGCGCATGACGCAGTTCAACACTGGACAGAATGGCCCAGTACAGCGCGATAAATACCGGAATCTGGATCAGCATCGGTAGGCAACCGCCCAAGGGATTGATCTTTTCCGTTTTATACAGGTCCATCATCGCGCGATTCAATCTTTCGCGGTCGTCACCATATTGCTGTTTGATCTTTTCCAGCTTTGGCGCAACTACGCGCATCTTGGCCATGGAACGATAGCTTGTTGCCGACAGCGGGAAGAACACCAACTTGATCAGCACGGTAAGCAGGATGATGGCGATACCCCAGTTATGAACCCAGTCGTTAAGCAGCGACATCATCCAGAACAGCGGACTGGCAAAGACCGTTAGCCATCCGTAATCCACCGTCAGACCAAGTCCGGGAGCGATGTCATCCAACTTGGCTTGTGCAGGTCCTGCGTACAAGCGCGTGGTTATATGTCCAGTTTGACCTGGCTCTATGCTGGCAACGGGCAGTATCACCCCTGCCGAAAACAGATTTCCCTCCAATTGCTTGGCATAGAACTCACGAGGTCCTTTGCTTGCGGGTAACCATGCTGAAACAAAGTAATGCTGCAGCATTCCTACCCAGCCATTATCGGGGTTCTGTGGCAAGCTTACTTTGTTCTTTTCGATGCTGGAAAACTCAATCTTTTGGAATTTTTCCAGCTCGGTATAGATTGCCGGGCCGGTGTAGGTTGGAACAAAGGTAGATTCACCGTCAGCCGCTACGGAGTCGCGCACAAGCTGGTAGTACGCTGAAGGGACCAGTGCTACTGCCCCCTTGTTTTCAATTTCGTACGCAACATCAATTACATTGCTTGCTCGATGGAAGGTGTACACCTTGGCAACTTTGGCATCCCCAGCTTCAACAGCCGTTAACCGAACTTCCACAATGTCTTTGCCATCAGCCAGGCGATATTCATCAGCTGCTGCCATGAATTCTGCATTATGTGTAGGCAATCCTTTGCCCAACAAACCGGATTGCGCGATGTACGTATGCGAACCTTGTTGTTCCAGCAACGACAAGGGCTTGCTTTGATCCTTTGCATCACGGTGCTGCAACAGATCCAAATGCTGGATATTGCCTCCGACGGTATTGATTTCCGCCATGAAAGTATCGGTCACAACGACGATTTTTTTTCCGGGGGCCGTCTTTTGCACCTCAACAGCGGCAGGTGCTGCAGCCAACTGAGCTGTTTTTACGGGAGCTACAGGTATGGAGGAATCTTTTACTGCAGGAGGTGCTGGCGGCTGGTTTTGACGCACCCATTCACCCCAGAGCACTACCAGAGAAAAAGAAAAAATCAGGAATAAGAACAACCGCCGCATGTCCATCGAAGTTTCACCTGTATTTATTAAGGGACGGGATCATATCCGCCCGGGTTCCAAGGATTACAACGAATTACTCGCTTAATCGTTAGCCAAAGCCCTTTGAGGGCGCCGTATTTGGATATTGCTTCGTGGGAATATTGCGAACAAGAGGGGCTAAAACGGCATGCTGGGGGGAGCATGGGACGAAATATCAGTTGATATCCTCTAACGAGCAGTAGCAAAACTGTTTTCATTTTACTGCCAACACGGTATTCAACATCTCAGCCAAAGCTGCCCGTGCCTGCACGATCTCCCCTTTGCCGAGCGACTTACGCAGACGGACAACTACATCGCGCGCATCACCCTGTCGCGCACATTTACGAAAACACTCTCGAATCATTCTCTTAGCTCTGTTTCGCTGGGTTGCGGCAGGTAATACACGCTTAGTGACAGACATGCCAAGTCGCGCATGTCCTGCTGAATTTATTTCGCTGTGGACTGCAAACCATGAATTGGTTTGCGCCCTTTGATGCAATATTCGAGAAAACCCCTCTCGGCGCGTTAATCGGTAGCGCCGAGGCAAAGTCGAAACTTCTTTAGGGTCACACGCCAAGACGTGCACGGCCACGTGCGCGACGAGCTGCGATTACTGCACGACCACCTTTGGTCTTCATGCGAACCAGGAAGCCGTGAGTGCGCTTGCGCTTGGTTACCGACGGTTGATATGTACGTTTCATGCTTGCTCCTGACTGATTTAACTATTGAAAAGCGCGCGATTACAATCGTTAGCGCCTTTTCTGTCAAGTCTTTTTATGCTGTGGATAACTTTTGACAGAGCTTGTAGAATGCGCCGGAATAATTGCGATAGATTTTCTGCCTATGCCTGCCCAGAGTTTGTCTGGAAGCTGCCTGAGTTTTTTCAAAGAGCAGCTGCCATTACAACAATACAATTCATGGATTAAGCCGTTGATTTTTGAGATCGACGGGGACAAACTCATCCTGACCGCGCCAAACAGTTTTACTTTGCGCATTGTTCAGGATCGTTTTTTGCCAGAAATATCCAAACGTGCCCTCCCCTATTTTTCAATGCCTCCGCAAATTGAGTTGCGTGTTGAGAAGCGCGGAATAAAGGCCGTTCCTTCACTCGCATCGAAAGCTGGTAGCCCACCTGGTTCAGCTTCGACTCCAACCAAGGCTGTCAAAAATCCAAACAAACTTAACCCGGCTTTGGTTTTTGATACATTTGTTACTGGCAAAGCCAACCAATTAGCACATGCAGCCTCACTCCAAGTTGCTGAAACCCCAGGGGTAGCCTACAACCCGTTATTTATCTATGGGGGGGTTGGATTGGGCAAGACACACTTGCTTCAATCAATCGGTAATCTGGTTAGCAAAAACAATCCACAGGCACGCATCTGCTATATCCATGCGACCAATTATATTTCTGGTGTTGTTCGGGCCTTTCAGACGAAAAATTTCGATGAATTCAAGCAATTCTACAACTCATTGGATTTGCTGCTGATAGACGACATCCAGTTTATCGCCGATAAACCGGGCACACAGCAAGAGTTTTTCTACACTTTAAACTCGCTGATTGATACAAATAAACAAGTTGTTATTACCTGCGACACTTTCCCGAAAGAGATTTCTGGCATCGAACCGCGTTTGACTTCCCGCTTCACTTGCGGATTGACCGTTGCAATAGAACCACCTGGATTGGAGATGCGCGTCGCGATTCTCTTGCAGAAATCAACCGCCAGCGGCTCTCCAATCGGGGAAGACGTTGCTTTCTTTATCGCCAAGCATGTTCGTTCCAACATCCGCGAGCTAGAGGGTGCGCTTAACCGAATTGAGGCCTACGCGCGCTTTCATAAGCGCGCAATTACCATTGACCTCGCTAAAGAAGCATTAAAAGATTTGCTTGCGGCCCAAAACAAGCAAGTCTCAATGGAAAATATCCAAAAGACCGTAGCCGATTTCTATAGAATCAAAATCGTTGAATTGCTTTCAAAAAAACGCTCAAGAGCAATTGCCCGTCCGCGCCAGATCGCAATGTGCCTTGCGCGAGAACTCACTCAATTGAGTCTCCCTGAGATTGGAAATGCATTTGGTGGCCGCGATCATTCAACCGTTTTACACGCTTGCAAAACCATAGAGTCGCTTAGAAATACAGATTCCGCACTAAATGCAGATTTCAACTTACTCAATCAGACATTGAGGAGTTAATGCTGCGTTACCTGTGCACGAAATGTCGACAAACCGGTGAATTTGAATTGTTGAAAAAGTTATACACAAACAATACACACCGACCTGAGCTTTTCTTAACAGCTTGAAAATAGTCTAACTTGTTGTGATGTAACAGGAAAAATAGTTATACAGAAATTGTGTGCCCATTATTAAGATTGTTAAGTTTTTAAAGGATATATATGTTCATTAAGCAAATAGATCGAAACGATTTACTGAAACCACTACAAGCTGTTGTAGGTATCGTTGAACGTAAGCAACCTTTGCCTATCCTTTCGAACGTACTGATCAAAAAAAATAAAGAAGGCGCGAAATTCATTACGACTAAGAAGGTGCAAAGTTCAAACTACCGATTTGGAAATCCAGATTGAAGCGCAACTCAAAGCTGAATTGGACGGTACAGAAAGTGCTATCACTATTTCAGCCAAAGAAACTGCAAGAAATTCTGCGTGCTATTCCTGACAACAGTTCGGTATCTCTTGATGACCAGGAAAATCAATTGCTGGTTAAAGCAAACAAGAGTCGCTTCAGCTTGCAGACATTGCCGGCTCAGGATTTCCCCATGCTTGCTGAGCAATTAGTTGGTGCTGCCAAGATAGAAATTCAGCAAGGCGTTTTACGTCGCCTGCTCAGTTCCGTGCAATACGCCATGGCACAGCAAGATATACGTTACTACTTGAACGGCGTACTGCTGGTTGTAGATGGAACCAGCATCAAGCTCATTGCGACAGATGGTCATCGCTTGGCTTTCATCAGTGAAGAACTGAAAGAAAACCACCAAAAACAGGAAGTCATTCTTTCCAGAAAGACCGTTAATGAACTACTTAAGCTATTAGCAGACTCTGAAGATAAGGTTCAGTTGGAATTAGGCTGAGAAACAAGTACGCATCTCTTTTGCTGATGTGGTGCTGACTTCCAAAGTCATCGACGGAAAATTCCCGGACTACAACCGAGTCATACCGAATCACACCAATCATCTGACATTGGATCGACTGACCATTCTGCAGGCCCTGCAACGAGCTGCTATTCTGTCGAACGAAAAGTTCCGTGGAGTGCGCTTGCTGTCTGACCGAAAAGAATCTGCGCATTATCAGCAGCAACAGCGAACAGGAAGAAGCTCAGGAAGATATCGAAAACGATTACCAAGGTGCGTCCTTGGATATTGGTTTCAACGTGAATTACCTGCTGGACGGTATCAATAACATCAGCACACAGACCATTACTCTCTCTTTTGGAGACCAGAACAGCAGCCTATTGATTACTATCCCAGAGAAGACAGACTACAAGTATGTAGTCATGCCAATGCGCATCTAAACTTGTTCCACGTGAAACAGTAAAGAAAGTAAAACAGACACATGAGCGATAACTACGACGAATCAAGTATCCAGCAACTCGAAGGCTTGGAAGCTGTACGCAAGCGTCCCGGTATGTACATCGGCGATACTTCTGATGGCACTGGTCTGCACCACATGGTGTTTGAGGTGGTGGACAACGCCATTGACGAGGCACTAGCCGGACACTGCGACGACATCAAAGTTATCATTCATGGCGACAACTCTATCTCTGTAGCCGACAACGGACGCGGTATTCCTATCGGCATCAAGTTCGACGACAAGCACGAACCCAAGCGTTCGGCAGCCGAGATCGTGCTGACCGTGCTGCATGCTGGCGGCAAGTTCAACCAGAATAGCTACAAGGTGTCCGGCGGTCTGCATGGCGTGGGCGTGAGCTGCGTCAACGGCCTGTCTGAATGGCTCAAGCTGACAACCTACCGCGACGGCAAGAAGTACGGCCTGGAATTTGTGCGCGGTGCAGTCAAAGATCGTCTAGTCGAAATACAGAAAGGCGTCGAGGTTTCCCCTGTCCGTGAATTGGGCGAAAGCAACAAGCGCGGCACGGAAGTGCACTTTCTGGCCGACAAGGAAATCTTTGGTCTGGTCGAGTTCCATTACGACATCCTGGCCAAGCGTCTGCGCGAACTTTCCTTCCTGAATAACGGCGTCAAGATCGAGCTGATCGATCAGCGCACCGGCAAGAGCGAAAACTTTGCCTATTCCGGCGGTGTACGCGGCTTTGTCGAGTACATGAACAAGAGCAAATCGGTGCTGCACCCCAAGTGTTTCCAGGCCAGCGGCGAAAAGGACAACATCACCGTCGAGGTCGCCATGCAGTGGAACGACAGCTATTCCGAAGTCGTGCAATGCTTTACCAACAACATCCCGCAGCGCGACGGCGGCACCCACATGACCGGCTTGCGCATGGCGATGACCCGCGTCATCAATAAATACATCGAAGATAACGAACTGGCCAAAAAAGCCAAGGTGGATACCACCGGCGACGACATGCGCGAAGGTCTGACCTGCGTGCTGTCGGTCAAGGTGCCGGAGCCGAAGTTCTCTTCGCAGACCAAGGACAAGCTGGTTTCCAGCGAAGTGCAGCCGGCCGTGCAGGAAGTGGTGGCGCAGAAGCTGACCGACTACCTGCTGGAAAATCCGATCGATGCCAAGATCATCTGTCGGCAAGATCATCGAGGCCGCCCGCGCCCGCGACGCAGCCCGCAAGGCGCGCGAACTGACGCGCCGCAAGGGCGTGCTGGACGGCATCGGCCTGCCCGGCAAACTGGCCGATTGCCAGGAAAAAGACCCCGCCCTGTCCGAACTGTATCTGGTCGAGGGTGACTCCGCCGGCGGCTCCGCCAAGCAAGGCCGCGACCGCAAGTTCCAGGCCATCCTGCCGCTCAAGGGCAAGATCCTGAACGTCGAGACGCGCGCGCTTCGAGAAGCTGATCTCCTCGCAGGAAATCGCCACGCTGATCACCGTGCTGGGCACCGGCATCGGCAAGGAGGAATACAACGCCGACAAGCTGCGCTACCACCGCATCATCATCATGACCGACGCGGACGTGGACGGCGCGCACATCCGCACCCTGCTGCTCACCTTCTTCTACCGCCAGATGCCGGAGCTGGTCGAGCGCGGCCACATCTACATCGCGCAGCCGCCGCTGTACAAGATCAAGCAAGGCCGCGACGAGCGCTATCTCAAGGACGAGCACGAGCTGAAGAACTACATGCTCGGCTCCGCGCTGAAGGACGCCTCGTTCTACCCTGCGCCGATGCCGCCCCGATCCAGGGCGAAGCGCTGGACGAGATCGCCAAGCAATACTTCCTCGCCGAAGCCGTGATCGACCGCCTGTCGCACTTCATCGCGCCCGAGGCCAGCCACGCCCTGCTCGTCCTGCCCGCCCTGTCGCTGGCACGACGAAGCACAGGCGCAGAAGAGCGCCAAGCTGCTGCAGGATGCCTGCGGCGGCGTCATCAAGGCCGATGGTCGAGAAGGACGAAAACGGCGACCTGCGCCTGCGTCTGGAAAAGATCTTCCACGGCAACTACTCGCGTCAGCTACCTGGACCAGGAATTCCTGCGAGAGCGGCGACTACGTGCAGATCCGTCAGACCGCCGATGCGCTGAACGGCCTGATCTCGCCCACCGCCTACGCCATGCGCGGCGAACAGAAGCGCGGCGTGACCAGCTTCAAGCAGGCCATCGAATGGCTGCTGGAAGACGCCAAGAAGGGCGTCAGCATCCAGCGCTACAAAGGCCTGGGCGAGATGAACCCCGAGCAGCTGTGGGAAACCACCATGGACGTGAAGAACCGCATCCTGCTGCGCGTGCGCATCGAGGATGCCATCGGCGCCGACGAGATATTCACCACGCTGATGGGCGATGTGGTCGAGCCGCGCCGCGCGTTCATTGAGCAGAATGCGCTGGGTGTGAAGAATCTGGATGTGTAGCCAAAAATAGATTTGGGAACTATATCTGCCGAGGGAACATACTTCTCGACGACTGGAAAGTAATCCCCGGTGCGGAAGCATACCGTGTCGTCAGGTGGCCAAGATCCAACACGGATTACTTCGCCTTGGCTCTCGTAACTACCGAAGCCCGGCACATCTTGTGCGTTCGCAGCGACGTCATGAGAACGCTGTTCATGGGATAATCTGTCATGTATGAGCTGTCTCTTAAGCTAAAGCTCAGCTACAAGCAATGTGCGTGCAGTATCTTTCATGTTCTGTTCATGCTGATTTTTAGCTAGCAATACCGCGACCGCCCGAAAGGGGCTTCGAAGCTAGATTGCTAAAACGAATTGCATTACAATTTGATACGATCTGATCACGCCGAATTTCGTATGACCAATAACCACGCGGGCTTCCAGCGCAGGCCGCTCAAAACGCGCTATAAACGGTTTTCAGGATGTCGGTAAGGGGTAAGGCCTGGGACAGAAAATCCCAGGCCTTATTTCTTGGTGGTCTTCTTGGCTGCCGGTTTCTTTGCGGCAGGTTTGGCGGCGACTTTCTTGGTGGCTGTTTTCGCTGTCGTCGTCTTGGCCTTGGTCGTCGCAGTCTTGGTGGTTTTCTTGACCGCCGGTTTTTCTGCCGCAGTTTTCGCCGTCGCTTTCTTCACCGTCGCCTTGGGTTTGGCTTCCGCTTTTTCCTTGGTGGTCTTCTTGGCCGTGGCTTTCTTTGCTGCCGGTTTCTTCGCGGTCTTGGCCTTGCCGGTGCCGCCCTTCGCTGCCTTGGCGGCGATCATCTCCAGCGCTTCTTCCAGCGTCACCGCTTCCGGCGTCACGTCCTTGGGCAGGGTGGCATTGACCTTGCCGTGGCGCACGTAGGGGCCGTAGCGGCCGCTGCATACCTCGATGGGCGCCTTGTCGTCCGGGTGTTCGCCCAGCGTGCGCAGCACGGTGGCGCCGCCAGTGCTTGGCTTGCGCCAGCAGTTCCACGGCGCGATCCAGGCCGATGTCGAAGATGCTGTCGGTGCGCGGGATGGACTTGAACTTGCCGTCATGGCCGATGTAGGGACCGAAGCGGCCGATGTTGACGATGACCTTCTTGCCCGTCTCTGGGTGAGCGCCGACTTCTCGTGGAAGCGAGAGCAGCTTTAGCGCCGAGCCGAGATCGGCGTTCTCCAGCGGCAGTTCCTTCGGCCAGGAAACGCGCTTGGGTTTGGTCTTGGCGCCCTCTTCCACTTCGCCGAGTTGCACGTAGGGACCATAAGGTCCGCGCAACAGCAGCACGATCTGGTTGGTGTCGGGATGGCTGCCCAGTTCCTTGCGCGCCTCGCCCGCATCTTCTTCGCCGCCGAGACTGCGCGTGTAGTCGCACTCGGGATAGCCGGTGCAGCCGATGAAGCTGCCGCGCTTGCCGAGACGCTTGGACAATGGCTTGCCGCATTTCGGGCATGGCTTCTTCCAGGATCTCGGTGCCGGGGCGGTCGACGTCCTTCTTCTCGCCGATGAGTTTGTTGAAGCCTTTCCAGAACTCGTCCAGCACGGGTATCCAGTCGCGCTTGCCTTCGGAGATGTCGTCCAGCTCGTCTTCGAGGTTCGCCGTGAAACCGTAGTCCACGTAGCGCGTGAAGTGCTCGTTGAGGAACTTGATGACCACGCGACCGACGTCGGTGGGCATGAAGCGTTTCTTGTCGAGCGTGGCATATTCGCGCGCTTGCAGCGTGGAGATGATGGTGGCGTAAGTGGAGGGACGGCCGATGCCGTACTCTTCCAGCGCCTTCACCAGGCTGGCTTCGGAGAAACGCGGCGGCGGCTGGGTGAAGTGTTGTTCGCCGTAGAGTTTGTCCACGGGCAATACATCGCCTTCGACCAGCGGCGGCAACTTGGCGCTGTCTTCTTCTTCGGCGTCGTCCACGTCTTCCATGTACACGCCGATGAAGCCGGGGAACACCAGGGTCTGGCCGCTGGCGCGGAACAGGGTGTCGTCGCTGCAGAGGCGGATGTCGACGCTGACCGTGTCGAAACGCGCGGGCGACATCTGCGAGGCGAGCGTGCGCTTCCAGATCATCTCGTACAGACGCATCTGGTCGATGTTGAGGTGGTCGCGCAGGCTGTCCGGCGTGCGCAGGATGGAGGTCGGGCGGATCGCTTCGTGCGCTTCCTGCGCGTTCTTGGCTTTGCTCTTGTAGACGGGCTGCTTGGCCGGCAGGTATTCGGCTGCGAAATTGTCCCCGATGTATTCGCGGATCTCGGCCACGGCTTCGTTGGCCAGGTTCACCGAGTCGGTACGCATGTAGGTGATCAGACCGATGGTCTGGCCGCCGATGTCCACACCTTCGTACAACGACTGCGCGGTGCGCATGGTGCGGTCGGAGGTCATGCCCAGCTTGCGCACGGCTTCCTGTTGCAGGGTGGACGTGGTGAACGGCGCGGCGGGGCTGCGCTGCTTGCCCTTCTTTTCCACGCGCACCACTTTCGGCGGCAGCTTGGCGTCGGCCAGCTTGGCGTGGATGGCATCGTATTCGGCCTGGCTGCCGATGCTGAGTTGTTCCAGCTTCTTGCCCTGGAACTGGAACAGCTTGGCCTTGAATGGGATGCTGTTCTTCTGGCTGTCCAGATGCACCGACCAGTATTCCTGGCTCTTGAATTTCTCGATTTCCAGTTCGCGTTCGACGATCAGGCGCAGTGCCGGGCTCTGCACACGGCCGGCAGAAAGGCCGGGGCGGATTTTCCGCCATAACAGCGGCGACAGATTGAAGCCGACTAGGTAATCCAGGGCACGGCGCGCCTGCTGCGCGTTCACCAAGGGGATGGAAATCTCACGCGGATGTGCGACCGCTTCCTTGACCGCAGACTGGGTAATCTCATAGAACACCACGCGTTGCATGGATTTTCCCTTTAAGTGCGCGCTTACCTTTCAACAGCTCTGAGATATGCCAAGCGATAGCCTCCCCTTCCCTGTCCGGGTCGGGAGCGAGAAAGATGTGGTCGGCTTCGGCCGCGGCTTTCGCGATGGCATCGACATGTTTGCTGTTGCGAGCGATGGTCTCGTACTTCATCGCGAAGTTGTCGTCAGGGTCGACCGCGCCTGTCTTGGGGATCAGGTCGCGCACGTGACCATAGGAAGCGAGGACCTCAAAATCCTTGCCCAAATATTTCTTCAGGGTCTTGGCTTTGGCCGGGGATTCGACAATGAGAAGGTTGGTTGCCATATTTTAGTGTAATTGCGCCGAGTCTGACGGCGTGAGCAAATCTTCGATCAACATCGGATCGAGGTCTTCATGTTGTTTCCACAGCACCATCAATGCGATGAGTTTGACCCGCTCCAGCGGCAGGTTTTCGCGGTCGAGTGCAATAACGCGGTCAATGATCATTTCGCGCTCTACGGGGGTGATGTATTTGCTTTGTTCCCAGAAAGAAATGAAGCGCAGCCCTTCTTCGCTGATGCGCTGCAATTCAAAATCGGAATAGCAGCGCAAACCGCTCTGATTGATGCTGTCCGGGTAATCGGCACCGGTTAAGTTGCTGCAAGCCGGACAACCAAACCAGCGCTTGCTGGATATCGTCTTCTTCGAAGCCCGCCGCGCTTAGCTTCACCGTGAGGCGATCGGGATCGGGGTAGCTGCCGGCGTCAAAATAACTTTCAAAGAGGAACAGCAAAATGTCGAACATGAGAAAAATATTGTAGTTTTATACGATGCGTTGGTAGAGGCCGCCGGGTAAAGTCGCAATCAGGCCATCTAACTCCAGTTGCAACAGGATGGCGGATAGCTCGCCTATCGTCAAGCTACTGCGTTGTGCGAGGGTCTCAACATCGAGCGGATCGAAGCCGAGATGGGCGAATAACGGGTGCTCGATGGAGGTGATTGGGGCGGCGGCGACACTGCGATAACCAAGCTCTTCAAGAATGTCCTGTGCCGTTTCCACTAATTTAGCACCTTGCTTGATCAGCGCATGACAACCTTTGGATTGCGGCGAATGGATAGAACCGGGAATGGCGAAGACCTCGCGACCTTGTTCCAGCGCCATGCGGGCAGTGATGAGTGAACCGCTTTGCAATGAAGCTTCAACCACGAGACAGCCCAGGCTTAAGCCGCTGATGATGCGATTGCGGCGCGGGAAATTGGCGGCCAATGGCGGCGTGCCGAGCGGAAATTCGGAGATGATGGTTCCGTCTTGAGCCAGACGATGCGCCAGCTCGCGATTGGCTGCAGGGTAAACTTTATCCAGTCCGGTACCAACGACAGCGACACTGGAACCGGTACCTTGCAAACCACCATGATGAGCTGCCGCATCAACACCATGTGCCATGCCGCTGACGACACACAGCCCAGAGTCGGAGGTGGATTTGGCGAAAGCTTCAGCATTGCGCAGCCCCTGCGCCGACGCATTGCGGCTGCCAACTACAGCAAGCGACTGTGCATTCAACAGATCGACGCGGCCTTTAACATACAACAACAAAGGTGGATCTGACGTGTTAAGCAAAGATTGAGGATATTCGGGATCGGCGATTGAAAAGATGTGATTCAGCGGGTCTTCCAACCAAGCGGCAACGGGTGCGAGCGTCTCCTCATCAATACCCTGTACTATGGTCTGTGCTACAGCGGGTTTAACGAATTGAGAAAGGAGGAAACGGAGGCTTGCAGAACTGCATCGGGAGAACCGAAGGCTTGCAGCAACCGCCGCAAGCCTTCGTTGCCCAAGCCGGAAATCTGGCTCAGCTTGAGCCAAGACGCGAGCGAAGCGTCCAGAGGCATTATTTTGGAGTACTTGCGCGATCCAAAACTTTTACTGGCAACTTGGTTTCCATCACCAGCGCATAGGAGACTTTATCAAAGACGCGGAAGACGAATAGCAAACCATAGCGGACGTCTGGCAGCTGAATATTACGCTGGTAAAAAGGGGTCCTTTCTACGCCGCCTTTCTCGTAGAGCGCTAAAACGTGCCCATCTTCCAAACCATCCCGTTTTCCTTTGTTGAGAGTGACAACGGAATTTTGACCGGCTCCGGCTGTTCCTACACCGCCATAGATGGAAATGACACGAGCAGTAATTTCTTTCGATGGGGCATGTGGCAGAGGTTTAATGAATTGGGAAAGAGAGGAAACAGAGGCTTGCAGCACTGCATCGGGAGAACCGAAGGCTTGCAGCAACTGCCGCAAGCCTTCGTTGCCTAGGCCGGAAATCTGGCTCAGCTTGAGCCAGGACGCGAGCGAAGCGTCCAGAGACATTATTTGGGAGTGCTTGCGCGATCCAAAACTTTTACCGGCAACTTGGTTTCCATCACCAGCGCATAGGAGACTTTATCAAAGACGCGGAAGACGAACAGCAAACCATAGCGCACGTCTGGCAACTGTATATTACGTTGGTAAAAAGGCGTCCGTTCTACGCCGCCCTTCTCATAGAGGGCTAAAACGTGCCCATCTTCCAAGCCATCCCGTTTTCCTTTGTTGAGCGTGACAACGGAATTTTGACCGGCTCCGGCTGTTCCTACACCGCCATAGATGGAGATGACACGAGCATTGATTTCGTGCGAGGGCGCGTGCGGCAAGTAGTTACTGGAAAATCCCGTGGTCGCCTGAGCGAAGTAATCGCCCTTGTGAATCTCCAAAACAGACTTGGTGATTCGAAGTGTGCTGATATCGGCGAATTCTTCAACGACAGCATCACCCAGATAAACCACTTCATGCCCTAGCATTTCTTTAGTATCTGGGTCGATGAAGGTGACGGAAGGGCGATAGATTTGCCAGCGTTCACCATGATCATTAGGCAAGCCTTGAACATAGGCAACATCGTCTGCCGACAGAAGTTCGCGATGCTCATAAGTTCCAACCAGCTTTGGAGCTTTGTCCACCTCGGAGTCTTCAAATACTAACGGACGGCGCAGGAAGGGACCGATGGTTTTTAACGAAATGACAGGGATGACCTCGTGGCTACTTTCAAGCTCGTGAGCCTTGGGCGAGAGCTTGACAGCACCGGCGGCCGCAGAGGAGGTATCGCCTACCTCCGGTATGGCAGTTGACTCAGCACCAGCCACAGTACTAGGGGCGGCAGCTGTGCCAGATTCACCGACTTTGAGTGTATTGGTGTTGTGATCTAAATAGACAACATTGCCGGGATAGATCCAATGCGGATCTTTGATAGTGTCCTTGTTGTAGCCCCAGATTTGGGCCCATTTCCACGGGTCTTTGAAAAATTTGGCGGAGATATCCCACAGCGTATCGCCTTTAACTACAACATAGCGGTCGGGCGCATCCTCCTTCAGTTGCAGCTCATCGGCAAAAGCGAGCATAGGCAGCAGGAGACAAATCAGCGATATAATCTTGCGCATGGAAAACCCCAGCAAAGTAAGGAAAGTGCAGTGTGATGTTTGCACGGCGGTTTAAATTCTGCATCTAGTCTCTTAAGTTGGCAAGCATTTATGGCAATTCTCCCTATTCTGCAATATCCCGATGAGCGGCTACATAAGGTCGCCAAGAAGGTCGAGCTGATCGATGATTCGATCCGCAAGCTGGTTCGGAACATGGCTGAAACCATGTATGCCGCCCCCGGGGTCGGTTTGGCTGCAACCCAGGTGGACAAACATATCCAGCTAATAGTGATCGACGTGTCGGAGACACATGATGACTTGAAAGTGCTCATCAACCCCGAGTTGCGGGCATGCGAGGGCGACACAGAACATGAGGAAGGATGCCTATCGGTTCCTGGCATTTACGAAAAGGTGACCCGCGCTAATCGCGTGACCGTAAGTGCAATGGACGAGCACGGCAAACAGTTCACGCTGGAGGCAGAGGGGTTGCTGGCAGTGTGTATCCAACACGAAATAGATCATTTACACGGCAAGGTATTTGTAGAGTATCTGTCGCACCTTAAACAAACTCGTATCCTCGCCAAGCTGAAAAAGCAACGGCGCGAGACACTCTAAGATCAGATTTGTGAAGATCATTTTTGCAGGTACCCCCCATTTTGCGGCCAGCGCGCTGGCCGCGTTGCTTGAAGAGCATCAGATCGTCGCGGTGTTAACTCAGCCGGACCGGCCTTCGGGACGCGGCATGCAGCTTACCGCAAGCCCGGTCAAGCAACTTGCTTTGCAACATGGTTTGCCGATATTGCAACCGTTGAGCCTGAAAACTGAAGAGGCACAACAGGCCGTCGCCGCGCTCGAAGCGGATGTGATGGTCGTAGCGGCTTACGGGTTAATCTTGCCCAAAGCGGTGTTACAGCTGCCGCGCCTCGGTTGCCTGAACATACATGCTTCTCTGCTACCGCGCTGGCGTGGTGCGGCGCCGATACAACGCGCGATCCTGGCTGGCGATGCACAGACTGGTATCACCATCATGCAGATGGACGAAGGCCTGGACACGGGAGACATGCTGCTAAAGAAAACATGCGCCATCACACCTGAGGACAATGCACAGACATTGCACGATAACCTTGCCCAACTGGGGGCCGAAGCCATCGTTGAGGCGCTGCATAAACTGGAACAAGGGGAGTTGCACCCAGAGCGGCAAGAAGCACAATTTGCCACGTATGCAGCCAAGTTAAGTAAAAGTGAGGCGCAACTCAATTGGAATCAAGATGCCATTCAACTGGAACGTGCCGTGCGCGGGTATTATCCATTTCCAGTCGCGCATGGATTATTTGGCGAGACGCCGATCAAGATCTTGCGCGCCAAGGTTGGCGAAGGAAAAGGCACAACAGCCGGCACCGTCATCGCGGTAAACAAGGAACAGATAGTTGTTGTTTGCGGCAAAGGTGCGCTGGCGCTGGAAATATTGCAGAAGCCGGGTGGCAAGCCGCTGCCTGTTGCGCAATTCATACAGGGTTTTCCCATCAAGGTCGGCGATAGTTTTAATACACACTGACCATGCAACGCATCCAACTCGAAGCAGCCAAAGCCGTAAGCAAGGTCGTGCGCGACGGCCGCAACCTCACGCAGGTGCTCAGCGAAACGCTGCGCAGGCAGTCCAATCTCAACGCGCAGGAACGTGGCGCACTGCAAGACCTTTGCTATGGGACCTTGCGCTACTACGCACGGCTTGCATTCATGCTGGATAGCCTGCTACAGCGCCGCGTGCAGGAATCGCCGCTACGCTGCCTGTTGCTGGTCGCGTTGTATCAGCTGCAACACACCAAGGCAGGACAGCATGCCATCGTCGATCAGGCTGTACGCGCGACAAAGAACGTCAATCCCGCGGCCAGCGGATTGGTGAATGCCGTGCTGCGCAACTTCCTGCGCCGACAGCCCGAGTTGCTAGAGGCAGCAGACCAGAACGAAGTGAGCCGCTATGCATATCAGCAATGGTGGATAGATGCGATAAGGGCGCAGTACGCTGAGCAGACGGCCACGATTCTGGAAGCAGGAAATCAACACCCGCCGATGACCTTGCGGGTCAATATCCGGCATGTCACCGCGACGGAATATCAGACAATGCTGGCGGAGCAAGAGATTGTTGCGCGGGTGGTCGCGCCGGAGGCCTTGATATTAGAACGACCCCAAGCGGTGGAACGGCTGCCAAAATTTGCCGAGGGCTGGGTTTCGGTACAGGATGCAGGGGCACAATACGCGGCGAATTTGTTGGATGTACACGATGGCATGCGGGTGTTGGATGCTTGCGCCGCACCCGGAGGCAAGACTGCACATTTGCTGGAATCGGCAAATATCGAACTGGTAACGATGGACAAGGATGAAGAACGCTTGCGGCGGGTGCGTGAGAATCTGCAACGTCTTCGACTGAGTGCGCAAGTGGTCTGCGGCGATGCTGCTACACCGGGTGATTGGTGGGATGGCAAACCGTTCCAGCGTATTTTGGCCGACGTGCCTTGTTCTGCCTCGGGCGTGGTGCGCCGACATCCTGATATCAAATGGTTGCGTAGGCCGGAAGACATCGAAAGTTTCGCTGTGCAACAGGAACAGATCCTGGAAGCGTTGTGGTCGCTGCTGGCGAGAGATGGTAAATTGCTCTATGCGACCTGCTCCATCTTCGGGCGCGAAAACCGGCAGGTGATTTCCGCGTTCCTGGCTCGTCACCCGGAGGCATCGGAGATAGCCATAAAGTCAGTGCCAGACATGATACAAGGGCAGCTGCTGCCGAACGACGAGCACGACGGGTTCTTCTATGCGTTGCTGCACAAACAAGCTTGATTGGCCAAAGCGGTCGCTCTGCGCGATCGGTCTTTGGCTATTTGCATCTATTGCCATCGCGGACGGTATCGTCGTTAGCAAAGCAGAAGCACGTCTGACGGAAGACGGTTATCAACTGTCTGCCGATTTCGACATCCATTTGTCACTGCCGGTAGAGACTGCGCTGAAGCGAGGCGTCACGCTGTACTTCGTCAGCGAACTGGCCATCAACCGCTCGCGCTGGTACTGGCTGAATACCGACGTTGCGCGCGACGAGCAAGTCACCAAACTTTCATTCAATGCGCTGACCCAGCAATACCGCATCACGCGCGGCTCACTGTTCCAGAGTTTCCACGAATTGAAAGACGCACTGCTTGTGCTTGGGCACCAAACTGCGTCTCCTGTCCCCGTGGCTTTGCTGGATAAAAAAGGCGGTGGGTATTTCACGCGATTGCTGAAAAAAGGGAGCGAGTGTTGCTCGGCCTTTGCCCGAATGAGGTTGGATGTGACACAGCTACCCAAGCCCATGCAAGTGAACGCGCTGACCAATGAGGATTGGAATCTGGAATCCGAGCCGTATCGTTGGGAAATCCAACTGACGGGTACCGGGACAGAGGCGCAACCATGAAGTATCTGGTCATCGTCAGCGGCATGATCGGGGCAGCATTGCTGTACCTGCTATCCAGTGCCAGCGCCAACACCGATCTGTTCTCGCATAACTATTACGTGTTGCTGGTGATGACGGGCGGATTGGCGCTGGGTTTGGCCGGGTTGGTCGCCTCGCAGATATGGCAACTACGTACCAAACTCAAACAACAGGTGTACGGCGCGAAGCTGACGCTTAGGCTGGTCAAGATCTTTTCATTGATTGCGATCATGCCCGGCTTGCTGGTGTATGCGGTGTCGGTGCAGTTTCTCGGCAAGAGCATTGAATCCTGGTTCGATGTGCGTGTGGAAAAGGCGCTGGAGGGCGGATTGAACCTGGGACGCAGTGCCTTGGAAAACGGCCTGGAAGAGCTCAGCAAGAAAGCCCAGTTCGTTGCTTTGATATTGGAAGAACAAGAGCCGGCACGACATAACACGACGCTGGCGCGGCTGGTTGAAGAAGGCGGAACACAGAATGCCGCTATATTCGGGCGCAATAGCAAAGTGCTGGCATTCGCTGGGGGCAAAGAACGGGCATGGCCGGAAATACCAACAGGCGAGGCACTCCGGCAAGCCCGACAGCAAGGGAAATACAACCTGATCGATATTCTGCCGGATGGGCGTTTGATACTGCGCGTATTGATTCCGCTACGGTCAGCGCAATGGACGGATGAACCGCGCATATTGCAATTTGTACAGTTGGTGCCAAAGCAACTGGCCAACGATGCCGAGACTGTACAGGCGGTATATCGCGACTACCAGGAGTTGTCGCTGTCGCGGCTCGGACTGAAAAGGCTGTATGGCATCACGCTGACTTTATCATTGTTGATCGTGCTGTTGAGTGTCGGTTCTGCGGCGTTCTATCTGAGTGAGCAGCTCAGCGCACCGTTGGCAGCGTTGGCGGCAGGAACGCGCGCGGTGGCGCAAGGGGATTTCACTGGCAATTACCCGGTGCAGGGACATGACGAACTGGGCGCGCTGACCGGCTTGTTCAATCAGATGACAACATACCTTGCGGATGCAAAAAGGTTGGGCGAACAGCAACAGCTCCAGGTGGAGAACGCCAAGGTCTTTCTGGAAAGCGTGCTGGCGCACTTGTCTTCCGGCGTGTTGGTGGTCGATGAGCAGCATCGGCTACGCTCGTCCAATCCCAGTGCGAACCAGATTCTGGATGTCCCTTTGCAAGAAATGATTGGCAAGACGCCGCCCGAGATTGCGAAAGAGCATCCTTTGCTGCGCTCATTTGTCGAGTCGGTGATGCAGGGCTTTGGCGAAAACACGCAAAGCGAGTGGCAGCGGCAGGTGGAACGCATGAGCAAGAATGGCGATCAGATGTTGCTGATACGGGGCACGCGACTTTCTACCGCTGAGGACAGCGGTTATGTGGTGGTGTTCGACGATATCACCCATTTGTTGCAGGCTGAGCGCCAAGCGGCGTGGGGCGAAGTGGCCCGCCGCCTTGCGCACGAGGTCAAGAACCCGCTCACACCGATACAGCTTTCGGCGGAGCGTCTGCAACACAAGCTCCTGGTCAAGCTGGACGACCAGGACGCACAACTGCTGCAACGTGCCATACAGACCATCGTCAGCCAGGTCGCAGCAATGAAAAACATGGTGACCGAGTTTGCCAATTATGCACGCGCACCAGCCACACGCATGGTTCCCCTCGATATGCATCAATTGTTGAACGAGGTGATGGGACTGTACGAAGCCAACAGCAGCCCGATCACCTTGCTGCTTGGCGCAGAGCGGACTTGGCTGAACGGTGATGCGACCCGCCTGCGTCAGGTGATCCACAACCTGTTGCAGAACGCACACGATGCCCTGCAACAAACAGAGCATCCGCAGATCATCCTCGCCACGGAAAATACGGCGGACGGTTCGCTGAAATTGATGGTGCGCGACAACGGCAGCGGTATTCCAGAACAGATGTTGGGACGGCTGTTCGAGCCGTATATGACGACCAAACAAAAAGGAACCGGGCTGGGCTTGGCTATCGTGAAAAAGATCGTGGAAGAGCATGGCGGGAAGATCGGCATAGAAAGTCAGCAAGCAGGAGGGACATGCGTGAACGTGATCCTGCCTTTGGTGGCGCATGAAACAGAGGTGAAGTGATGGCGACAAAAAACATTCTGGTAGTTGACGACGAAATGGGCATACGCGAGCTGCTCTCGGAAATCTTGTTCGACGAGGGCTACCGCATACACTTGGCGGAAAACGCAGAGCAGGCACGCAGTTTCCGCAATCAACAAACCCCTGACCTGGTGCTGCTGGACATCTGGATGCCGGAGACAGATGGGCTGACGCTGCTCAAAGAATGGGTCTCCCAAGAACAGTTGACCATGCCGGTAATCATGATGTCCGGGCATGGCACGATCGAGACCGCGATGGAGGCCATGCGCATTGGCGCATCGGATTTTTTAGAGAAGCCTATCGCCCTGCAAAAATTGCTGGCAACGGTGGCCAAGGCGATCCAGCAGGGTGTTCCAAGCATGGCGCCCCCAAGATCGGAGCAACCGACGGAAGAGCTTAGCAACGAAAGTTGCACCCACGTTGCGTTGCAGTTAGATTTGCCGCTGCGGGAAGCGCGCGAACATTTCGATAGCCTGTACTTCAACTATCAAATGGAAAAAGAGAACGGAAACATATCGCGCATCGCCGAGAAGGCAGGCATAGAACGCACGCATCTGTATCGAAAATTAAAACAATTGGGGATAAAACCCATTAAAAAGGGCTCAGGGGACAATCAATAAGCAAGTCGCGCATATATCCACGGACTTGCCGTTGTTGCTCAACGGCGAGCCGTTAAGGCATAATCGTCGCCTTTCGTTGCAAAATAAATCAGTTATCCGATTAGGGAAGTTTTTCAGGAGGCAGGAAAATGGCTGCGGCACGTAACGTAACACCCCCAAAATTCAATGACATCACCGGCGCGATTCGCATGCTGGCAGTGGATGCTGTGCAAAAGGCGAACTCCGGTCACCCCGGCGCCCCGATGGGTATGGCAGAAATCGCCGAAGTGCTGTGGAACCACCACCTGCGCCATAACCCGGCCAATCCGAAATGGGCAGACCGCGACCGCTTTGTGCAGTCCAACGGCCACGGATCCATGCTGGTGTATGCCCTGCTGCACCTGTCTGGCTACGATCTTCCGATCGAAGAGCTGAAGCGCTTCCGTCAGATGCACTCCAAGACACCGGGTCACCCTGAATACGGTTATACCGTCGGTGTCGAGACCACGACCGGTCCGCTGGGTCAGGGCATCACCAACGCCGTCGGTATGGCGATGGCGGAAAAGCTGCTGGCCAACGAATTCAATAAGCCCGGCCACGAGATCGTCGATCACCGCACGTGGGTCTTCATGGGCGACGGCTGCATGATGGAAGGCATCTCGCACGAAGCCTGTGCCTTGGCCGGAACTTGGGGCTTGGGCAAGCTGACCGCATTCTGGGACGACAACAACATCTCCATCGACGGCCATATCGACGGCTGGTACACCGACGACACAGCGAAGCGTTTTGAAGCTTACGGCTGGCACGTGGTGCGCGACGTTCAAGGCCACGATCCGGAAGCGATCAACGCCGCGATCGAAGAAGCCAAGAAAGTAACCGACAAGCCCTCGCTGATCTGCTGCAAGACAATTATCGGCGCCGGCTCTCCCGCCAAGGCAGGCACGCACGACGTGCACGGTGCAGCACTGGGTGATGCCGAAGTCGCCGCAACGCGCGAGCACATCGGCTGGAAATATCCTCCGTTCGAGATTCCTGCACATGTTTATGCGGCATGGGATGCGCGTACCAAGGGCGCAGGTCTGGAAAAGTTGTGGGACAACAAGTTCGCCGAATACAAGAAGGCTTTCCCGAAAGAAGCCGCCGAGTTCGAGCGCCGCATGGACGGTGACCTGCCAGCCAACTGGGCGGATCATGCAGCCAAGGCCATCGCTGCAGTCAACGAGAAGGGCGAGACCATCGCCACCCGCAAGGCATCGCAAAACGCGATCAACGCATTGCAGCCCGCACTGCCCGAGTTCTTGGGCGGTTCCGCCGACCTGACCGGTTCCAACCTGACCAACTGGACAGGTGCACACCACGTCTCCGGCAAGAAGCCCGGCAACTACATCAGCTACGGCGTGCGCGAATTCGGCATGTCGCACATCATGAACGGTATGTCCCTGCACGGCGGCCTGCTGCCGTTCGGCGGCACCTTCCTGATGTTCTCGGAATATGCCCGCAACGCATTGCGCATGTCGGCTTTGATGAAACAGCGCGTGATCTATGTGTTCACCCACGACTCCATCGGTCTGGGAGAAGACGGTCCGACCCACCAGCCTGTGGAACAAACCACTACACTGCGTTACATCCCCAACATGGACACATGGCGTCCGTGCGACACCGTGGAATCCATGGTGTCCTGGGTGTGCGCGGTCGAGCGCAAGACTGGCCCCGCATCGCTGATCTTCAGCCGTCAGAACCTGCAGTTCCAGAAGCGCGATGCGAAGCAGATCGAGAACATCCGCAAGGGTGGCTATGTATTGTCCGAAGCTGCGGGCGGCAAGCCACAAGCGGTCATCATCGCTACCGGCTCCGAAGTCGATCTGGCAATGAAGGCGCAAGCCGCATTGGCTGCCGAAGGTGTCAACGTGCGCGTGGTGTCCATGCCGTCGACCAATGTGTTCGACCGTCAAGACCAGGCCTATAAGGACAGCGTGTTGCCCAAGGGTATCAAGCGAGTGGCCGTTGAAGCGGGCGTGACCGGACTTTGGTACAAATATGTTGGCCTGGAAGGCGCCGTGATCGGTATGGATTGCTTCGGCGAATCCGCACCGGCACCTGAACTGTTCAAGCATTTTGGCTTCACCGTGGAAAACGTCGTCAACACAGTGAAGAAAGTGATTGGCTAAGCGCTAAGACGCAACCACATTGCGGCGGAGCCATGAAGCATGGCTCCGGCGAAAAAATGTGGGAAAGACAGTCAGAGCATTCAAAGATTTTTAATTAGTAATCGGGAGAGTAAACATGGCAATCAAAGTTGGTATCAATGGCTTCGGCCGTATCGGCCGCATGGTATTCCGCGCAGCGACTAAAGATTTTCCTGAAATCGAAGTCGTCGCCATCAACGACCTGCTGGAGCCGGACTATCTGGCGTACATGCTGAAGCACGACTCCGTGCATGGCCGCTTCAACGGTGACGTGTCCGTCAGCGGCACCAATCTGGTGGTGAACGGCAAGACTATCCGCCTGACCGCAGAAAAAGATCCCGCAAACCTGAAGTGGAACGAAGTGGGCGCGGACATCGTGATCGAATGTACCGGCTTCTTCCTGGATGACGCGAGCTGCCAGAAGCACATCGCTGCAGGCGCCAAGAAGGTGGTAATGTCTGCTCCTTGCAAGGACACAACTCCGATGTTCGTGTACGGTGTGAACCACGACACCTACAAGGGTGAGAAGATCGTTTCCGCAGCATCCTGCACCACCAATGCTTTGGCACCCGTGGCCAAAGTGCTGAATGACACCTTCGGCATCAAGCGCGGCCTGATGACCACGGTGCACGCAGCGACTGCTACACAGAAGACCGTTGACGGTCCGTCCAACAAAGATTGGCGCGGCGGCCGCGGCATCCTGGAAAACATCATCCCCTCCTCCACTGGCGCAGCCAAGGCAGTGGGCGTGGTGATTCCCGCTCTGAACAAGAAGCTGACCGGTATGGCATTCCGCGTACCGACCTCCGACGTGTCCGTGGTCGACCTGACAGTCGAGCTGAACAAAGAAGCGACCTACGATGACATCTGCAAAGCGATGAAGGCTGCGTCCGAGAACGGTCCGCTCAAGGGCGTGCTGGGTTACACCAACGACAAGGTGGTTTCCACCGATTTCCGCGGTTGTGTCAATCCGTCGATTTTCGATGCGGATGCCGGCATCGCGCTGGATCCGACCTTCGTCAAGGTCGTGGCCTGGTACGACAACGAGTACGGTTACACCTGTAACCTGATGCGTTTGGTCCGTCACATCGCCAAGTAATTCGTTCCGATAAAGGGCTGGCGTGTGCCAGCCCTTTTAGCTTTAAGTCTGTAACAAAGGAAAAAATCATGTCCGTTATCAAAATGACCGATCTGGCGCTCAAAGGTAAGCGCGTCCTGATCCGCTCCGACCTCAACGTGCCTGTCAAAGACGGCAAAGTCACCTCCGATGCGCGCATCACCGCATCCATGGCCACCATCAACTTCGCGCTGCAAGCGGGTGCAAAAGTGATGGTGACTTCCCATTTGGGACGCCCTGAAGAAGGCGTGTTTTCCGAAGAGAACTCGCTCAAGCCAGTAGCTGACACCATCGCCAACAAGCTGGGCAAGCCCGTACGCCTGATCCGCGACTGGATGGATGGCGGCTTCAACGTGGCCGAAGGCGAACTGGTGCTGCTGGAAAACTGCCGCTTCAACAAGGGCGAAAAGAAGAGCACCGAAGAACTGTCGAAGAAATACGCCGCTCTGTGCGACGTGTTCGTGATGGATGCATTCGGTACTGCACACCGCGCCGAAGCTTCGACTCACGGCGTGGCGAAGTTCGCACCTGTTGCGGCCGCCGGTATTTTGCTGACCGAAGAACTGGAAGCCTTGACCAAGGCATTGCTCAGCCCGGCACGTCCGATGGTTGCCATCGTCGGCGGTTCCAAGGTTTCGACCAAACTGACCGTGCTGGAATCGTTGTCCGAGAAGTGCGAACAACTGGTGGTCGGCGGCGGTATCGCCAATACCTTCCTCAAGGCTGTCGGCAAGAATGTCGGCAAGTCGCTGTGCGAAGACGACCTGGTTCCTACTGCACAAGCACTGATGAGCAAGATGCAGGCACGCGGCGCCTCCATCCCCGTCGCCGTGGATGTAGTGGTCGGCAAGAAATTCGACGCCAACGAACCGGCTGTGCTGAAGGATGCAGGCGACGTGGCAGACGACGACATGATCTTCGACATCGGTCCCAAGTCTGCACAAGAACTCGCCGACATCATCATGAAGGCAGGTACCGTGGTTTGGAACGGCCCGGTCGGCGTGTTCGAATTCGACCAGTTCGGCGAAGGCACCAAGACCATCGCCAAGGCAATTGCCGAAACCAAGGCATTCACTCTGGCCGGTGGCGGCGACACCATCGCGGCGATCCAGAAGTACGACATCTACGACAAGGTGTCGTACATCTCCACTGCAGGCGGTGCATTCCTGGAATTCCTCGAAGGCAAGACTTTGCCGGCCGTGGAAATTCTGGAACAACGTGCCAAGCAATAATTAAATTAGGACTCTCATGCTGCGTAGAACAAAAATAGTAGCAACACTGGGACCGGCGACCAACGACCAAAAATCCTTGGAAGCGATCATCCGCGCGGGAGTGGATGTTGTGCGCATGAACTTTTCGCACGGCACTGCGCAAGACCATATGAAACGTGCCGAAATCGTGCGTGCCGCAGCCAAGGCTGCCGGACGCACGGTCGGCATCCTCGCCGACCTGCAAGGCCCGAAGATTCGCGTGCGCAAGTTCGAGAATGACAAGATCGTGCTGAAGCCGGGCGATGCATTCATTCTCGATGCGTCACTGGATGGTTTGGGCAACCAACAACGCGTAGGGCTGGATTACAAAGAGCTGCCTAACGATGTGGATGTCGGCACCGTCTTGTTGCTGAACGACGGCATGCTGGAATTTCACGTCACTGGCGTCAAAGGCACCGAGGTGCATTGCATCGTGGTGCGCGGCGGCGTGCTGTCCAACAACAAGGGCATCAACCGCAAGGGCGGCGGGCTGACCGCTCCCGCGTTGACCGACAAGGACAAGGAAGACATCAAGACTGCCGCGATGATCAAGGCTGACTTCCTAGCCGTGTCTTTCCCGCGTTCGCCCGACGACATGAAGCTGGCACGTGAACTGATGCACGCCGCCGGGGGCAAGAGCCTGCTGGTAGCCAAGATCGAGCGTGCTGAAGCCATACCGGTGTTGGGCGACATCATCGATGCGTCCGACGCCATCATGGTGGCGCGCGGCGATCTGGCAGTGGAAGTCGGCGATGCCGCCGTTCCCGGTCTGCAGAAGAAGATGATCAGGATGGCGCGAGCCCGCAACAAGCTAGTCATCACTGCCACGCAGATGATGGAATCCATGATCACCAACCCGATCCCGACGCGTGCCGAGGTTTCCGATGTGGCGAACGCCGTGTTGGATGGAACCGATGCGGTGATGCTGTCGGCGGAGACCGCCGTGGGCGATTACCCGGTGGAGACCATCGAGTCGATGGCGCGCATCTGCGTCAACGCCGAAAAAGAAACCGAAGAGAGCATGGCCGACCGTCGCGTGGATCACCACAAGTTCGCCCGCGTCGACCAGTCCATCGCGATGTCTGCGCTGTATGCCGCGTCGCATTTCAAGGTGAAGGCCATCGTCGCACTGACACAATCCGGTTCGACCGCATTGTGGATGTCGCGTACCAATGCCAACACGCCGATCTTCGCGATGACGCCGATGGATGCGACCTTGAGCAAGGTCACCTTGTTCAGCGGCGTGCACCCCATCGCTTTCAAGATCGAATCCAAGGATCATTCCGTGACCTTGCGCCAGGCAGAAGATGAGCTGGTGCGTCTGGGCTTGGTACAGGATGGCGACTTGATCGTGATGACCGTCGGCGAAGCCGTGGGCAAAGCCGGTCACACCAACACCATGAAGATCGTGCGCGTGGGCGACCACCACAAGAGTTAAGCAGACTGAACTGCAAATGTTTTTGTAATTATATTTCTGGAGAAAAAAATGGCACTCGTATCCTTACGTCAACTTCTCGACCACGCGGCTGAGCACAGCTATGGCTTGCCCGCGTTCAACGTCAACAACCTGGAGCAAGTGAAAGCGATCATGGAAGCGGCTGATGAATGCAACAGCCCCGTGATCATGCAAGGTTCTGCCGGCGCACGTAAGTACGCAGGCGAGCCGTTCCTGCGTCACTTGATCGAAGCCGCGGTCGAGATGTACCCGCACATTCCAGTCGTCATGCACCAGGACCACGGCGCATCGCCGGCTGTGTGTATCAACGCCATCAAGTCCGGCTTCTCCAGCGTGATGATGGACGGCTCGCTGATGACCGACGGCAAGACACCTTCCAGCTTCGAATACAACGTGAACGTCACGCGCAGCGTGGTTGAGATGTCGCATGCTGTCGGCGTATCCGTCGAAGGCGAACTGGGCTGTCTGGGTTCTCTGGAATCCGGCCACGGCGAGAAGGAAGACGGCCACGGCGCAGAAGGCGTGCTGAGCCACGACCAACTGTTGACCGACCCGAACGAAGCTGCTGAATTCGTGAAGCTGACCCAGGTTGACGCATTGGCGATCGCTATCGGCACTTCCCACGGTGCGTACAAGTTCACCAAGCCGCCCACAGGCGACACCCTGGCGATCAGCCGCATCAAGGAGATCCACGCACGTATCCCCAACACACACCTGGTGATGCACGGTTCTTCCTCCGTGCCGCAAGAGTGGCTGAAGATCATCAACGAATTCGGCGGCCAAATGCCTCAGACTTACGGCGTACCGGTTGAAGAAATCGTTGAAGGCATCAAGCACGGCGTGCGCAAAGTGAACATCGACACCGACCTGCGCATGGCTTCCACCGGCGCGACCCGTCGCTACCTGGCGCAAAACCCCAAGGACTTCGACCCGCGCAAGTTCTTGGCCGAAACGACCAAGGCGATGAAGGCGATCTGCAAGGCGCGTTACGAAGCCTTCGGTTCCGCTGGCCAAGCCGGCAAGATCAAGCCGATCGCGCTGGATGCAATGGCAATGCGTTACATCAAGGGCGAACTGAATGCGATCGTGAAGTAATCACCGCGTCAGGCAGCAAACGAAAAAGCGACCTTCGGGTCGCTTTTTCTTTAGTGGCACTTCCCACTATCACTGTATCAGCTCACGCCATATCATCCGCTTTCCTGTAAATCCGGCAGCCGAGCCGGAGAATCCCACATGCGGATTTATCTCGGGAGTTGGATTGCTGGATGTTACGACAGCGACCTTGGCTGCACCTTGTATGTAGATAACGTTGACACCGACGATGGGTGCATCGTACTTTAACGAGGCCAAATGGGTTACTTCATTAACGGCCCCGCCGGTTTGATAATTCAAGAAATTGAGCCAACCGTATCCGCCGGGAGAGCAGACGGTATTGGATGGGACGATCGTGGAAACCAGGAGCGTACCCTCCACCAGTTTGCTGTCGATATTTACACGCTCACCACTGTCGGGAAAATCGACATACCAGCCGCGACCTGTGTAGAAATTCACCGCATTGCCCGACGTCAGACGCGTGGCCGTGCCATCCGGATTATTGGTCAAGGTCTGTTGCACCAGTGTATTGCGAGGATTTACCAGAGTAGTGGTCGCATCATCATCCTTAATGGCGTACTGGGTCTGTAACTGGGTAGTGGTCAGGTCACCTGTCTCCAAATACTTGCCGGTTCCGATGAATACAACACGCTTGTTGGCAATTTTGCCTAGTACAGGCGTAGTGGTAATGGGCTGCGGGTTGCTGCCGGCGGCATCCGAAAATAACGTGGCGAAATTCATGACATCGCCAGTACCGATGACGGCGGCCACCGCACTGTTGATGTCGAAACGCCATACGTTCCCCAGCAGGTCGCCGCCGTAAACATAACCGGCCTCGTTGCCTGCGGGCTCGTTGTTCCAGGCAGCGATCTTGGCCAGCCCGCTTGGCGTAGTGGTATTGCCCACGCCTGTGCCTATCTTGCTGATCAAAGCGCCTGTAGCTGGCATTGAGTACATACAGATACCCTTTGCCATCCCCCGGGTTGATATTGTTGTAGCCGGAAGTGACCAGTGCCACCCATGTGCCATCAACCATCCTGGTGACGACGGCCTGTCCGAAACCGTAACCGACGCCATCATCCTTAACTGTCCCATTGCCGGTGGTTGGTGTGAACTCCCATAACAGGGTTGGTGCGCCCGGAACTGTGATGTCCAGGGCAAAATAACCGCGCCCGCCACCGTTCAGACCGGCCACCAGAATGGTTCTCCAGACAGCAGTAGCGCTGTCAGCGCAATTGGCTATGCAGATATCCGTGGTGATTGGGCTACCGTTGACATAATTGGTATGCAAGGTGGCGTAATTCTTATCCGCCAGCTTCCACATATTGGGAATCACCATGCTGGGCACGTAAGCCCAGCGCTCTATCCCGGTGTCTGAAGCGAAGGCGTGCATCATGCCGTCGTTGGCGCCCATGTACACGGTTCCTGCCCGGCCGGCTTGCGCAGTAATAAAGTCACTGTAGCCAGGGTAGGGATAGCTGAAGACGGGCTTGCCGATAAAGGCAGGTTGGGACTCCAGCGGATCACCCAACACGGCCTCGCGGTAACGATATAGCCGATTGTCGGCAATATTGGTGGTGCGGTCTTCAAAGCCATATTGGCCGCGCAGATAATTGATCAGGTTCACGCCTTCTGCCACAGTCTGTTGGGCAGCAGTTAGCGAGGACCACTGACTCAGCGTACTGATATGGGCTGCTGCAAAATTAGCAGGATTAGCCGTCGCATACGTGGTATCGAATGGGGTGAGAGCAGTGCCGGCACTGTTGGCGGTAAAGATGGCTCGGGTATCGCTCGCGTCGGATACTTTGGTGTTCATGGTTCCGGTACACGCGGTCGCTATCGGTACTTTGCAGTCGGTGCCATCCAGAACGCCGCCAGTGCAGGTAACGGAATTGGGCGTAACGCAGAAGTAGGCGGTGGTTGCACCGCTGGTGTCGGCAACGATGGTGCCGGGAGATGAGCAGGATCCTGCCACGACATTTTCTACGCACCATGTCGCATTTTCATTGACCACGCCGGTGTCCACGTTGATGCCGCGCGCCTCCAGATTGCCTTGCCATTTCACCGTGGTATAGCTGGCGACGAAGGCCAGGTTATTGCCGGCAACGGGATTCAGCGTGCTGGTTGCAGCAGCAGCAGCAGAGCCCTTGCGGGCATTGATGCCTGCCAGCGCATTGGATAGCCCGGTAGCCAATGAAGCCGGGTCGGTGGCGCTGAAATAGGCGCCATGCCCATCTACAGCAGCGTGCCACAGGTCATCTATGTTCTCGATGAACCCATTGCCGTTACTGTCGATTCCTGGAATCGGCCAGTTGCAGGTCGTGCCATCTGCTTGCCATGAACAGACAGGCGGCGTTGCGAGTGAATTTGCCGTGCTGCCCAGCCTGACTGCAACATAATCTCCGGTACTGTCGCTCAGATAGCTGGACGAATAAGTCATCTTGCCACTCGCACCCAGTCCAAGAGTGAAGGTGGTCATGTGCTGCTTGACGTTGTTGTCCGTGCTGCTGATGAATACGTTATCCGTACATAAAGTGCAGGCACCGGGACGCAGGTCGGTCTGGTAGTAATACATGGCGATGTCTGCCAGATTGTCGCTGGTTCCTCCCGTACTGCCCGGGGTTTCTACCGGGCTTCCCACTTGAACGCGGGCGCTTGGGTTCGGACTCGGAAGTGTTACGGTGCTTGCGCAACTGCCTAAAGTCGCCGAACCGTTGTTGACCCAGGTACAGGCCTCTGCTCCTGCAATACCGCCCACGGTGGTTACGCTGCAGGTGCCAATCTCAGGCTGCGTCTTGAGTTTCTTCTTGCCACCCGAACAACCGGTTGAGATCCTTGAATAAGTGTTGCGCGTATAGGTCGTCACCACGGTGGTGCCGGCTTGGGCTCCATCGTTCATCGGCCGGGCCGCTGTGCCATCCTGGTTGCCGACCGGAGTGGTGCCATCGATCTGGAATCCGTCTCCTGTATTCCAGTAACCGTCGGTGGACAGTATCGTGAAGTTCTGTTGGCAGGAATACTGCACCGGATCGGCCCCGGTCAGCTTCCCTGCATAATATCTACCGGCATTCGACAAGGCCGTGCGCAAAGGGGTGCTGCCGCTCGGGCTGATGCCATAGAGCGTGCTGTACCAATTGGTGCGTTGCGTACCTTCGAAGGTCCCCAGGGCTAATGCGGGGGTACTGGACGAACTGATCTTCATCAGGCCGACACGATAACTATTGTTGAGGCTGCTGAATGCGCGCCCTGCAGCAGTTTTCATCATCAGCATACGGGTGCGGTAATAACTGTACCAGTTGGCGAAGTTCGTCAGTTTGGAAGCGGTGGTATCCGGAAACACGTCGGTAGTGAGCGTCATGCTGCCGGACGAGGTGATCACCGGCGTGAAATCGGCTGCCGCTGTCGGGCCGGTAATGGTGACGGTGCTGCCCGAAACAGTGGCGCTGTAGCCATTCAGGTTGATCTTTGCGGCGAGATCGCTGGCCAAAACACTGGTGGTGCTACCGGTCGCAGAAGTACTCATTATCGAGATGCCGTTCACCGTGATGTCGCTGACCGTGGTGGCACCGGCAGTTCCGCTCACAGTGATTGTGGTGGTCTCCGTGGTGGACAGCCTGAGTTTACTGAACACAGTGCTGCCTGGCGTGGCACCGTTGGCACTATGACACTCTTTGTAAAAATCATTGGTCGTACTGTGATAGTTCTTTTCTAGCGGAGTGTCCTGGGTGCCGGAATAACTATAGTAGTAAGCGGATTGTCCCGTGGAATCACCCGACAACGACTGAGAAGCCTTAAAGCCGTTGTTCAAATTAACGGTAATTGCTCCGGTGTCGAATCCATCTGTCGATGCGGCGGTAAAGCTGGCATCCGTGTAGCTCGTGCCATCTGCATGGACCGGCGGGTGGTAGGTGATGGCCGGGTTGTAATAGACCTGGTTGCATTGGCTGCTGCGCAGGCCGTAGTAGCCAAAACTGAACGTCACCGCGCTACCACCATCCGATGCGTCATCAGGCATATGGTCCCAATCCATACTCCCGGAGTTGTCCAGCACCAACAGCAGATTGGGTTTCACCGTGGAGGTTGTGGAAGTCGCCAGCGGCGAGGTTGCCAGTGCGAGCGAGGCCGCCAGGGAGGGCAACGGAAGCACGAGGCTGGAGGTCAGCGCCAGGCATAGCAGATGAGTGAAATGGGGTTCCAGATGGGGTTTCATGGCTACCTCCTAATAGACATATGCCTGAATGTAACTGACGGTGAATCTTGGTCCAGTGGTTCTGACGGTGATGCGAATCAACGGGCTCTGGCCTGCAGTGGGGCAACCGTCGCCTTGGCAAATATCTTGCGGCAAGGGAATGTTCTGACCATTTTTGTCTTGTGTGGCAGCGCTGAACAGACAGTTCGCAAACTGGATCGGCTGATTGGCGTTGCGGCACATGCGCTGGATGATGTAGCTGGTCGTGTTGCCGCTGGCATCGGTTCCAACCACGACGTTGTTGATGCCGTCCCAAGTAGTTGCATCTGTGAGGTTCAGGGCGGTGTTGAGACTGGAGTGATAGCCGGGTGTGACAGCAAGGTTGGTGACGTTGAAGGGATGGGTGCCGTCGGTTACGACATTCAGAGCGTTGTTCGCTGCCTCCGTTGCTGCCAACCATGCGATAGCGGCTTCAACCCCGGTATCGCCGGCGGAAGTCGCTGACTGCTTGAAGGCCAGATTGCCAGCAATCAAGGTGCTGGTATCTACCGAGCGTATCAGAGCTACCGCCGCAAGAGACATGGCAAGCAGTGCGATGAGGGCGAAAAAGAGCACCACAGCACGCTGCTTGATCGCGGTGTGCAACTGCTCAAAGTGGAATCTGGCTGGTGCTCTCATAAATGTATCCTTGGACCAGATCATGTTGCGCAAAGGGATAATGTTTTCAAATACGCGATAACGGTAACGAAGCCAGTCTGGATCGAGCGAACTCAGGTCGATTATCGGTGCCGGGGAAGATGTGCTACCCGCCCATGCACATAGGCCGGTAGGAGAGGCGGCAGTGGTGGAACTGCATGCAGTGGTCACAGCCGCTGGTTCCATTTTTGCATTGCGCGCCACGACTGCAATGCGAATGGCCTTGATGCGGTTGCGATTGGCGATCGACGGTGCTGCCCAAGTGCCGCCGCTGGCATCCACCCACTGGGTGACCTGATTGGAGTTGGCAGCAGTGGAAATCCCGTATTGCGCTTGTATATTCACAATACCGGCCACGCTGGGTACACCGTTGCGTTCCAGGTTGCCGTTGTTCACGCGGTATACGACTTCGTTCCAGGTTCCAAGACAGGCGATATTGGCACCGGGAATAGCCGCGGAGATGTTTTGCAATGTTATGGTTGCCGGTACGACGGTCGGTGCCGTCACGGCGGTAGCGCTCGACAAGGCACAGGTAC
The DNA here is from genome assembly GCA_963734585.1 of uncultured beta proteobacterium. Taxonomy (GTDB): domain Bacteria; phylum Pseudomonadota; class Gammaproteobacteria; order Burkholderiales; family Gallionellaceae; genus Sideroxyarcus. The sequence goes on from CAVTHJ010000002.1 coordinate 351,322, forward strand.
TTCCATTGGTGATCAACGTAATGTCACCAACGTTACAGCCAAAATTGTTGGCGACCGTCGCTTCCAAGCCGACCATTGCGGTAATTACTGTGGGAACGCCCCCCATGGAAGAGTTGCCATAGCGAATGGAGATTGTGTCGCTGGCTCCCGCTACTCCTGAAGCGGCTTCTCCATCGGTAAGAATGACGGGGAAGATGTCAGTTATACCTGTAGCGCCAAAAGACAGTGTTGTGCACTTGAGCGCTGAGGTAGTACTGGGCATCAGAGGATATCCGGCCACCTGCAATTCACGCCCAATGTTAAACAACGCGATGCCGCCATTGGTTTGTGCATCGGCTGTTCCTGTGGTGACACGTTTTTGCGCTTCGTAGAACGATAAAACCTGCATGATAACCATGGATACAAACATGCCGATGGCCAGTCCGACCATGAGCTCCACCAAGGTGAAACCGGCTTGTTGAGAAAGTGTGCGATGGTAGTTCGAATCCATGGCGCTAGTTTCCTGCGATGATGGCTGTGGTGGTGACATTGTGCTGAGCTTCCCCTGGTTGTTGCCAGGTGACGGTAACTGTAATCTGGACGCCGGATTGGGCCGTGGTCCGGGTACCGTTGGGCAGCAGAGTGGAAATATCAGTAGCATTCTCAAGGTAGGCGGGGAGATTGCTTGGGTCGATCCAGATCTGAGCAATCCTTTGCTGAGCGATGTAACTGGCATCTGTGCGGAATTTTGAGTCGGCAGTGTTCTTGATCATGGCCGCCTGCAAGCCAACTACAGCAAGTACTCCAATGGAAAAAAGCAGGATGGCTATCATGGCTTCAAGCAACACGGCGCCTTCTTGAGCTGATTTGATGAAGTGTGCTTTTTGTCTCATGGCATGGACCCTGTTTAACAAGCTCGCGGGCTGGAAACCGGTGCATGCGGGTCGCACATTCTGGCATTCCCGCCCATGCCAATGGTTACCCGCAACTCCTTGCTGTCTGCCGACGACAGAACAGATGAGTCCAGCTCGACTTGCGTGAGTGTGGCAGAGCCATCAGCATTGATTCCCAGCCCACCAAAATTTGTATAGGTGACAGTGGTTGCACCTGCAGGTACAACTGTGCGAGTAACATTTTTGGATCCCTCGCTGCTGGACCTTGTCTCGATGTCTGCCCCACCGACTACCCTTACTATCCAAGAAGAATCAGCCCCAAAAACAAACTCGACAGTGGTGTTGCGAGCCACAGCTTCTGCACGCGCCCGCTGTAGACCGTTCTGAATAGATTCGGCTGCATTGCGAATCTGCGAATTCTGGATCCATACTTGAAAATTGGGTATTGCGATTCCTGCCAAAATACCCAAGATGACAATCCCGATCATCAACTCGATCAGCGAAAATCCAGATGTATTGATTTTGGGAAGAGTATTCAACAAGTATCCCCCCCCTTCGTGATCCAGCACGTGGCACCGATCCCCCATGGTGTGTTCGCTGTTTTCGTGTTTGTCTCATTGATGGTATAGCTGAAGCCCGAGAGACTGGCGGGTATACCAGTGGCGGTTATTGTGTAGGTCGTTGTTGAAAGATTGCTACAGACAAATGTGAAATACTCAGTTGCGGCAGGACATGGCCCACCGGCATAAGTATGATTGTCCAGAAAGAACTGCTCAATTTTGATCCGTCCATCGGATAGTCCGGATGTGGCTTGAGCCAATTTTCCACGTGTCACATAGTCGGTATAAGCAGGGATAAGCGACACTCGCGAGAATGCCGATTACGACGACGACAACCATCAGTTCGATCAGGGTAAATCCTCTTTGCGTTTTCATCATGTTCTCCGATGCGCGCACATGTTGTCTTGCAGGCGCCGGTGCCGGCGGTTTGGCAGGTCCACCTGGTATGGGACATACCCGCCAAAAAGATGTCGCAACCGAGGTGGACCATGCCGCCGATGATGTGCGCGGCAAGTGAATAGCTGCTGCCGCAGCTACCCTTCCGGCAGTTTGCGTAAATTATGCCGGCTCGATTAGGCGTCTGTTGCAATGTTAGGCAGGTTAGCTGTTTTGTCGTACAGTTCAATCAGCAATACACCGTATTTTCTACCCACTCGGACATGACTGACGCTCACACCTGATGCGGTAGTGGCAATTCGAACTGCAAGGGCGAGGATTATGCATCGGCACTGGGGCGGCAGAAGCCGCCGATAGCCGCATTAGGATGTATTGGTTCCAGAAGGCAAAAATCTGGTTACGGATGACGTCCCCGATTGCAGAAGCTCAAATCTTGCGCTGCTTCTTTGCTGCCGAAGCATTCCCCTGCCCCATCATGCTCTGCGATTCTTTCAGTA
>CAVTHJ010000003.1:0-600672 GCA_963734585.1 uncultured beta proteobacterium
GGATATTTCCAGCAGCATTATTTCGTGTACGGCCGGGCGGGAGAACCTTGCCGCGTGTGTGGCACGCCCATCAAACAAATACGCCAGGGGCAGCGCTCGACTTTCTATTGTCCGGCCTGCCAGCGCTGACCCGGGATTTCCAAAACCCGGCACAAAAGCAGTCGTTGGTATTGGTAAGATTTACTGGCAGAATCCGGCCAGAACCGGGCGTTTGCGAATTTGCTTCAAAGCAGTCTTGGTCTATATGGAAATACTTTTCTACGGCTTCGTTAGAGGTATCGAATGAAGAAATTTGCTCTTATCTTTGGCTGGCTGACTTCACTTGTTTTTGTCGCAGGCTTAGCTGCCAATTTTGCGATGAAAGGTCAATGGAAAGCTTTCGGTTTCGAACTCGACAAAACCCAAGCGGAGTTGTCATTCAACCATATGGTTAGGTATCGAGAGCTTGAAAGCGATTTATCTAAAGGGTGTTATTCGATAGCCCTTGAGAAAGCAAGAATTTCCAAAGACCAAGAGTTGAAACTATTGGCTTCATTTTTCAATGATCACCCTAACACTTCGGTTAGTAAATATGTCTCTGACAGAGATCCTGCTTTGGTCGAATACTTAAAGACTTTCAAAAGCTCTTACGGCAGCTCATGGAAGGAACAGCAATGCAACAAGTAATCTCTATTTCCAGGATGGATTCGGGTTCAGGTATGAGATTCTACAAACTTGACGTCAGCTTGCAGGCTGGGAGCGGACATTTCCTATGATGTTTTACATAGGGAAAGATGCGGCCAATTCCGGACTGTCGTAGGGGTCCTCCAATTTTGAAGAATCGATACCAATAATGGCGCAAGTTGAACGATCCGTTGTCAGTCTTCGCATCACCGGTGATTCTCTAGTCCCTGGTGAAGTTTCAAAACTGCTTGGTGCTCCTCCCACTGACTCCCAAATTAAGGGGGAAACACTCATTGGCAAAAACACAGGCAACAAACGAATTGCCAAGTTTGGTATGTGGCGGTTAAGTGTTGCGAACAGCGAACCAGAAAATCTTGATGGTCAAATCAAAGAAATACTAGACAAGTTAACTGACGATTTAGAAGTTTGGTCTAAGATTAGTGAGCGTTTTGAAGTGGACTTCTTTTGCGGCCTTTTTATGGGCAGAGAGAATGAAGGACTTTCAATTTCACCGCAAACGCTCGCTGCTATGGGACTACGGGGTATTGAACTCGGCTTGGATATTTATGGGCCCGATAAAGAATCCGAAACTAACTAGCCAGAGGCCGCTATTGAGCAAGAAGCAGTCGTTGGCTTATTCAACGATGAATAGTCAAAATTTGGCCAACCAGAGACTGTCACAGGGTATTTATGCGGAAAGTGCGTCCTCCAATAATTTAGCGAGCAAGAAATGAAAGTCTCCGGCCACGGGCTTGAATCAATTTTTACTTTCACCCCACCTGATCGTGAAGGGTGGATGCAAACCACTGTTCGAATTCGTGCGCCTAAGTTTGAGGGCAACTTTTCATGCACTATTGAAGAGAAAGAATGGAATGGTTTCATTCAAACCCTTAGGCAGCTCGAAGCATCTGTTGGAAATGATGCCGAAGCTTCATGGGGAAACATGGAGGAAAATATTGAGTTCCGCTTCACACTGCGCAAAAGTGGTGCGTTAGAGGTAGCGTATAGATTCAGTCCTGACAATTTCAGTCTTGGCCCGACGCTCTCGGGTACATTTTCGGCGGACCAAACCTTTTTGCAGAGTTGGGTTACGTCTGCTGAAGAGGTGCTGGAAAATGCTCGCTAACTCTGAGCTCAGGTTCCTCCGGTCGCTGGGACACGCCTTCGGCGCCCCCTTAGCCAACGTTGAATGTCCGTTATCGGGAAGCCGTCTTGTCCGCTAAGGGTTAGCAAGAGACCCACAAGCCCTTCGTTTTAGATGTCTGCTATTCGAGTTGCCAACTACCCAAAGCGATAAGACACAGACAACAAATCCAGCAGCAATAAAAAAGCCCGCGCCATGAACTGCACCCCAGAAGTTGGACAGAAGTCCAACCACTGGGGTGTATTTTTTTATGGCCAAGTATTCAACGGAGTTCAAGGTAGAAGTTGTTAAGCACCATCTTTCAAAGAAGCATGGCAGTCGAATAACTGCCCAGTTCTTTGGCATTGATGAATCAATCGTCCGCAAATGGGTAGCTGGCTATAAATGTCATGGGCTGCGAGGTCTGAAGAAGCCTTATTCCCCCTACACCACTGAATTCAAGCTGAGCGTCCTGAAGGCAATTTCTTCTGGAGACTTCTCTGCCCGTCATGCCAGCGCACATTTCAATATTCCAGCCCATTGCACGATACTGACTTGGCAACGGCTCTACAATGAAGGAGGTATAGACGCATTAACCCGCAGACCTCGAGGTCGACCTAAACGTATGAGCACTCCCACCAAACCTTACCAACCTTCCGATAAGCCAGTCGAAGAATTAACACCGGAAGAGCTGCTACTTGAGGTCCAGTACCGACGTGCGGAGGTGGCGTACCTAAAAAAATTGGATGCCTTGATTCAGGCAAAGAAGCCAGCGCCAGGGCGTATCCGAAATTCTGTGTGTGAGGTCGGTTTAGTCACGGCATCAGTTTAACGCTGCCGTGAATCTTTCGCCGAACATGATGGCGAATTGATTGGCCGCCTCCTTCCATGTTCGTGGCGGCATCTTCCAGTCTTTCACAATATTGCGCAAGGCCAGGTACAGCAGCTTGGTGGCAGCTTCGTCGCTGGGGAAGTGTCCGCGGTTCTTCACGATCTTGCGTAACTGCATGTGCAAACTCTCGATAGCATTGGTGGTGTAGATGATCTTGCGCACCTCCGGCGGATAGGCAAAGAATGGAATCACCTGCGTCCACTGCCGTCGCCAGGCTGCCGCAATGGGCGGGAATTTCTTGCCCCACGTGCCTTGCTCGAATTCGGTTAAGGCCGCTTCCGCAGCTTCGGCATTGACCGCCTGATAGATGGCCTTCAACTCGGCAGCCAGCGCTTTGCGATCCTTCCAGCCCACGTAATTGAGCGAGGTACGGATCAGATGCACGATGCAGGTCTGTATCTGGGTTTGCGGGAACACTGCCTCGATGGCTTCTGGAAAGCCGCGCAGCCCATCCACCACAGCAATCAGGATGTCCGCCACACCGCGCTGCTTGATGTCGTTGAACACCTTGAGCCAGAACTTTGCGCCTTCAGTCTGCTCGATCCACAGTCCCAGCACATCCTTGCGCCCGGTGGCGTCGATACCTAGCGCCAGATAGACCGCCTTGTTTCTGACCGTACCCTCATCGCGTATCTTGAGCCGCAAGGCGTCGAAATAGACGATGGGATACATGGCCTCTAGCGGACGGGCTTGCCATTCCGCCACCTCGGCCATGACCTCGTCGGTGATGGTGGAGATTAAATCGGGAGAAACTTCTAAGCCGTACAGTTCGATCAGGTGTCCCTGTATCTCGCGTACCGTCATGCCCCTCGCATACATGCTAATCACATGCTCGTCGAAGCCGGGCAGTCGGCGTTGGTGTTTGGCCACCAGTTGCGGTTCGAAGGTGGATAAGCGATCACGCGGGATGGATAAATCGAGCGTGCCGTTGGGGGTGAGTACGGTCTTGGGACTGCTGCCGTTACGATGGTTGCCAGCCCCCTCATCGGGTTCCTCATTCGCCAGATGGTGGGTCAGTTCGGCGGCCAGCATACGCTCGGCAAGTTGCTTCTTGAGCTGCCCGATCAGGCCGGATTCGCCCAACAGGCTCTCGGCATCCTTGCCGGATACCTGGGCTAAAAGTTGATCAAGCAGTTCGTTGGAAAACGGGCCTGTGGGGTTGCGCTTGCGCGGCTTCTTCGTTGCTTCGGTCATTCATCACTCCTTTAGTTAGCATGATATGACCTCTACACACAAAATTCAGGATAGGCTCCAGCGCCAAAGACAAAGCGCTAATCATTACTGAATTAAGGCTGCTCTATCCAATCAATGTGCTGATCCGCATAGCGCTCCTCCCTCGTAGCGTCTATTACTACTGGCATAAGGTGCAACAGAAACCAGATCACTATGCCGCTGTGAAGTTGCTCATCAGTCAGTTGTATCACCAGCACAAGGGGCGATATGGCTATCGCAGGATTCACTTGGCTTTAAAGACGCTAGGGCATTGGATAAATCACAAGACTGTGCAGAAGCTGATGAACCAGCTTGGGCTGAAGTCGACCGTTCGTCCGAAGCGTTATAAGTCCTATCGGGGTAATGTGGGTAAAGTCGCACCCAACCACCTGGGTCGAGCGTTTCAGACCGACCGCCCCAACGAGAAGTGGGTTACGGATGTCACTGAATTCAATGTTCGTGGGGAGAAGCTGTATCTATCTCCCATTCTTGATTTGTACAACCAGGAGATCGTGTCCTATCAGCTAGCCGAAAACCCTAGGTTGGATGTTGTGATGAAGATGCTACACGGTGCTATCCATCAATTGAGACCGGATGAACAACCGATGCTGCATTCAGATCAGGGGTGGCAATATCAGATGGGGGCTTATCAACAGCAACTTCAACAAAGAGGAATCATGCAGAGCATGTCGCGCAAAGGTAACTGTTTGGACAATGCGGTCATGGAGAACTTCTTTGGCATCCTAAAAACGGAGTTCTTTTACCGCAACAAGTTCGAGAGCGTGGAATCCTTAAAGAGCGGTCTGAAGGAGTACATCCACTATTACAATCACGACCGTATCAAGCAAAAACTAAAAGGACTGAGTCCCGTAAACTACAGAATTCAGTCCTTTCCTTTAACCGCCTGACTTAACCTGTCCAACTTTACGGGGTCAGTTCATCAAGCGGGCTTTTTTATGGGCATCAATACAACCTAGTGTTCCAGCACCAACTCCAGTTCAGTGCTGTCTCCTTTGCGCACCGAAACCTTCTCGGACGCAGTCTTGTAGCCCTTCAGCTTGACTTCTACCTTGTGTACGCCAGGGGCCGCCTCTACTCGTAGCGGCGACATGCCGTAATACACGCCATCCAGATAGACCTTGGCACGAGCCGGCTCGGTATTGATCACCAGCACTCCGTTCGTCGTAACCGATGCCTTGCCATTTGAAGCGGACATCACTGAAGAAGGAACAACTGGCACAGGAGCAGTGCTAGCACCTGGCGTCACCAAGACGGTCACCCCGGGAATCACCTTGGTGCCGGGCGTCAGATTGAACAATTCGGGACGCGTGGCCACCAATACGGAATTGATCGCTTCCGCCGTCTTGTCCGTCACGATTCCGACTTGCTGTTTCAGGTAATCCGCAACATCGCTCTTGCTGTTGCCTGACACTCCAGCAAAACGATCATGCTTCTGCTCCACTTCTCCGGCCCAGATCACTTTTCCGGTTGTCCGATCTTTCAGTGTGGTTTCCAGCCTGATGAGGATCTGGTCGCGATTCTTGACGTCGTACTTTAGCTCCTTGACCACACCGCTCAATTCAAACAAGGCATTGGCATCGTCCTTGGCCAAAAGCTGCATGCCCGCATCGTCCAGGCGCTTGCGCAAAGAACTAGTCACCACATCCGTCACATCGCGATCCAGGATGATTTCCGTGCCGGACATCCCCGGCACGCGCACTTCGGCAGTACCGATTTTGCGCGGATTGGACTCATTGCGCCCATCAACATAACCCGCGATACGGATGGAAGCCAGGTACTTGACCTTCACCGCATTGGGATTGGGTTTCTCATTTTCACTTACGTGAATTCGGTTATCAGTCAAAGTAGAACAACCTGCCAACACGATTCCGGCCATGCCTGAAATCAAATACAAAGCAAAACGACTCATCAAACCCCCACCTTTATATTTATAGCCTCACGCCCGGATGGACATGAGGCAATCGACTGCTTAATGCATTCCGACCGCGGCTTCGATCTCGGCGAACATTTTGGCGACTTCGGCCGTCTTGAGTTGCACCCCCAGCTGCCGCGCTATCTGTGTCGCCGAGAACAAGCCACGCACGATCTGGCTGCCGTCCGCATTCTCCTCGACCACCAAAGCGTGCTGGCGGCCGGCTGCTTTCAAGGTAGCGAGGATGCTACCCACCTTGGCTTGCTGCACATCGTCGAGCTTCAACACTTCCAAGTCACGTTGCACCGTCATCACGTCGCGCACCATGATGTCGGCGTGCGTCCCGCCCACCTGCTGCAAGAAACGCACCGGTTTTTCACCCAGAACATCGGTTGCCGTCAACAAGCCGGTGACCTTGTCCGCATCATCCAACACCAGCAATGTCCGCACACCGTAACGGATCATCTTGGCATTCGCTTTATCCAAGGGGGTTTTGGCGCGCACATTGACGACTGACACGCTGCGCAGGTCGGTCATCACGTTAACAGCGGAATCGTTCAGAGTGATATTTTGCGGCAACACCTGCGTCGGCCTTGCAAAACCGGAACCGACTTTGAAGGGATGACTGGTCAACGGCGCGAAACTCTTGCTCATGGCTATCCTCCTTGGGTTAACTGCTTGGCTTCCTCTATGTTGCTGTCCGACATCTTCCCGGCCGACTCCCTGCGCACGCCACCTTTCAACGTAGGCAGATAACGCACCAACTCATTCAAGGCCATCCGGTACACCTCGCGCTTGAATTCGATCACGCTATCCAGCTCGACCCAATATTCGTTCCAGCGCCAGGCATCGAATTCGGGATGCCCCGTCGCGCGCAACGACACATCACAATCGCGCCCGACCAAGCGCAGCAAGAACCATATCTGCTTTTGCCCCCTGTAGTTGCCGCGCGATTCGCGTTTGACCCAACTTTGCGGCACATCGTAACGCATCCAATCGCGGGTACGCCCCAGTATCTGGACGTGGCAGGATTGCAAGCCGACTTCCTCGTGCAACTCGCGATACATCGCCTGCTCCGGCGTCTCGCCGTGCTGGATGCCGCCTTGCGGAAACTGCCATGCATCCTGTCTGATGCGTTTACCCCAAAATACCTGATTCTTTGCGTTAGTCAGAATGATACCGACGTTCGGGCGATAACCTTCTCGGTCTATCATGATTCGCCCCATACTGTTTTTCGATGGGGCGATTGTTCCACATTTCAGACACCCTGAAAAGAAAAAGCGGCCATCCGGCCGCTTCCCACCTATTATAGCCGCGCTAAGCGACGAGCTCGTTATTCAACTCGGTCAATGCCATGACAACCTTGTGCGACACATGTTTATAGTCACCCTCTATCAACGCATGTGCCGAAGCATGGTCGTTAACCTGGGCATGGCGCACGATCTGTCCCGCCAATTGGTGAAACGTCGCATGGTCCTCGCGCAACTTATGGAAGGCTTGCGCGCCATCGAAATGCTTGCGTGCCGAACCGTGTATCCACTTACCCAGCTTGCATTGGTCGTCGCGGCACACCACGTCCGCCTCGAGCTTCTCTTCGGATGTCCCGTCCAGACATTTTTGCAAACGCAATTTCCAGCTGACGTGCGCCGCCACCGCTTCACTTATATCTATCTCGTCCCCGATTTCTTTTTTCTTCTCAGTGCCGAACAAATTGCCGAAAAACCCCATTGCTTGCTCCCTATCGTTGTTATTTGTGAACTCATGGCATTGGCATCCCCCTGCCTCCGCGCCCTACAGTTTACCCGCAATGGCAAAGTGCAAACTGCCCAACTTGCAGTAGAATCGCGCCCTCCAACAAGCACTAACGAGTCAACCACATGCGCGTTTCCCAATTTTTCATCTCTACCCTGAAAGAAGCCCCCTCCGAAGCCGAGCTGCCCAGCCATCGCCTGATGCTGCGCGCTGGCTATATCCGCAAACTCTCCAGTGGCTTGTACACCTGGATGCCCCTGGGGCTACGCGTGCTGCGCAAAGTCGAAGCCGTGGTGCGCGAAGAAATGAACCGGAGTGGCGGCATCGAACTGCTGATGCCCGCCGTGCAGCCCGCCAAACTGTGGCAGGAGACCGGCCGCTGGGAAGTGTTCGGTCCGCAGATGCTGAAGATCAAGGACAGGCACGACAACCAGTTCTGCTTTGGCCCCACGCACGAAGAGGTCATCACCGACATCGCGCGGCGCGAAGTGAAGAGCTACCGCCAATTGCCGCTGAACTTCTACCAGATCCAGACCAAGTTCCGCGACGAGGTGCGTCCGCGTTTCGGCGTGATGCGCGCGCGCGAGTTCGTGATGAAGGATGCCTACTCCTTCCACAGCAGCTTCGAGAGTCTGGAACAGACCTACCGCGTGATGTACGAGACCTACACCCGCATCTTCACCCGCCTCGGCCTGCAATTCCGTGCCGTGGCAGCCGACACCGGCGCGATCGGCGGTTCCGGTTCGCACGAATTCCATGTGCTGGCCGATTCCGGCGAGGACGCGCTGGCGTTCTGCCCGAACTCCGACTACGCGGCCAACGTCGAACTGGCCGAGGCCGTCGCCCCCGCTACGCCGCGTGCCGCAGCCACCCAAGAGATGCAGAAGGTCATCACCCCCGGACAGAAGACCATTGAGGAAGTCGCCGCGTTCTTCAGCGTCTCGGCGCAGAACGTGCTGAAGGCCATCGCGGTGATGACCCATGAAAACGAGTTTGTGCTGCTGCTGTTGCGCGGCGACCATCAACTGAACGAGATCAAGGCGTCCAAGGTACTGGGCGAGTTCCGCTTCGCCAGCGAAGAAGAAGTGCATCGCCACATGAACTGCCGCACCGGCTACATCGGCCCGGTGAATGCCAAGGTGCGCGTACTGGCCGACCGTGCCGCCGCAGCGCTGAGCGACTTTATCTGCGGCGCGAACGATGACGGCTTCCACTTTACCGGAACAAACTTCGGGCGCGACGTGCAACTGGACGAGGCCAACGTGCACGACCTGCGCAATGTGGTCGCGGGCGATGCCTCGCCCGACGGAAAGGGGGCGCTGGAACTGTGCCGCGGCATCGAGGTCGGCCACATCTTCCAGTTGCGCACCAAGTATTCCGAAGCACTGCAGGCGACCTATCTGGACGAGAACGGCAAGGCGCAGGTGATGGAGATGGGCTGCTACGGCATCGGCGTGTCGCGCATCGTAGCCGCCGCCATCGAGCAGAACTTCGACGAGCGCGGCATCACCATCCCCGCCGGTATGGCCCCGTTCCAGGTCGCCATCGCGCCCATCGGTATCAAAAAGAGCGATGCCGTGCGCAATGCGGCGGAACAACTCTATGCCGAACTCACTGCCGCCGGCATCGAAGTGCTGCTGGACGACCGCGACGAGCGCCCCGGCGTGATGTTCGCCGATCTGGAACTGATCGGCATCCCGCACCGCATCGTGATCGGCGACCGCAGCTTGAAAGAAGGCAAGGTGGAATACCAAGGCCGGCGCGACGAAGCCGCGCAGGCCGTTGCCTTGCAAGATGTCGCCAAGCTCGTACAATCCAAGCTATGAAATTGATTACGGCACTCCGCAAGCCTTTGCTCACGCTGTCGTTGACAGCGGTCGGGGTGTGTTTTGCCATCAGCGCACAGGCCGGCGCGCAGAGAGAAGAAGTGCTTTCTGCCAGCGTGCGCAGCATGCTGCAACGTGCCGTATCAGATCAGGCCGCCCCCAAGCTCGCCTTCTCTTCGCAACAGGAAGCGCAGCTGTGGCTGGATGAGATGTCGCAACGCCTGGCCAAGCGCATGCCCGATGCGGAGTACCGCTTCGACTTTCTCAGCACCGTGCATTACGAGGCGACCCGCGCCGGTCTGGACCCGCACCTGGTGCTGGGCTTGATCGAGGTGGAAAGCGGCTTCCGGAAATATGCGTTGTCTAACGTAGGTGCGCGCGGCTACATGCAAGTGATGCCGTTCTGGACCAAAGCGATAGGCACCGGGGACCAGAACCTGTTCCACCTGCGCACCAACCTGCGCTACGGCTGCACCATCCTGCGCCATTATCTGGATCTGGAAAAAGGCAATCTGTATCGCGCCTTGGGACGTTACAACGGCAGTCTGGGCAAACCCGAATATCCCAACCTGGTAAAAGCCGCCTGGCACAAGCACTGGGCGAAACCGCAACGCGACTCCGGACGCCGCACCAGCTGATCACTTCTGTTTCTTGCTTTTGCTCTTGATATAGGACTCGACGCTCGCCCGCGTCACCGTCCCTTCCTGATAACTCACCAGCTTGCCCGTCGGATCGAACAGATAGGAAGTCGGCAGCGCTTCCACTTCGCCGACTTGCGCTGCAAGATCGTAGTCACCCACCACAACGGGATAGCTGACACGTTTTTTGGCAACGAAGTCCTTGACCGACTTCTCGGTGGAATCCAGCGCCACACCGATCACCACCAGATCGGTATCTTTGTGCGCATCGTGCAGCGCCACCAGATCGGGGACTTCCCCCAGACAGGGCGGACACCAGGTCGCCCAGAAATTGACCAACACCCACTTGCCGCGATAATCGGACAAGCGTTGCGCCTGCCCTTGCATATCCTTGAAAACAAAATTCTGCGCCGATGCCTCGCCTGCCAAAAGCAGGAGCAGCAATACCCCGAGCCGGCGCAGAAAGATGTGCATCAATGCCCGGCTTTTTCTTCGTCAGCGTGGCCGTTATCGTCGCCCGCACCATGACCATCCGCCGCATGGGTCAGATACAGCGCCAAGGCGATGAGCGCGATGCTGGCGCCCATATAGACCAGATCGATCGGCGTGGCGATATGCATGTTCAATGCTTCCTCGAACAGGGTCACGATCATGATCATCAGGATCACTTTTGCCAAACGCGATTTCAGGTCGTCCAGACTGTTGATCACCAATATCTTGCTGGAGGCTTTGTTGCCGTGCGCCTGATCGATGTCGCTGATGAACAATTCATACAGACCCAGCGAGAAGATCAGCAGCACCACCGCCAGCAGGTAACCGTCCACCACCTCGACGATGTGCGACACCGTGCTGTCATGCAGCAACTTGCGCGCCTCGTCGGTCATGCTCGCATCGGCATAGTGCAATGTATGCTGGACCAACAGCACCACATCCACGGTCGCCATGTAAAAGATGGCGAAACTGGCGAACAGGCTACCCAGCACGGCCAGGAAAATGACAAAACGGCTGTTCCACAGCGAGCCTTCAAACAGGCCTTCAAAAAACTTCATGGTGAATCTCCTCAATGATTTAGCTCAAACAAATTTCGGGCGGCGCGCATTAAAGCGTAAAAGCGCATGGGCGGCAATATGTCACGCCGCCTTATTCCACAAGTCCTGCAAGGTCACTCCTTTGGGGTCATTCATGCGTTTATCCAGCGCCACGAACCAAAGCTTGATATCGCTATCCCCATTCTGCTTGGGCAACATCGCCACATCCAGCAGGAACAGCTTCAGCAACTCGCTCAGTTCCACCGCTTCCGGCGCACGTACCATGCTCCACCCCAGGCCGGACAGCTTGCCCACGATCTTGGCCTTCACCAGCTTTTCCAGGATGCGTTCGACATCGTCGTACCCGATGCGCAACTGACGCGACAACGCCGGCAGTGTCTGCACTTCTCCCTTGCCCAGCCCCTTGTGCATCAGCTTGAGGATACTCACCGCATAGTAGAGCCTTGCCGCCTGATCCAGCCGCAAGGAATGCGTACTGCGCCAATGCGAGAGCGATGCGGTGATGATCGCGCCGAACAACACGGTCAGCCAGGAGAAATAAATCCACATCAGGAAGATCGGCACGCTGGCGAATGCGCCGTACACCAGCTTGTACGTGGGGAAGTGCGAGACGTAGAACGCGAACGCACGGTTCATCGATTCGAACGTCACCGCCGCGATCAGGCCGCCGATGATGGCATGCCGCATCGGCACATAGCGATTGGGCACGACACGGAACAACAGGGTAAAGGCGGCCGTCGTCAGGATGACCGGAATGACCTTCAGTAGATCCATGCTCACCGACGGTATCTGCTGCACGTATCCCACCGACAATCCCGCCAGCCAGGATGTAAGCGACAGACTGCCGCCCACCAGCAGCGGCGCCAGCGTGAGCACTGCCCAATACACCAGAACGCGCTGCAGCAGGCTGCGCGGACGCGACACGCGCCAGATCATGTTGAAGGCGTTATCAATGGTCAGCATCATCAACATCGCCGTGACCGCAAGGAACACGATACCCACCGCTGTCAGGCGCGATGCGCTCTCGGCGAACTGCTCCATGTAGCGCGATATCATCTTGCCGCCGGTCTCCGGCATCATGTTGGACAGGATGAAGTCCTTGATGTGCGTGGAGTAGTCGTTGAACACCGGGAACGCCGAGAACAAGGTCAGCGCGATGGTGATCAGCGGAACGACCGAAAGCAGCGTGGTGAAGGTCAGACTCGCCGCCATTTGCGTGCATCGGTCCTCCTGTAGCCGCACGGTAACGTAGCGCAGAAAACGGAATGAATCGATGATGCCGAAATTGGGAAGCTTCAAATTCGCGAATTTCAACTCTGGAAGTTTCATAAGCCCTGACAACTGAATACAATGCCCACATGATACCCGACAAAACCACTCCGCAAAGCACCGCCATCGCCGCCCGCCAACTGCTGCGCGCCCATCGCTACGGTGCTCTCTGCACGCTGTCGAAAAAGTTCGACGGCCACCCGTTCGGTTCCATCACCCCGTATCTGGTGGATCACGACGGCAGTCTGCTCATACTGATCAGCGCACTGGCGGAACACACCAAAAACATCCAGTACGATCCGCGCGTCAGCCTCATCACCCACAATCAGGAAGATTCGCACATCCAGACGCAAGGTCGGCTCACCGTGGTCGGCGCTGCCTCGCTGGTCGCGGAACGCGAACTGGCCGGTAAGCGCTACCTGCGCTATTTCCCCGAAGCACAGACCTATTACGACATGCCGGATTTTCAGTTCTACCGCATCGTGCCGCAGGCGTTGCGCTACATCGGCGGCTTCGGCGACATCCATTGGGTCAAGGCAGATAAATACCAGGTACCCGCCAACACCCTCGCCGCAGAAGAAGATGCATTGCTCGCCAAGATCAACACCACACGCCCAACCGCGCAAGGACGGGTGATCGGCATCGACTGCGACGGCTACGACTTGCGCCTGAACGAACGCACCGAGCGCCACGACTTCTCATCTCCTGTTTTGGATGGAGCTCAGGCGCTGGACTTACTGCAACCGTAGTTCCACCAAATAAAAAGGGCATCGCGAACGATGCCCTCTGCAAACCGATTAACGCGAGGAATAACTACCCTCGAATACCCCTGAGCAGAACGGATTGCTCGGCCGAATCGGAGGGCGTTTCCGTCACAGCATCCTGCTTCTCTTTCGCCGCCGGATCAGCCTTACTTTTAGTGTTCGCTTTATTATTCCGCGTCGGCTTTGTTTTCTTTCCTGCAGCGGTCTCTTGCTGTGCAATCGCGAGCTTTTCTTGCTTCTTATCCTGCGATGCCTTGTCTGCCGCGTCCAGCTCACCCGCCTGCGCACTGCCTTGCAGCAACGCCCCGAGTATCACCACTTTCACTGTACGTTTCATTTCAAGTCTCCTTAAAACGAGGCTCACACCTGCGGATGTGCGCGCTCCGCTCCGGCATCCAGCTTGTTCAGCGCATTCAGATAAGCCTTGGCCGAGGCCACCACGATATCGGTATCTGCACCCTGCCCGTTGACCACGCGTCCGCCCTTGGACAAACGCACCGTCACCTCTCCCTGCGCATCGGTACCGCTGGTGATGTTGTTCACAGAATACAACAATAATTCGGTATTGCTGTGCACGATCTGCTCGATGGCCTTGAACGTCGCATCCACCGGCCCGCCGCCCTGTGAATCAGCTTGCTGCTCCTTGCCGCCGACACTCAATATCACGCGAGCCACTGGCAATGCCCCGGTCTCGGAATGCGCACCCATCGCCACCAAGCGGTAGTGCTCGCTCACTTGCGTGGCTTCTTCGTCGCTCACCAGCGCTTGCAAGTCCTCGTCGAATATCTCGTGCTTCTTGTCAGCCAGATCCTTGAAGCGCGCAAAAGCTGCGTTCACAGCTTCTTCCCCGTCCAGCACGATGCCCAATTCCTGCAAGCGCGCGCGGAATGCAGCACGGCCCGAGTGCTTGCCCATCACCATCTTGTTCGCGCCCCAACCTACATCCTCGGCACGCATGATCTCGTAGGTCTCGCGGTGCTTGAGCACGCCGTCCTGATGGATGCCGGACTCATGCGCAAACGCGTTGGCGCCGACGATGGCCTTGTTCGGCTGGATCGGATAGCCGGTGATGCTGGACACCAGCTTGGAGGTCGGTACGATCTGCGTGGTGTCGATGCGCGTGTCGCAGGTGAAGATGTCGCGGCGCGTCTTCACCGCCATCACGATCTCCTCCAGCGCGGCATTACCGGCGCGCTCGCCCAGGCCGTTGATAGTGCATTCGACCTGGCGCGCACCGTTCAACACCGCGGCCAATGAGTTGGCCGAAGCCATGCCCAAGTCATTGTGGCAATGCGTGGACCAGATCACCTTGTCGCTGTTCGGAACGCGCGCGATCAACTGCTTGAAATGCTCGCCCAACAACACCGGGATGCTGTAGCCCACGGTATCCGGAACGTTGATGGTAGTCGCACCGGCCTGGATCACGGCGTCGAAGATACGCACCAGGAAATCCATCTCGGAACGTATCGCATCTTCGGCGGAAAACTCCACGTCGTCGGTGTATTCGCGCGCCCACTTCACCGCCTGCACCGCACGTTCCACAACCTGATCCGGTGTCATGCGCAACTTGTGCTGCATATGGATCGGCGAAGTGGCGATGAAAGTATGGATACGGCCATGCTTGGCCGGCTTGATCGCCTCGCCCGCCGCGCGCACATCCTTTTCACTGGCGCGTGCCAACGAACATACAGTCGAACGCTCGATGACCTTGGCGATGCTGTGGATCGCGTCGGCATCGCCGGGGCTGGCGGCCGCAAAACCCGCCTCGATCACATCCACGCCCAGTTTTTCCAACTGGCGCGCGATGCGCAACTTCTCTTCTTTGGTCATGGACGCGCCGGGGCTCTGTTCGCCGTCGCGCAAGGTGGTGTCGAATATGATTAATTTGTCAGTCATGTTTTGCTCCATCGCAATTGTTCATCCACGGCTCAACACCAACCGAGCCGCCTGCTTTGATACTTGTGGGGTGGGTTTAGTTTGCGCGCGAGCGCAGCTTCAGCGCCGCCAGCAGGCTGAAGGTGGAATGCAATTGCGAGATGTGGCGTGAGAAGTGCATGGGCAGGAATATAGCGGCTTTTATTTGGGGGCGCAACCAACCGCGACTATTTGAATTGCGACCGGATGATGCCCCACTGCTGCGGCCATTGCGCCATCGGGTCGCGGGTGTAGCCGCTCTTGCCGAACTGGTTCCAGCGCCCGACGACGTAACACAGCAGCAGGTTGGCATGCGCGCCGATGTCGTCGCCGGCAGCCAACTTGCCTTGGGTGTCGGCAATGCGCAGCGCTTGCTTGAGGGTGGTCTCGATGCGATCGAGGAACTGGTTGATGCGTTGTTGCAAGCGTTCGTCTTCGTTCACCAGCGCATCGCCGATGAGCACGCGGGTCATGCCGCGATTCTTCTGGGCGAAGCCGAGCAGCAAGGCCAAGATACCTTCTACCTGCTTCAACCCGTCTTGCTCTTCAGTGGCGATCTTGTTGACCAGACCGAACACGGTCTGTTCGATGAATTCGATCAGGCCTTCAAACATCTGCGCCTTGCTGGCGAAGTGGCGATACAACGCCGCTTCGGACAGTTCGAGCCGCGCCGCCAGCGCCGCCGTGGTGATCTTCTCGCCCTTGGGCTGCTCCAGCATCTCGGCCACGGTTTGCAGGATCTGTAGTTTTCTTTCGCCAGGTTGCTTGGTTGCCATGTTTATTCCCCTTTAAAGTTTGGAAACTGCACGCGGCAGTTCCAGCACATTGCGTATCTTCACATCCACATAACTCGGCGCACGCGGCGCAGTGCTCACCCACACAGTACGCATACCCAGCCGCTTGGCGGTCTGCAGGTTCTCCGCGCTGTCTTCCACCATCACGCACTGCTCCGCATGCAAACGGTACTTGCGCAGAAGGCGCCGAAACCCGGCAATTTGTGGCTTGGGACGGTAACGTGAATGCTCGATGGCGAACACGTCGTCGAACAGGTCATCCACCCGCAGCAGCTTCAACACGGCCTGCGCGTAATGCAGCGGCGCATTGGAGTACACCACCTTCTTGCCCGGCAATTGTTTCAGCACATGACGCAACCTTGGCTCGCGCAGCACCATGCCGGGCAGATCCGGAAACTGGTGCGTGTGCCACAGAAAATGATCCGGGTCGGTGCCATGGTGCTTTATCAAGCCGCTGAGCGTCGCACCGTAGCGCTGCCAGTAATCCACGCGCAACGCATTCGCCACCTCTTCGCTCAACTGCAAGTGTTCTTGCAGATACGCCGTCATGCTGCGGTTGATATGCGGGAAGATGTGTGGCGTCGCGTCGTGCAGCGTGTTGTCTAAATCGAAGATCCAGACGCGCTCGTTCACTTGCTTTTGATCAGTGTGCCGACACCTTCATCGGTCAGGATCTCCAGCAGCAGCGCGTGCTCCACGCGACCGTCGATGATATGGACCGAGCGCACACCACCGCGTGCCGCATCCAGCGCCGAGCCGATCTTGGGCAGCATGCCGCCGGACAGGGTGCCGTCCGCCACCAGGTCATCGATCTGCTTGGGCGTGAGTCCGGTGAGCAGCTTGCCGCTCTTGTCCAGCACGCCAGGGGTGTTGGTCAGCAGCACCAGTTTCTCTGCGCTCAACACTTCTGCCAACTTGCCTGCCACCACATCGGCGTTGATATTCAAGGTCTCGCCGTCCGGCGATACGCCGATGGGCGCAATGACCGGAATGAAATCGCCGGAATCGAGGAAGGTGATGATGGAAGGGTCGATCTTATTGATGTCGCCGACCAGGCCGATGTCCAGCATCTTGCCCGGTTCATCGATGCTTTCCAGCAAGAGTTTTTGAGCACGGATGAAGCTGCCGTCCTGCCCGGTCAGGCCGACTGCCTTGCCACCGAAGCGGTTGATGAGGTTGACGATGTCCTTGTTGACCTTGCCCAGCACCATCTCGACCACGTCCATGGTCTCTTCGTCGGTGACGCGCATGCCCTGGATGAACTCGCCCTTCTTGCCCACCTTCTGCAGCAGGTCGTTGATCTGCGGACCGCCGCCATGCACCACCACCGGATTCATGCCGACCAGCTTGAGCAGCACGACGTCGCGCGCAAAGCCTTCCTGCAACTTGGGGTCGGTCATGGCGTTGCCGCCGTATTTGATGACGATGGTCTTGTCGAAGAAGCGCTGGATGTACGGCAGCGCTTCAGACAGGGTATGGGCTTTTTGTGCGGCAGTTGCGGCGGTCAATGGCATGTGGATTCCTTCTAAAAACTGCGCGCATTCTACCGCATACAAAAACGAAACGGGCGGCATGTAGCCGCCCGTTAGCGTCGAAGTTAACACTCCCTTACCGGTGGTCTTTTACCGTGGGATCGTTGTAGTGCTTGTAGCTCAACTCCAGCTTCTTCACTTCCGCCTGGACGTTGATGGTGTACTGCTTGTTGCCGACTTCCACCACCAGCGTGACTGGCACATGGTCGCCCACATTCAATGCCTGCTTCAGCCCCACCAGCACCAGGTACGTGCCGTGCGTACCGAAGATGATCATGCTGTGCGCATCCAGCTTCAGGCTGCTGACCGTCTCGGTCTGCATCTTGCCGTGATGCATCTCCACGCCTTGTATCTCGCCCGACGCGGCGACCGGACTGCTCACCGACAACAGGCGCGCGGCTTTATTGACGCTGAGATTGAGCTGCACCGTGGCGGAGGTCTGACCCGGCACGCTCTCGCGCATCCAGACCTTGTCCACCATCACATCGTCATGTCCCGCCCAGGCGTTGCCCGCCAACAACAGACCCACTACACAGACCAGTTTGCGCAACATAAAGCCTCCTAATGATGATGGTGCTCGTGTCCTTCATCGCCGGACGTTTCCAGCGGTTTGATCGTAGCCAGCACCCTGACCAGGGTTGTGCTGCCATCGGCGAACTTCACGGACAGCGCGAACGGCAGCTTGCGGCCAGCCTTGAGCGGATTCTTCAAACCGATCAGCATCAGATGGTTGCCGTCAGCCCCCAGAGTCACCGGCGTCTTCGCCGGCAACGGCAACGATTCCAGCGCGCGCATCTTCATCACGTCGCCTTCCATGACCATGCTGTGTATCTCACCGCTTTGCGCCGATCCGCTCATCACGCCGACCAGGGTCGCGGCCTTTTTGCTGGTGATGGTCAGTTGTATCGAAGCGCTGTCTTGTCCCGGCGCTGTCGCACGCGCCCATGCATTGCTCACTTTCACTTCGTCGGCGGATGCCGTTGCTGCACAAAACAATGCGATCAGACCTGCCCACAGAAACTTATTCATACTTATTCCTCCAATAACTTGAAATCGTAGTGCCATTTTAGCCCAGCCCCCGGCCCCTCGGGTGTATTCGCTCAAGCCTTTATCATTGCTTGGTGATCACCTGCGAGAAAGGGTAACCGCCCATGGTTCCGATGCCAACGTACCCGGTCATGCAAACATCCCCCATCATCCCGAGCGCGGTGCAATCCGCATAGGCCAATTTTCCGATTTGCGCTGCCGTCAACGATGCCAGTGGATCAGCGAGATTCACATAGATCATGGCATAGGCATTCCCAACACCCCCGATAGCGGGATTCTTTGCCGATGGGAAACCATAGTAAAGCCCCGGCGAGCCCGGAGCGAATCCGCCTTCGGAAAACACGTTGGTCGTGTTCAACGCAAAGGTGGTGACGAGCAATCCGCCCGCGCCATCGTTCACCGACGACAACTGGTAGGTGAGCGGCACCAGCGTCATCGGCGGCCCCACCATCGACTGGGTCAGGGAACCCTTCAAACCGGAAACCGTGCCAGTCGTGCTATTCAGCGTGAACGTGCCGGTGAAGATGGAGTCGTTGGGCTGGGTCGCCGGTTCGAGGAATCGCGCCACCACGCTGTAAGCGGTGATGACATCGGCAGCTGCCGAAGCCGCGCCGCTGCCGTTCGCGTTGGCTGCGGAAACGGTAAAGGCATATCCCGTGCAAACGACCGGGCAGGTCACGGTGAGCGGCGATGCCGCGCCCGTCGCAGTGATGCCTGCCGGGATCGAACTCACGGTGTAGCCCGTGACCGGACTGCCACCGCTGGAGGCCGGGCCGACGAAACTCACGATGGCATTGTTTGCAGCGACAGCACGGGTTGCGCTGACCGCTGCGGGTGCGCCCGGCACCGTCACCGGTCCCGTCCAGACCGGGATCGGAATCGTCTGCGTCACTTGGGGCGCAGCAAAATAATTCACGTTGCCTGCCTGGTCGGCTGCAACGATGCAAGTGCCCGAGGCTTGGGCGCTGACCACGCCCCGTGCATCCACGGTGCAAACGGCAGCAGTCAGGCTGCTGTAGCTCACCGGCAATCCCGAAGAGGCGGTGGCGGCCACCGCGCCGCTACCATATATGCTCAGGGTCGGTGTCACACCAAAGCTGATGGATTGCACCGGGTTGACCGTCACTGCGATGCTCTGGGTCGCCTGAGGCGCGGGCGAAAACTCGCTGTTGCCGTCCTGATTGGCCGCCACGACGCACGCCCCCAATGCAGTGGCACTCACCACTCCCTGTGCCGTAACCGAACAGATGGCGGGCGTAGTGCTACTGAAGCTGACGGGCAGACCGGAACTGGCCGACGCTGTCACCGTTGCCGTGCCGTTCAATACCAATGTCGGCGCTGCGCCAAAAGTAATAGCCTGCGGTTTGGCCTGCACGGACGGGCCGCCCCGACCGCAAGCGGCCAGCAACAAGACTGGCACGATAAACAAACTGCTTCTGCACACCTTTCTCATTCCCGCCTCTTTCAGAAATCCAATCCCAGCGCCACGTTCCAGGAGCGCCCCATGCCCGGCACCACGACACCCCACGGAATGCTGTTGCTGGACATGGAAGCGCCCTGCCCGACATAGGCCCCGCCCAGCGGAGCCGCGTAATGCCGGTTGAACACGTTCTCGATGGCGAGATCCAGCCGCATCGGCTTCCATTCATAACTGCTGCGCAGATTGAACAAACCATAGCCCGCCGTCCGCATCTCGTTCCTGACCTGCGAAACATTCGTCTTGGCCGCCACCCCCAGCACCTCGGCGGTGTTGCTCCATCCTTCCCTGCGCTGCATCAGCGCCAACTTCAGATTGGTCGGCATGATGTTGTACAGGTTGTCGCCGGTGCTCAGGTTTTTCCCGCGCACATGATTCAGCATGGCGGAGGCGGTATAGCTGCCCGCATCGTTCTGCGCCAGCCGCGTGCGCCCGGACAGGTCGAAGCCGTACAACCTGGCGTTCTGGTTCACGTATTGCAGGCTCACGAAACTGTTCGTGGCGGTCAGGTTGGCCGCACCGCCGCATTGCCCGAAGTTGCAGCGTCGGGCGTCGATGTAGTCCTGCACGTAGGTGTAGTAAGCCACCATCTTCGCATTCCAGACTTCCCGCTCCTCGTCCCCCCAATCGCCGCTGGCGCTCAATGTGTGCGCCACCTCGGGCTTCAGCGCAGTGTTGCCGATATAGGCATTGCCGTCGCCGACGAAGTTGTTCATCAATGAGGCCATCTGCTGCGTGGACCAGGTGTAGCGCTGATACAGGTTGGGAGAGTGCGACTTGCGCGCATAACCGACATCGAATATCCGCTCGACATCGGGTGTATAGCGGGCGAGCGCCGTCATGTCCCAGTTGTGATCCGTGTGCTGTCGTTGCTGGGCATTGAATGAAGCGGCATCAGTTGACCACATCGGCACTGCATTGTAGCCCTGCACCGGCCCCGCGCCGGATTTCACGACATCGCCGCGCAGTCCGAACAGGGTGAGCCACTCCGCACTCGGACTCGCCTCCCATTCCCCGAACACATCGAAGCGGTCGCGCGTGCCAAAGTCGATGTTCCAGAAAGCGTTCGGCCCCATCATCCCGCCCACGCCGGGCCACCAATCGTTCAGGGTGTAGCGCTGGTATTCCGCGCCGACCCTGAGAATATCCTCGTCCGTCAGCGCAATATTGCCCTGCAACAACCCGCCCAGCGTTTCAGCCTCGGTCTCCATCGGCATGCCCGCCGTGCCATAGGAGAAACGATCCGCGCCCATGTTCATACCGTGGCGGGTCTTCTGCCGGTAGGCACGCGCCTCCAGCCCGCCCCAGCGATAGCCGCCGGTATAGCGCAAGTTCACTTGGGTATTGCGGTTGGAAGTCATATCCATGCGTTGATTTGGGAAGCCCTCGAAACCGACCTCCTGCAAGCCCACGTTCAATTGCACCAGATGCGCCTCTTGCTTCACCGCCAAGCCGAGATCGTGGTTGCTGGAACGATAGGCCGAGGAACCGACCTCGCTGCCATCCAGCCACGGCCCGCCCGTCGTGCCCGGCCCCGCCGTCTTGTAAGCCTTGCCGGCCCGGTAGTTCCGCGATTCCGCCTTCGCACCGGTATAAGTCAGGTTGATGCTTGAACTGGCGGCAGTCGCCGACAGATTGCCGCCTTGCGCCATACCGTTGCTGCGGTAATACGCGCCTGCTTTTCCTTTCGCCAGCATTTCGTTTTCCTTGGCGAACTCCGGCTTCGCCGACTTCACCTGTATCGTGCCGCCGATGCTATCCCCGCCGACGCTGACCGGCGTGATGCCCGCGAACACGACCACCGCCTCCACCTGCGAGGGGTCGATGTACGACAAGGGGGAATTCATGTGATTGGGGCAGGCGGATTGCAGATCCATGCCGTCCACCTGCACCCGCAAGCGGTCATCCGCCAGGCCGTGGATGACCGGCAGGCTGGAGATGCCGCCCGCGCCGTAGAGGCTGACGCCGGGGACATCCTGCAACAGGTGCGCGCTGTCGCTCGTCGAAACGCGCTTGCCCGGCAAATCGGTTTTGCCCGATTGCGTACCGCTCAACACTGCATCGCCCTTGCGGTCAGCTTTCACGACCACCTCGTCCATCAAAGGCGTCGCTTTTTCATTCTCGCGGGAATCGGTTTCTTCCGCCGTTGCGGCAAATGGCAAGGCGGCGAGCAACACCGCCCATTTTTTCAAGCTGGAATATCTCATCTGTGTGAAGGTAACAGAAAAACGCCCGCATTGCTCGAACCCGCTTCGAGCAGTGCGGACGGCGCACTGCGCAGTTTATTGCCCGGCCTTGAATGGATCGGCAAAGCGCGGATTGTTCAGAAACTCTTCGTCAGTCAACGTCTTCAGGAAGGCGATGACATCCTCCTGCTCCGCCTTGCTGAGCTTGATCTTGTTGATACGCGCATCCTTGTAGGGGTTCTTGCGCCCATCGCCCTTGTTGGGGCCGGACGTGATATTGCGGCCATGTGCAGCGTAGTTGGCCACCGCATCGTTCAAAGTCGCCACCGATCCGTCATGCATGTAAGGTGCGGTCACTTCGATATTGCGCAAGGTAGGAACACGGAACTTGCCCTTGTTGGCTGGATCGGCATTCAGCACGGCGATCACGCCGGGATTTGAATCGGGATAAGAGCCTTTGCCATCCACGTTGTAAAGACCTGTGTTATGGAACGGTGTTTCTGTCCAGGTCGTTTCCGCGGCCACCGTCTGGTCGGAAAAATTGAAACCGCTGTGGCAAGTCGAACATTGACCCTGCTCGCTGAAAAAGAGCTTGCGCCCGCGCTCTTCTGCGTCACTCAGCTTCAGCTTGCCCGCCGTCGCCTGGTCGTAACGCGAGTTGCCGGAAATGACACCGCGCTCGAAAGCCGAGATCGCCTTGATGATGTTGGAGAAATTGACCGGCTGCGCCTCACCGGGGAAAGCCGCTTTGAAGCGCTTCTGGTAATCGGCATCGTTGCTGAAACGCGCCAACACCTCATCCTTGTTGTTGTCGGTGATCCCCAACTCCACCGCCAGATTCTCCACGAACATCGGCACACCCGCCTGTATCTCCAACGTCACTTGGGACGGGTTGGCCCAGGTCAGCGTCGGATAATAGGCCGCATTGGCGATGCTCATCGCACCGCGAGCCGTACGATCCCCGGTCGAGCCGGTAGAAACGGGCTTGCCGTCGGTGAAGGCCAGCTTCTGAAAATGGCACGAGCCGCAACCCATCGTGCCATTCCCGGAAAGACGCTTGTCGAAGAACAAGTGCCTGCCCAATTCAAATTTGGCCTCCGACATCGGATTGTCGGCAGGAATCTTGGGGAGAGGGAAGCCGGGCGGCAACGCCCATTTCCATTCAGTTTGTTTTTCCTGATTCACCTTATTGGCAAACAAGTACCCGGCCATGGCCAGCATCAAAGCAACGGCTGCCAGACCCCATAATTTGCTTTTACTCATCTTTCGCTCCATCCAAAACGACACCGCCGCCCCATCAGCATCCTGCTGAATGAAGCGGCGGCATCCCCTGTCTCAACTACAGGTTGGTGACTGAATTACTGCTTCACAAATACGGTTTGTGCAGCACCGTCGTTGATCGGCAAACCGGTAACTGCGTCGATTTGCAGCTTATTGAAGAAATAACTTGCGGTAGCCGCCATCATCATCGCCCCCGGCTTGGCCGACATCCAGGTGTTGTTCAGGGCCGTCATGTCGAGACCGCCGAACAGCGCGCCCAGATCGAGCGCCACCTTGTTCGTGCCCGTATTGAAGGTGGCGAATTCCACATGCATCCGGTTCGGGCTACCGCAACCATTGATCACGTCACCGTTGAGGGGATTGGCCTTGCAGCCCGTGGCGCCGAGGTGAGCCATCGTTACACGGGGCATCACCGTCACTCCTGTCGTTGCTGCAGGGATCGGATTCACCAGTCCGGTACCCGACAAGGTGATCGTATCCCCTGCGGCGGGGTTTGCACCTGCAAACAAAACGGCGGAGACGGTATAGGTGGTGGCATCGCCCGCAAACTTCACCTTGTCACCGACAACTACTTTTCCGGTACCAGCCGTTGCCAACGTGATTACAGTTGCGTTAGCTGCATAGCCTACCGCATCAGTAGTTGCATTGAGCATGACCGGGTTGTTGGCAAATTCGATCTTGGTGAACTTGCGACCGGACTGCCACGACCAGTTCATCGACAGATTCTGGAGCAAGGCCGGGGTCGTCGCTGCGGTGACCGAAGTGTGATTCAGATTCTCGGGAACACCGACATCGAATGCGACACCCACATATGTTCCCGGCGCGACATTGCCCTGGATGGCGGTATAAAGTGCCGCATTGCCTGCGGCACAAGTGTTCGCGCCGTTCTCAAAATCCAGCAAGGCCACATTGGGATCCTGATTGGCATTCTGCGTCATCACCACCGGCACGTAGTTACCGGCCGCGTCGATCAGCGACACGTTGGAAACGTAGAAACGCAGATCGGAGAGCGAGCCGACAGCAGCCGAAGTACCCAAGGTCAGCGCACTGGCGTTACAACCTGTGGTGCCGATATTGGTAGCCCCGTTCACTACATCGAAATTGATCGTGACGGCCTGCGTAGCATTCGCAGCATTTGCCTTCTTGGCCGCAATATTCGCCTTCAGCGTGCCCGCACCGGAAACGCTGCTGGCATTCACCGCCGCTTGCGAGAACATCGTGGCAGTCGCCGCCGCGTTGCTGGTCGCCTGGAATTGCAGGGTGGCTTCCGCCTGGCCCAGCAGAACGCTCAGGGTCTGTTTGTCGGTACTGGCCGTGTTGGAACCCACAAGCACCTTGCCGCGCTTCAGCACTTCAGCAACCACCTTGGCGGCCTCATGTGCACGGAAGTAGAAATCGTTCTGGTCAGTGGCCACGCCCTTGCCCGAAACATAATTGCTAGCGACACTCACCGCGCTGGCCGCCGCACTCGCTGCGGTAAAGCCCAATGCCTGGGTGACTGAAGCGACGGCGGATGCGGATGTCGCGCCCGCATCGACCTTGTCCTTGACCAGAGTGGAAAGCGGGCTCACGAAGGTGGAACCTGCCGGTGCGGCCAGAGTGAACGCCTGACCGACTGCCACGCCGGTATCCTTATCCACCGAGGCGGCAGGCACTTCGGCGATCAGCGGATAGAGCGATTCTTGCCCGGCCGTGATGCCGGAAATGGTGTACGCGCCGTTGGCATCGGTCGTCGCGGAAGGTTCGCTCGCATCGCAAACGCCATTGCCGTTGACATCCAGACACACCTTCACGTTCGACAGGTAGCCGTCGGCCACCACACCGGACAGGGACGTGGGCGCAGCCCCACTGCTGCCACTTCCGCCACCGCCACAGCCGGCAAACAGCGCCGCGATTACTGTCGCCACAATTCCCAATTCAGCGACTTTTTGCACATTACGTTTGATTTTCATTTCTTCAGCCCCCTTGGATTATCTTTGCGTGGATATTGAAAACTGATCATATATTTAGCGTTAACACGATTGCGGATGGTATATCAACTCCCTCGCCCACCCCTGCGACATATTGCCGCACTCATCGTGCCGGGCGACTCCGGTAGAATCCGGCTCATGAATTCTTCGCTGCTCGCCACCCAGACCGGTCACTCCCATCTTCGCAGATTGTTCCTGCTGCGTTGCGGAGCCATCCTCGCCCAGTTTGCAACATTGATCCTGGTGCATCGTTTCCTGAGTCCCGATTTCGCCTGGTTGCAGATGGTGGGGGCGGTGGGACTGCTGGTCGTGGTGAATGCGCTGACCTGGTGGCGGCTGTCACTCGATTTCCCGGTGGGCAACCTAGAGCTGTTCCTGCAATTAAGCGTCGATGTGCTGGAACTGACGGTGCTGCTCTATTACGGCGGCGGCTCGACCAATCCTTTCGTTTCGTTTTACCTGTTGCCGCTGGTGATCGCCGCCGCCACCCTGCCGCGCCGCCACACTTGGGGCATGGCCGCGCTGACGCTGGCCTGCTACAGCCTGCTGATGGTGTGGTATGTGCCTTTGCCGAACACTCATGCTCAACACGACCACGCAGCGGTACAGGAGATGGATCACACGCACCACCACATGGATGCGCCAGCCGTCGCGGAAGCCACCTCCTCTCCGCTGGAAGATGCGTTCAACACGCATGTCCTCGGCATGTGGCTGGGTTTCGTCATCAGCGCCGTGGTGGTGGCGTATTTTGCCGTGGAGATGGCACGTGCGGTGCGCAGCCGCGATGCGCAGCTCACCCGGGTACGCGAGGAGACGTTGCGCAACGAACGCATCGTGGCACTCGGCACCCAGGCCGCCGGCGCCGCGCATGAACTGGGTACCCCGCTCTCCACCATGTCGGTCGTCATCGGCGAGATGCGCCGCGACTGCCCTTCGCCGGAACAACAGGACAACCTGATCATCCTTGACGAACAGGTGCGCAACTGCAAACGCATCCTCGACTCGCTGCTCACGCAAGCGCAGGAAACCAGCAGCGAATTGTCGGTGGAAGAATTCCTGCGCTATGTGCTGAACGAATGGCAGCTGTTGCGCCCGACCGTGCATTACCAACTTCATGTCAGCGGCATCCAGCCTGCGCCGCGTCTGCGCGCCGATCCGGCGTTGCGCTCGGCTTTGCTGAATCTGCTGAACAACGCCGCCGATGCCTCGGCGGATGAAATGGATATCCTGTTGCTGTGGAACGACGAGAACATCACGCTGGAGATACGCGACCACGGCCCCGGACTCACGACTGAAGCTGCCGCGCGCGCCGGCTCGGCCTTCTTCACCACCAAACAGGACGGACGCGGACTGGGCTTGTTCCTCGCCAATGCCACGCTGGAACGCTTGGGCGGCAGCGTACGTTTGTCCAACCGGGAAGGCGGCGGCGCAACCACGGAGGTAATCTTGCCGCTGCACAGGAGAGAGGCATGAGCCACGCCGAAAAGCCTTCGCTGTTGCTGGTGGACGACGACGCGACGTTCCGCACGGTATTGTCGCGCGCCTTGGAGAAACGCGGTTTTGCCGTGACCTGCGCGGAGAATGTCGAGCAGGCGCTGCCGCTGGCCAGCGCCAATCCTCCCGAATACGCCGTGCTGGACCTGAAGATGGACGGTGCCTCCGGGCTGGTGCTGGTGCAGAGGCTGCACGAACTCGACCCCGCAACGCGCATCGTGATGCTGACCGGCTATGCCAGCATCGCCACGGCGGTGGAAGCGATCAAACTGGGCGCCACGCAGTACTTGTCCAAGCCCGCCAATGCCGATGAGATCGTCGCCGCCTTCGGCCACCACGCCAGTGCCGATATCCCACTCAGCGCCCATCCCGCCACGGTGGAACGCCTGGAGTGGGAGCATATCCAGCGCATACTGCGCGAGAACGGGGACAACATCTCCGCCACTGCACGCATCCTCAACATGCATCGCCGCACTCTGCAGCGCAAACTGGCGAAGCGCCCCACTGGACTGTAATCTCCACTGCCTGCCGCCCGGGTTGCAGGTTAAAATGAGCAGGCAGAAAAAAGTAAAACGAATAACTACTGCCTTTTAGCAAACATTCTCTCTATTTATGAACGCCCCTATCGATCTCCGCCAAGCTGTCCTCAACCTGAATTCCTTGCCCGCGATGCCGGTCATCGCGCAAAAGTTGCTAGCACTCAAACTGGATAGCGAAGAAGGCGAGAAGCAGATGATGCTGCTGATCTCGCAAGACCCACTGATCTCGGCCAAGATCATCGGGCTGGCAAACTCCCCGCTGCTTGGGGGTTCGCGCAAGGTCTCTGCCGTTAAAGAAGCCGCCATATTGCTGGGATTGAACAGGGTAAAGTCGGTTGCCACCGGCATCGCCGTCATGTCGTTGATGAACAAACCCATCGGTCGCTTCGACCCGCAAGAGCTTTGGCTACACAACATGGGCGTCGCCTTTGCCATGCTGCCGGTAGTACGCGCCATGCCCGCCCGAAACCGCCCGCAAGACGATCTGATCTTCCTGGCCGGCATGCTGCATGACATCGGTTATCTGGCCCTCGCACATCTGGACGCCCAACGCAGCGACGATCTGCATACACGCATGGTCATCGAGCCGGACAGACCTGCCATCGAGATAGAACGCGAGCTACTGGAAGTGACGCATGACGAACTGGGTGCGGAGCTGGCCAAGTACTGGAATCTGCCCAGCGAGATCGTTGAGGTACTGCGTTATCACCATACGCCGGATGTGGAAGAGGCTGCCGAAGGACAACCGTTGGTGCGCATCGTCAACATCACCGAGAAACTGCTCCCCACGCTCGGATTGCGCGAGTACGTCGGCAACTATGTCGCTCCGGAAGAATGGGAGGCGCTGGGCATAGATCCCGAGCGCGCCGACGAGATCGCGGCTCAGGCAGTGGAACAGGCGGAGCAGGCCGCGCAGTTCGCCAGTTCGTTCAGCTGACGCTCCAGACCTGCTTGTTGATCGACTCATTCAGTTCGGTGAGCGTGATCAACACCCGGCGCAGCGCCTGCGACAATTCACTTTTGCGCAAATGCTCGGCAGCGATCCAGCTGCCCGCCTGTATCTTCGCCTGCACGTCCGAAGCATGACGGTGGAACTCGGCATGCGCGTCGTGCAAACGCCCGAACGAACGCAGCTGTCCAAAACGCGATGCGCCGACTCCCTTCAACCATGCATCGAGGTCGCAACACTGTCCCAGTTCCGCAAAATCCGCAGTGCGACTCGGGCAATTCGCCATGCACGAAATCCTTTACCCGCCCGAAGAACAACACATGCGCCTCGGCGACCTCCACGAAATCTATCCCGATTTCTGCGGGACCTTGAACCTGGTCGATACGATTGGGCACCTTACCGATCTCCTGTCCGATTTCTTCGCTGATTAGTTGCATGGCAATCTCCTTGAACATACTGAAGAGGGTGGCAGTTGTAGCCTTGGCAAGACATTAAAACAATATGCCGTAAGGACTAGACCGTGCCTATACCCCTCCGCCACCTATCTATACCCTCGCTAGTCCGCAGCCTGCCGAACCCCGTGCTTGCTATAATTCGGCCACACCCACCTGAATGATTAACCATGAAGTTCGCCCTGATATTCCTGCTCTCCCTGTTCCCGTCACTGGCATTTTCGCAAGAACAATCCGCGGTTTCCCCCACGCTCGCTGCCGAGTCCTACGCACTCTATGACTACACCAGCGGACAATTTCTGCTGGAACAAAATGCGCATGCACATATCCCGCCCGCCTCGCTGACCAAGCTGATGACAGCCTATGTCGTGTTCGGCGCGATCAAGCAAGGCAAGATCTCGCTCACCCAATCGCTCATCCCCTCTGCCTATGCCACACGCATGCAGACCGAGGAATCGCGCATGTTCCTGAAAGCCGGCAAGGAAGTGACGGTGGCAGAATTGTTGCGCGGCCTGATCGTGCAATCCGCCAACGACGCGGCGCGCGTGCTGGCGGAGACGCTGGCCAACCACGAGATGGCGCTGGCCGACACGATGAACAGCGAAGCGCAGCGGCTCGGATTGAGGGACACGCACTTCGTCAACGCCACCGGGCTACCCGACGCGCAGCACTACAGCAGCGCGCATGACCTGGCCTTGCTCGCCGCCGCTCTGGTGCGCGACTTCCCCGAGCTCTACTACATCTACGCGCAGCGCGAATACCAGTACAACGGCATCAACCAGTTCAACCGCAACCGTCTGCTGTGGCTGGATCCTTTCGTCGATGGACTGGCGACAGGCTATAACGAATCCGAAGAGTTCTATCTGGTCGCCTCCGCCAAGCGCGACGAGCGGCGCCTGATCTCGGTCGTGCTCGGCACCGCCACCGAGAAACTGCGCAGCAGCGAAAGCCAGCGCTTGTTGAACTACGGCTTCCAGAACTTCGAGACCATCAAGCTCTACAGCAAGGAACAGACCGTCAGCAACAAACGCATCTGGAAAGGCACCTCGAAGCGCCTGAACATCGGCTTCCGCACCGACCGCTACATCACCATCCCCAAAGGCCAGCGCGCTGCACTCAAGGCCACGCTGGAAACGCGCCAACCGATACTCGCGCCGATCAACCGCGGCCAGCAACTCGGCACCCTGCATCTCACGCTGAACGAATCGCCGTTCCTGGATATTCCCGTCGTTGCTCTGGACGACATCCGTCTGGCGAATGTATTCTCGCGTGGCGTGGACAACATCCGATTGCTGTTCCAATAAGGAGCAAAGCATGACCATCTATCTGAACGGCGCCTACATGCCGATCGAAGAAGCCAAGGTGCCGGTGCTGGATCGCGGCTTCATCTTCGGCGATGGCGTGTACGAAGTCATCCCGGTGTATTCGCGCCGCGCCTTCAGAATGGCGGAGCACCTGAAACGCCTGCAACACAGCCTGGATGGCATCAAGCTGAAGAACCCGCACACTGACGCCGAGTGGACGAGCATCCTCAACGAGCTCATCAAGCGCAACGCACCGGAGGACCAATACCTCTACCTGCACATCACGCGCGGCGTCGCCAAGCGCGACCACGCCTTCCCGAACCCGCCAGTGCCCCCGACCGTGTTCGTGCTGAGCAACCCACTCACCACGCCGCCTGCGGAACTGTTGCAAAGCGGCATCGCCTGCATCACAGTGCAGGACAACCGCTGGCTGCGCTGCGACATCAAGGCCATCGCCCTGTTGCCCAACGTGCTGCTGCGCCAGGCCGCAGTCGAAGCCGGCTGCGCCGAGGCCATCCTGATCCGCGACGACGCCTTCCTCACTGAAGGCGCAGCCAGCAACATCTTCGTGGTGAAGAACGGCACGCTGCTCGCGCCGCCCAAGGATAACCTGATGTTGCCCGGCATCACCTACGACGTCATCCTCGAACTCGCGGCGGCGAATGGCATTCCCTGCGAAGTACGTCGCGTATCGAAAGCGGAGGTATTCAGCGCGGACGAACTGCTGCTCACCTCCAGCACCAAGGAGGTGCTGGCGATCACCACGCTCGACGGCAAGCCCGTGGGCAACGGCAAGCCAGGTGCGATGTTCGCCAAGCTGCATCCTCTTTACCAGACATTCAAACGCGAAGTGATGCGCAAATGATCGACCCCAAAGATTCCCTCATCGAGTACCCCTGCGACTTCCCGATAAAAGTGTTCGGCGAAGCGAAGCAAGGATTCGCGCAGGCCGTCGCCAGCGTGGTACAAGTGCATGCGCCGGATTTCGACGCGGCGACAATCGAGATGCGCAGCAGCAGCAACGCCAAGTACATCAGCCTCACCTGCACCATCCGCGCCACCTCGCGCGAGCAGCTCGACAACCTGTACCGCGATCTGTCCTCGCACCCGATGGTGAAAATGGTGTTATAAAAACACCCGGCCTTTCACATTCGAATGGGCTGAAGTGGAGGGACACAAAATGTTTCCATCTATACACATCAAATCGCTGGGCATGGTCGATTACGAGCCGACCTGGCGCGCCATGCAGCGCTTCACTGCCGAGCGCACATCCGACACGTTGGACGAGATCTGGCTGGTGCAGCACCCACCCACCTACACGCAAGGCCAGGCAGGCAAAACGGAGCACCTGCTCAACCCGAGCGACATCCCCGTGGTGAAGATCGACCGCGGCGGCCAGATCACCTACCACGGCCCCGGCCAGATCGTCGCCTATATGCTGCTCGACCTGCGCCGCTGGAAGATCAACGTGCGCGAACTGGTGCGCCTGATGGAACAGGCGGTGATCGACCTGCTCGCGGAATACGGGGTGCAAGCAGAAGGACGCGAAGATGCGCCGGGAGTTTACGTAGGCGATGCCAAGATCGCCGCGCTGGGCCTGAAGATCAAGAACGGCTGTTGCTACCACGGACTGTCGTTCAACGTGGATATGGACCTGTCGCCGTTCGACAACATCAATCCCTGCGGCTACCAGGGGCTGCGCGTCACCCAGGTCATCGAATTCGGCATCACCGTGCCGCTGGAAGAACTGCAAGCAGAACTCACGCAGAACCTGGTACACGGCTTGCAGAAGCATCTGGAAAGAAAGCGGCTACTTGAACAATGAGTGCCGCCGGCACAGTTCAACCTATACCACCTGACCCATTCCAATGTTCAAAGCCCTCCGTATCGCAATTCTGCTGCTCATCCTTTTTTTCATCGCAGCCAGTGCATGGCGCACCCAAACACGTTCGGTGGAGTGGAAGTACACATTGCCGGTCAACCTGTATCTCATTAACGGCGATGGCAGCGAGACCGTAACGGCCTATCTGCGCAGCCTGACTGCGGACAACTTCAAGCCCATCGAAACCTTCATGCTCGACGAAGCAGCGGGTTATGGCCGCACGTCCAGCGCCTCAGTAGAAATCAGCCTGGGCAAAACAATCGAATCGTTACCCCCCGAACCGCCGCACAATGGAAGCTCGCTGGAGGTTATCGCATGGAGTTTAAAAATGCGCTGGTGGGCTTACCGCAACACGGACACAGACGGACCGCAAACGCAGGTGAAGATGTTCCTGCTGTACTTCGATCCCGCACAAAGCAAACGGCTGGATCACTCCACCGGTCTGCAAAAAGGCTTGATTGGACGGGTCAATCTCTTTGCCTCGCGCGACATGGCAAAGCAAAACAACGTGATCATCGCCCACGAATTCCTGCACACGCTGGGCGCTACCGACAAATATGACTTGGCGACCAACCAGCCTCTCTATCCAGACGGCTATGCCAATCCGAACCTCAGCCCCCTTCTGCCGCAGCGCTTCGCCGAAATAATGGCGGGACGCATCCCTATATCGCAGACCGAGGCGGTGATTCCCGAGACGCTGGATGACGCGGTAATCGGCCGCAAAACGGCAAGCGAAATCAACTGGCAGTAAATCGGAAATCGCGCTCGATTTGGGGATGTTTAGCAGCCCCATGTTTGACTGAATTCGGAAGCCCCTAAAACAAACTCCCCTGCCCGCTCAGGTTCGGCCTGACGAACTTCGAAGTATCGAGCCCATCCTCTGCACGATTCAACCCCAAGCGCTCGCACGCCAGATGGAAGCGCTTCGATAGCAACTGCGCGAACAAACCATTGCCACTAAAGCGCGAACCGAACTCCGAATCGTTCTCTTTCCCGCCGCGCATCTCGCGCAGGCGGTTCATCACATGCTCCGCCTTCAGCGGGTAATGTGTGGCCAGCCAATCCTTGAACAGGTCTTTCAACTCGTAAGGCAAGCGCAACAAGGTATAGGCCGCCGTGTGCGCGCCGTGTTCTTGCGCTGCCTGCAGCACATTCTCCAGTTCGGAGTCGGTCAGGAATGGGATCACCGGCGCCACGAACACACCGCACGGCACGCCCGCGTCATTCAGTGTCCGTATCGCCTGCAGTCTGCGGCGCGGCGATGAGGCACGCGGCTCCAGCTTGCGTGCCACTTCCGCCTCCAGCGTCGTCACGCTGATGAATACCTGCACCAGGTTATCGCGCGCCAGCTGTGCCAACAGATCGAGATCGCGTTCGACCAATGCCGACTTGGTGACGATGGTCAGCGGATGTTTGCACTCCACCAACACCTCAAGCACCTGCCGGGCTATCTTCAACTCGCGCTCGATGGGCTGGTATGAATCGGTATTCACCCCCAGCGCGATGGGAGAGCAGCGGTAGGAAGGTTTCGCCAGTTCCGCCCGCAACAGTTTCGCCGCCTCCGGCTTGGCGAACAGCTTTGTCTCGAAATCCAGCCCCGGCGACAGATTGAGATAGCCATGCGAAGGCCGCGCATAACAATAGATGCAGCCCGTGCTCGCAGCCGCGATAGACATTCAACGAATGCTCGAATGCGAGGTCGGGCGAA
This sequence comes from uncultured beta proteobacterium, assembly GCA_963734585.1. Taxonomy (GTDB): domain Bacteria; phylum Pseudomonadota; class Gammaproteobacteria; order Burkholderiales; family Gallionellaceae; genus Sideroxyarcus. The sequence goes on from CAVTHJ010000003.1 coordinate 33,651, forward strand.
TCCTGCTTTTGCAGCACGCTCTTCGCCCGCTCCATCGTCACCGTCGTCCTGAGCGGCGGCAACTCTTCATCCGCCACCTTCCAGCCATCATCAAACAGCTCGCGCGCCACGCTCTCGAAACGCCCCTCGATCTGCAGCGTCGCGCCACGGCCTTTTGTTACTTCATGTTTCACTTGATCTTTGCCCGCCCGCAGTCCTGCCAGCGCCTCTTCCTCTACCGACACCCATTCTTCCCACCTAAAGAGAACGTTCGTTCTGTACGAACTATATGGTGCAGAGGAAGGCGATGTCAAACCGAACATGATTAAAATAGCTTCCGAGCCGAGCCTTTTCACATGAAAGGAGTAAAGCAATGAGCAAATCTGCGTTCAGCCTGTTCGTGTTCTCCATTTATGAATTCGCTCTAGGCACATTGCTCGTCGTCGCTCCCAACCTGCTGCTGTCCTTGTTTGGCTTTCCGGAAACGCACGAGGTCTGGATCCGTATCGTCGGCGCGCTATTGCTCTGCTTCGCGTATCTCAACCTCATGGCCTCGCGCAGCGAGTTGGTGGCTTTCTTTCGATGGTCGGTTCTTACCCGGCTTTCGGTGCTCGTGTTCTTCGTCGCCTTTGTCGCACTGGGCTTTGCTCCTCCCATCCTGATCCTGGTCGGCGCAGTCGATGCAGCCGCAGCGCTATGGACTGCCATTTGTCTGCGCCGCGATGCTTCGGACAAAACCCAGGCACGTTAGCAGAGGGACACCATGAGACTTCGCCTCAGGCTTCTGCTGCTGATACTTTCTTCATTCTGGAAGAAGCCTCTGAACGTACTGGACGAATCCGTAATATCTTTCACTGTTCTACCCAACGACATCGACATCACTAAAATATCGAACGACCGTTATATCGCGCTCATGGATCTGGGAAGAATGGATATAGCCTTTCGCTGTGGACTGCTGAAACCGATGCTCAGAAATAAATGGGTGCCCTTGGCGATTTTCGATACGATTCGCTTTCGCCACCCATTAGAGGTATTTCAGAGGTATCGATTAATCACCAAAGTCGTGTGGTGGGATGATGATTTCTTGTATTTCGAGCAAAGGTTTGAACGCAAAGGCCGGGTAGTAGCGACGGGATATGTATGCGGAACCCTGCTTGGCCCGAACGGCCCCGTATCACCACCCAAGGTACTGGATGAAGTTGGACAAACACTCATCAAGCCAAGCCAGCCGAGAATCGTGGCGAGGCTGAAGGAATTGGAAAACCTTATCCACGAAACTCAAAAAGAGAGGTTCTGATCATGAGTATTGTAGAGTTGGGAAAACGATCCATATCTGGCGACTTCAATCTATGAACTGGGTAAACAAACTGCTCCCCGCAACGATACGAGAGACCCTCTACCTGCGCCTGTTCGGGCTAGCCAAGATCCCCCTGCTGTTCTACGTCGGCATCTCGGTCACCGAACTGACGCCCGAACGCATGGTAGTCAAAATACCTTTGCGGCGCAGGACCAGGAACCACCTCGGCTCCATGTACTTCGGCGCGCTCTGCATCGGCGCAGACGTCGCCCCCGGCGCCTACGCCATCTACCTCATCCGCCAACAGCGCGTGCCCATCTCGATGGTGTTCAAGGAATTCCAGGCAGAATTCCTCAAGCGCGCGGAAGGCGACGTGCACTTCATCTGTGATCAGGGCAAGAAGATCGCCGAACTGGTGGCGGAGGCTGCAGCATCGGATGAGCGAGTCGAAAAACAACTAGATGTCATCGCCAGCGTACCCTCCATCAGTGATGAACCGGTGGCGAAGTTCAGGCTGACGATCTCATTGAAGCGGCGCAGCATCCCCGCAAGATAAGCGATATCATCAGCAGCCGAAATCAAACCCACCCGAAGGAGCGCAAGTTGAAACAGGCATTCATCACCTCAATTGCCTTGCTTGCATTGCTGGGCTGCAACACCGCACCCGTCCGTGTCGTCGACTATGAAGATCAGCCAGTCAAACGCTCTTACAACCAATCGATCAGCATGGAAGAAGTTCAGATTGATATCCGTATGGCAGCAGGCAAAGCAGGTTGGAACGTGATATCCGGCGAATTGCCGGGACACCTGACAGCGATCCGCATCGACGGAAAAACTTCCGCCACGGTCGAGATCGTCTTCAGCCTGGATAAATACAGCATCAAATACAAGGACAGCACCAACCTTGATTACATGAATGGCTGCACCAGCGAGACAGCCAACGGTTCGAACAAAATCGGGAAAACGTGCGTCAGCCCGATTTATAACGAATGGGTGATGGAACTCAATAACGCGATATCTAAAAAACTGCTGTATTAGATTTTAGTTTCGGGAAATGCCCACGGGATTAACCTGTGCCATCGTTGAGTAACGAACCGGTTGCCAGATTCAGCTGGCCCTTTCGTTGAAGAGGCAAGCATAGGACAATTCAACTCACGTACATTTCACATGTCCGTTATCGACCATAGGGCTATGTCGCTTTTCTGGAAGGATGAAGCATCAATGAGAACCACATCGAAGACCCCTTCGCGTTATCTGCCAGCGTACGTGTCTGAACCCGTCAGCCTCCGGGCGAAGGCGTTTCTTGTGGCTTTTCTCGTCGGCCTTGTTTACGCAATCTGGAACGAGCCAGATTTGCTAAGTGTTCTGGGTGGCTTGGTGCTCTTAGGGGTGATTCTCCAGTGGAAAGGCAACCGAGTGTTAAAGAGGCTTGCTGCAGAGCGAAAAGATGAAAGTATCTGCACCTTCGCCCGCTCCTTTGATCGCAAGGTGGTGGATACGTGGATCATTCGAGCAGTTCACCAAGAGTTGCAGGTGTATGTGAAGTACCCCGATGGGGTTTGTCCAATAAGGTCAACGGACAGGCTTGACCAGGATCTTCACATCGATTTAGAGGATATTGATGATCTCTTCCCGGTGATTGCTCAACGAACTGGACGCAGCACCAAAAACACTGAATCAAATCCCTATTATGGAAAGGTGAGCACCGCAGGTGACTTGGTGCTCTTTGTAAATAGCCAACCAAGGGCAACCACTTAACAAGAAGCTCAAGCGGACGCTAACGCGTGCGCGGGCGTAGCTTTACGTTAAGCCACTTCGATCATCACTCCATCCGCAAACACCAGCGCACACCTGACCGTCCTGCCTGCATACACCGATTGCATCGCCGCCTGATATTCCTGCATCTGCGCACGGTAACGGGCCGCATCTTCTGAATCGCCCAGCTTGTAATCCAGCACCCACACCTCGTCATCGAATTCCACCAGTCGGTCGATACGTTTCAGTTCACCCTTTGCGTTGATGTAAGGCATCTCGTTGCAGGCGCTGCGGTATTGCTGCGCGTCGAAGAAACGGACGAGTTGCGGCGAGGTGAGCAGGTGTTGAGCTTGCTGCCAGAGCGAGTCTATCTCATCGGATGGAATAGCAAGCCGTTGCCGCAATTCTGCCTCGCTCGCAGCCCCCTCCGTCAAATGTTGCAGCAGCGCATGCAGCCAGATGCCGCGCTGTTGTTGTGCGGTGTTGCGGGCAGTGCGTTTGCCGGTGGGGAGGATGGGAGGCAGCTTCACTTTATTCGCATCGTCCCCTCTCCCCTGCCCCTCTCCCGCTTGCGGGCGAGGGGTAACGGCGTGTAGCGGGTTCGGCTGCTCGCCCACTGCTACCGCGATGCGGTCGTACCACGACAGCGACTTCTTCTTATCTTCCTTGTCTTCACCCTTGCTGTTTCCGCTGACGATGAGCGCCTGTTGCGCGCGGGTCATGGCGACGTAGAGCAGATTCATCTCTTCCCGAGCCTGTTGCGCGGCATCCTGCTCGAACAGCGGCATGCGCTTTTTGCCGCGAGATGCCTGGTCGGCGTAGAGAGAGAAATGCAGCGGCTGCGGCTCGTGCGTAGGCCAGTCGAGCAGTACGTCATTGCCTTCCCTGTTCTTCTTCTCCGCGTTCGCATCCAGCAGCCAGACGATGGGTGCTTCCAGGCCTTTCGATTCATGCACGGTGTAGATGCGCACCGCGTCGCCCGCCGTGCCGAGCTTGCCTTCGTCCGGCGCATCGTCCGTGCTGTCGCGCAGTTCACGCAGCTCTTGCAGGAAGCGCGGCAGGCTGGGGTAGCGTCCGGCATCCACGCTCAAGGCGATTTCCATGAAGGCGTGCAGGTTGGCGGTGACCTTGGCGCGCATTTCAACAGACAGCACGGCGCTGTAGCGCGCCAGCACGTCGCCTTCGAAATAGATGCGGTCGAGCAGGTCGTGCACGGGAAGTTTGTCAGCAAGGGCAAGCCAGCGCTGCAACAATTCGGCAGCACGCTGTAATGAAGGTGAGGGTTCGGCAAGGTGCTGCAGGCGTTGCCACCAGCTTGTTTTTACCCCCTCCCCCCCCCTCTCCCCGTTGGGGCGAGGGAGTATCTTGCGCTAAGCGCATCAGGTCCGCATCGCTGCACGCAAAGATCGGCGTCCTCAACACTTGTGCCAGCGCCAAGTCGGCGAAGGGAGTGATGAGGAACAGCAGCAGCGCCTGCACGTCCTCCGCTTCCAGCGTGTCGAGCAGGCCGCCGCGGCGCGAACTGATGAAGGGGATGTGTCTCGCGCGCAAAGCCTCTTCGTATATCGCAAGGTGGGTACGGCTGCGCACCAGTACCATGATGTCGCCGTAGGCAGCGCGGCGCTCCGTTCCCTCGTCGTTCACCGACCAATCGCTGGCGATGGTTCGCAGCAGTTCGGCGAACTGCTCGGCCTCTTTGTGGCGCGCGCCCTCCTTGGCTTCTTCCCGCGGCATGGTCAGCGGATCGCGCAAAACGAGCGGAGCATCTCCTGCTGCTTCTTCCTTGCTCTGCTCGACCACTGCCAGCGGCAGTACTGTTACATGACCCGGCAATTCCTTTTGATGCGTCTGGTGCTCGACGAACTCGAAGCCGTCCGGCTGCTCGCGGAACACGGCATTCACGGCATCGACCACCGGCTGCGAGTTGCGGCGCGTGAGGCTGTTGCCCAGTGTCGCGGCGGCGAAATGCTCTTGCAGGTATTCGCGCGCCACACCGAACAGACGCGCATCGGCGCGGCGGAAGCGGTAGATGGATTGCTTGGGGTCGCCCACGACGAACACGGTGGGCTGCGATTCCACCGCCACCGCAGCATCGAACCACGCACGCAATATCTGCCATTGCAGCGGATTGGTATCCTGGAACTCGTCCAGCAGCACATGGCGGTAGCGGCTGTCGAGCTTGTACTGCATGGTCTCGGCGTGTTCGCTCTGCTGCAGCAAACGGCACAGCTGCCATTCCAGGTCGGAGAAATCCATCTGCTGCTTTTGCTGCTTCAACTTCTGGTAGCGATCAAGGAAAGCGACACCGCAATGCAGCACCGCTTCGTTCAGGCGATAGGCTTGCTGCTCGGCAAGCGTGTCGCGCACCGCTTGCAGACTGGCTTGCAGGACGTCGCGCGCACGGCAATGCGCATCCTGATCCTGCGACTTGGTCGGCTTGAATGCCTTCGGCTCGTTCTTCGCCGTAAATAGCAGGCCCCACAATTTTTCAAAGCGCTCTTCCGCTGTCGAGTCCGTCCACGCCTGTTCCAGTTCGCTCGCCTGTTTCTTCTGCGTGTCCGTCCCGTTGGCCAATTGCAGCGCGAAATCGAACAAGGCATCGCGACTGTCGCCGTGTGCGCTCCAGTCGGCCACCGGATCGCTGTCCATATCCACCGCGAGATCGTCGCGCAGGTTTCCCAGTGCGAACGTCAGCACGGTATCCGCCCCTTGGGTGTAAGCCCACCACTCTGCGCGCTTGCCGAGGAAGTTGAACAGCAGCTTGCGCGTGGTGAACAGTCCGCACTCGCCGAACAACCACTGCATATACCGTGCCTCGGGACTATCCGGCTGCTTGCGCATCTGCTCCAGCAATTCCTCCCAGGCTTCCTCCTGTTCGCTGCTTGCGCGCTCCAGCAGGCTCATGCCCTGCATCACGTCGGCATTCAGCGGCGCGCGTTGCATGACCTGCATGAACCAGCCGTGGAAGGTGCTGATGGTGATGCCGGGCTGCGCCAGCAGCACGCTGCTGTAGAGGCTGCGCGCGCGTTGCAGTTGCGTATCGCTCAAGTCACTCACTCCGCGCTCGGCGAGAAACTGGCGCACAGATTCTTCGTCGCCCATCGCCAGGTCGCGCAGCCACAGCTGCAGGCGCGCCTGCATCTCCTGCGCCGCCTTGCGTGTGAAGGTGATGGCGAGGATCTGCGAAGGCTGCGCGCCGTCCAGCAGCAGGCGCACGATGCGCGACACCAGCAGCCAGGTCTTGCCGCTGCCCGCGCAGGCTTCGACGACGACGCTGCGTTTCGGATCGAGAGCGATATGATTGCTCATGCCCATTCGCCCTTCCTGCACACACCGCGCATCTCGCAATGTGTACATGCCTGATTAATACCGTTCGCAGGCAGGCCAGCGCCGCTGCGTATGCGCCACATCACAGACACCAGCCGCTCGGCATTGAGCTGCGCCAGTTGTGCGACATCTTCCTTGGGGGCGATGGCTCTCACCTTGCCGTTCTCGATGCTGACGAACGCGGCATCTGCCGCCTCATGCGCATAGGCATAGCATGCGAGCTGCACGTCCTCACCCGGCTCGTGCAATTTGTTGCGCAGCAGTTGGTCGCCTTGGGTCTTGTAATCGAGCACGCGTATTTCCTGCTCCCTTACATCGAGCCGGTCGATGCGTCCGCGCAAACGCACACCTTCCAGTTCCAGCGCAAAATCACTCTCGGCCTCGCCGTAACGCCAGCCTTGTGCTTCGTTCTCCATCTGCCATTCCAGATATCCGGGCAACGATTTGAACCAGCGCGCCAGCCAGCCACGCGCCGCGAAATCCTGCGCCAGCAAATCGGCGAACACCTCTTCGCTGATCTGGCGCAAGGCGGCATCCATCTCCGCGGCGGGATGCCCGCTCACTCGCGGATAGCGCTCATGGAAACGCTGCAGGATGACGTGCACACGGTCGCCGTAATCACGTTTCTCGATGGCCTTCCTGCACTTCGTCGAGTTCGTTCAGGCGCAAGATGCGGCGTGCATAGAATTGATAGGGACAAGCCACCAGCGAGTTGTAGGCGCTGATGGAAACGCTCGTTGGCACGGACTCCGGCGCCACGCTCGGTGCCGGTTGTGCCGACTGCGGCAACGAAATGTCGCTTATCTCCTCCGCGGCGAGATAAGCGTGCAGTTCGCGCTCGGTGAGGTCGTCGCCTTGTGCCTGCTCATGCGCATCGCGCAGCATCTGCAGGAACGGGCTCAACAATCGCGCTTCGCCATTCTGATCCCGCTGCCAGGTGACCAGCACGCAGTCGTTCATCGCCAACAGCGCCAGCAAGTCGTCGCGTTGCCGCGTTGCATGGGTGCTGCGCGTGGGCAGATCCAGACTGCTGCGCACGGCATCGTTGAACCAGCGCCCGCCGTCCGCCGCACTGGGCAGATGGTCGGCATCGCAGCCAAGCAGCAACACTGCATCGAAAGCACGCCAGCGCGTGGCGGCGAGGTGGGTAAAGCGCACCGTGCTGTCGATGCTGCTGTCGCGGTAGGTCTGCGTATCCAGTTGCTGCGCCAGCCAGCGCCGCCACTCGGCGTAACGGTAACGGCCCTCGTCGCTGTGCAGTTCCTGCTGCCAGGTTTCCAGTGCGCGCAACAACTGCTGCCCCGCATCGTCCTGTTGCAGACCGTGGTCGATGCCGAGCACATTCAGGCTTTCACGCAACGCACCCAGCCATTCCGCCAAGGTTCGCTTCTTGTTCTGCTCCAGCAAGGCCGCGGCTTGGCGCAAACGGGCCAGCGGCTGGTGCAGTGTGGTTTCATGTTCGGCAAGCGTGATGAATTTTTCCAGCCCGGCGACCACGCCCTGTTTGCGCAACAACTGTTCCAGTTGATACACCGCCGATTTGCGTTCGCTTGCCGTCATGTCGGCGAAGATGAAAGGCGACTTGAGCAGGTCGAGCAGGTCGTGATGGTAGAAGTCGCTTTGCAACGCCGTGAGCCAGCGGTCCAGCACCGTACTCACCGACAACGTGGCGAAGGTCCAGCCTGTCTCATCCGCCACCAGCACTTCGGCGCGTTCCAGGAGTGCACGCATGCGCCGCGCCACTACGCGGTCCTGTGCCACGATGGCGATGTCGCGCTTGCCCTCGTTTAGCCAGCGGCGCACCTGCAGGGCGGCGGCGCGGGCTTCCTGTTCCAATGAGGTGGCAGCAAAGAAGCGAAGGCTCACCCTCTCCCCTGCCCCATCTCCCACAAGTGGGCGAGGGGAACGTGTCTCCCCTCGCCCGTTTACGGGAGAGGGGCTGGGGGAGAGGGCAACCATCTCGCGCAGGTCGAACACCTTCACCACCGCGCGCTGTTCGCACTCGTCGAGGAAGCGCTGCTCCAGCGCATCCCAGTCCGAAGTCCGCAGCACGTACAAAGGCCTATCCGCCTGCCCCGCCAACTGCGCCAGACGCTGCTGGTAGGCACGCGCCGCATCCGACTCCTCGCCGCTTTGCATGGCATGCCACAGCTCGAACACCAGCCGCGCTTCCAGTTGCAGTGTGCTGTTCTGCCTGGCTTGGTAGGCCTGCTGCACGGCAGCCGCGAACGATTCGGCATCGCCCGGCAGTTCATGGAGCGAGTGCGTAAGTTCGTCGAACAGCTTGAGCAGTTCCTGCGTCATGCTCCACAGGTCGGCGTTCTCGAACCATTGCTGCTTGCGCAGGTGTTGATAGAGCAAAGCACTGCGCTGGCTGTCGGTGGCGACAGGCGCAGCGAGCGGCACACTTTGCGCCCATTCGTTGAGCGTCACCATCTGCGGCAACAACAAGGCCGGACGCTGCGCGACACGCATCAGCGCCTGCGCCAACGGTTGTGCGGCGTGATAGTTGGGAAGCAGGACAGTGATACCGCGCAGGTCAGGAAGCGCGGCAGCGTGCACCGTCAGGATGTGCCGGGCAATGCGGTCGAAAAGATCAGAGGCAGGACTCACCGTTCAAGGAGACGTAGCTTGTCTTTCACATCGCGCCATTCGTCCGCGTCGGCAGGCGCGTCTTTCTTCTCGACGATGGGCTTCCACAGTTTCGCCAGCTCGGCATTGAGCGCAAGGAACTGGCGCTGGTCTTCCGGCAGATCACCTTCAGAGAAGATCGCTGCAGCCGGGCACTCCGGCACGCACAGCGAGCAGTCGATGCATTCGTCGGGATCGATCACCAGGAAGTTGGGCCCCTCGCGGAAGCAATCCACAGGGCAGACTTCGACGCAATCGGTGTATTTGCAGCGGATGCAGTTATCGCCAACGACGTAGGTCATTTCACACCTCCATGAGTTAGTGCGCCAAACCGTGCAACCAATGCCGGTAAAGTTGAGTTGCCACACGATGCAGCTCGGGCAGTTTTTCATGTACCTGCGCCTGCATCACTTGGGCGGATTGTACTGCCGGACTGCTGGCGCTGGCAGCCAGTTCTTCCGCACCAATTTCGCACCAGTCGCGGATCATGGGCTCGGTCATCTCGACGTGGCATTGCAGTGCCAGATGTTTGCCGATGGCGTAGGCCTGGTTCGCACAGTGGCTGCTTGCCAGCAGATGCACCGCGCTTTGCGGCAGACTGAACGTTTCGCCATGCCAGTGGAATGTATCGAACTGCTTGATGTCGCCGAGCCAGTCGCGCGAAATGTCGTTGTCCACCACCTCGACCTTGCCCCAGCCGATCTCTTTCACCGGGTTCTTGCTCACTATGCCGCCCAGCGCTTTGGAAATGAGCTGCCCACCAAGGCAGTGCCCGAGCAGCGATATGTCTCTGGCATAAGCATCACGTATCAGCGCCTCCACCTTCGGGATCCACGGCAGATCGTCGTTCACGCTCATCGGCCCGCCCATGAATACCAGACCGGAGAATGCACTGGCATCGTTCGGTACGGCATCGCCCTCGTCGATGCGGATCAGTTGCCACGGTATGGCGTGTTCGTTGAGGAATGCGGCGAAATAGCCCGGGCCTTCGTTGGGCACGTGACGGAAGATGGCCACCGGCTTCACGGCTATTCCTTGGTCTTGTCGCGCTCGATCAGTGCGTAAGCGGAGTGATTGTGGATGGACTCGAAGTTCTCCGACTCGACGACATATGCCTCGATGCGGTCATCGGCATTCAGTACGGCCGCCACATCGCGCACCATGTCCTCGACGAACTTGGGATTGTCATAGGCACGCTCGGTGACGTGCTTCTCGTCGGGGCGCTTCAGCAGGCCGAACAACTCGCTCGATGCCTGCTCTTCGGCAACGCGCACCACTTCCTCTATCCACACCGAACGCTTGAGACGCGCAGTGATGGTGACATGGGAACGCTGGTTGTGCGCACCGCGCTCGGAGATCTCCTTGGAACAAGGGCACAGGCTGGTCACCGGGACCAGCACCTTCATGGTGAAGCGATACTTGCCGTCGACGAGCTCGCCGATGAAGGTGACGTCGTAATCCAGCAGGCTCTGCACGCCGGAAACGGGCGCGGTCTTGTTGACGAAATAGGGGAAGGCCATCTCGATGTAGCCAGACTGCGCTTCCAGCTTGTTCGTCATGTCGCGCAGGATGCCCTCGAACGATTCGACGGAGATCTCGCGCCCGTGCTGGTTCAAGATCTGCACGAAACGCGACATGTGCGTGCCTTTGAAGTTGTGCGGCAGGTGCACGTACATGTTGAAGGTGGCGATGGTGTGCTGCACGCCCTCGCTCTTGTCCTTGACGACGATGGGGTGGCGGATGCTCTTGATGCCGACCTTGTTGATCGCCAGGTGGCGCGTGTCGGTGCTGTTCTGTACGTCTGGAATGGGTGCCGTGGAATTCATGATGAACTTCCTGAATAGGGAAACGGGAGGATTATAGTCAATTCCCGACTGATTTACTCAGGCGGATTTTTTGGCGGCGGCTGCAACCGCCTGCACGATGCCCGCCGCATCCAAGCCGCAGTCGGCCAGCAATTGGCCGTGCTCGCCCTGCTCGATGAACTGATCGGGCAATCCCAGATGCAGCAGCGGAACCGCGACTCCATGCTGCGCCAGACATTCGGCAACTGCACTGCCCGCACCGCCTTGCACGGTGTTCTCTTCCACCGTCACCAGCAACGTGTGCTCGCGCGCCAACTTCAACACCAGTTCGTCATCCAAAGGTTTGACGAAGCGCATGTTGGCGACCGTCGCATTCATCTGCTTGGCCGCCTCCAGCGCGGGCTCGAGCATGCTGCCGAAGGCCAGAATGGCGATATCCTTGCCGCTGCGGCGCAACTCGCCCTTGCCGATGGGCAGCGTTTGCAGGTCTTTGCTCGCCGCCACACCCGGTCCCGTACCACGCGGATAACGCACGGCCGTCGGTGTATTCATCTTGTGTGCCGTGCTCAACATCAAGCGGCACTCGTTCTCGTCCGACGGCGTCATCACCGTCATGTTGGGGATGCAACGCAGGAAACTGAGGTCGAAACTCCCGGCGTGGGTCGCACCGTCCGCGCCGACCAGACCGCCGCGGTCGATGGCCAGCATGACCGGCAGGTTCTGGATGGCGATGTCGTGGATGAGCTGGTCGTAGGCGCGCTGCAGGAAGGTGGAATAGATCGCCACCACCGGCTTGTAGCCCTCGCACGCCAAGCCGGCGGCGAAGGTGAGCGCATGCTGCTCGGCGATGCCGACATCGAAATAGCGTTGCGGGAATTTCTCGGCGAATTCCGGCATGCCGGAACCGTCGCACATGGCCGGGGTGATACCGACCAGCTTCTCATCGGCCGCGGCCATGTCGCACAACCAGTCGCCGAACACTTGCGTGTAGGTCTGCTGCGGAGTCGGCTTGGGGATGATGCCGCTGGTGCGGTCGAACTTGCCGACGCCGTGATACAGCAGGCAGTCTTCTTCGGCCAAGGCATAGCCCTTGCCCTTCTGCGTGACGATGTGCAGGAACTGCGGGCCTTCCAGCTTGCGGATGTTGCTCAGGGTATCCAGCAGCACGTTCAGGTCGTGGCCGTCGATGGGTCCGATGTAGTTGAAGCCGAACTCCTCGAACAGCGTGCCCGGCGTGACCATGCCTTTGACATGCTCCTCCGCGCGCTTGGCGAACTCCAACATCGGTGGCATGCCCTTCAGCACCTTCTCGCTGCCGCGCCGCATCGCCGCGTAGAAGCGGCCGGACATCAACTTGGCCAGATAGTTGTTCAGTGCACCGACCGGGCGCGAGATGGACATATCGTTGTCATTGAGGATGACCAGCAGGTTGGCATCCATCGCACCGGCGTTGTTCAGCGCCTCGAACGCCATGCCGCCGGTCATCGCGCCGTCGCCGATGATCGCCACCGCACGCTCGTCCGAGCCGCGCAGTTTGGCCGCCGTCGCCATGCCGAGCGCGGCCGAAATGGAAGTGCTGGAATGGCCGGTGCCGAACGTGTCGTAAGGACTTTCCTCGCGTTTGGGGAATCCGGCGATGCCGCCTTTCATGCGCAAGCTGCTCATCGCTGCACGGCGCCCGGTCAGTATCTTGTGCACATAGGTCTGGTGACCGACATCCCACACCAGCTTGTCTTCCGGAGTGTTGAAGATGGTGTGCAGGGCGATGGTCAGTTCGACCGTACCGAGATTCGACGACAGATGTCCGCCGGTCTTGCTCACCGACTCGATCAGGAATTCGCGCAATTCAGCCGCCAGTTGCGGCAGCTTTTCGCGATCCAGTTTGCGCAGGTCTTCCGGGGTGTTGATGGTTTCAAGCAAAGGGAACATCAGAACTTTCTCATCACGATGAAGTCGGCCAATTCGCGCAAGCGCCGTGCTGGCGCGCCAAAATCAGCCAATGCATCCAATGCATCGCGGTGCAGATCTGCCGCCATCTTCTTTGCTGCAGGCGCGCCAAGCAGCGTCACATAGGTCGGCTTGTCGTTGTCCGCATCCTTGCCGGCAGTCTTGCCCAGCGTGGCGGTGTCAGCTTCACTGTCCAGTATGTCGTCCACCACCTGGAACGCCAGACCGACGCATTTGCCGTAGTGGTCGAGTTTGTCGAGTTGCGCCTGATTCAGGTCGCCGCAATGCGCACCGAGCAGGATGGCCGCGCGGATCAGCGCGCCGGTCTTGTGGATGTGCATCTGTTCCAGTTCCGGCAACGTGAGTTGCTTGCCGACGCTGGCGAGGTCGATGGCCTGCCCGCCCGCCATGCCGCGCGAGCCGCTGGCTGCGGCCAGCAACTTCACCATCTGCAATTGTTTGGCGGCATCGTCGCTCAGTCGATACTCGGACAACAACTGGAAGGCCAGGCTCTGCAGCGCATCGCCGACCAACAGCGCAGTGGCTTCGTCGTATTCGACATGGCAGGTCGGCTTGCCGCGGCGCAGCACATCGTCGTCCATGCACGGCATGTCGTCATGCACCAGCGAATAGGCGTGGATGAGTTCGACGGCGGCGGCAGCGATCTCGACGCGCTCGACCGGCGCACCGCTCAATCTGCCTGCCGCATACGCCAGCAACGGACGCACGCGCTTGCCGCCTTCCAGCACGCTGTAACGCATGGCCGCAGTGCAGGCGCTGCGGCGTGACATCGGCCTGCGGCAACAAGCGCTTCAGCACATCTTCAAAACGGGATTGATGGGTGGATACCCAAGTGGAAAAGTCAGACATCATCAGTTCGCATCGCCCGATGCGGTGAAATCCTTCAAGGCACCGTCTTCCAGCACGCGCACTTGTTGTTGCGCATCATCCAGCCGGGAACGGCAGAACGACAACAATTCCGCGCCGCGTTTGTAGGCCGCCAGCGAATCTTCCAGCGTCAGCTTGCCGGACTCCATGTCCGCCACCACTTGCTCCAACTCCGCCAGTGACGCTTCGAAACTCTGTGTCTTGCTGGATTTTGCCGCCATCTCGATTCCCGTGTGCATCAATATCTGCGTAAGGGCGGCATTTTACCCAAGGCCCAGAAACAGAGCCAATTTTTGTTGCCCCCCCCCATGATTTCGGGGACAATCCCTGCCCCTGAAATGTTTCTAGCAGGCAATCCGCAAAGCGGATGCTCGCAAAACGGTATTCACAGAAAGACGTGGGTATGTCCGAAGTAGCCAAACTAAAGCAATTCAATCCCGTGTCCGCACAGCCTCCGTTGCGCTGGTATTTCGATCCGAAAGTGTTGGAGGTCGAGCAACGCGTGCTGCTCGATGCCGGGCCGCAATACGTCGGGCATGAATTGATGGTGCCCAACCTCGGCGACTATCACGTGGTCGAATGGATGGACAGCGCCAAGATGCTGGTGCGCAACGAGGGCGGCGTGGAGCTGCTTTCCAACATCTGCCGCCATCGCCAGGCCACCATGCTGCAGGGCCGCGGCAGCGCGAAGAACATCGTGTGCCCGCTGCACCGCTGGACGTACAAGAACGACGGCGAGCTGATCGGCGCACCACACTTCCCCAACAATCCCTGCCTGCACCTGAACAAGACGCCGCTGCAAAACTGGAACGGCCTGCTGTTCGCCGGTCAGCGCGACATCGCCAAGGATCTGGCGACGGTGCCCGCGTTCAAGGAGATCGATTTCTCCGGCTACATGCTGGATCGCGTGGAAGTGGACGAATACAACTTCAACTGGAAGACCTTCATCGAGGTCTATCAGGAAGACTACCACGTCGTACCGTTCCATCCGGGACTGGGGCAACTGGTCAATTGCGACGACCTCACCTGGACCTTCGGCGAGCAGTACAGCGTGCAGACCGTGGGTATCAACGACCCCCGACGCAAGGCAGGCAGCGCGGTATATCAAAAATGGGCCGATCAACTGATGCGCTACAACAAGGGCGAGCTGCCCAAGTACGGCGCAATCTGGCTGACCTACTACCCCAACATCACGGTCGAGTGGTATCCGAACACGCTGGTGGTGAGCACCGTGGTGCCGCGTGGCACGGATGCCTGCACCAATATCGTGGAGTTCTACTATCCCGAAGACATCGTGCTGTTCGAGCGCGAATACGTCGAGGCCGAGAAGAAGGCCTATCGCGAAACGGCGGTGGAAGACGACATCATCTGCCTGCGCATGCACCAGGGCCGCCGCGCCTTGTACAAGCAAGGCATCGAAGAAGCCGGTCCGTACCAGTCGCCGACCGAAGACGGCATGCTGCACTTCCACGAGTTCCTGCGCCGCAATCTCGAACCTCACCTGAAGTAACCGCGCCGTGGGATCGCTCTGGATGCTGGCGACAGGACTGTTGTTCGCCTGCATGGGCGTACTGGTCAAGTTCGGCACGTCGCATTTCTCCAGCAGCGAACTGGTGTTCTACCGTTCCTTCTTCGGCCTGCTCGTCGTGTATGCGATGCTGCATCGGTCAAAAGTCTCTCTGGCAACCCCGCACTGGCGCGGACATCTATGGCGCGGACTGTCCGGCACCGTCGCCATGATGCTGTTCTTCTATTGCATCAGCGTATTGCCGCTGGCGACCGCCATCACGCTCAACTACACCTCGTCGCTCTTCCTCTCTGTCCTCACCGTGCTGGTACTGAAGGACAAATTCCATATGCCGTTGAGCAGCGCCTTGGCGGTCGGTTTCGCCGGCGTGGCACTGCTGCTGCACCCGACGCTGGAGCACGATCAACTCTTGCCCGGCTTGCTCGGCCTCGTCTCCGGCCTGCTCGCCGGAGTTGCCTTGCTCAATGTACGCCAGCTCGGCGTGCTGGGCGAACCCGGCATGCGCGTGGTGTTCTATTTCAACCTGATCGCCACTCTCGCCAGCGGCGTATGGATGCTGCAAGACACGCTCCACCCGGTCTCATTCGGCGACCTGCCGCTGCTCGTTGCCATCGGCGCATCCGCCACTTTCGCGCAACTCGCCATGACGCGCGCCTACCGCACCGGCCATACGCTGGTGGTCGGCAGTCTGGCCTACAGCACCATCGTGTTCTCCGCGCTGTTTGGTTTGATTTTCTGGCACGAGCTGCTGAGTCTGAGCGCATGGCTCGGCATCGCACTCATCATCGCCAGCGGCATGTTAAGCTTGCATCTAGCACCAACCAACACAGAGGCCAGCAAATGATCACCATCGAAGAGAACAACCACCTCGTCAACATCGCCGTCATGGGCGAATTCACCATCGCCGACTTCAAACAGTTCGAAGAACACGCGCTGTACAAACTCAAGGCACCGGGAAAAGTGAATCTGCTGTTCGACCTGCGCGGCATGCTCGCCTACACCCCGGATGTCGCTTGGGAAGAGATCAAATTCTTCAGCCGCGCACACAACCACGACTTCAACAAGATCGCCGTCGTCACCGACGACCAATGGCTCACTTGGCAGGCCTGGCTGTCGCGTTTGTTTGTGGATGCGGATATCCGCGCTTTCAGCGATTACACAGAAGCACAGGGCTGGGTACAGAAATAGCCGACCTCGACGAAGTCAGTCGAGATGACTGCCAGAAAATTACTTTCGACCATTTCACTGGCTTTGGCCTTGTCAGCCTGCGTTGTCGTACCTGCAGAAGATAAAAACGATGTTGCCTCATCCTCCTGCAATACTTACACGAAAAGCATGACACTCAAACCGGTCGAGTTGCATCAAGGCAACTTGAATTGCCATGATGAAGCATGTCTTGCCGTGATACTGGCGGTATCTGCAGGAAGCTTCATCGTCTCCGGCAGCATCGTCCTGACCAACAACACCGTGCACTGGCTGGAATATCAGGGTACTTGCAGCGATAGCTACCTGAATACCACCAAGCAGTTCTTCCTAGACTCATTGGGTAATCCAAAACCAGTGCCCAGCAACTGGCAGGCACAATAAAAAAGCCCGCATCGCTGAACTGCACCCCAGAAGTTGGACAGAAGTCCAACCACTGGGGTGTATTTTTTTATGGCCAAGTATTCAACGGAGTTCAAGGTAGAAGTTGTTAAGCACCATCTTTCAAAGAAGCATGGCAGTCGAATAACTGCCCAGTTCTTTGGCATTGATGAATCAATCGTCCGCAAATGGGTAGCTGGCTATAAATGTCATGGGCTGCGAGGTCTGAAGAAGCCTTATTCCCCCTACACCACTGAATTCAAGCTGAGCGTCCTGAAGGCAATTTCTTCTGGAGACTTCTCTGCCCGTCATGCCAGCGCACATTTCAATATTCCAGCCCATTGCACGATACTGACTTGGCAACGGCTCTACAATGAAGGAGGTATAGACGCATTAACCCGCAGACCTCGAGGTCGACCTAAACGTATGAGCACTCCCACCAAACCTTACCAACCTTCCGATAAGCCAGTCGAAGAATTAACACCGGAAGAGCTGCTACTTGAGGTCCAGTACCGACGTGCGGAGGTGGCGTACCTAAAAAAATTGGATGCCTTGATTCAGGCAAAGAAGCCAGCGCCAAAGACAAAGCGCTGATCATTACTGAATTAAGGCTGCTCTATCCAATCAATGTGCTGATCCGCATAGCGCTCCTCCCTCGTAGCGTCTATTACTACTGGCATAAGGTGCAACAGAAACCAGATCACTATGCCGCTGTGAAGTTGCTCATCAGTCAGTTGTATCACCAGCACAAGGGGCGATATGGCTATCGCAGGATTCACTTGGCTTTAAAGACGCTAGGGCATTGGATAAATCACAAGACTGTGCAGAAGCTGATGAACCAGCTTGGGCTGAAGTCGACCGTTCGTCCGAAGCGTTATAAGTCCTATCGGGGTAATGTGGGTAAAGTCGCACCCAACCACCTGGGCCGAGCGTTTCAGACCGACCGCCCCAACGAGAAGTGGGTTACGGATGTCACTGAATTCAATGTTCGTGGGGAGAAGCTGTATCTATCTCCCATTCTTGATTTGTACAACCAGGAGATCGTGTCCTATCAGCTAGCCGAAAACCCTAGGTTGGATGTTGTGATGAAGATGCTACACGGTGCTATCCATCAATTGAGACCGGATGAACAACCGATGCTGCATTCAGATCAGGGGTGGCAATATCAGATGGGGGCTTATCAACAGCAACTTCAACAAAGAGGAATCATGCAGAGCATGTCGCGCAAAGGTAACTGTTTGGACAATGCGGTCATGGAGAACTTCTTTGGCATCCTAAAAACGGAGTTCTTTTACCGCAACAAGTTCGAGAGCGTGGAATCCTTAAAGAGCGGTCTGAAGGAGTACATCCACTATTACAATCACGACCGTATCAAGCAAAAACTAAAAGGACTGAGTCCCGTAAACTACAGAATTCAGTCCTTTCCTTTAACCGCCTGACTTAACCTGTCCAACTTTACGGGGTCAGTTCACGCTGCGGGCTTTCTTTTGCATACAAAATTCACCGAATCACTTCAGCTTGGTTTCCTTGTATGCAACATGCTTGCGTGCCACCGGGTCGAACTTCATGAACTCAAGCTTTTCCGGAGTGGTGCGCTTGTTCTTGTTGGTGGTATAGAAATGCCCCGTACCAGCGGAGGATTCCAGTTTGATTTTTTCGCGTGCGCCTTTTGCCACAGTAATTCTCCTTTATACCTTCTCGCCGCGGGCACGCATCTCGAACAGGACGGCGTCGATGCCGTTCTTGTCGATAGTGCGCAGTGCAGCATTGGTCAGGCGCAAAGACACCCAACGATTTTCAGACTCAACCCACAAGCGGCGACGTTGCAGATTCGGCAAGAAACGACGCTTGGTTTTATTGTTCGCGTGGGAGATGTTGTTGCCCACCATGGGCTTTTTCCCAGTTACTTGACAGACGCGTGCCATGACAATTTCCCCAACCAGTTTTTCAAAGAGGCGCGATTCTACCTAAAGCCCCGCAAAGACACAACCCAAAGTTTTACTGCCCTTTTCTATACAGCGCAGACTGGGCATGCGCCTGCAAACCCTCGCCAAAAGCCAGGGTCGACGCGATTTCGCCCAATTTTTGTGCACCCTTGGCGGAAACCTGGATCAGGCTGCTGCGCTTTTGGAAGTCATACACCCCCAATGGCGAGGAAAAACGCGCCGTACCGGAAGTCGGCAGCACGTGGTTCGGGCCTGCGCAATAGTCGCCCAACGATTCGGAGGTATAGCGCCCCATGAAGATGGCTCCGGCATGTTTGAGCTTGGGCAGCCAGGTCTGCGGGTCGCCCACGGACAGCTCCAGGTGCTCGGGAGCGATGCGGTTGCTGATGCGGCAGGCCTCGTCCAGGTCGGCGACATGGATCAGCGCACCGCGGTTCTCCAGCGCGGTCTTAATGATGTCCTTGCGCGGCATCTGCTGCAGCAGCTTGTTGGCGCTCGCTGCCACGGCTTCGATGAAGGCCACATCCGGCGACAGCAGGATGGCCTGCGCCAGTTCGTCGTGCTCGGCCTGCGAGAACAGGTCCATCGCCACCCAGTCCGGGTCGGTCTTGCCGTCGCAGATGACCAGATATCTCGGACGGCCCTGCGATCATGTCGATGCCGCACACGCCGAACACGCGGCGCTTGGCCGAGGCAACGTAGGCATTGCCGGGGCCGACGATCTTGTCCACCTTGGGGATGGTCGCTGTGCCATAGGCCAGCGCCGCCACGGCCTGCGCGCCGCCGATGGTGAACACGCGATCCACACCGGACAGATAGGCCGCCGCCAGTACCAGCTGATTCTTCACCCCGTCCGGCGTGGGCACCACCATGATGAGTTCTGCTACGCCTGCGACTTTCGCCGGCAACGCATTCATCAGCACGGAAGATGGATAGGCCGCCTTGCCGCCGGGCACATAGAGACCGACACGATCCAGTGGGGTGACTTGCTGGCCGAGCATGGTGCCGTCTTCGTCAAGGTAGTTCCAGGACAACTGCACCTGTTTCTTGTGATAGTCGGTGACGCGCTGTGCCGCTTGCTCCAGGGCGCTCTTCTGGTCGGCGGGCAGCCCTTCGAATGCAGCCTTCAGCTCGCTGCGCGGCAATTCCATCGCTGCCGCATCGGCCAGCGGCAAGCGGTCGAACTTGCGTGTGTATTCCAGCACCGCGGCATCGCCGCGTTTCTTTACATCGGCCAGGATAGACGCGACGGTCGCTTCCAGTTTTTCGTCGGCAGTCTCTTCGAAGGCCAGCAGCTTGCTCAGCTTGGCATCGAAATCGGCTTGTTGGGTCGAAAGTCGGGTGATGTTCATTGATATTGACCTTACTTTATGGCTCCGGCAAATGCATCCAGCATCGGCTGTATCGTTGCTCGCTTCAGTTTCAGCGAGGCCTGGTTCACCACCAGTCGCGAAGATATCTGCACGATCTCTTCCACCGCCTTGAGGTTGTTCGCCTTCAAGGTGGCACCGCTGCTCACCAGATCGACGATGGCATCGGACAACCCGACCAGTGGCGCCAGTTCCATCGAACCATACAATTTGATCAGGTCGACATGCACGCCCTTGGAGGCGAAGTGTTCACGTGCCGTCTTCACATATTTGGTCGCCACGCGCAGGCGCGCGCCCTGCTTCACCGCCGATTCGTAATCGAAGTCGTTGCGCACCGCGACCATCATGCGGCACTTGGCGATATTCAGATCCAGCGGCTGGTACAGCCCTTCGCCGCCGTGTTCGTTGAGCACGTCCTTGCCCGCCACACCCATATCCGCCGCACCGTATTGCACATAGGTCGGCACATCGGAAGCGCGCACGATGATGAGGCGCACATCGTCGCGGTTGGTCGGCAGAATCAGTTTGCGCGAAGACTCCGGGTCTTCCAGCGCGGTGATGCCTGCCGCTTGCAGACAGCGGCAGGGTCTCTTCAAAAATTCGTCCTTTGGATAAGGCGATGGTGATGGTCATGCTGGTATGCCAGATTTTTCAAAGTGCGCATTTTACAGGCAAATGCGGGGCAAAATGAAATTCATGAGTATCCCATCTGCAAACACCCGACCGCGCGATTGTTTGCCATTGTGACTATGGCTATACTGCCGAGCCATGAAACAGACCACCTCCAAGCAAGCAAGCAAGCAAGCAGCAAGCAAGCAAGCAAGCAAGCAAGCAAGCAAGCAAGCAAGCAAGCAAGCAAGCATCGGTCTGCCGCACCCGCATTAAGTTCCCGCACTGAATACTGCGCCCCGCGCGCGCCTCCTTGAGCCGTCATGCCACTGCATGATGCGAACCCATCCAACTCAAGGAGAAATCCGATGTTTGCCGTACCCAGAATAATAATCACGAATATCACCCTCCTCGCCAGCTTGCTTTTATCTGGCCTGGCACAGGCCGATGCCCTCGACACTTGCTTCAACTTCCTCAAGGCGCAGGATTACGCACGGGCTGCAAGCGAAGCGCAGCAAGTTCTACAAGGCGGCAACCTCAATCGTATTGAGGAGCGCGATGCTCAACTTTGCCTGGGGCGTGCCTATGCGAATATGGGTCGCGCACAGGATGCCCTACCCGCCTTCCAGCGGGTGGAATCGCTGTCGCAGACCACCCAGGAACTGGCTTTGGTCTACAACTGGCTGGGCACAACTTATATCAAGCTGAATGACCTGGATCGTGCCGAACTGTACGATCAACGCGCGCTCAAGGCCTTTCGCGAACTGAGCGACAAGAAGAATGAAGCAACAACCTTGAACAATCTAGCAAGGGTTGTAGAAACTCGCGGCGACATGGAACGCGCGCTCCAGCTTTACCGCGAAGCGCTGGCCATGAGGCCGGAAGCAGAACAGGCCGCCACGCTCAACAACATCGCGATGATCCATAACACACGCAAGGAATACAAGCCAGCCATCAAGCTGCTGCGTCAGGCCATCGATATCGACCGCCGCAACGGCGATGCGCATGCCACAGCACAGAAGCAAATAAACCTTGGCGATATCCTAGGCGCGACCAAGCAATACTCGGCCGCAGAAAAGGAGTTACTGGCGGGCCTCAATGCCATCCGTCTGGTGGGTGACAAAAGGTGGGAAGCCGAGGCTTGTAATAATTTAGGGTGGCTGACCATCGCAAAGGACAACCCGAAGAGAAATGTTAGCGAAGCGCGCCAATGGATGGAAAAAGCCGAAGTGCTGTACCGCGAGATTGGTGATACCGCCAGCGCGGACAGAATAGCCAATCTGCTGGCCGGAAAGTGAGTCAGCCGTGAGCGTAAACAAAAATAATTTCGCAAAAACGCCTCTAGCCAAACAAAAACACGCCGAGTTCATGCTGAAAATGGCCGAAAAAATTTTCAGCATTGTCCTGACTGGTCTGCTAGGTGCGCCCGTGCTGTACTGGTTCACCCACACAGAAACCCAAGGGGCATTCGTCTTTTACGTAATTATTCTTGGTGTTGGAACCGTCATGGGAGCGATATTGCTCTGCAAAGCTATGACGTTTTTTAACCAACCTGCGGATTGCTCCACAACATCGTCCAACAAAGGAGAAAAATGATGCGCAATAAACTCGCTTGCTTGTTCGCCATGCTGGGCATGGCGTTTTCCAACCTCGCACTCGCGACCAACGCAGCCCCTTTCGGACAGGAACTCGGTGTCGCCAACTACGCACAAGTGAAGCAGCAGGTAGGGGGCAAAACCAATCTTTCCGATGCGGGAACGAACAAATTTTCCGGCGGCAAGATGTTGCAAGGCGATGGCAGCAGTCTGGGCATCGAGGGGTTATCCGAAGTCACGTTCATTTTCGACCGTGCAGACAAGCTTGTTGGCGTGCTGATGACCCTGCCAAAGGAGAGCTTCAAACCCACCTTGAAAGCGCTTTCCGCCAAGTACAAGTTGGTGAGCAGCGAGGTACCTTTCGTGGGCAACGCTTCGGCCAAATTGAAGCTGGGCGATTCAGTGGTCGAACTGAATGCGCCGCATATGTCGTTCACGATGGAGGTGCTGTATCTAACCAACAGCCTCAAGCAGGCCTTCCAGCAGCAATCGTCGAACGAACGCACCGCGAAGGAGAAGCGGCAAGCGGATATGTTCTGAATACCGCCCCTTCGCGCCAAGATAGCGTGTGAGGGGGATTCCCAGCACCTCAGCCATGAGCTAGCAGTTTCATTCCATCAGGAGCACTTGCGTGAAATACACTTTCCAGAAAATCTTTATCGTGGCGTTCTGCTCGATCTTTGTCGCAATCGGCCTGCCCTCGTTGTGGAGCGGCTTGCAGAGCGGTCGCCTGTTCAACCTGATGTGTGGCGGGATGTTCGTGTTGATCCCAGTCGCCATCGCCTTTTATTGGCTGAAGCAATTGGGGCGTTTTCAGAAGATGACTTATGAGTGGTACAAGACCGCATACCCAGAACATACACAAAGCAACCGGGTGTCATGCTTCGTGTGCGGCAATAACCGTATCCATGTGCGGGCGTTGATGCACCGCACTTTCCATCGCGAGCATTTCTGCACGCAGTGCGGAAAGACGTTGTATTACTCGCCGGAACAGAGTTAAGAAATTTGGCGGTTCGTCCGTTCATGCTTCGACAGGCTCAGGCACGAACGGACGAATGATGGTTACTTTAACCTTCTGATATTCGCGCCTAACTGGCTGAGCTTGCTTTCGATGTGCTCGTAACCGCGATCCAGATGGTAGATGCGGTCAATCACCGTCTCGCCCTGCGCAACCAGGCCGGCGATGACCAGACAGGCGGAGGCGCGCAGGTCGGTCGCCATCACGGTCGCGCCTTCCAGATGCTCCACGCCGCGCACCACAGAGGTATTGCCCTCCACGTCGATCTGCGCGCCGAGGCGGCGCAGTTCCTGTACGTGCATGAAGCGGTTCTCGAAGATGGTCTCCACCACCATCGCGCTGCCTTCCGCGATGCAATTGAGCGCCATGAACTGCGCCTGCATGTCGGTGGGGAACGCAGGATGCGGTGCTGTGCGCACGTTCACCGACTTCGGGCGTCCGCTCATCTCGAGATGAATGGTGTCGCCCACAACCTTGATCTGCGCCCCCGCTTCGGTGAGCTTCTCCAGCACGGTCTCCAGGATGTCGGCGCGCGTTTCGCGCAGGGTGATGCTGCCGCCGGTCGCTGCGGCCGCCACCAGGAAGGTGCCGCTCTCGATGCGGTCCGGCATGATGTGGTGTGTCGCGCCGTGCAGTTTTTCTACGCCGGTGATTGTGATGGCGTCCGTGCCGTCACCGGAGATCTTGGCTCCCATCGCTCGCAGGCAATTGGCCAAGTCCACCACTTCCGGTTCACGCGCCGCATTCTCCAGCACAGTCACGCCGTCCGCCAATGCCGCCGCCATCATCAGATTTTCGGTACCGGTGACACTGACGATGTCGAAAAAGATGCGCGCGCCTTTGAGTCGTTTCGCCTTGGCATGAATGTAGCCGTGCTCGATGGCGATCTCGGCCCCCATCGCCTGCAGACCCTTGATGTGCAGGTCAACCGGACGCGAACCGATGGCGCAACCGCCGGGCAGGGAAACCTTGGCCTCGCCGAAACGCGCCACCAACGGGCCCAGCACCAGGATCGCTGCACGCATGGTCTTCACCATGTCATACGGTGCTTCCCAGTTGTCGACCTGGTCCCCCTTGAAGGTGATCTCGCCAGGCGCGGATTCGGCCGCGATACCCATCTGCTGCAGCAGCTTGCGCATGGTGCCAACGTCGTGCAGCTCGGGCAGATTGGTCAGATGCAGGGTGTCCGCGGTCAACAGGCTGGCGCACATGATGGGCAAGGCAGCGTTCTTGGCGCCGGAGATGCGCACTTCGCCGCGTAAAGGAATCCCGCCTTGAATGGCTAATTTTTGCATTGGATGATCTTCTCGCCGTCGTTGCGGCGTTTATGTGGTGATTATTGGCTCAAGGGCAGCGCGTCGGCCACCCCGTACAGGTCAGCGAGACTGCGCAGGTTGTCCGGAACATTGACAAAGGTCAGCGTTGCCCCATGCCGCTGCGCGTTGCGCAGCCAGCCCAGCAACAGGCTCACCGCGGCGGAATCCGCCGCCTCGACCTGCGCCAGATCAATCGTCCAACTCTTGCCCTCGGGCGGCTGCATGGCCTCGTCAAACGCGGCGCCGATGGTATCCATGGTCAGGCGGCCGGATACCAGCAGCCGATCTCCTGCGCGCTGGATCACTTGGCTTCCTTTTGCGCCACCGCAGCATTGGCCGCGGCAGTCTTGTTCTTATCGACCAGGGTCTTGATCAAACCGTCGATACCGACTTGTTGTATCTGGTCGGCGAACGTGCCGCGATAACTGGTCACCAGACTCACGCCTTCCACTGTCAGGTCATACACCTTCCAGCCATTCGGCGTCTTTTCCATGTCGTAATCCACCAGCACCGGCTGTTGCGAGCCCGGTTTGACGATGGCGGTCTTGACGGTCACCTCGGTCGCGGCGCCATCCAGCTTGAGCGGTTTGACCTCGACGACCTGGTCGCGATAGGAAGTGAAAGCCTTGGTATAGGTACGCACCAGCATGATACGGAACTCGGTCATCAGCGCCTGTTTCTGTTCCGGCGTCGCCGCGCGCCATGACTTGCCCACTGCCAGCTTCGTCATGTGTTCGAAATTGAAATGCGGCAGGACTTTCGCATCCACCAGCTCCAGCATCTTCTTCTGGTTGCCGGCACGCAGATCCTTGTCGTTACGCACGATGTCCAGCACTTCGCGCACGGTATCCTTGATCAGCACATCCGGATCAGGCACATCGGCACGTGCGCCCGTCGTTGCGCACCACAGCAACACACCACACACCAAAGCAAATGTCTTTTTCATGTTTTATTCTTTCCGTGTATCACTTCGCCGCATCAGCAGTCGAGGTGAAGAACTTACCGATCAGATCCTCCAGCACCACCGCCGATTGCGTCTTTTTGAACTCTTCGCCGTTCTTCAGCATCACGTCGTCGCCGCCCGGCATCAGTCCGATGTATTGCTCGCCCAGCAGGCCGGAAGTCAGGATGTTGGCGAAAGTGTCCTTGGGGAACTGGTAGCGCTTGTCGATGCTCATGGTCACCCTCGCTTCGTAACGCTGGGTATCCAGCACGATACTGGTCACCCGCCCCACCAGCACGCCCGCACTGCGCACCGAGGCGGTCGGCTTCAGGCCGCCGACGTTAGTGAAGTGCGCCTGCAGCACGATACGACTCCGATACGTTATAGGTGCTCAGGTTGCCGACCTTGAGCGCCAGCACTACCAGCGCCGCGATGCCTGCCACCACGAAAACACCCACCCACAGATCCAATGTAGTCCGTTCCATAACCTTATTCCCCTCGAAACATGAGTGCAGTCAAAATAAAATCCAGCATCAAGATCGCCAGCGACGACTGCACCACAGTGCGCGTGGTAGCGCCCGACACGCCTTCCGCCGTGGGCGGAGCATCATAGCCTTCGAACAGCGCGATCGCGGTGACCACCAAGTCCGAATACGAAACTCTTGATGACGCCGTTCAGGATGTCATGCTGAAAATCCACCGCGGCCTGCATCTGCGACCAGAACGAGCCTTCGTCCACGCCGATGTTCACCACGCCGACCACATAACCACCGAACACGCCCATCGCCGAGAACAGCGCCGCCAGCAAGGGCATGGAGATCACGCCAGCCCAGAAGCGCGGCGCAACCACGCGCGCGATCGGATTCACCGCCATCAGTTCCATCGCAGAGATCTGTTCGGTGGCCTTCATCAGACCGATCTCTGCCGTCATCGCCGACCCGGCACGGCTGGCGAACAGCAATGCCGCCAGCACCGGTCCCAATTCGCGCACCAGGCTCAGCGCCACCAGCGAACCCAGCGCCGATTCCGAGCCGTAGCGCTTGAGCGTCTCATACCCCTGCAAGCCCAGCACCATGCCGACGAACATGCCGGCCACCAGGATGATGATGAGCGACATCACGCCGGAGAAGAATAACTCGCGCACCGTCAGGCGGAAGCGGCGGAAACTCATGCCGGAATAGAACAGCGTCATCAGAAAGAAGCGTGTGCCGTAGCCGAGACGCCAAACGGCGTTCACCACGCGTTTCCCGATGCCCCGCAAACCGCTGACAATAGCCATCAGGCATGCACTCCCAAGTCCACGTTGAAATCACTGCCGGGGTAATGGAACGGAATCGGCCCGTCCATCTCCCCATGCACGAACTGCTTCACGAACGATTCGCCGGAAGCGCGGATATCGTCCGCCGTGCCTTCCGCGATGATCGCACCGTTCGAAACGAAATAAACATAATCCACGATCTTCAGCGATTCCTGCACGTCGTGCGTCACCACGATGGAAGTTGCCCCCAGCGCATCGTTCAGCTTGCGGATCAGCTCGCCCACCACCGTCAGCGAGATCGGGTCCAGCCCGGCGAACGGCTCGTCGTACATGATCAGCATCGGATCCAGTGCAATGGTGCGCGCCAGCGCCACGCGCCGCGCCATGCCGCCGGAAAGCTCGGAAGGCATCAGATCCTGCGTGCCATACAGCCCCACCGCATGCAGCTTCATCATCACCAGGTCGCGGATGATCTCCTCCGGCAGGTCGGTGTGCTCGCGCATCTGGAATGCCACGTTGTCGAACACCGTCATGTCGGTGAACAGCGCGCCGAACTGGAACAACATCCCCATCTTGCGGCGCATCGCATACATGCCCTGCTGATCCAGTTCGTGGATCACCTGCCCGTCCACCTTCACATACCCGCTGGTCGGATTGAGCACGCCGCCGATGTGGCGCAGGATGGTCGTCTTGCCGCAGCCGCTCAAACCCATGATGGCGATGAGCTTCCCTTTCGGAAAGGACATGTTGATACCCTTCAGAATGGGACGGCTGTCGTAGGCAAAATTTACATCGCGGACTTCTACCAGAGGTGCGGACACTTATGAACCTATCGCGGGTTGAAGAGGGGCGCATTCTAAACCACGCCGCGGCAACTTGGAAATCGCCATAACTTGAGCTTGGCACGATTGCCGGCTATCCTGCGCGCTGTTACACATATCTCGTGGCTACTTTCAGGATAACAGCGTGACACTCCCTGCTCTGCTCATCGTCGATGACGATCCGCTCATCCGCGATTCTTTGCGGCTGATTCTGGCCGACGAATTCGACATCCATCTCGCCGAAGACCGCCCGCAGGCCATCCGCCTGTTGCGCGACATGGCAACGCCGCCACAGCTGGCACTGGTCGACCTGGGCTTGCCGCCCACGCCGCACCGGCCGGAAGAAGGCTTCAAGCTCATCACCGAACTGTTGGCGCATTCGCCCAACATCAAGGTCATCACGCTGTCCGGGCAGAACGAGGAAAGCAACGCGCGGCATGCGCGCACCCTCGGCGCCATCGAGTTCGTCGCAAAACCCTGCGGACCGGAAACCTTGCGCGCGCTATTGCGCGACGCCTTACGCATCCAGCAAAGCGAACAGGCCGGACTGAGCGATAGCCAGTCGCTGTTCGGCATCGTCGGCAACAGCCAGCCTATCCAGGCGATGCGCAGCCAGATCGAGCTGTATGCCAAAACACCTTATCCGGTACTGGTCGAAGGCGAATCGGGTAGCGGCAAGGAACTGGTCGCTGCCGCCCTGCAGCGCCTGAGCGGCAAACCGGACGCTTCTTACGTCGTGCTCAACTGTGCCGCCATCTCGCCCAACCTGCTCGAGTCCACCCTGTTCGGCCACGCCAAGGGCGCGTTCACCGGCGCGACCAGCGCGCAGATCGGTTTCTTCGAGCGCGCCGAGAACGGCACGCTGTTCCTCGATGAGATCGGCGAAATGCCGCAGGAGCTGCAAGCCAAGATGCTGCGCGTACTGGAGAACGGCGAGTATCAGCGCGTCGGCGAAGCCACCACGCGCAAGAGCAACGCGCGCATCATCGCCGCCACCAACCGCGACCTGAAGTTGGCCGTGCGCAGCGGCACTTTCCGCAACGACCTTTATCACCGCCTGAGCATCTTCACCATCCAGGTGCCGCCGCTGCGCACCTTGGGCGATGACAAACATCTGTTGCTGGAACATTTCAAGAACTTCTACGCCACGCAAGCACAGCGCCCGCCATTCGATCTTGACCCGGTCGCACTGGATGCATGGAAGAGCTACGCCTTCCCCGGCAACACGCGCGAACTGCGCAACATCGTCATCCGGCTGACCACCAAGTATCCGGGTCTCAAGGTGAATGCGAAGCAGCTGGAATCCGAATTCGACCCGCAAGCCGAGATGACCGGCTCCGCGCCGACCGACCTGTCCGCCGAGGCCAAACAAGTGCTGCAACAGGGCGGCTTCGATCTGGACGACCTGTTGATGGGCTATACTGGTCGTTATATCGATGCCGCCATGGAGCTGGCACACGGCAACGTCAGTGAGGCTGCCAAGCTGCTGGGAATCGCGCGCACCACGCTATATAGCCGCATAGAAGCGGTACAAAAACACAAAACGCAAAAAGTTCTGTAAAGGGGAAACAGATGTATCTGGAGCACTTCGGCCTGACCGAGCCGCCTTTCAAGATCACCCCAGTCACCGATTTCTTCTTCTCCGGCGCGAACCGCGGCGAGATCCTCGATGCATTGATCTACGCCATCACCGACGGCGAAGGCATCGTCAAGGTCAGCGGCGAGGTCGGCAGCGGCAAGACCATGCTGTGTCGCATGCTGCTGGATCGCCTGCCCTCCAGCATCAAAGCCATCTACCTGGCCAATCCGAGCATGTCGCGCGACGAACTGCTGTATGCCATCGCCGACCGCCTCGATCTCAATCTCGAAGGACAGCGTGTCAACGTCATCCTGCAGACCCTGCAGAACCAACTGGAAGCCATGTACGAGCGCGGCGAGCGCTGCGTGGTGCTGGTGGACGAAGCGCATGCCATGCCGCTGGAAACGCTGGAAGAATTGCGCCTGCTGTACAACTTGCAAGTCGGCAAACACAAACTGATCCAGATCGTGCTGTTCGGACAACCCGAACTGGATACAAAGCTCGACCAAAGCAATATGCGCCAGCTGAAGGATCGCATCGTGCATCACTTCAGCATCCTGCCGATATCGCGCAAGGTCATCCACGACTACCTGATGTTCCGCATCCGCGCGGCCGGCTACAAGGGCCCTGATGTCTTCTCGCCCGCCGCCGTGCTGCTTATCGGAAAAGCCTCGCAGGGCCTGATGCGCCGCGTCAACATCCTCGCCGACAAGGCGCTGCTCGCCGCCTTCGTGGAAAACACCCACAACATCGACGTGCATCACGTGCAAGCCGCCATCCGCGACAGCGAGATGGTCCCCATGAACAGCTGGCTGAACCGCAAGAGCATCTCGATGGCAGGCGGCCTTGCCCTGCTCGCTGCCACCTTGGCCGGGGCCGGCTGGTTCGTAGGGCACGAGAACTCGGGACGCCTGAACGAGGCGGAATCACTGCACTCTGCATCGCAGAAACTTATCGCCGCCAGCGCCGCACTCCCTTTATCGACAGAAGCCGTCTCCGCTGTTGCCTCCGCTTCCGAGGTTTCTGCCACCTCTGCCGTTGCCGAGACTTCCAACGTCACGATATTGCCTCTCGACAGGACGCTCACCCTTCCTGCCGAGCCCCCCGCCGCAACACAGCGCCACCCCTCGTCCCCCGCCACAACCGTTTCGCGCGAAACCGCTCCGGCAAAGCCGGCCCCAGCCGCATCGAATGCCTCGCTGCTGCAACAACGGCTCGACGCGACACATAGCGCGCTCTCCGCCCCGAACCGCGGCAACTTCAGCATCCAACTGTTCTATACCGAT
The DNA here is from genome assembly GCA_963734585.1 of uncultured beta proteobacterium. GTDB lineage: Bacteria > Pseudomonadota > Gammaproteobacteria > Burkholderiales > Gallionellaceae > Sideroxyarcus. The sequence goes on from CAVTHJ010000003.1 coordinate 64,133, forward strand.
GATATTCGCCCCGAGCGCATGGAGCGATTTCTCGCTCGCGCTCAAAGATTGGGAAAACTTGCCGAGATATATATCGTGCCGGTCAAATTGAGCGGCAGGGACGGATACCGCGTGCTGTATAGCCTCTATGCCAATAGCGACGAGGCCCGGGATGGAATGAAAAATCTCCCGCAACGTTACAAAGACGCTTTTGCCCCGACTTTGCACATGCTGGACGGCTCGCAAAATATGCCCTAAGCAGTTGAAGGACAAAAGTATATAGGCAATATGGCATATTGCCGCAGTCGGGAAATGATGTTACTTTGCGCCAGGTCAAAGGGGAAAATAAAAAATGAAGTCCACGCGCGTACTACTGTGTTTAGCCGGCATTTCGCTCGTCGCTTGCGGCACCAAATCGTTTACCCCCTCCGACAAGCATATCCAGCAAAGTAGCGTAGAACCCGCTCCCGCAGGCAACATCCCGCAAACCAGTAAACGCGCCGTCGTCCTCCCGCCTCCCAAACCCGCAGCCAGAGTAGAGACTTACAGTGTCGTCGTGACCAATCTCCCGGCGCGCGATATCTTGTTCGCGCTGGCACGCGATGCGAAAGTCAACATCGACATCCATCCCGGAGTGCAGGGCGAAGTGACGCTCAACGCCATCAACCAGACACTGCCGCAGATACTCGACCGCATCTCCAAACAGATCGACATGCGCTACGAACTAGACAACGGCAACCTGAGCGTGATGCCGGATTCGCCCTTCCTGAGAAGCTACAAGATCGACTACGTCAACATGTCCCGCGATGCGGACGGCGGCATCTCGAACGCAACTCAGGTGGGTGGCGCAGCAGGCACCAGCGGCGCTGCGCCTGGCGGCGCGACAGCGAACAACTCGCAGCTCTCCATCAAGAACTCTTCTAAGAACCACTTCTGGGAAACCCTGGTCAAGAACGTCACCGATATCCTGCGCGAGACTGACAAGATACTGCCGGAAGGTTCCAGTGAAACCGTGGTGGAACAAAACAACACGTCCAGCACCACTGGCACCGGAGTGCAGCCGGCTACTGGCAAAAAATCCGTCAAGCCCGGTTTGGAGAACAGCCCGAACGCCGCCACCATCGAAGGCGAAGGCACCACCGTCACGCGCCGCAGCACCTTCCGCGAAGCTGCATCGGTTATCGCCAGCCCCGAAGCCGGCATCCTCACGGTGCGCGCCACCGGAAAGCAGCACGAGAAGATTCAGGATTTCATTTCTCAGATCATGCGCAATGCGCGTCGCCAAGTATTGATCGAGGCAACCATTGCCGAGGTGCGCCTGAGCAGCAACTATCAGCAAGGCATCGATTGGTCTCGTCTGCGCTTGGGTTCAAAAGGTTTTCAACTGACACAGCTAGCGTCAGGAAACCCGGTCCCTCCCGCCACCAACACCGGTACGATGTTCCTGTTGAACTATGTCAACCCGACTTCCAAACTTGGCAATTTGAGCGCCAGTGTTTCGCTGCTTGAATCGTTCGGCGATGTGAAGGTGCTCTCCAGCCCGAAGATCAGCGTGATGAACAACCAGACCGCGATGCTGCGTGTGGTAGACAATCTGGTGTACTTCACCATCAAGGCTGATACCACTGCCAACCAAACCACCACCACGACCACTTACACCACCACGGCCGTCACCGTGCCAACCGGTTTCACCATGAGCGTGACACCGCAGATCAATGACAGCGACACAGTGTTGATCAACTTGCGCCCGTCCATCACACGCCGCATCGACTGGGTCAACGACCCCAATCCTTCACTTGCCAATCCTTGCGGCTCCAATCCAACCTGCACGGCAACGCCAATCGTTAGCAGAATCCCGGTGATGCAGACTCGTGAAATGGAATCGGTGTTGAAGATCGAGAACAACCAGATCGCCATCTTGGGCGGTCTGATGCAGGACGATGTCACCAATCTGACCGACAGCGTCCCGCTCCTGGCTGATATTCCTTTTGTGGGACAGGCTTTCAAGAACCGCAACGACACCAAGACCAAGACCGAGCTGGTGATCTTCCTGCGTCCGGTGGTGATCAAGGATGCCAGCATCGAGGGCGATTACAGCGCGTACCGCAACAATCTGCCGGACGAGAACTTCCTCAATCCGGCGTTGAGGAAGTAAAGCCATGAGCCTGTTACTCGACGCTCTCAAGAAGTCCGGCGACAACCAGCAACAGGGGACGGGGCTTTCCAATCTGACGCTGGAAGATGCGTCGCCAGCGCGTGCCACTTCCGCTTCATCGAACACCGCTACCCGCGCAGCCGGCGAGACGCTGTTCGCGGCCAAGAAGAAAAAACCGTCGTCCTTTCAGTGGAAGTTGGGGCTTGTCCCCACCACCCTTCTGATCTGCAGCGTCCTCGGTGCCGGATATGGCTACTACGTCTGGCGTGAGCTCAATCCCCCGAGCCAGCCCCGTGTAGCGCAGCGCACCGCGCCTCCCGCTGCCGCACCGGTCGCTGTCGCCGCCCCCGCGCTGGTTCCGAACATTCCGGCACCGGAAGAATCGACGCCAGTGCCGCCGGAACAACCCATCGTCACGGCGCGCAACGAAGATTTCGACGCGCCGCGCAATAAACCGAAAGTATATAAACCCCGCAGCAGACCCGCTGCCTCCGACGTCACCATCCAGCGCAAACTGGAAACCGACACCGTCACGCCCGCACTGCTCGATGCCTACCAGGCTTACCAGCGCGGCGACTATGTCACGGCGGCACAGGACTACCGCGAGGTATTGAGCAAAGACGCGCACAACCGCGATGCCCTGCTCGGCCTGGCGGCGACCGCACAACAACTGGGACAAGACGAGATTGCGCAGCGCTATTACCGCCAGATGCTGCTGCTCGACCCGCGCGATCCGGCAGCGCAGGCCGCATTGGCCTCCTATGCCCCGGAGAGTGCCGGCGACAAAGAAAGCCACCTCAAGTCATTGCTGGCCGAGCAGCCGCGTTCCGGCGCTTTGCATTTCGAGCTGGGCAACTACTACGCCGAACAATCGGGCTGGGCCGAAGCACAACAGTCTTATTTCAATGCCTACTCGCTGGAGCCGTCCAATGCGCAGTTCGCCTTCAATCTGGCGGTGAGTCTGGACCATCTGGGGCAACGCAAACTCGCTGCGCGCTACTATCAGCAGGCGGTGCAACTCGACACCTCCGGAAATTCCGGATTCGACCACGCACAGGCGCAACAACGTCTGAATGAACTGACTCCCGCCCACTGAGGAAAACGATGGCTGCACCGCAACAACAGTCCCAGCAGCCCATCGGGCAGTTGCTGATAGCGAAGGGGGTGATCAGTGAAGACCAACTTCGCATCGCCACCCAGGAGCAGAACAAAACACCGCAGCCGCTAGGCCGCCTGCTGGTGCGTCTCGGTTTCCTGTCCGAAGCGACCATCCGCGATGTACTTTCCGAAAATCTCGGCCAGGAGAGCGTCGACCTCACCAACGTCCTGGTTGACCCGGCGGCGATCACACTGGTCCCCAAAGAAGTCGCGCGCCGCTATATCCTGTTGCCGCTGTCGGTCGATGTCGCGAACAAGAATCTGACCATCGCGATCGCCGACCCGGACAACATCATCGCGCTCGACCAGGTCCGCGCGCTGTTGCGCGACGAATACCGCCTCACCACCCAGCTCGCCAGCGAATCCGACATCCTGCGCGCCATCGACCAGTACTACGGCTTCGAGCTGTCCATCGACGGCATCTTGCACGAGATCGAGCCGGGCGAGATGGATCACCAGGCACTGCAGCAGGGGGTGAACGAATTCAGCCAGCCAGTGGTGCGCCTGATCGACGCGCTGCTCACCGAGGCCGTGCAGCAAGGCGCCTCCGATATCCACTTCGAGCCTGAGAACAGTTTCTTGCGCATCCGTTACCGCGTGGACGGTGTGCTGCGCCAGGTGCGCAGCCTGCACAAGAGCTTCTGGCCAGCGATGGTGGTGCGCCTGAAAGTGATGAGCGGCATGAACATCGCTGAAACGCGCGCGCCGCAAGATGGCCGCATCTCGTTGCGCCTGTCCGGACGCCCCATCGATTTCCGTGTCGCTTCGCACCCAACTTCGTACGGCGAGAACCTGGTGCTGCGTATTCTCGACCGGCAAAAAGGCATCGTGCCGATCAACCAGATCGGCCTGGATGATGCAGCGCTCAATATACTCAAGACCATCATCGCCAAGCCGGAAGGCATCGTGCTGGTGACCGGTCCCACCGGTAGCGGTAAGACGACCACACTGTATTCGGTACTGAACCACGTCAACACCGAGTCGGTAAACATCATGACCTTAGAAGACCCGGTGGAATATCCCATTCCGCTGATCCGCCAAAGCTCGGTGAACGAAGCGGCGAAACTGGATTTTGCCAGCGGCATCCGCTCCCTGATGCGCCAAGACCCGGACATCATCCTGGTCGGCGAGATCCGCGACCATCCGACCGCCGAGATGGCGTTCCGTGCCGCCATGACCGGCCACCAAGTGTATTCGACGCTACATACCAACTCGGCCATCGGCGCCATCCCGCGTCTGCTCGACATCGGCATCCTGCCCGACATCATGGCCGGCAACATCATCGGCGTCATCGCCCAACGCCTGGTGCGCATACTGTGCCGCCACTGCAAATATCCGTACCACCCCGATCATACCGAATGCAAGATACTCGGCGTGCGCCACGACGAGAACATCACCATCTACCGCGCTGCCGGTTGCGATGTTTGCCACCATCAGGGCTACACCGGACGACAGGCGATCATGGAGATCCTCAAGATGGATGGCGAGATGGACGATCTGATCGCGCGCCGCGCCAGCATCCGCGATTTGAAGAACACCGCGCTGGAACGGGGGTTCCGTCCGCTGGCACAGGACGGCATCCGCCGCATCCTGCAAGGCGTGACCTCCATCGCCGAGGTCTCACGCGTGGTTGACCTGAGCGACCGGGCATAAGGCAACGCCATGGCGCTCTATTCCTACAAAGCGATCGACAGCAACGGCAAGACCGCCAAAGGCCTGCAGGATGCCGCCAACCTGATCGACCTTGAGTTGCGCCTGAAACGCTCCGGTCTCGACCTCATCAAGGCCAAGGAAGAAGAAGGCAACGTCAGTTTCGGCGGCGGCAAGATCAAGCGCATCGATCTCATCACCTTCTTCTTCAACCTGGAACAACTCACCCGTGCCGGTGTGCCGCTGCTGGAATGTCTGGGCGACCTGCGCGACACCATGGAAGAAGCCGCTTTCCGGGAGATCATCGCGAGCATCGTGGAGTCCATCGAGAACGGCAAGAAGCTCTCGCAAGCGATGGCCGAACATCCCAATGCCTTCGACAAGATCACCGTCAGCCTGACCAAGGCAGGAGAAGACAGCGGACGCTTGGTCGAGGTGTTCAAACATCTTACGGAATCGCTCAAGTGGCAGGACGAGATGGCCTCGCAGACCAAGAACATGATGATCTACCCGGCCTTCGTCGGCACGGTGGTGCTGGCCATCACTTTCTTCCTGATGATCTATCTGGTGCCGCAACTGGTCGGTTTCATCAAGGGCATGGGGCAGGAAATCCCGATCCAGACGCGCATGCTGCTGGCGACATCCTCCTTCTTCGTCAACTACTGGTATGTCGTCCTGCTCACTCCGCCCGTCCTGTACGGCGCCTTCAGGGTCGCCCTCATCAGCAATCCCGGCCTGCAATACCATTTGGACAACTTCAAGCTGCACGTGTGGCCGACCGGCCCGATCCTGCGCAAGATCATTCTGGCGCGCTTCGCCAACACCTTCGCCATGATGTACGGCTCCGGCATCACCATTCTGGATTGCATCGCCAACTCGCGCGACTTGGTCAACAACCAGGTCATCGCAAAAAGCCTGCAGAACGTGATGCAGGAGATCGAGGCGGGCAAGAACCTCACGCAAAGTTTCCAGCAGGCCGGCATCTTCCCGCCGCTGGTGGTGCGCATGCTGAAAGTCGGCGAGGCTACTGGTCAGCTCGACCAGGCGCTGCTCAACGTCAGCTATTTCTACGACCGCGACGTGAAAGACTCGATCAAAAAAGTTCAAGTGATGATCGAACCGACCATGACCATCATTCTCGGCGCACTGCTGGGATGGGTTATGCTGTCGGTCCTGTCGCCCATCTACGACATCATCAGCAAGGTGAAAATGTAAATGGCCCGTACCCTACTCTTTCTGAGCGCAGACTCCTTCCATGCCACCATCTGGCAGGGCGGCAAGCTGGGAGACACGCAATATTTCTCCAACGATGCCAACGGACGCGAGAATTTCTCTTCCTTCCTGAAGCAGCATCGCGATCCCGCCTACATGCTGGTGGACGTCATCGAAGAAGACTTCCGCCTGGAGACCGTGCCGCATCTGATCGGCCCTTCCCGCAAGGAATTGCTGGCGCGCAAGTTCGAACAGTACTACCGCGGCACACCGTTCCGTCAGGCCAGCCTCCTGCATCGCCAGGAAGAGGGCCGTCGCGACGACGAGATGCTGTTCTCGGCGCTGACCAACCCGCAGCGCATCTCGCCCTGGCTGGATGCGATCCTGGCGAACCACATCCCACTGGTCGGCATCTACTCGCTGCCTAACATCAGCACGCCTCTGCTCAATGACATCCCTTCGGATCATGTGCTGTTGCTGTCATGGGAAAGGGATGCCGGACTGCGGCAAACCTATTTCAACAACAAACGGCTACATTTCTCGCGCCTCATCCCGTTCAACGGGGGGTCGTTCAGCGAAACCGTCGCCGCCGAGACGCCGCGCACCCAGCAATATTTGAAGAGTCTGAGCCTGCCGCCCCCCGGTGAGGTGCTGGATGTCTATATCATCTGCCATGCCAAGGACCGGCTCGCCCTGCAGACCCACCTCGAAGTCAGCAACGACTTGCGCTACACCTACCTGGATATCCAGGAACTGGCCAAGCGCGTCAAATCCAAGAGCGATTTCGCCGATTCGGATGCCACACCATTGCTACTGCACCTGCTCGCCAGCAAGCCGCCGGGCAGCCACTACGCCAATTCGGAACACACACATTTCTATCTGTTGTGGCAATTGCGCCGCCTGCTGTTCGGACTCGCGGCACTGATGACTGTCGCCAGTGCACTGTGGAGTACCATCGATTTCCTGCAGGGACAAAGTTACGTTGCGGATACCGAACCGATCCATATCCAAACGGAGCACGTCCAGCGCCAGACACAGCAGATCCAGCGCAGCTTTGCCAATACCAGCGTCCCCGCCGCCGACATGAAAACCGCCGTATTGCTGTCGCGCAAGCTGGATCAATACACTCCGCCGCCGGAAACCATCCTCCTCGAGCTGACGCGCGTGCTGGATGATTTCACCCGGATCGAGGTGAACAAACTCGCCTGGAAAGCCAGCGCGGCGGATGCCGCACCTTCCGCCTATCCGGCGCACGTCATGAGCTTCGAAGGCAGCCTCACTGGCTTCGGCAGCGATTACCGCGCGGCACTCGATTACCTCGACCGCTTCCAACAAGCGCTCACACAGCGGGGGTATACTGTCAGCGCAGAGAAACTGCCACTGGACATCAGCTCCAAGGGCAGCATCAGCGGCAATGCCAAGAAAGACGAAGGCAATCCCGCACAGTTCACGCTGAAGATCATCTGGAGACAAAAAGAATGAGCTTCTCCAAAGCCGATCTGCCGTATCTCAAATGGAGCCTGGGTGCATTTGTGCTCAGCCTCGCGCTGAGCGGCGGCCTTTTGTCCATCAGCGAGAAGTATCAGGAACAGGCGCAGCAGGAACGCCAAACGGCCCAGAAGCAGCTCACCGAAGCGCGCGCCCAGCTCAGTGCCACCGAGAACGACCAAGAGAACATGGCAACCTATGCGCTCGAATACAACGCACTGCTGGCGCAAAAGATCATCGGCAACGAACAACGCCTCGACTGGATGGAAGGACTGGAAAAGATCCGCCAGCAAGGCCAAGTCCTCGATTTCAAATACACCATCGCACCGCAACAAGCCTATGTGCCCAATCCATCGGTGGATGCGGGTAACTTCCAGCTCAGCCGCAGCGACATGACCATGCAGATCGACTTGCTGCATGAAGAACAACTGATCCGGCTGCTCGCCGCCATGCGTGCCCAAATGAAGGGCTGGTTCATGCTCGACGGCTGCAGCCTCGCGCGCACCGACATCGCCAATGTGAACTCCCCGCTCAAGGCTGAATGCAGCGGCGGATGGTTCACCATGAAGAACAAGAACGCGCCATGAACAAATATTCGCTAACGCTTCTGCTGTTGCCACTGTTCGGCGAGATCCCTGCCGCGCAGGCGGCCGAATTGGGGCGATTGTTCTACACCCCGCAACAACGCCTGCAACTGGAATATCAGGAAGCCAACACCAGCAGCAACAGCATGGATGGCGGAAGACACGGCTACATCATCGTCAACGGCGTCGTGCAGAAACAAGGCGGCAACCGCATCGTGTGGATCAACGGCACGCCGCAGGCGGCCGGCCACAGCAACGACAAGACCCCGGCCAGTGTGTCGGTCAACGTGCCGGGCAAGAAGCAACCCGTGCAGGTCAAGGTTGGACAACGGTTGCAACTCGAGACACCCGCACCGGAAGAAGCAAAGTAAGCGGAGGTGCATCATGAATCTCTTGCGTACAGCCCTATCATTCAAGCAACAACGCGGTGGCGTCATGCTTGTCATGCTTGTCATGCTGATCATCGGGCTGACTGCTGCACTAGTTGGCTCACTGAGCGTGGCAGGAATTAAAACTGCTCGCCAAGACAGCTCGTCATCTGCTTTGGCCCAAGCCAAAGAGGCTCTCATCGCTTATGCGGTACACGATCCAAATCGACCTGGCGAGCTACCATGTCCAGATGTCGATGGAAATGGCACTGCCGATTACATCGCAGGTTGTTCCAGTTACGTTGGTTATTTACCATGGAAAGATTTGGATTTACCCGAACTACGCGATGGAGCTAGCGAAAAATTATGGTATGCAGTTTCCATCAATTTCTATGCAGGAAATACAGTAAAGCTGGATAGTGATGCACAAGGTCAATTGACTGTCTCTGGCCAGACTAACGTTGGCAATGTAGCTGCCATTATTTTTGCACCTGGAGCTCCGCTTTGTGGCAAGACTCATGCAACTAACAACATAGATCAATACTTAGAGGCAATGCCCAGCGTCGTAGCAACGACCGCCACTGACAAAGTGCCCAATAATGATTGCACAGCAGCACCATACAACGATCAACTGCTTGCCATCACTGCGGATCAAATACTCCAACCTGTTGAGAAACGCATTGTGCGTGAAGCGAAGGCGTGTTTGGACAGTTACGCAATTAAGTCGGGAGGAAAATATCCTTGGGCTGCAGTTGTTGCGGGCATTCCGCAACGCCCCAGCAAATCACCCAACTATTTTGGTCGCTTCCCAGACGGAATAGATTCAAGCTTGATAAATGGTGACACACAAGACTTTATCGATGCATTAAACAACTTACAAACCCAACTAAATAAGTTCGCGCAAGGAAACTCAAATACTTTATCAGCGGCAGGCATTACACTTGAAAATATTGCCGATAATAATCGACCGGCCCAAATATTCAGCAACACTGGAAACAAAGCAGAGACCACAGGCAAAGCTGCTCAGAAATTAGCGAGCAACCAACTAGGGTATACCGTTAACTCTGTGCAAACGCTTATTGATGCAACTCAAGCTCTATTAGCCACTAATCTCTCTGCGGTTGCGTCGGACGCCAATTTCAATGATTGTTTGCTATTGCATTCAATTCCATCAGGCTACCCAGCGCCGTACTGGGATACGTGGAAAGATTTGTTGTTCTATCAAGTGGCTGCCGGATCTACAAGTAACCCTGGAATTTGCTCTACCTGCCTTACCATTCAGGGAGCAAGCAGCGCCAATCGTGCAGTTGTTATCGTGGCTGGAAAAAAATTGGTTGCGAATCGAATTCAGTCGGATGCTACAACTTACCTAGAAGCGGATAACTTGCTGCCGAAAGTCGACGCAACCAAGCCCTATAAAACCTATCGCCCAACTGATTCCTCTTACTCATTAATTAATGACGTTGTGCTGTGTGTAGATGGTCTAACCAAATGCAAATGACCTTTCAGAAAAAGTTTAGAGTCCCTACTTCTGCCAGCAACGGCTTTACTCTAGTTGAGATTGCCGTGGTAATGCTTATCATTGCCTTGTTAATGACCGGATTAATACCGACCATATCCAGCCAGTTTGAGCAGCAACGTAACAATGAAACTCGCAAACTGTTGGAGGAAATCAAAAGTGCTCTGCTGGGATTTGCGGTAGCCAACGGCAGGCTCCCATATCCCGCTTGTGGAACAATCGCGACAAACACCCTCAATGCCGGTATCGAGCTGAGCCCTGCCAGTGCGGCAATTTGCACAACTGGTGCGAGCGATATAACAGTTCTCCCTTGGGCCACTTTGGGCTTAAGTGAAACCGACGCTTGGGGAAGAAGATTTTCCTACAGTATTACTAACGCATTTGCTGACGATACAGATGGAACCGCTACAGCGGCTTGCACCGTCTCTGTAGGTGTGTCATTCCAGCTTTGTTCTAATGGTGATCTTTTCGTGAAAGATGCTACTGCTGGAAATAACATAGCCAGCTCTTTGCCTGCCGTTGTAGTTTCGCATGGGAACAATGGTTGTGGAGCCTATATACCAGCAGGCAGCAAAATTTCCATAGCAGCGGGAGATGGTTCGGGTAGTGATTGTAGTAACGCAGGAGCTGACCAAGTTGAAAACGCAGATGGAATTACAAATAAGTTTTTTGTAAGCCACACGCCTACACCTAACTTTGACGATTTAGTAATTTGGATTTCACCAAACACGCTAACTAGCCGCATGGTCGCGGCAGGCAAGCTACCTTAAGCTCTGCGCCACGTCGTACCCTGCGCCGTGTCTTCCAGCACGATTCCCGCCTCCAGCAATTCCTTGCGAATGCGATCAGCCTCGGCGAAGTTCTTGGCTTTTTTGGCGGCGATGCGCGCTTCGATTTGCGCGTTGATTGCGGCATCGTCCAGCCCCCCTTCGCTTGCCGCGCCCTGTAGAAATTCTTGCGGGTCGCGTTGCAGCAAACCCAATACACCGGCCAATGCTTTGAGCTGCATCGCTGCTTCAACCGATTGATTGCGGTTCACTTCGTTGGCTAGATCGAACAACACGGCGACCGCTTCGGGGGTGTTGAGGTCGTCGTCCATCGCAGCCTGGAAGCGCTGAGCGTAGGGTTCGTTCCAATCGATCGCTCCCCCACCCCAGCCCTCCCCCGGAGGGAGAGGGAGTAACTTCAGCGCCGTATAAAGCCTGGTCAGCGCACCCTTGGCATCGTCCAGATGCGTATCGGAATAGTTCAGCGCGCTGCGATAGTGGGCGCGCAGGATGAAGAAGCGCACCACTTCGGCATCGTATTTTTTCAGCACTTCGCGGATGGTGAAGAAGTTGCCGAGGCTCTTGGACATCTTCTCGTTGTCCACGCGCACGAAGCCGTTGTGCATCCAGTAGTTCACGTACTGGCACTGGTGTGCGCCTTCGCTCTGGGCTATCTCATTTTCGTGGTGCGGGAACTGCAGGTCCGCGCCACCGCCGTGGATGTCGAAATGCTTGCCCAGCAATTGCGAACCCATCGCCGAACATTCGATGTGCCAGCCGGGACGGCCCTTGCCCCACTTCGAATCCCACTTCACTTCGTCCGCTTCACTTTCCTTCGCGCTCTTCCACAGCACGAAGTCGAGCGGGTCGTTCTTGTTCTCGGCCACGTCCACACGCTCGCCCGCACGCAGGTCTTCCAGCGATTTGCCGGAGAGCTTGCCGTAGCCTTCGAATTTTCGCACCGCGTAGTTCACGTCGCCGTCCGCCGCCTGATAGGCGAGGCCGTTCTTTTCCAGCTGCGCGATCATGTCCAGCATCTGAGGCACGTATTGCGTAGCGCGCGGCTCGTGGTCGGGGCGTTGCACGCCCAGCGCATCGGCATCCTCGTGCATCGCGTCGATGAAGCGTTGCGTGAGTTGATGGATGGATTCCTTGTTCTCCGCCGCGCGCTTGATGATCTTGTCGTCGATGTCGGTGATGTTGCGCACGTAGGTGACGTCATAGCCGGAAGCCTTGAGCCAGCGCTGCACCATGTCGAACACCACCATCACGCGCGCATGGCCGAGGTGACAGTAGTCGTAAACCGTCATGCCGCACACATACATGCGGACCTTGTTGGCTTCGATGGGTTTGAAGTCCTGCTTGTCGCGGGCGAGGGTGTTGTAGATTTTCAGCATTGAAATATTTCCAGAAACGACATCTATCAGTTATCCAGCCAGTCTGCGTTCATAAAAAGCTACAGGTCACTTCCGGCCATCCTGCACCACGACATGGGCGCGTTCGATTTCCCGGCGGAAACTTTCCGGGATGCGCGCCCAGTCCATCACGTCGACGCGAATGGGAAGATTGCTTTCGATGAAAGCCTCCTTGAGATCGTGAATGGCGCGATTTTCCGCGCGCAGGTCAGCGGAATTGCGCAGCACAAGATCAAGGTCGCTGGCTTCATGGCCGCCGCCTGTGACGCGGCTGCCATAGGCCCATACCTCCACACTCGGCATGTGTTCGCGCAGCAGCACCTGCACTTGTTGCAGGTATTTCTGCGGCAGATCGAGCACCGGAACGGCGGTCACGCCGCCTGTCCCTCACCGCCGAAGCGGGCGCGCAACGTGGCTTCCAGCGTTTTGGCATCGGCGATAAAACCGGGCAACAAAGCCAGCGTTTCCATGGCAAAACCTTCGCCATAGTCGTGCGCGGTGTCGTTGCGATTGTCCCTATAAGCGAACCAGCGCTCGACCTCTTCCACACTCATCAGGCTGTGAGTGGCCGAGAGGCGCAGCAACTCTTTCACTGGCGTAGCATCGAGTTTTTTGCCTCCATGACCGTAATCCTTGAGGGCGCGCTTGATGAGCTTGAACGCAGTCTCCTGCGTGAGTTCGTAGCCTTTAACAATGGCATTGCGAAACACTTCCTGGTTCGTGCTGCCGGGCTCGGCCTGGCGATAGAGCGTGAGCGAGGATTCGAGCGTATCAATGCAACGATTAAGATGATCGGTGTTAAGCATTACCTTGTTTCCTCCTTGCCATCAATGTCTCAGCAGCCCCCGGGGACTATTGCCTGGCTCTCAGCCCTGCTCTTTCGACCAAGAGTCCTTCAGCGTCACGGTGCGATTGAACACCAGCTTGCCGCCGGGCTGATGGTCGCGACGGTCGGTGCAGAAATAGCCTAGGCGTTCGAACTGGTAGCGCGTCTCGGGCGCGGCACCCTTCACGCAGCTTTCCACCCAGCCTTGCACCACGGTGAGCGAAGCGGGATTCAAGTATGTGCAGAAATCCACTTCCTTGTCCGCGTCCGGCTCAGCCACGGTGAACAGGCGGTCGTACACACGGATCTCGGCTGGCAGTGCGTGCTCACGTGACAGGAAGTGGATCACGCCTTTCACTTTGCGCCCTTCCGGATTCTTGCCCAGCGTGTCGTGGTCGATGCTGCACTTGAGTTCGATGACCTTGCCGGAAGCATCCTTCACCGCTTCGTCGCAGCGCATCACATAGCTGTGGCGCAGGCGGATCTCGCCGCCGAGGGTCAGGCGCTTCCAGCCGGCGGGCGGCACTTCGGCGAAGTCGTCAGCTTCGATGAACAGCTCTTTGCCGAACGGCACCACGCGCTTGCCAAGTTCCGGCATGTTGGGATGGAAATCCGCTTCGCGCGTTTGCGCACCTTCGGCATTGGTGATGGTGACTTTGAGCGGGTTGATGATCGCCATCACGCGCGGCGCGCGCAATTCCAAATCTTCGCGGATCGCGCCTTCCATCACCGCCATATCCACACTGTTCTCGCCTTTGGACACGCCGATGCGCTTGGCGAATTCGCGGATGCCTTCCGGCGTGTAGCCGCGGCGGCGCATGCCGCTGATGGTGGGCATGCGCGGGTCGTCCCAGCCGCTCACGTGCTTCTCGTTCACCAGTTGCAGCAGCTTGCGCTTGCTGGTGATGGTGTAGTGCAGCTCCAGCCGAGAGAACTCGTATTGGCGGGGGTGGCAGGGGATGGTGATGTTGTCCAGCACCCAGTCGTAGAGCGGGCGGTGATCCTCGAATTCCAGCGTGCAGATGGAATGGGTGATGCCTTCCAGCGCGTCGGAGATGCAATGCGTGTAGTCGTACATCGGGTAGATGCACCACTTGTCGCCGGTGCGGATGTGGTGCGCGCGGCGGATGCGGTAGATGGCCGGGTCGCGCAGGTTCATGTTGGGCGAGGACATGTCGATCTTGGCGCGCAGCACCATCGCGCCATCGGCGAACTCTCCGGCCTTCATGCGCGCGAACAGGTCGAGGTTCTCGGCCACGCTACGGTCGCGGTTGGGGCTGTTCTTGCCCGGCTGGGTCAGCGTGCCGCGATATTCGCGCATCTGCTCCGGCGTCAGGTCGTCCACATAGGCCAAACCCTTGTTGATGAGTTCCACCGCGTAGTCGTACAGCGTGTCGAAATAATCCGATGCCCAGTGCACTTGCCCGTCCCACTGGAAGCCCAGCCAGCGCACGTCTTCCTGGATCGACAGCGCGTATTCCTCGCTCTCCTTCTCCGGGTTGGTGTCGTCGAAGCGCAGGTTGCACTTGCCGTGGTAGTCCTGTGCCAGCCCGAAGTTGAGGCAGATGGACTTGGCATGGCCGACGTGCAGGTAGCCGTTCGGCTCGGGCGGGAAACGGGTGACGATGCTCTGGTGTTTGCCGGAGGCAAGGTCGCCGTCGATGATCGTGCGGATAAAATTGGAAACGGGTGCGGGGACGGGGGCGTTGCTGCTCATTTTTGTTCGAAAAGTATCGGCGATGAAGGTGCGGAATTCTACCCGAAAACCGCCCCCTCTACGCCGCAGCGCAATCCGTGTAAGGACGCCGCATATTTGGTAGAATCGCGCCCTCTCTGATTGGCAAAGCCATTGAAATTTTTCTGGAATAAATCACACGATGAATATGTTCAAACTGTTTAGCCGAGCCGCCGCATTGGGCATCCTGCTGTCGATCAACATGTCCGCCCAGGCAGACGATATCCAGGACGCTAACAAACTATTCAAGCAGGGTCAGCACGCCCAAGCTCTGGAAAAGGTCAACGCCTTTCTCGCCACCAAACCCAAGGATGCGCAAGCGCGCTTCCTCAAAGGCCTGATCTTCGCCGAACAAGGCAACACGGCAGACGCCATCACCACCTTCACCGAACTTACCCAGGACTATCCGGAGCTGCCCGAGCCGTACAACAACCTCGCGGTGCTCTACGCCAGCCAGGGCAATTACGAAAAAGCCAAGACCGCGCTGGAAATGGCGATCCGCACCCATCCCAGCTATGCCACCGCGCATGAGAACCTCGGCGACATCTACGCCAAGATGGCCAGCCAGGCCTACGACCGCGCGCTGCAACTGGACAAGAGCAACACCAGCACGCAGACCAAGCTGGCGCTGATCCGCGAACTGTTCAGCAAGAACGCTCGCACCGTGAGCAAGCCAACTGTTGCTGCAGCAGCCGAGACTGCGCCGACCAGCGCACCGGTCGCTGCGCCCGTCACTACCGCCGCCGCACCGGCAGTGACACAGCCGGCGCAGCCCAAGCCAGCCGTGACCGTCGCCGCGAACAGCGCCGATGCCGGCGAAGAAGTGTTGAAAGCGACCAAGGAGTGGGCTGCCGCCTGGTCGGCCAAGAACAGCAAGAAGTACCTCGCGTTCTACGCCAAGGAATTCAAAGCGCCCGCTGGCGAAAGCCGCAGCGCATGGGAAGCACAACGCAAACAGCGTATCGCCGCCCCCAAATCCATCCATGTCGAAGTGCGTGATGCCAAGGTCAAAGTGGCGGACGACAAGCATGCCAGCGTCAGCTTCAAGCAAAGCTATCGCGCCAGCCACCTGAGCAGCCTCTCCAGCAAGACGCTGAACTGGGTGAAGGTCGATACGCAATGGCTGATCGCAGAAGAACATCTCGGGTAAGTAAGAACCATGCCTAGCCGCCTGCTCGCACTGTTGCTGCTCTCGATCTCCGCGCCGGTGGTGGCGGGCGAGTCGGCTTCGCGCGACCTGGAAGTGGCGCTGGCCAAGAGCTTGCACGCGGTCGGCGAGAATCACCTCGATGTCGCGCTGAACGAAGTCGATTCGCTGCTCAAGATCAATCCCAATTTCAAGCTGGCGCAGCTGGTCAGGGGCGATCTGCTGATGGCGCGCTCCCGTCCGCTCAGCGATTTCGGCAACGCACCCAATGCGCCGAAGGATCGCGTGCAGGACCTGCGCGAAGAGGCACATGCCCGCTTGCAGCGCGTGCAGCAACAGCAGCCCCTCTCCGTGCCCAAATATCTGTGGCAGCTTTCCCCGGCGCAGCGTTATGCCGTGGTGGTCGATACCAGCAAATCCACGCTGTACCTGTTCGAGAACGTGAATGGCGAACCGCGCTACGTGTCGGACTTCTACATCAGCGTCGGCAAAAAAGGCGCGGACAAAGTCATCCGAAGGCGACCAGAAGACGCCGCTCGGCGTGTATTTCGTCAACGAGCATCTGGGCAAAGACAAGCTCACCGATTTCTACGGCCCCGGCGCCTATCCGCTGAGCTACCCCAACGAATGGGACAAGCGTCTGGGACGCGACGGCCACGGCATCTGGCTGCACGGCACACCGAGCGACACCTACAGCCGCCCGCCGCGCGCCAGCAACGGCTGCGTGGTGCTCGCCAACAACGATCTCACGCAACTCGGCAGCCATCTGCAAGTCGGCATCACGCCCGTCATCATCACCAGCAAGATCGACTGGAGCGACGAGGCAGACCGCAAAGAGCGCGCCGAACTGCAACAAGAGATCGAACAATGGCGCAGCGACTGGGCCAGCCGCAACACCGAAGCCTACCTCACGCATTACGCGCGCGACTTTTCCACCGGCAGCGTGAACCTGCCCGCTTTCGCCGAGCAGAAGCGTCTGGTCAATTCCGGCAAGACCTGGATCAAGGTCAAGCTGTCGAACGTCAGCATCTTCCCCTACCCCAGCCAGCCGAACCTGGTGGTGGTCAACTTCGAGCAGGATTACGACAGCAACAACCTATCCAACCGCATGAACAAGCGCCAGTACTGGATGAAACGGGACGGGCGCTGGCAGATCGTCTATGAAGGAGCCGCATAAATGAAATCGATCCGTATCGTTCTCGCATTCTTGCTGGCCGGACTCTGTGTCCTGCCCGCACAAGCCGCATCTACCCCCGCAACCAAAGGAAAAATGAAAATGGTCAAACTGCATACCAACAACGGCGACATCACCCTGCAACTCGACGCCGAAAAAGCGCCGCTCACCGTGCAGAACTTCCTCGACTACGTGAACAGCGGCTTCTACAGCAACACCGTGTTCCATCGCGTGATTCCCAACTTCATGATCCAGGGCGGCGGCTTCGAACCCGGCATGAAGCAAAAACCGACCAAGGCCCCCGATCAAGAACGAGGCAGCGAACGGCCTGAAGAACGACATCTACACCATCGCCATGGCGCGCACCGGTGACCCGCATTCCGCCACCGCGCAGTTCTTCATCAACACCAAGAACAACAGCTTCCTCGACTATCCCGGCCAGGACGGCTGGGGCTACTGCGTGTTCGGCAAAGTGATCGAAGGCAAGGAAGTGGTCGATGCCATCGGCAAGGTGAAGACCGGCAGCAGCGGCTTCCACCAGGACGTGCCGAAAGAGGACGTCATCATCACCAGCGCCGAAGTGGTGCAATAACAGCAAACGGCGCCTCGGCGCCGTTTTTTATATGCCTCACACCCTGTTCATTTCCGACCTGCATCTGAGCACCGCGCATCCGCGCAGCACGGAGCTGTTCCTGCGCTTTGCCAACGAGGTTGCGCCCAAAGCGGAGGCGCTCTACATCCTGGGCGACCTGTTCGAGTATTGGGCTGGCGACGACGACCTGGACGACCCGTTCCATCTGCGCATCACCGGCACCTTGCGCGAATTGGATGCACAAGGCACGCGCATCTACATCATGCACGGCAACCGCGATTTTCTGATGAACGAGGAACTCGGCGCGGCCTGCAATGCGACGCTGCTCGACGATCCGACACTGCTCGACCTGTACGGCACACCCACCCTGCTCTCGCACGGCGATGCGCTGTGCACCGACGATGCCGCATATCAACGCTTCCGCGCGATGGTGCGCAACGACGCCTGGCAAACGCAATTCCTCGCGCAGCCGCTGGCACAGCGCAAAGCGCAGATCGAGCAACTGCGCAAGCAAAGCGAGAACGAAAAGCAGAACAAGGCGATGGACATCATGGACGTGAACTGCGATGCAGTGAACGAACTGTTGCGCCAGCACCGCTATCCGCGCCTCATCCACGGCCACACCCACCGCCCGGCGAAACATCTGCATCATCTGGACGGGCACACCTGCGAACGCTGGGTGCTGGGGGATTGGGACCACAAGGCGAATGCGCTGCGTTGCGATGGCAGCGGCATCCAGTGGGAAGTCATTTCTGCCTGATTGAAATACCGGATGCTGGAGGAGTTTTTGGTACTCTCCTCAGAAGCCCCCTACTTCTTGCCGCTACACAGTTCTTCGCACGGTTCGCCGTCGCGATTGCCATCCAGCGGTTTGACGCCGCAACGCGTGAAGTAGAAATGCGCCTCGTCGCATGACGTCATTTGCGAGCAGCGGCGTTTCTTGCCGCATTGCATGTCGTACAACATGACCGGTGCCGGTTGGCCGGAGTGGTCGCGGTTATTGCTCTTCGCAACAGGCTTTACCGAAGGATGCAGTTTGCGCCATTGCCACGGCGCTTGCGGGCTGGTCTGCGCCCAGAGGCCGCGTCGTGCTTGCTGGGCATCGCTTTGCAGGCCGATGTAGGTCTTGTCGGTGTGGTAGTGCGAATATTCCCACGCCATGCCGCGCTTCACCTGTTCCTGGTTCACATCGCGTCCGCCCACCTTGATCAGCCCGATGACGCGCCCGTATTGGTCGACGGCCTGACTGTCGATCTGCACCTGTTTCTTGCCCACCATCTCCAGCAAGGAGTCGCGCGACTGCTTGCCAAAGGCCTGGGCTTTTTCCGGCGCGTCGATGTTGGCCAAGCGCACTTTGATCTTTTGACCGCCGCGCAAGACCAGCACGGTGTCGCCATCCATCACGGCGATGACTTTGGCACTGAAAGTCTCGGCCTGGACGCTGAACGAGATACAGCAGAACAGCGCGATGAGCGCTCTCATATCAGGATGCTCTTGATGACCGCAAGACACAGCAGCGTGTAACCCGCCGCCAGGATGTCGTCGAACATCACGCCCAGTCCACCGTGCCATGTCTGGTCGAAGTGGCGGATGGGTTGCGGTTTGACGATGTCGAAGAAGCGGAACAGCGAGAACGCCAGCAGCTGCCACACCAGACCTTCCGGGGTGAAGAACAGCACCAGCAGGAAGGCGACGATCTCGTCCCACACGATGCCGCCATAAGTCTTCCGCGCCCAGCGCCTTGCCGGTGATGTCGCACACCCACACGCCGAAGGCGAAGGCCCAGATCAGCACCAGCAGGAACATGGCATCGGTCAGGCGCGGCGCAAGGAACCAATACATGGGGAAGGCGACCAGCGTGCCCGCCGTGCCCGGCGAACGCGGCACCAGGCCGGCACCGAAACCGAAGGAAAGGAAATGCGCCGGATGGCTGAACAGGAAGCGCCAGTTCGGTTGAGTTTTCAGTTCGTCATGCAAAGTGGTCATAACCGCTTTCCTTTATCGTCATCACACTGCCGTCCTCCGCGCGCACCTTGCAGCCGCGTCCGGACACGATCTTCCCGATGCGGCTCAGCGGCAGCCGCAAGCGGGTCGCCAGCATCTCGATCTCATCGCGCTGCGCCACCGGCGCGGTGAAACACAATTCGTAATCGTCGCCGCCGGACAGCACGCAGTGCTGCGCCAGTTCGGGCATCACATCACCGCAGGAAGCGAATAGCGACGACATCGGCAACCTGTCATAGCGTACCTCGGCGGCCGCATCGGAGCATTCCAGAATGTGCCCCAGATCGGCCAGCAGGCCATCGGAAATATCGATCGCGCTGTGGGCGATGTCGCGCAAGGCCAAGCCCAACGCGACTCGCGGCTGCGGTTGCTGCAGGGCTGCGAGGCAGGAAAGACGGGCACCCTCAGGCAGTGCTATTTTTCCTTGCAGATGCGCCAAGCCCAAGGCGGCAGTGCCCAGCGCGCCGGATACCCAGATGTCGTCGCCGACCAGCGCACCGCTGCGGCGCAGCGCTTTGCCCCGCGGCACCTCGCCCATGATGGTGACGCACAGATTGAGCGGGCCGCGCGTGGTGTCGCCGCCGATGAGTTCGACGCCGTATGCGTCGGCCAGCGCAAAGAAGCCTTCGCTGAAGCGCTGCAACCAGCTGGCGTCCTCGCTCGGCAGCGACAAGGCCAGCGTCGCCCAGCGCGGGGTTGCACCCATCGCCGCCAGGTCGGACAGGTTCACCGCCAGTGTCTTGTGGCCCAACAGGTATGGGTCAGCATCGGGGAAGAAGTGCGTGCCGCTCACCAGCATGTCGGTGGAGATGGCCAGCTCCATGCCGTCGCTCACGCATAACAATGCCGCATCGTCACCCACGCCCAGTGTTGCACCAGGTGTGGGACGGGTGAAGTAGCGTTTGATGAGATCGAATTCCGACAAGGCGGCTCCGATGGATTATTTCGCCGCGACCTCGGTCGCGCGCACTTGTGCGGCCAGCTTGTCCAGCACGCCGTTGACGAACTTGTGTCCGTCGCTGCCGCCGAAAGTCTTGGCCAGTTCCACAGCTTCGTTGATGACCACGCGGTAAGGCACTTCGGGATGATGGGTCAATTCAAACGCGCCCAGCAGCAGCACGGAGAATTCGACCGGGCTTAATTCGTTCACGGCACGATCCAGATGCGGTGCGACCAGTGCCGCCAGCTCTTCGTTCTTCGAAATGACGCCGCGCAACAGTTGGCCGAAGAGTTCATTGTCGTAACGCCCCAGGCTCTTCTCTTCGCGCGTGGCCTTCTCGATCAGCGTTGCGCTCTTGCCGGAGAGGCGCCATTCGTAGATGCCCTGCAGTGCCAGTTCGCGCGCACGATGGCGCAGGCTCTTGGCCGGGTTGTTTGGTTTGGTGTCGTTCATGCGATTGCTTTCAATAGATGCACCATCTCGATGGCGACCAGGGCGGCTTCCGCGCCTTTCACGTTCATGCGCACTTCGGCCTGCTCGTCGGTATCGGTGGTAAGGATGGCGTTGGCGATGGGCACGCCGCTGTGCAATTGCACCTCGCCCACGCCGCGTGCCGATTCGTTGGAGACGACTTCAAAGTGATAGGTGTCGCCGCGTATCACCGCCCCCAGGGCGATCAGCGCGTCGAATTTTTTGCTCTGCGCCATGGCCTGCAGCACCAGCGGAATCTCCAGGGCACCGGGCACGGTCGCCAGCGTGATGTCGTTCTCGCTCACGCCGCTCTGCGTCAGTTGGGCACGGCACGCGGCCAGCAGCCCTTCGCAAACCGGCGTGTTGAAGCGGCTTTGCACGATGCCGAAGCGCAGGCCTTTGCCGTTCAGATTCTGTTCTATCTCTTTCATTTCGTTTCCTTGCATTGACAGTAACGCACTACTTCCAGACCGAAGCCGGTCATGCTCGGCAGTTTGCGCGGGGTGGCGATGAGGCACATCTTGCCGACGTTGAGGTCGCGCAGGATCTGCGCGCCGATGCCGTAACTGCGCGGATCCCACTGCGCGTGTTGCGCCTCGGGTTTGGCTGTAGCACGCGCCAGCAGATCCGCCGATGTTTCGTTATGGTGCATCAGCACCAGCACACCAGCCTCGGACTCGCCGATCTTCTTCAGCACATCATGCACGCTGGTGGTGTTGGGCAAGCTGACCTGTTCCAGAAAATCCAGCACGGACAGCGGCTCGTGCACGCGCACCAGCGTCTCGGTCTGCGGCTGGATGTCGCCCTTCACCAATGCGAGATGCGTGCGCTGCGTAGTCTTGTCGGTATAGGTCACCAGGTCGAATTCGCCGTAGGCGGTCTGCACCGTGCGCCGTGCCACGCGTTCGACCAGCGTCTCGTTGTGGCTGCGGTATTCGATCAGGTCGGCGATGGTGCCGATCTTCAGGCCGTGTTCCTTGGCGAACGGGATCAGGTCGGGCAGGCGCGCCATCTCGCCGTCTTCCTTGAGGATCTCGCAGATCACCGCTGCCGGCGTCACGCCGGCCAGCTGCGCCAGGTCGCAGCCCGCTTCGGTATGGCCCGCGCGCACCAGCACGCCGCCGTTCTGCGCACGCAAGGGGAAGATATGGCCGGGTTGCACGATGTCGGAAGGTTTGGCGTTCTTGTCCGCCGCGACCTGCACGGTGCGTGAACGGTCTGCCGCCGAGATGCCGGTGGTCACGCCACTGGCGGCTTCGATGGAAACGGTGAAGTTGGTCGCCAGCGACAGGCCGTTGTCGCGCACCATCAGCGGCAGGTTGAGCTGTTGGCAATGTGCCTGGGTCAGGGTCAAGCAGATCAGGCCGCGCCCGTGCTTGGCCATGAAGTTGATCTTTTCAGGCGTGACGAATTCGGCGGCGAACAGCAGGTCGCCCTCGTTCTCGCGGTCTTCTTCGTCCACCAGCACGACCATGCGCCCGGCGCGTATCTCGGCGATGATCTCGGTGATTGGTGCGATGTCGGTCATGTATGCAGCTCTGTTGGGGGTTAAGCGCTTGCGCGGGGGCTGATTTTAGCATCTTCGGGCCCAATCCTCGCCGCCATGACCTCGGGAAAAACACTAAATGTGCTGTAACTGCGCCGCATTACGGCGATAGCCCCTATAATCCGAGCATCGGCCTTCACTTCCAAGTTATGAAGCGCATCAACCTCTCCAAATGGGCAATCCGCAACCAGGCCATGGTGCTTTACCTGTTGCTGGCAATGCTCATCTCCGGCGCGATCGCCTACCTTGAACTACCCCAGAACGAAGACCCCGCATTCACTTTCAAGGTGATGACGGTCAAAGTGTTATGGCCGGGCGCGACCGCGCGCGAGGTGGAACAGCAAGTCACGGACCGTATCGAACGCATGCTGCAGGAGACCCCCTGGCTGGACAATGTCTCCAGCGCTTCCAAACCGGGCGAAGCGATCATCTTCGTCACGCTCAAGGACGCCATGCCACGCGCCGAGCTGGGGCATGCTTGGGCCACGGTACGCAAGAAACTTGCCGACATGCGCCGCTCCCTCCCCGAAGATGCGAGCCGGCCCTTCATCAACGATGAGTTCGGCGATACCTACGGCTCCATCTATGCCTTCACCTCGGACGTACTGAGCCCTGCGGAACTTGAGCGCGAGGCCAGCTTCGCCCGTCAGGAACTGCTCAAGATCGTGAACGTGGACAAGGTGGACCTGGTCGGCGAGCAGGACGAAAAGATCTACATCGAGTTCGACAGCAACAAGATCGCCGACTACGGCATCGACCCGCTCAAGATCGCCAGCATCCTCAAGACCCAGAATGCGATGGAGCCGGCCGGCGAGATCATCACCCACTATGACATCGCCAGACTGCGCGTCAGCGGCGACTTCCACTCGCTCAAGAGCATCCAGGACATCGGCATCCCCGGCACCCGCGGCAAGGTGTATCGGCTGGGCGACATCAGCCGCGTCTATCGCGGCTATGAAGACCCCGCCCGCTTCAAAATGAAATACAAAGGCCGGGAAGCGATCGGCTTGGCGATCTCCATGACCAAGGACGGCAATGTGATCGAGCTGGGCCGTGCATTGGATAAAGCCATGACCGACATCCGCGCGCACCTGCCCAAAGGTGTGGAGCTGCACCAGGTCGCCGACCAGCCCAAGGTGGTGAAGCAGGCCATCAACCAGTTCATGAAGTCGCTGCTGGAAGCGCTGCTCATCGTGCTCGCGATCAGCTTCGTCAGCCTCGGCTGGCGTGCCGGCATGGTGGTGGCGCTGTCCATTCCGGTGGTGATGGCGGGTACCTTCCTGCTGATGAAGCTGCTCGGTATCGACTTGCAGCGCGTCTCCATCGGCGCACTGATCATCGCCATCGGCCTGCTGGTGGACGATGCCATGATTGCGGTGGAAATGATGAAAGTGAAACTGGAACAGGGCTGGAACAAGACCAGCGCCGCCGTCTTCGCCTATTCCAGCACCGCTTTCCCCATGCTCACCGGCACGCTAATCACCGCCGCCGCCTTCCTGCCGGTGGGGCTGGCCAAATCCTCGGCGGGCGAATACACCATCTCGATCTGCATCGTGGTCACGCTGTCGCTGCTGGTCTCGTGGATTGTCGCCGTCGTGTTCACGCCATTCCTCGGCTGCCGGATACTGCTGGAACACCGCAACGTTGCCGAATCGCTTTACCGGAACTGGTTCTATACACGTTTCCGGAAATTGCTGGTCACATGCCTCGAATACCGCAGGGCGGTGATCGCTACCACATTCCTGCTGTTTGCCTTGTCCCTGTTCGGATTCGGCAAAGTCGAACAGCAATTCTTCCCGCCTTCCGAACGCACCGAATTGCTGGTGGATGTGTGGCTCCCGGAAGGGACGGCGTTCTCCATGACTGAAGGGGTGACGCAGGAGATCGAACGCAGGCTGAAGGATGATCCGAACGTGGTGCAATACGCCAGCTACATCGGCGGCAGCACGCCGCGTTTCTACCTGCCACTGGACCTGCAGCTGCCCACGTTGAATTACGCACAGATCGTCATCACCACGCGCGACCTGACTGCCCGCGAAGACGAGCTGAAGAAACTGCGCAAGCTGCTGGATACGGAATACGCCAATTTCGGTATCCGCGTGTCGCGCCTCGAAAACGGCCCCCCCGTCGGTTATCCGGTGCAGTTCCGCATCGTCGGCAAGGAGCTGGACAAGGTACGCGACATCGCCGAGCAGGTGCTGCAGGTGGTCAAGCAGAATCCCAACACCAAGAACGTCAGCCAGGACTCCAACGAGCCGATCAAGACCGTCAACATCGATCTCGACCAAGGCAAGGCGCGCGCTTTGGGCATCTCGTCGCAGGCGCTCTCGCGTTATCTGCAGATGCTGCATTCCGGCATCACCGTGACCCAATATCGCGAAGCTGACCAGCGCATCGAGGTCGTCATGCGCGCGAAGGGGGACGACCGGCGCAGCGAAGAATTCCTCAAACATGTACGCATCCATACCGCCAGCGGGCAGTTCGTGGCGCTGTCCGACATCGCCACGCTGAGCGAGCGCAGCGAGGAAGGCATCGTCTGGCGCATGAACCGGATGCCGGTGGTGACCGTGCGCGCCGATGTGCCGGACCATATCCAGGCGCCCGAAGTCAGCCATGCCATCGAGCAAAAACTCTCCGCTATTCGCGCCCACCTGCCCGGCGGTTACCGCATCGAAACCGGCGGCTCGGAGGAAGACAGCGACAAAGCCATCGATTCCATCGTCACCGTCCTGCCGCTGATGTGTTTCATCATCCTCACGCTGCTGATGTGGCAGCTGCGTCAATTCAAACTCGTGGCACTGGTGCTGCTCACCGCCCCGCTCGGCCTGATCGGCGTGACGGCGGTATTGCTCGGCTTCCATATTCCGTTCGGCTTCGTCGCCATGCTCGGCATGATCTCGCTGGCCGGCATGATCATGCGCAACTCGGTGATCCTGGTCGACCAGATCGAGCAGGACATCAAACTGGGATCGTCGCGCTATGCTGCCATCGTCGATTCCACCGTGCGTCGTGCGCGCCCCATCCTGCTCACTGCCGCCGCTGCGATCCTGGCCATGATCCCGCTCACCTCCAGCGTGTTCTGGGGGCCGATGGCTATCGTCATCATGGGCGGGCTGTTCATCGCGACGCTGCTCACGCTGCTGTTCTTGCCGGCGCTATATGCGGTTTGGTTCAACGTGCAGCGCCAATGAACTGCGCGATAATGCAATAGATTCCAGGCAACACACCCCTCCATTAATAAGGAGTCTTATCGTGTTAGAGCTTATCTTTTTTGTCATCGGCAGTGCGGCATTGATCTACATCTCCCGCGCTTCCCTGCGCTCTCCCAAATCGCACGGGTTCCATCGTTTCTTTGCCTGGGAGCTGATGTTGCTGCTGGTCTTGCTGAACAAGGACGGCTGGCAGGACGCGACATTAACGCCGACCCCGACCGTCAGCGGGATATTGATACACGTCTCGCTGTTTCTCGCCCTTACGGGCTATCTGTCTCTGAGATGGTTCGGACAACAGGACGACGGCCGCAACGACACCCTGTTAATGACCTTCGAAAAGACGACCGTACTGGTGACTCGCGGCATCTATCGCTACATCCGCCACCCCATGTACAGCTCGCTGATCTTTCTGGACTGGGGGCTGTTCTTTATGCAGAAGTCCTGGCTGAGCGGCGGCATCGCACTGGTCGCCGGCGTCTTTCTGGTGTTCGCCGCGCTGGCGGAAGAGAGTGAGAACACTCGCTACTTCGGCATGCAGTATCAGGAATACATGAAGCGCACCAAACGCTTCATGCCGTTCCTGCTGTGATTCAGCTCTTGTCGGCGGACAGCATGCGCTCGACGTAACGCGCGATCAGGTCGATCTCCAGATTCACCTTAGCGCCGACCTTCAACTCGTTCAACGTCGTCACATCCAGCGTGTGCGGAATGAGGTTCACCTCGAACTCCGCGCCCGCAACGTGATTCACCGTCAGGCTCACGCCGTTGATGGTGATGGAACCTTTCACCGCGATATATTTCGCCAATGGCTGCGGCGCGCGCACCACGAGTCGCCAGCTTTCCCCGATATCATTGAACGCCACCACCTCGCCCACGCCATCGACATGGCCGCTGACCAGATGCCCGCCCAGCCTGTCGGACAGACGCAGTGCCTTTTCCAGATTGACATGACAGCCCTTCAACTCCAGCCCGGTGGTGCAATTCAGGGTCTCGCGCGAAACATCCACGGTGAAATCGTTACCGTCGATCTTCACCACGGTCAGGCATACGCCGTTCACCGCGATGCTGTCGCCAAGTTGCACATCCCCCATACCGAGCGATTCCGTCGCCACCGTCAGGCGCAAACCGCCCTCACGATCCTGCGCCGATTTGATGAGGCCGACGTCGGCCACGATACCGCTGAACATGATCATTTCTCCTTTGAGATTCTTGCGATGACGCGCAGGTCACCGCCCACTTGGCGCACATCCTGCCACTGCAGCTCGGTGCGCTGCTCTAGCTGCGTGAGCTCACCCAAATCTGCCAGCCCGCGTGCGGCATCGCCCAGCAACTGTGGTGCGAGGTACAACACCAGCTCATCCACCAAGTCCGCTTGCAGCAACGCGCCATTCAACGTACGCCCCGCCTCCACCAACACCTCGTTGATGCCGCGCCGCCCAAGATCGCGCAACACTGCGGCCAGATCGACTTGCCCGTTGGCATCCGCCAGCGTCACCACTTCCGCTCCGCATGCCAGTATGGCCTGTCGCTTCGCCGCATCCGAACTCGCGGTGTAGATAAGCGTCTTCCCGTTCTGCAGAACCTTGGCGAGTGGGGAGATGCGCAATTGACCGTCCAGCACCACACGCAGCGGCTGACGCCCGGTTTCGATGCGCACATTGAGTTGCGGATCGTCCGCCAGCACCGTGCCGATACCCGTGAGTACGACACAGGAGCGAGCGCGCCAATGCTGCACATCATGGCGGGCCGCTTCGCCCGTGATCCACTTGCTGGTGCCGTTCGCCAACGCGGT
This sequence comes from uncultured beta proteobacterium, assembly GCA_963734585.1. Lineage (GTDB taxonomy): Bacteria > Pseudomonadota > Gammaproteobacteria > Burkholderiales > Gallionellaceae > Sideroxyarcus. The sequence goes on from CAVTHJ010000003.1 coordinate 91,867, forward strand.
GCGGCCATCCAGACTCGCCGCGATCTTGCTGCGCACCCAAGGTCTGCCGCGCGTCATGCGCGAGATAAAACCGATATTCAACTCACGTGCCGCAGCTTCCATCAGGCTGCATTCGACTTCGATCCCGGCAGCGCGCAATTTCTGCAGGCCTTGGCCGGCAACCAGCGGGTTCGGGTCTTGCATCGCCGCCACCACGCGCTCTACTCCCGCCGTGATCAGCGCATCGGCGCATGGCGGCGTGCGTCCGTGGTGACTGCAAGGTTCCAAAGTGACATAAGCAGTCGAACCCCGCGCCGCTCTTCCTGCCGCGCGCAAAGCATGCACTTCAGCATGCGGTTCGCCGGCGCGTTCGTGCCAGCCCTCGCCCACTACCTTGCCCTCTTTTACCAACACACAGCCGACGCGCGGATTCGGGCTGGTCGTGTACAGGCCGCGCTCTGCAAGGCGCAGCGCCTGTGCCATCCACTGACTGTCGGCAGCGTTCATTGTTTGGCTGTATTGCGGCGTCGGGTGTTTTTGACCGCGTCGATAGCATCGGAGAAATCCCCGACGTCCTGGAAACTCTTGTACACGGAAGCAAAACGGATATAAGCGACCTTGTCGAGCTTGAGCAGCTCCTTCATCACCATCTCGCCGATCTGGCGCGAGCCGATCTCGCGTTCGCCCAGCGCGAAGACTTTTTGCGTGATGTGGTCGATGGCCGCATCGACCAGTTCGGTCGGGACAGGACGTTTGTGCAGCGCACGGCTGAAACTGGTGCGCAGCTTCTCTTCGTCGAACTCGCTGCGCATGCCGTTCTGCTTGACCACCTGCGGCATGCGCAACTCCACCGTCTCATAGGTGGTGAAACGTTTGTCGCACGACAGGCAACGACGGCGACGGCGGATGCTGTCGCCCTCCTCGCTTTCGCGGGTATCCACTACTTGGGTATCCGGGCCTTTGCAGAATGGACACCGCATGATTTCAGCTTACGCGCCGTACACGGGGAATTGTGTGGTCAGCTTCTTCACTTCACCGACCACCTTGGCGATCACAGCATCATCGTTCGGTGCATCCAGCACGTCGGCGATAAGGTGGGCCAGCTTCTCGGCTTCCAGCTCCTTGAAGCCGCGTGTGGTCATTGCAGGAGAGCCGATGCGGATGCCGGAGGTGACGAAAGGCTTTTCCGGATCATTCGGAATCGCGTTCTTGTTCACAGTGATGTGAGCCTTGCCCAATGCCGCCTCGGCATCCTTGCCGGTCAGCTTCTTGGCACGCAGATCGACCAGGAACACATGGCTGTCAGTGCGGCCGGACACGATGCGCACACCGCGTTCGGTCAACACCTTCGCCATCACGCGCGCGTTGTCAATGACTTGCTTCTGGTATTCCTTGAACTCCTTGCTCGCTGCTTCCTTGAACGCCACGGCCTTGGCGGCGATGACGTGCATCAGCGGACCGCCTTGCAGTTGCGGAAAGATCGCCGAATTCAGCGCCTTCTCGTGTTCCGCCTTGGCCAGGATCAGACCGCCGCGCGGACCGCGCAGGGTCTTGTGCGTGGTGGTGGTCACGAAGTCGGCGATGCCCACCGGATTGGGGTAGTAACCAGCAGCCACCAAGCCCGCATAGTGCGCCATGTCCACGAACAGGTAGGCACCGACGCTGTCCGCGATGGCGCGGAAACGCTTCCAGTCGATGACCAGCGCGTAGGCGGAAGCGCCGGCCACGATCATCTTGGGCTTGTGCTCGTTGGCCAGCTTCTGCACCTGGTCGTAATCGATTTCTTCCTTGTCGTTCAGGCCGTACTGGATGGCGTTGTACAGCTTGCCGCTGATGTTCACCGATGCACCGTGCGTCAGGTGGCCGCCGTGCGCCAGGCTCATGCCGAGGATGGTGTCACCCGGTTTCAACACCGAGACGTACACCGCCTGGTTGGCCTGCGAACCGGAATGAGGCTGCACGTTGGCGTATTCCGCGCCGAACAGAGCCTTGGCGCGATCGATGGCCAACTGCTCGGCCACATCCACGTACTCGCAGCCGCCGTAATAGCGCTTACCGGGGTAGCCTTCGGCATACTTGTTGGTCAACTTGCTGCCCTGCGCTTCCATCACCGCCGGGCTGGTGTAGTTTTCCGAGGCGATCAGTTCGATGTGATCCTCCTGGCGGCGGTTTTCGTTCTGGATCGCGGCCCACAGTTCGGGGTCGGTCACGGCGATGGTGTTTTTGCTGGAGAACATGGCAAGTATCCCTAAAAATAGTTGGAAAAACAGGAAGGCGCGGATTCTACCATGCCAGGCCACCGGCCTTACAAATGCCCCTGCATCCATACCCCGCGACGAACCTTTCCTTGCCTTGGCACTCTTATCGTGCGAGTGCTAGAATCTTTGCATAAGGAGGAAATGCCATGAATGCAACCATGAGTTTACCGATACCGTCTGCCGTCGGCAGTCTGGAGGGGTATGTTCAGGCCGTGAATCGCTTTCCTGTGCTGTCGCAAGAAGAAGAGCTGGATCTGGCGACACGCCTCAAGACGCAGAACGACCTGGATGCTGCTCGGCAGTTAGTGCTCTCTCACTTGCGCGTCGTGGTCAGCGTGGCACGCGGTTATTCCGGTTACGGGCTGCCGCAGGCCGACTTGATCCAAGAAGGCAACATCGGCCTGATGAAAGCCGTCAAGCGTTACGACCCGGAGCGCGGCGTGCGCTTGGTGTCGTTCGCCTTGCATTGGATACGCGCCGAGATCCACGAATACGTGATCCGCAACTGGCGCATGGTGAAGATCGCCACCACCAAGGCGCAGCGCAAGCTGTTCTTCAACCTGCGCAGCATGAAACAGGGGCTGGAACCACTCAAGCCGCAGCAGGTGAGTGAGATCGCCCAACAACTGAACGTAAGCGAGCATGACGTGGTGGAGATGGAAGCGCGCTTCGCCGGACATGAGCTTGCGCTTGAGCCGCTGGCAGGGGAGGAAGACGAAAGTTTCGCGCCCATCAACTATCTGGCCGACAACGAGGAGCATGAGCCTTCCTACATTCTGGAAGCGGCAGAACGTGAGCACCTGCACACGGCCGGCTTGTCACAGGCATTGGCAAGTTTGGATGAGCGCAGCCGCCGCATCGTGGAGGCACGTTGGCTGCGCGAGGAGAATGGTGCGACGCTGCATGAGTTGGCTGCGGAATTCAACGTATCGGCAGAGCGCATCCGCCAGATCGAGCAAAAAGCCTTGGGAAAGATGCAAGCACAGTTGGCATTGCCCGCATAAGCGCGGAGTTTGTCAGCCAGCATGAAAAAAGCCGCAGTCTCTGCGGCTTTTTTATTACTTCACGACCCTGAGTGTCGGCCTGCCTTGTGGCGGGTGATCGTCCGGCGGCTCACCGCCCCCTTCCTCCGGCCCCATCGGCGAGGACTCCTGCCCCTGGAACACCAGCCCTTGCCCGGTCTCTTTGGCAAAAATACCGATCACTGCGGATATCGGGACAATGAGCTGATGCGCCACACCGCCGAAGCGGCCGCCGCAGGTGATGTCCTCATTGCCCAGATGCAGGTTGCGCACCGCATCCATGCCGATGTTCAACACGATCTTGCCGTCCTTGACGTAAGCCATCGGCACTTGCGTGTACTCGTCCACCTGCACCGCCAGATACGGCGTGTATCCGGAATCGGCACACCAATCGAAGATGGCGCGGATCAGGTAGGGCTTGGTGGAAGGTTCGCTCATCCCGGCTACGATTACTTGCGCATCGCCTTTTCGGCAGGCGTCATCGCTTCGATGTAGGCCGGGCGCGAGAACAGGCGCTCGGCGTACTTCATCAGCGGTGCGGCTTCCTTGTCGAGCTGGATACCGTAGTGATCCAAGCGCCACAACAAGGGAGCGATCGCCACGTCCAGCATGGAGAACTCGTCGCCCAGCATGAATTTCTGCTTGGTGAACACCGGTGCGATCTGCGTCAGATTCTCGCGCACTGCGGCACGCGCCTTCTCCGCGACCTTGGCGTTGCTGCTCTCCAAGCCCGGGATATGGCAGAACAATTCGTTCTCGAAGCGGTGCAGGAACAAGCGGGCACGGGCGCGCATCACCGGATCCGGCGGCATCAATTGCGGGTGCGGAAAGCGCTCGTCGATGTATTCGTTGATGATATTGGCTTCGTACAGGATCAGGTCGCGCTCGACCAGCACCGGCACGGTGTTATACGGATTCATCACCGCCAGATCTTCAGGCTTGTTGAAGACATCCACGTCGATAACCTGGAAATCCATGCCCTTCTCGAACAGCACGAAGCGGCAACGGTGGCTGTAGGGATCAGTTGTCCCGGAATAAAGTGTCATCATAAGAACCACCTACACGATAAAACGCTGCGACATAAAACCAAAAAGCGGAGCTTGTTCAGCTCCGCCGTTTGGCACTTGGTGAAACGGGGTGCGGAAGTTACCACAAACGCACCGTGAAATTCAATCCACCGTTAATGGATATCCCTCCAGATCTCTTTCTTCAGCGCATAGACCAGCAGGAACAGGATGAACAGGAAGCCCAGCACGATCCAGCCGATCTGGTGGCGAACCATCTTGGCCGGCTCGCCCATGAACACCAGATAGTTGACCAGATCGCCGATCGCGGCGTTGTACTCGTCCGGTTTCATCGAACCCGGCTTGGCCAATACCAGCTGCCTGACTTCATGTCCTTCGTGATTCTCGACATGCAGCTCTTGCTCGCCTTGCAACTCGGCCAGAATGTGCGGCATGCCCACGTTCGGGAACACGGTATTGTTCCAGCCACTCGGACGCTTGCTATCCACATAGAAGCTGCGCAGATAGGTGTAGAGCCAGTCCGGGCTGCGCGAGCGCGAGATAACGCTCAGGTCGGGAGGTGCCACGCCATACACCTGCTTGGCAGCATCCTTGTCCATCGCAGCCTGCATGGTCGAACCCAGCTTGAGGTCTGCCGGCAGGAGCAAGTCCTTGCGCAGCTGCTCCTCGTTCAAACCCAGATCCTTCAAGCGGTTGTAACGCATGTAGGAAGCGCTGTGGCAGCTCAGGCAGTAGGTGGTAAACGTCTTGGCTCCGCGTTGCAGCGAGACCCTGTCCTTCAGATCGACCGGCGCCTTGTCCAGATGAACGCCATTGCCGCTGGCGCTCGCCATAGCCGGCACGGTCAGCAACAGCGCCAGCATCCATAGTTTCTTGATTGCATTCATGTCAACGAACCTCTCTCAATTATTTGGACGTCACACGATCAGGCTCGGGCTTGGTCTTGTCGATCTTGGTGTACCAAGGCATCAACAGGAAGAAGGCGAAGTAGACGATCGCCAGCACGCGCGAGATCCAGGTATAGGTCGGGGTGGCGGGCATCAGACCCAGCCAGCCGAGACCGACGAAGCTCACCACGAACGCCGCCAAGAATGCCTTGTAGATCGTGCCACGATAGCGGATCGACTTGACCTTGCCGCGATCCAGCCAAGGCAGGAAGAAGAAGATCACTGTACCCACCCCCATCGCCACCACGCCCGGGAACTGAGAACCGAACATCGGCGGTACTGCGCGCAAGATCGCGTAGTACGGCGTGAAGTACCACACCGGCGCGATGTGCTCAGGCGTCTTCATCGGGTTGGCCGGGACAAAGTTGTTGTACTCCAGGAAGTACCCGCCCATGTCCGGCGCGAAGAAGATGATCGCGGCAAACACCATCAGGAAGGCGACCGCAGCCACGGCATCCTTAACCACCATGTAGGGGAAGAAAGGAATGCCATCCAGCGGATTGCCTTTCGCATCTTTGTGCTTCTTGATCTCGATGCCATCCGGGTTGTTGGAACCGACTTCATGCAGCGCGATCAAGTGCGCGCCGATGATGAGCACCAGCACCAGCGGGATAGCCACCACATGCAGCGCGAAGAAGCGGTTCAGGGTGATGTCGGACACCACGTAGTCGCCGCGGATCAGCACTGCCAGGTCGGGGCCGACGAAGGGCACGGACGAGAACAGGTTGACGATCACTTGCGCACCCCAGAACGACATCTGGCCCCACGGCAACAGGTAGCCCATGAAGGCTTCGCCCATCAATGCCAGGTAGATGATCATGCCGATGATCCACAGCAGTTCGCGCGGTTTGCGGTACGAGCCGTACATCAGGCCGCGGAACATGTGCAGGTAGATCACCACGAAGAACATCGAAGCGCCGGTGGAATGGATGTAGCGCAGCAGCCAGCCCCATTGCACGTCGCGCATGATGTATTCGACAGAAGCGAATGCGAACAGTGCATCCGGCTTGTAGTTCATGGTCAGGAAGATGCCGGAGAGAATCTGGATGACCAGAACCAGCAGCGCCAGACCGCCAAAGAAATACCAGAAGTTGAAGTTCTTCGGCGCGTAGTATTCGGAGGCATGATCCTTCCACAGCGTCAGCAGCGGAAAACGATCATCGACCCAGCCGATCAGTTTGTTCAGCTTGTTTTTCATTATGCCGTCTCCTTGCTGTCGTCACCGACCAAGAGATGGCCGTTGCTGAGATATTTGTGCGGGGGCACGATCAGATTGGTCGGTGCGGGTACCCCTTTGTACACGCGCCCATCCAAGTCGAAACGCGAACCATGGCAAGGACAGAACCAGCCGCCGACCCACTTGTCGCCAAGGTCAACCGGAGCCACTTCAGGACGATAGGTTGGAGAACAGCCCAAGTGCGTGCAAACGCCGAGCACCACCAGATACTCCGGCTTGATCGAACGATAGGCATTGTTGCAATAAGCGGGTTGCTGCGGCACGGAAGAGTTGGGATCGGCCAGATCGTCGTCATGCTTGGCCAACAGGTCCAGCATCTCCTTGGTACGGCGCACGATCCACACCGGCTTGCCTTGCCATTCGACGCTGATCATCATGCCAGGCTCGATGTTGCTTACATCCACCTCCACCGGGGCGCCTGCTGCCTTGGCGCGCTCACTGGGCATCAAACTCAATACAAACGGTGCACCCGCCCCCGCTGCAGCGACACCGCCCGCTGCCGTCGTGGCTGCGATCAAGAGTCGTCGCTTGCTGCGATCTACATGCTCAGTCATAACCTCTCATCCCTTCAGTCATAAGTTATTCAAAACGATACCGACGAAACGAAATTCGATTCGTCATTCTCGCGCTACGGAGGGTGGAAAAGCACAGCTTGCCCGAATGGAATTTGGAACAAGCGTAAGGTCCGTCTCCCCTATACGAACCTCAGGAACCCATTTAGTTATTGTGGGGATTCCCTATTGCTCGGCTTGAATACTACCTAGCAAAATAGTCAACTGCAAGCCGCCCCTAGGGTGAACTGCCCAGCAGAAATCCATGCCCGATTCTTGTACACTCTAAACCCTATTCTAAAAAGAGGGCATTGGGATGAATGAACTATCGCTTGAGAACCTGTCGGCTTACTGGTCTGCATCTGTAGTAGCGACCAACGTAATCGTGTTTCTCAACCTTCTCGGCGCACTCATACTCGGCCTGGTCGTCGGCTACGAACGTTCCTACCACGGCCGCGCGGCAGGCATGCGCACCTACGGCTTGGTCTGCATGGCCTCCGCAGCCCTTACTGTCATCGCCGGCTACCCCGCCTTCTGGTTCGGCGGACAAGTGAACACCTATCTCGCCGGCGACCCCACGCGCGTCATTCAGGGCATCGTCACCGGCATCGGCTTCCTCGGCGCCGGCGTCATCATGCGCGACGGACTCAACATCAGCGGCCTCACCACCGCCGCCTCCATCTGGGCCTGCTCTGCCATTGGCATCATGGTCGGCGTCGGCTTCTACACCTCCGCGATCTTGCTCACCTTGCTGGCCGCGCTGTGCATGATGTGGATATCCAAACTGGAAAACTGGCTACCCTCGCGCCCGGCCATCGCCGTCACTCTGGAATTCCAGAAGAACTTCGTGCCGCAAGAGCAGACATTGTCTGACGTCGTTTACAACCACGGCTACGAGGTGGCCACCGGCTCCTTCGCCATCCGTTCCTGCGATGGAAAACTGGAATGGCGTTTTGTGGCCATCGCACTCAGCAAAAATAGCGGCGTCTCGATGAACGAACTGGCCAGCGGTCTGAGCACATTGCAAGGCGTAGAGGACTTCTCCCTCTCGCATGCGCGGAACTGACGCTACTCAGACTGGGATATCCTGATCGAAAAAACGGTGCTCCAAACCAAAAAGCGCTGCCAGGCGCTCGCCCAACGCCTGGATGCCATAGCGTTCCGTCGCATGGTGTCCGGCGGCAATGAAGGCGACTCCCGTCTCCTGCGCGACATGCACGTTCTGCTCTGAGATCTCGCCGGTCAGGAACACGTCCACGCCCAGCGCCACCGCTTGCTCGAAATAACCCTGCGCCGCCCCGCTGCACCAAGCGACTCGAGTGATGTTGGGATTGGCATGTCCGATCACTTGCGGCGCACGCTGCAATATGTGCTGGATGTGCTGGGTGAGTTGGTGCAGGGTCTGCGGTTGCGCCAGCACGCCGTGCATGGCGATACCCTGTTCGCCGAAACGCCCATGTTCGATGAAGCCGAGTTGTTCGCCAAGCCGTGCGTTGTTGCCAAGTTCGGGGTGGGCATCCAGCGGCAAGTGGTAGGCCAGCAGACTGACATCGTGTTTCAGCAAATGCGCTATGCGGCGTTTCTTGATACCGGTGATGGCGGCATCTTCACTGCGCCAAAAATACCCATGATGCACCAGTATGGCATTCGCCCCCCACGCGGTGGCCGCATCCAGTACAGCTTGTGAAGCGGTGACTGCCGTCGCGATGCGCTGCACTTCGCCGCGCCCTTCCACTTGCACCCCGTTCGGGCAGTAATCACGAAATTGGCTGACCGCAAGCTCGCTTTCGATATAATCCCGCAACTCGTTCAATCGCATCGGGCTTGTCCCATAAATTAAGCGGTTCAAATCATATCATGCGCAAATTCTGGCTCTTGTTCGCCCAAGCCGCTACCGTTGGCCTCGCGATGCTGTTCGTCATCCACACACTGCGGCCTTCGTTGCTGCCCAATGCTGCGCGCAGCGGTGTGGTGACGCTGTATGAGAACGCCACAGGCGATGGCGGCGACCTGCCTGCAGTCGGTTTCAGCCGGGCAGCGCAGAAAGTGATGCCGGCGGTGGTGAACGTCTTCACCAGCAGCGAAGTGAAAGCGCCCACAGCTCCTTTCATGGACGATCCGCGTTTCCGTTTTTTCTTCGGCGATGAATTCGACGACAACGCCCCGCAGCAAAGCTCCAGCCTGGGCTCCGGCGTCATCGTCAGCCATGACGGCTACATCCTCACCAACCATCATGTGGTGGAGACTGCGGACGAGATCGAGGTGGCACTCGCCGACGGGCGCACCGCCAAAGGCCACATCATCGGTTCTGATCCGGATACCGACCTGGCCGTCATCAAAGTGGAGCTCGGCAACCAGCTTCCCGCGATCACATTCGGACAGTCCGACCAGGCACATGTCGGCGACATCGTATTGGCCATCGGCAACCCGTTCGGCGTAGGACAGACCGTCACCATGGGCATCGTCAGCGCGTTGAAGCGGAATCACCTGGGCTTGAGCACCTTCGAGAACTTCATCCAGACCGATGCCGCCATCAACCCCGGCAACTCCGGCGGTGCGCTGGTTGACGTGAACGGCAACCTGCTCGGCATCAACAGCGCCATCTATTCGCCGAACGGCGGCTCGCTCGGTATCGGCTTCGCCATCCCGACCAGCACTGCAAAGAAGGTCATGGAACAGATCATCCAGAACGGTTCGGTGACGCGCGGCTGGGTGGGCATCGCAGTGCAGGAACTCACGCCGGAGCTGGCGGAATCGTTCAAACTGAAAGACACGCAAGGCGTGTTGATCGCGGAAGTGGTGCGCGGCAGCCCGGCGGACAAGTCAGGCATCAAGGCCGGCGACATCCTCGTCAGCATCGATGGTAAACCGCTGGCGGATTCCACCACCATGCTGGAGACCATCTCCGCGCTCCCACCGGGGAAAGTGGCCTTGCTCAAGCTGATGCGCAATCAGTCCGAACTCGCCGTGCAAGTGAAGGTGGGCAAGCGGCCCAAACCCAAGGCGCAGGAATAAGGCTGACCAGCCTCGGGCATCATTAACTGCGTGGCGTTACCCAACTCGCCACAACGATGCCCGCCTCATAGAGCAACCATAGCGGGATCGCCAGCATGAACTGCGAGACCACGTCGGGCGGGGTGAAGATCGCCCCGACGATGAAGGCTCCGACGATCACATAAGAACGTATCTCGCGCAGCTTCGCCACCGACACCATCCCCATCCTGACCAGCAGCACCACGGCCACCGGCACCTGAAAGGTGATGCCGAAGGCCATGAACATGCCCAGCACGAAGCTGAGATACTTGTCGATGTCGGTCATCACCGCCACGCCGTGCGGCGCGGAAGCGACGATGAAGCCGAACACTACCGGGAACACCACGAAATAGGCGAACGCCATGCCGCAGAAGAACAGCAGCGTACTGGCGATGATGAGCGGCACCACCAGCTTCTTCTCGTGTGCATACAACCCCGGCGCCACGAAGCGCCATGCCTGATACAGGACATAAGGCAGTGCGATGAGGAAGGCCGCCATCATCGTGACCTTGAGCGGCACGAAGAACGGCGTGGTGACGTCGGTGGCGATCATCTGCCCTCCTTGCGGCAACTTGGCGAGCATCGGTTGCGCCAGCAAGGCATACAGGTCGGCCGCCCAGGGGAACAGGCAGATGAACACCAGCAGCATGGCGACAGCGGCATTCAGCAGCCGCGCGCGCAGCTCGATCAGGTGCGCGATGAAAGATTCGCTCGTGTTCATTTGGCTGGATTTTCGGGAGGTGCGGGCGGTGGTGCCGACTCGTCAGCATCCGGTTTTTTGTATTGCGCCTGGAGCAGTTGCTGCTGCAGCGAGCGCCCGTCTTCCTGCATGGAGCGTTCGGCTTCGGCGACATGCTCCTGGATGCTGCCCTGCAACTTGCGCGCCTCTTCCACTGCCATGTCGTTGGCGATGTCGTTCTTGACGTTGTTCACATAACGCTGCACCCGCCCCCACAGATGCCCTGCCGTGCGCGCCAACTTGGGCAGGCGTTCCGGGCCGATGACGATGAGCGCCACCAGCGCGATCACCACCAGTTCGGAGAAGGAAACGTCAAACATTTAGAGTTACTTGTTCTTTGCTTCGCCTTCGATGGTCTTGGCGTCAGCTTGCTTGGGCGCTTCTTCCTCGCCCTTCATGCCTTCCTTGAAGCCCCTTATCGCACCACCTAGATCGCTGCCAATATTGCGCAGTTTCTTGGTGCCGAAGATCAACACCACGATCGCCAACACGATCAACCAATGTGTAACGCTACCGAAGCCCATCTCTACCTCCTCAGTTAACTACGCTTGACCATCGGCGGAATGTTGCCGCCGCCGATGACGTGGATATGCAAATGAAACACTTCCTGCCCGCCACCCTTGCCCGAATTGATGACCGTGCGAAACCCATTGGGCAAGCCCTGCTCGCGCGCAAGCTTCGGTGCGAGCAACAACATCTTGCCAAGCAAGGCGGCATGCTGCTCCCCGGCATCCAGCAGCGAATCGAGATGCTGCTTTGGCACCAGCATGAAATGCACCGGCGCGACCGGATTGATGTCGTGGAAGGCCAGCACGTCGGCGTCTTCATACACTTTTTTGCACGGTATCTCGCCGCGCGCGATCCTGCAGAAAAGACAGTTTTCGCTCATTTTCTGCTCGCTTTCTCCGCTATGCCAGACACGCCTTCGCGCCGCGCCAGTTCCTGCAGCACATCGTCAGCGCTCAGTCCTTTTTGCGCCAGCAGTACCATGCTATGGAACCATAGGTCGGCGACTTCATACACCAGATGGCTCTTGTCGCCGTCCTTGGCTGCCAGCAACACTTCGCCAGCTTCCTCGATCACCTTTTTCAGAATCGCATCGTCGCCTTTGCTGAACAGCTTGGCGACGTAGGACGTTTCCGGTGCCGCGCCTTTGCGCGCCTCCAGCGTCTCGGTCAATCGTTGCAGGATATCGTTGTTCATTTCTTGTAGATCTCGTCGGGTGACTTCAGCACGGCATCGGTCTCCACCCATTGTCCCTGTTCCAGCTTGCTGAAGAAGCAGCTCTCGCGTCCGGTGTGGCAGGCGATGCCGCCTTGCTGTTCCACTTGCAGCAACAGCACGTCACCATCGCAATCCAGGCGGATCTCTTTCACTTTTTGGATATGTCCGGACTCTTCACCCTTGTGCCACAGTTTCTTGCGCGAACGCGACCAGTATATCGCCTCGCTTTTCTGCCAAGTCAGCTTCAAAGCCTCGCGGTTCATCCACGCCACCATCAGCACCCGCCCGGTTGCAGCATCCTGTGCGATGGCTGGAACCAGACCATCATCCGACCAGTTGATCTTGTTCAGCCAGATTTCCTCGTTCACAACCTCACCTCAATGCCTTGTTGCGCCATGAACTGCTTGGCCTGCTGCACGGTGTATTCGCCGAAGTGGAAGATGCTGGCCGCCAGCACCGCGTCCGCACCGCCCTGCTTCACGCCATCGGCAAGGTGCTGCAGATTGCCCACGCCGCCGCTGGCGATCAGCGGGATCTCCAGCACATCGGTCACGGCGCGCGTGAGCGCCAGATCGAAGCCGCTCTTCTGCCCATCCTTGTCCATGCTGGTCAGCAGGATCTCGCCCGCGCCCAGAGATTGCATCTTCTGTGCCCATTCGATGACATCCAGACCAGTTGCCTTGCGACCACCGTGAGTGAACACTTCCCACTTGTTCGGTGCGACCTGCTTCGCGTCGATGGCGACCACGATGCACTGCGAGCCATAACGTGCCGCTGCGTCCGCCACCAGCTGCGGATTGACCACCGCCGAGGTATTGATGCTCACCTTGTCGGCACCTGCGTTGAGCAGGTTGCGCACATCCTGCACTTCGCGCACACCGCCACCTACCGTCAACGGAATGAACACCTGCGCGGCCACCTGCTCGATGATGCGGAAGATAATGCCACGATCATCGGAACTCGCGGTGATGTCGAGGAACGTCAGTTCGTCAGCGCCCTGTTCGTCGTAACGGCGCGCGATCTCGACCGGGTCACCCGCATCGCGCAACTCGACGAAGCTGACGCCTTTGACCACGCGCCCGGCGGTCACGTCGAGGCAGGGAATGATGCGTTTAGCGAGCATTAGATTTTGGGAGACAGCTCATCCGCCAGGGCTTGCGCTGCCTTGAAGTCGAGCGTGCCTTCGTAGATGGCGCGACCGGTGATCGCGCCGGTGATGCCTTCGGCACGCACCGCACACAGATTGCGCACATCGTCCAGATTGGTGATGCCGCCGCTGGCAATGACCGGCACGTGCAAAGGACGCGCCAGTTCCACTGTCGCTTCGATATTCACGCCGGTCATCATGCCGTCGCGCCCGATGTCGGTGTAGATGATGGCTTCCACGCCGTAACCCTCGAAGCGCTGAGCCAGATCGGCGACGTCGTGACCGGTCAATTTAGACCAGCCATCCACCGCGACCTTGCCGCCCTTGGCATCCAAACCGACCATGATATGTCCCGGGAAGGCATCGCAGGCTTCGTGCAAAAAGCCCGGCACTTTGACGGCAGCGGTACCGATGATGACGTAGGTCACACCAATATCGAGGTAACGTTCGATGGTTTCCAGATCGCGGATGCCACCGCCCAGCTGCACCGGAATCTGACCGCCTACGGCTTCGACGATACCGCGCACGGCGGCTTCGTTCTTGGGCTTGCCGGCAAAAGCCCCGTTCAGGTCAACCAGGTGCAAGCGGCGTGCGCCTTGCGCCAGCCAGTGTTTGGCCATCGCGGCAGGATCGTCGGAGAACACGGTCGCGCCCTCCATCACACCTTGCCGCAGGCGTACGCATTGGCCGTCTTTCAAATCGATTGCAGGAATAATCAGCGTGTTAGTGTCCATGATTTAGCACGGTTAAACAGGTTTCCAGTTAATAAAATTCTGCAGCAGCTTCAAGCCAGCCGCAGCGCTCTTCTCCGGGTGAAACTGAACAGCGAATAAGTTATCACGCGCCACGGCGCAGACAAAGGGCTGCGGATAGTCGGTGGTCGCCTGCGCTATCGCCGTATCGCGCGGCTGCACATAGTAGCTATGCACAAAATAGAAGCGCGCATCCTGCGCGATGCCCTCCCACAATACGTGATCGCCGTGATGCACCTGGTTCCACCCCATGTGCGGCACTTTGAGCTTGTTGCCCTGCGCATCATGCAACCCGGAGGCAAAGCGTTTGACCGGCCCGGCGAACAGGCCCAGACAAGGCGTGTCGCCTTCTTCGCTGTGCTCGAACAGTACCTGCAGCCCCATACAGATGCCGAGAAAAGGCTTGCCCGCACTAACGACCTCGGCAATCACACCATCCAGGCCGCGGGAACGTATCTCGCGCATACAATCGGGAGCGGCGCCCTGTCCGGGGAAGATCACCCGGCCTGCCGCGGCGATCACCTTGGCATCACCCGTCACTGCGATGCTCGCTTGCGGCGCGACCTTGCGCACGGCCTGTTGCACCGAGCGCAGATTGCCCATGCCGTAATCTACGATTGCGATATCAACCATGATGAGGTTACAGCGTCCCCTTGGTAGAGGGCATGACGCCGGCCATGCGCGGGTCGAGTTCCAGTGCCACGCGCAGCGCGCGACCGAACGCCTTGAAGATGGTCTCGGCCTGGTGGTGGGCATTCTCGCCCGCCAGATTGTCGATGTGCAGCGTGACCAAGGCGTGATTGACGAAGCCCTGGAAGAATTCGCGGATCAAATCGACCTCGAATTCGCCGACGTTGGCACGCACGAATTCGGCATTGAACACCAACCCCGGGCGACCGGAGATGTCCAGCACCACGCGCGACAGCGCCTCGTCCAGCGGCACGTAAGCATGGCCGTAGCGGCGCAGACCTTTCTTGTCGCCGATGGCCTGAGTGAACGCCTGCCCCAGCGTGATGCCAATGTCTTCCACGGTGTGATGCGCGTCGATGTGCAGGTCGCCTTTGGCGTTGATATCCATGTCGATCAGGCCGTGACGCGCGATCTGATCCAGCATGTGTTCGAGGAAGGGCAGGCCGGTATCCAGCTTGACCTTGCCGCTACCGTCGAGATTCAGCTCGACGCTGATCTTGGTCTCCAGGGTGTTGCGACTGACTTTTGCGCTGCGCATGATTCGCCTTATGCGAGTTGGTTAATGGTGTCTTGCAGTGCCGCGATGAATTTCTGACTCTCGGCTGGCGTGCCCACAGTCACTCTCAAACAATCGCTCAATGCCGGATGGCCGCCGTTCAGGTTCTTGATCAGCACACCGCGCTGCTTCAATCCTTCGAATATCTGCGTGGCCCTTGCCACGCGGAACAGGATGAAATTGGCTTCGCTGGAATAGGTGCGAACGCCAATGATCGCATTCAGTGCTGCCAGCAACTTGGCACGCTCCAGCTTGATGTTCTCCGCCTGTGCCAGCAGCACATCGTGATGTGCCAGCAACTTTGCCGCAACCAGTTGCGGCAAGACGCCCACATTATACGGCAAGCGCAGCTTTTCCAACTGGCTCAACCAAGCCGTGGAGCCTGCCAGAAAGCCCAGGCGCAAACCCGCCATGCCGAGCTTGGAGAAGGTACGCATCACCAGCAGGTTGTCGTAGTGCGCCAGATGCGGAATGAAACTGTCGCTGGCAAAGGCGTAATAGGCCTCGTCCACCACCACCAAGCCCGGCGCAGCCTCGATGATCTTCTTGATGGCGGCAGCATCAAACAGGTTGCCGGTCGGATTGTTGGGATAGGCCAGGAACACCAATGCCGGTTGTTCGCGCTTGATGGCAGCCAGTGTCGCTTGCAGATCAAGCGAAAAATCTTCATCCAGCGGCACCCCGACGTATCTCATACCGACAAAGGCTGCGATCATCTTGTACATGACGAACGAAGGCTCGACGCTCAGCAACACCGCGCCCGGCTTGGCTACGGCCAGCGCCAGCAACTGGATGATCTCGTCCGAGCCGTTGCCCAGCAAGACATCCATGCCGGATGGCAGGTTAGTCACCTTGCGGATATCGGCCTTGAGCTGAAGCGCAGCGGCATCGGGATAACGGTTGATCTCGGCATCCGCCACCAGCCTCGCGATCTCGTCGCGCAAACCCTGTGGCAACAGATAGGGATTCTCCATCGCGTCCAGCTTGATCATGCCGCTGGCGGGCGGGACGTGGTAGGCATGCAGCGCCAATACTTCCGGACGGAGCAGGTTTTCTGGAGTGACGGCAGGGCGGGCGGAAGACATGATGTGGCAGGTTCGGTAACGAGCCACATTCTACCGTAATATCCGGCCTAGTGTGCAGCACGGACGCCGCTTATAATCCACTCACGTGTACGGAAAAACAGAATGACAGCCAAGAAACTCCGCGTATTGCTGGTCGAATCTTCGAGCGCCGATGCACAGCACACGCTGAACAAACTGTCGCACGCCGGTTACCTGCTGGAACACCGGAGAGTGGACACCGCCAAGCGCATGCAAGCGGCATTGGATCAGGATCAATTCGATGTGGTGCTGTGCAGTTATGATCCGCCCGGTTTCGGCGGGCTGCCCGCGCTCGAGCAAATACAAGGCAGCGGCCTGGATATTCCTTTCCTGTTTCTTTCGCACGACTTGCGCGAAGAGACCATCATGCACGCCATGCGGCGCGGCGCGGATGATTATGTGTTCAAGGGCAGCCTGAATCGTCTGGCGCCCGCCATCGAACACAATTTGCGCGCGGCGCGCATCCGCC
This sequence comes from uncultured beta proteobacterium, assembly GCA_963734585.1. Lineage (GTDB taxonomy): Bacteria > Pseudomonadota > Gammaproteobacteria > Burkholderiales > Gallionellaceae > Sideroxyarcus. Next base: position 108,599 of record CAVTHJ010000003.1, read on the forward strand.
ATGAACACCTCGCCGCAGAACTGGCCTTGCAGGAGAATCAGACGCGCCTGCATGCCTTCATCGCCAACCTGCCGGGCATGGCGTACCAGATGCTGTTGCAGAGCGACGGGAGCGTGAGCTTCCCTTATGTCAGCGAGGGATGCCATGCTTTGCTGGGAATCTTGCCGCAAGACCTGACCCGAGTTTCATCGCTATTCGAGACTCTGTTGCACCCCGACGACTTCTATTCCTACCAGCAAAGCATGCAGGCCTCGGCCATGGACCTGTCGTTCTGGAATTGGGAAGGCAGAATCCTCACCATGCCGGACAACGAGGCAAAATGGATCAACCTGCGGTGCAGCCCGCGCAGCACGGCCCAAGGCATACAGTGGGAAGGCATCATCTTCAACATCACCCAAAGCAAGCTGTCCGAACTCGAGATCAGGCGCTCTAGGGAACAATTGCGAGAGCTCTCCTCGCACATTCAGGATGTGCGCGAGAAAGAGCGCATCGCTATCGCTCGCGAAGTACATGACGACATGGGCAGCACGCTCACCGCCATCAAACTGGACATCGCGTGGCTGGGCGGCCGTTTGACAGACAAACCCGCACTCGCAGAAAAAGCCAAGAGCATAGAAACACTGGTGGACAAATGCACTGCCGCCGCCGGCAACCTGTCGCGCAGCCTGCGCCCCAGCGTGCTCGACACCTTTGGCGTCATCGCCGCGATCGAGATGGAAGCAGACGAGTTCGAGCAACGCACCGGCATCTCCTGCCTTTTCGAATCCCGCGACGAAGGCCCCGACATCTCGCCCGACATCTCCATTGCGCTGTTTCGCATCCTTCAGGAAGCACTGGCAAACATCACCAAACACGCTTTCGCCAGCGAGGTCGGGGTGAATATCCACAACCGCACAGACGGGGTGCAGCTGTCCGTAAAGGACAACGGGCGGGGCCTGGGTGAAGCCGACCGCGCCAAACCCCGTTCATTCGGCTTACGCGGCATCCGCGAACGGGTAGAATACTTCGGCGGTGATGTGCACATCGACAGCCATTCCGGAGAGGGGACCAGGATCAGCGTTTTTATCCCTCATCAGACGGACAGCGTCGCCGCGGACGCTTGGCAGGCACAACAAAGCTTATTCTTAAAGGCCAAAACCGAATGATAAAAGTGCTGATAGCCGACGATCACGCGCTCATCCGCAAGGGCCTGAAGCAATTGCTGGATGACACGGAAGACATGCGCGTGACGGGCGAAGCCGAAAACGGCATGCAGGCCGTCCGCATGGCGGAAGATGCCGCCTACGATGTCGTCTTGCTGGACATCAGCATGCCGGACAAGCACGGCATCGACGTATTGAAGCAACTCAAGGCCAATCATCCGCAACTGCCGGTGCTGATACTCAGCATGCATCCGGAAGAACAATATGCCTTGCGTTCCATGAAGGCCGGGGCTGCCGGTTATCTCAACAAACAAAGCGCTCCGTTGCAATTGGTCACTGCCATCCGCCAGGTCGCCAGCGGCAAAAAATACATCAGCACCGAATTGGCGGAGCAACTGGCCGACGGCCTGTCGCAAGGCTATCAGGAGCTGCTGCACCAAACGCTTTCCAACCGCGAATACCAGACGCTGTGCCTGATGGCCTCGGGCAAAAAACTGAGCGAGATGGCCGACATCATGTCGCTCAGCCCCAAGACGGTGAGCGTGTACCGCTCGCGCCTGCTGGAAAAGATGAAGCTGAAGAACAATGCCGAGGCGATCCATTACGCCATCAGCAACCACTTGATCGAATAGCGCTGCCAAATTAAGGCGGTAAACCAGCGCTATTCGTCGCTTCACAACCGCCGCACTACCGGATAATGCCCAGCATGAACTTCCAGCATTTATCTGCACATGAGTAAGACCAAGACACCTTCCGACATCGCCCGAGAAACGCTGATCGCCCTCGCCGCACGCAAACTCGCGCCGACGCCGGAAAATTACGCGCAGATGTACGGCGAGATCAGCGGCGAACCCACGCCGACCGCTGCTGCCGACATCGGTGCGACGACCAGCAAAGGCAAGCTGGTCCCCGCCTGGTCGGAGCTGATCCGCGATCTCCTGCGCCAACTGGAGACCCCGCACAAAGGCATCACCGTCACTCGCAAAAAAGAAGGCGTGGAGACCGTACTGACCCGTTTCGCCAACGACCCGGAAGTGCTGTTCGGCAAAATCCAGAACCTGATGCGCTCTTGGTCGCCTGCACCGATCGTCGATGGGGCCGCCCTGGCCGTCGCTCCGATATCTGGCGCCAGCGCTCCGCAGCCCGCCACTGCCGTAGCGGCCCAGCCCACCCCGGCCGACAACTCGGGACTCTTAAACCAATTGCGCGAGCTATTGGCGCAGACGCTGGAAAGCACGCTCACCACGCAACCCGAATTAAGCAGCGAAATACAAGCGCTGGCTTCCCAGGTGCGCGCCACCGACAACAAAGAACGCTTTAGCGATCTCGCCAAACAATTGCGCCAGTTCTGGTTCAAAGTGGAACTGCGCGGCGGCGACAAGGCCAAGATACAGGAAGGCCTGGTGCGTCTGCTGCGCCTGCTGGTGGAAAACGTCAGCGAAATGGTGGAAGACGACAAATGGCTGCATGGGCAGATCGCCATCCTGCAAGGGATCATCGCCAATCCGCTGGATCGGCATTCCATCGCCGATGCCGAACGCAACCTGCGCGACGCAGTGATCAAGCAGGGCACACTCAAGCACAGCCTGATGGACGCCAAGGCCACATTGAAGAGTTTGATGACCACCTTCATCGACCGCTTGGGCGACCTGACCGCCAGTACCGGCGAATACCACTCCAAGATAGAGGGCTACAGCCAAAAGATCGGCAAGGCCGACAACCTGACCGAGCTCAGCCATATCCTCAAAGACGTGATGCACGACACCCGCGTCATTCAGGCCAGCGCCATGCGCTCGCATGAAGAGCTGCTCTCTTCCAAGAAGCAAGCCGACGAAGCCGAGGCGCGCGTCAGGGAATTGGAGCAGGAACTGGAACAAGTCAGCGAATTGGTACGCGAAGACCAGCTTACCGGTGCGCTTAACCGCCGCGGGCTGGACGAAACCATAGAACGCGAACTCAAACGCTCCGACCGCAGCAAAGCCTGCGTCAGCGTCGCCCTGCTCGACATCGACAACTTCAAGCAACTGAACGACTCGCTCGGCCACCAGGCCGGCGACCGCGCACTGAAGCACCTGACCCAGGTCATTAAAGAAACGCTGCGCCCTGCCGATTCAGTGGGACGGTATGGCGGCGAGGAATTCCTCATCGTCCTGCCGGATACCGACCTTGCCTCGGCGATCGAAGCCCTGCAGCGGCTGCAGCGCGACCTGACCAAGAAGTTCTTCCTGCACAACAACGAGCGGATCCTGGTCACGTTTAGCGCAGGTGTCGCCTTGCGGCGTGAAAACGAGGATCAGGAAGACCTGATCGGGCGCGCCGACAATGCCATGTATCAGGCCAAGCAGACCGGCAAGAACCGGGTGATCGCCGCAGAATGAAACACCCCGCCACCCGCAATTTTCATCCGGCACTAAAGTTTTTCCGTAACTCTCCGATAACTGATCCAACGGCGGTTGCAATGCCTCGCAACAAAAGGCGAACCGAAGTTGACGGCGAGAAGCCGTAAGACCAAAGAAGCACAGATTAAAGGAGAGTTAAAATGTCCCTAGTCATCAATACCAACGTCGCATCGCTGAATGCCCAACGCAACCTGACCTCATCCAAGGACGCGCTGGCCACTTCGCTGCAACGCCTGTCTTCCGGCTTGCGCATCAACAGTGCACGCGACGACGCAGCCGGTATGGCGATCAGCGAGCGCATGACTTCGCAGATCCGCGGTTTGGATCAAGCCCGCCGCAACGCCAACGACGGCGTTTCCCTGGCGCAGACCGCTGAAGGCGCACTGGCCCAGTCCAGCGACATCCTGCAACGTATCCGCGAACTGTCGATCCAATCGGCCAACTCCTCGAACTCCACCACTGACCGTGCTTCGCTGAACTCCGAAGTGAACCAGCTGGTGTCCGAACTGGATCGTATCGCCAACACCACTTCTTTCAACGGCCTGAAGCTGCTGGACGGTTCCTACCAGGGCCAGCAATTCCAGGTAGGTGCAGATGCCAACCAGACCATCGGCGTATCCGTGGCAGGTTCGCGTTCCACTGACTTGCAGAACAACACCGTATCCCTGAAAGGTACGGCAACCACCGACTTGGGTGGTGCGATCCTCGGTGCCGCCACTGGCACAGCCCCGGCCAACGGCGTCGTGGGTCAAACCCTGACCCTCGCTGGCGCAGCCGGCTCTGCAGCTGTCACTGTTACCGCTGGTTGGAGTGCCGCTCAGGTAGCGACCGCAGTCAACGTCAACACGGCTGCCACTGGTGTGAAAGCTACTGCGTCCTCGACAGCCACCTTGAGCGCCATGGCTGCCGGCACCGTTTCCTTCACCCTGAATGGCGGCGGCACAGCCACCACCATCAGCGCAACAGTGGGCACAGGCGGCACCGTAGCCGGTTTGGCAGCTGCAGTGAATGCGGTATCTGGCAAGACCGGCGTGACTGCCACTGCCGACGCAGCCGGTACCGGCCTGGTCCTTTCGCAAGCTGCGGGTAACGACATCACCCTCACCGGCTACAACAACTCTTCCGCGACCAAGACAGCCACCCTGCTCGGCGGCATCCCTGCCCAAACCGTGACTTTGACTGCTGGCGCAGCGACCGATTCCGGACGCGTGACCGGGACTGTGACATTGGCCTCCGACTATGGCTTCACTGCAGTGTCCTCTGTTGCAGCAGGTGCAGGTAGCGTGCTGGGTACGACTGTGACCGCCGCGACTGCAGCCACAGTGAACTCGATCGACATTTCCAACATCGCGGGCGCCAATACCGCCATCGGTATCGTCGATGCAGCACTGTCGCAAGTCAGCAAGATGCGTGCGGACATGGGTGCGGTGCAGAACCGTTTCAATGCAACCATCACCAACCTGCAAACCACATCCGAGAACTTGAACGCTGCCCGCAGCCGTATCCGCGACGCAGACTTTGCTGCAGAAACCGCAACGATGACTCGTAACCAGATCCTGCAACAAGCCGGTACTGCGATGTTGGCCCAGGCGAATGCGCTGCCCAACTCCGTACTGACCCTGTTGAAGTAACGGTGGGGTGATATAGGTCACTCGAGTGATTCCCCGGTCGGAGCGATCCGACCGGGTTTTTGAATAGAAGGAGAGGCAGCATGCTTATCCAGAATACAACTAGTAGTCCGGTACCGGCTCCCCGCGTCATGAATGATGCAGGTGGGATGTCGGCCATTGGCACTTCCGAATCCGCTGTTCCAGTCGACGCTCCCAAGGTGCCGGTTGCGAACACACAAGCTGCCCCCGCGCAGCCTACTCCCGCACAACTTAAAGATGCGGTGGACAGCATCAACAAGGCAATGAAGCAGATCAACTCGGATCTGGAATTCAGTATCGACAAAGATACCAAGACAACGGTCGTCCGCGTGGTCGATTCATCGACTGGCGTCACGATCAAGCAGTTCCCATCCGAAGAGGCGCTGGCCATCACCCGTGCATTGGACAAGATGCAGGGGATGTTGCTGAAGCAAAAAGCCTGAAAAGCGAGGTCATCGTGGCAACTATTTCTTCTGCAGGTGTAGGTTCCGGTCTCGATGTGAATGGCATCGTGAGCAAGCTCATGGCCGTCGAGCAGCAGCCGATCACCAACCTGAACAAGAAAGAGGCGACTTTCCAGGCACAGATATCGGCCTATGGCTCGTTGAAAAGTGCGCTCAGCGGTTTCCAGGGCGCACTGCTTGGACTGAGCAATGCCGGTAGTTTCCGGAGCATCACCGCCACGCCCGCCGACAGCTCCATCGTCACCGCCTCCGCCAGCAGCATCGCCGTCGCTGGCAGCTATGCGCTCGACATCACCAAGGTTGCGCAGGCACAGAGACTGGTTGCCGCCGGCCAAACCAGCACCACGGCCAGCATCGGCAACGGCACGGTGACCATCGATTTCGGCACGATCAGCGGGGGAACTTTCGATGCGGTGACCGGGAAATATACCGGCGCTTCGTTCACCTCGAATGGCAATGGTGCCAAGACGCTAACCATCGACGCTTCCAACAATTCGCTCTCCGGCATCCGCGATGCGATCAACGCGGCCAACCTCGGCGTCACTGCCACCATCATCAACGATGGCGGCACTGCACCCTACCGGCTTGCGTTGAGCTCCGGCAACATGGGGCAGAGCAACAGCATGAAGATCTCCGTGGCCGGAGATGTCGCACTGGGCAACCTGTTGGGACAAGACCCCGTCGGCGTGCAGAACATGTCCGAAGTGGCGACGGCGCAGAACGCCTCGTTCAAGGTGAACGGCGTGGCCGTGAGCAAGACCTCGAACACCGTGACCGACGTCATCCCGGGGGTGACACTGAATCTGCTGAAGCCGACGACCAGCCCCACTGCGGTGACCGTGGCCCAAGACAGTGGATCGGTACAAACGTCCGTCGGCAGTTTCGTCAAAGCGTATAACGACCTGAACACGACCCTGAAGAATCTTTCTGGCTACGATGCCGCGGCGAAAAAGGGCGGTGTCCTGCAGGGCGATTCCACCATCCTGCAATTGCAATCAAAGATACGCGCTATCCTGACCACCTCGGTCAGCAACACCGGAGGCTCGCTCACCAACCTGTCGCAAATCGGCGTCTCGTTCCAGCGCGACGGTTCGTTGGCGCTGGACTCGGCCAAATTGAGCAGCGCGATCAGCAGCAACTTCAGCGACATCGCCAGCCTGTTCGCCGAAACGGGCAGAGCCACCGACAGCCTGGTCAGCTACACCTCGAGCACCGCCAACAGCAAGGTCGGCACTTATGGTGTCAACATCACCCAGTTGGCCACCCAAGGTACGCTGACCGGCTCGGCAGCCCCCGTCTCGACCACCATCACGGCGGGCGTGAACGATGCGCTGGATGTATCGGTGAATGGCACCGCAACCAGCATCACATTGGCCGCGGGAACCTATACCGCCGCCGCACTGGCTGCCGAACTGCAATCCAGGATCAACGGCAGCACCCCGATATCCGCCAACGGATTTGCGGTCGCCGTCACCCAAAGCGGTGGCGCCTTCACGCTGACCTCCTCGTCCTATGGATCCAGCTCCGCCGTGGCAGTGACCGGCGGAAACGGCCTGGCCAATCTGCTCGGCACGCCGACACAGAGTTTCGGCGTGGACGTTGCCGGCACCATCGATGGTCAACTCGCCACAGGTTCCGGCCAAAGCCTCACCGGCACGGGAAATGCCGACGGCCTGAAGATACAGATCAGCGGCGGCGCATTGGGTGCCCGTGGCAGCGTGAGTTTTTCGCAAGGTTATGCGTACACCCTGAACACTCTGGCCACCAGTCTGCTGGCCGCCGATGGCGCACTCAGCAGCCGCACTTCGGGAATCACCAACTCCATCACCTCGATCGGCAAGCAGCGCGACGCACTGACCGCGCGCCTGACCGGTATCGAGGCGCGTTACCGCACGCAGTTCACCAATCTGGACACCATGTTGAGCAGCATGAACCAGACCAGCACTTACCTGACGCAGCAATTGAACGCATTGCAGTCCTTAAAAGCATAATAATTCAGGAGCAGATCATGAACGCAGCCGTAGGAATCAGAGCATATTCGAACGTCGGTCTTGAATCGGGTTTGAGTGCAGCCGATCCGCACAAACTGGTACTGATGTTGTATCAGGGAGCCTTGCTTGCCATCGCCTCCGCCAAGAACCAGATGCTGCGCGGCGAGATCGCCGCCAAGGGCGCTTCCATCAGCAAGGCCATCATGATCATCGATGAAGGCCTGAAGTCGTCGCTCAACATGAACGTGGGGGGAGCGCTTTCGCAGAATCTGGCCGACCTGTACGACTACATGAACCAGCGCCTGTTGCAGGCTAACCTGAACAACGACCCCGCCATGCTGGACGAGGTCAGCAAACTGCTCTCCGAGCTCAAGGGCGCCTGGGAAAGCATCCGCCAGTCCGCTGCAGCGCCAGCACCCGTCGCACAACCACAGCCAGCGCCAGTGCATAAACAAGTCGCGCTGGTTTACGGAAGAGCCTGAGCGATGTCGCTACTGCTCGAAGATTATCAACGCCTGTCCGGCATTACCGCGCAGATGCGCGATGCCGCCGCTCAGGGCGAGTGGGACCGTTTGGCCTCGCTGGAACAGGAATGCAAGCGCAAGGTCGAGGAGATCAAGCCGCACGACTGCATCCCGGCGACCCCGGACGAACGCCAGCAGAAGCTCGCCCTGCTCAAGAAGATACTCGCCGACGATGCCGAGATCCGCAGCCGCACCGAAGGCTGGATGGAACAGTTGCAGCGCATCATGCAAAGCGGCCGCAGCGAGCAACGTCTGCAGCAGACCTATCTGGCCAGTTACTAGTCTGCCCGCGATGCATGCTGCCCTCCAACCTTACCACCACGCTCAAGGCGCTCTCACTCACCGATAAGCCGCTCATCACGGCGACACCGGACAAGGGTGCCGCCGCGGGCAACAAGTTCGAACTCGGGCAGCAGGTGCAGGGCACGGTGCAGGCGCAGGTCGCGCCCAACGTCTTCAACGTTCGCATCGCCGACCAGTTGTTGCAGATGCAGCTCCCGAATTTCATCCGCTCCGGCGACAGCATCACCCTGCAAGTCGCCTCCCTGCAACCGCGGCTGAGCTTCACCCTCGCCGCCTCTTCCAATCCGGTCTCCACACCCGATTCGCTCAGCGCCGCTGCGCGCCTGCTTTCTTCCCTGTCGCAGCAACCGCTGGAAAGAAGCTATGTGCGCCCGCTCCAGAATTCACCGCTGTGGACGGGCGAAACAGCGCTGCCCGACACCACGCAACTTGCCGGCAAACTGCACGAGGCACTCAGCCAGAGCGGACTGTTCTACGAATCGCACCAGGCGCAATGGATCGCCGGGATGCGCCCCACCGCGCAATTGCTGCAGGAACCGCAGAACCAACTCAACCCGAGCGATGTTGCCGATGGCAAGACGCTCGTGCAGCCGGGAACCGAACAGCGAGCTGCGCCCGGCATCCCGGACCACTTGCAGACACTGGTGCAACAACAACTGAATGCGCTGGAAACACGTCAGGTGCTGTGGCAGGGGCAAGTCTGGCAAGGTCAGGAGATGCGCTGGGAAGTGCGCGAGGAATCGCCGCAGCGCAATGCGCAAGGCATGGAGGAAGGGCAATGGATCACCCGGATCGACCTGGACCTGCCCAATCTGGGCGGCGTCTCAGCCCGCCTGAGTTTCAACGGCAATGCGCTCAATCTGTCGTTCGATGTGTCCGATGCCGGCACGCGCGACAAACTGGGCAGCGCCAGCTCGCAACTGGTCGCCGCGCTGAGCGAGCGCGGCATCCCGGTCACCCATACCCAGATCACCCGAAATGAGCACGCCGGACAGTAAGCGCCAGATGGCGGTCGCCCTCGCCTACCGCAACGGCGATGCCGCCCCCAAGGTGGTCGCCAGCGGGCGCGGCCTGATCGCGCAAGCCATCATCGAACGCGCCAGGGAGCACGGCGTGTTTGTGCACGAGTCCGAGGAGCTGGTCGGCATGCTGATGCAGGTGGAACTGGACCAGCACATACCGCCGCAGCTCTACCTGGCCGTGGCCGAACTGCTGGCCTGGTTATACCGTTTGGAGCGGGGAGAAACCGGCGCTATTCCGCGTACTGCGGGCACGACGAACCCGCTAAAATCGCACCGCTGAAATTACGTTGACGATTGCCCCATGCGCACCAAAGAAATCCCGCTGAAGATAGAACTGCTCTCCAACGACGAGGAAGACGACTACCTCGTCACCAATACGAAAGAGATCGTCGCTCATCCTGCACAGCATCGCGCAGCGCAAATCGCGCGTAGCCCTCTATTACAACGAAGGCAACAGCATGGTACTGACCATGCTGCTGGCCGCGGACGAACACGGCATCTGGGTGGATGCCGCTTCCAACCAGCTCGACAACCGCCATATCGAACGCAGCAACCGCATCGTCTTCGTCAGCACGCACAATCAGGCCAAGGTGCAATTCGTCGCCGCCAGCGCCACGCTGGGATTGTATGAGAATGCGCCCGCATTCCATCTGGACTTGCCGCGAAAGCTGCTGCGCCTGCAACGGCGCGATTACTACCGGCTGCTCACCCTGAATTCGCATGCACTCAAGTGCATCATCCGCCCGGTTCCCGGCCAGGCGCATATCCAGCATGAGGTCACCGTGATGGATATCAGCATCGGCGGCGTGGCATTGGTGTGCGAGGAGACCGGCGTCGAACTGCGCCCCGGCATGGTGTACGAGCAGTGCCAGATCGATCTGCCTGAAGTCGGCACGCTGCAAGCCACGATCGAAGTGAAGAACACGTTCGAAGTCACCGACCGCAGCGGCAAGGTGAAGCGCCGGGCAGGCTGCGTGTTCGTCAATCCGGATGGCAAGACCACCATGCTGCTGCAACGTTACGTGGCGCAAATGCAGCAACGGCAGGCCAATTCACGGAATTAACGCCGGCGTTTCAAAGATACGGGTCGCCCGCCGCTCTTTCGCGCACGACACGCGCCGGAACCCCGTAAGCGATCCGGTATGCCGCGATGGAATCGGTGACCACCGCCCCCGCACCAATCACCGCATGCTCCCCGATGCAGACACCGTTGCGCAACGTGGCGCCGAGGCTCACGGCAGCGCATCGCCCCAACTGGACATTGCCGCCGGTCACCACTCCGGGGGCCAGGCTGGAAAAGTCTTCCATGCGTGAATCGTGCTCCAGCGTCGCATGGCTGTTCACGATACAGGCATCGCCCACGACGCATCCCGCGTTGATCACCGCTCCCGGCATGACGATCACGCCTGCAGCGAGTCGGGCGCGCCGGCTGACGATGGCACTCGGATGGATCGCCGTCACGAAACGGAATGCCGGATAGCCGGCAGAGATCTTGTGCTGGATGACACCGCGCGCAAAATTATCGCCGACCGCGACCAGCCCGCCTTCGATGCCGTGCCGCACGCAAATCTCCGGAATATCCTCCACCTTGCCCAACACGGGATAGCCGCAGCTTTCTTCCCCCACTGCGCGGAAGTCGTCGATCAACCCGGCGATCTCGAACAAGCCTTGGCTCTCGATGACATCGATCGCCACACGCGCATGTCCGGACGAACCGACCAGAATTATCTTCGACATCTTGCTCATTCCTCACCTCCCGGCCGCAGCCGCCAGCACCTCGTCGATCACCCGTTGCTGATCCTCTCCGGAAAGCGCCGGATAGATCGGCAGACACAGCACGCGCTCGGCGATATCGTTCGCCACGGGCAGATTCGCTGTTTGCGCGGACAGCATGCCACGGTACATCGGGAAGCTGCTGATCAGGGGATAAAAATAGCGGCGGGAATAGATGCCCCGCTCGCGCAGCCGCTCATACAAGGCATCGCGACTGACCGGAAAATCGTCTTCGATGAAGACCGGGAAATACGCATAGTTGTAGTCCACCCCGGGCGGTATCGGATGCAGGCGTATGCCGCGGACATCGCCCAGCGCAGCGCGGTAACGTTGATCGATCTGTTTGCGTGCCGCAAAGACGGATTCCATCTGTGTCAGTTGCAACAACCCGAATGCCGATTGCACCTCGTTCATCTTGCCGTTGATGCCGGGCGCGACCACCGTCACCTCGTCGGCAAAGCCGAAGTTCTTCAGGAAGTCGATGCGCTGCTTGGTCTTGGCATCGCGGCAGATGATCGCGCCGCCCTCGAAGGTGTTGAACACCTTGGTCGCGTGGAAACTCAGGATCGACATGTCGCCGAATTCCAGGATCGGCCTGCTGTTCAGCTTCATGCCGAAGGTGTGCGCCGCATCGTAGATCACCTTGAGTCCGTAGATGTCGGCGATACGCTGTATCTCCTCCACCGCGCACGGGATGCCGTAGACATGCACCGGCAGGATAGCCGTGGTCTGCGGCGTGATCGCCGCCTCGATCTTGCGCGGGTCGAGGTTGAGCGTATGCGGGTCGATATCCACGAACACCGGCTTGATGCCGTTCCAGTGCAAGGCATGCGTCGTCGCCACGAAACTATAGGGCGTGGTGATGACCTCGCCGGTCACCCGGAGCGCCTGCAACGCGGTGACCAGCGCCAGTGTGCCGTTGGAGAACAGCGACAGATGTTCCACCCCCAGATACTCCGCCAGCTTGAGTTCTAACTCGTCGTGGAACGGCCCCTTGTTGGTCAGCCATTTGTTCTCCCATATCTTTTCCAGATAAGGGATGAACTCTTCCAGCGGCGGAAGATGCGGCTGCGTCACATAGATTTTTTCGCTCACGCCAATTCTCCCGTCTTTAAAATCACCGCATCTCTTCTGCGTTTCAACTCAGTCAGCATCTCGATGGAACGGCCCTCATCCTGATTCAGGTCGAACAGGAAGAACGCGTTGTTTTCTTTTATCCAGGACAGCGGCATCTCCCACCAGGCGAGGTCCAGCAGACGCTCGCGCACCTGTTCGCCGAAGCGGAACTTCTTCAACCTGGCCGGCGTTCCGGCGTAGATGCCGTAGGGTTCGCTCACGAAGTTCTGCGGCAACAGTGAGCGGGCACCGACGATGCATCCGTTCTCGATGACGCTGCCGCCCAGCACCATCGCCTCGTCCCCCAGCCACACATCGTTCTTCACCACGGTATCGCCGCATTGCGGGGGCGGTACATTGCTCATGCCGTTCTCCAGGATGGAGAACATGAATGTGGAGATGGTGTTTTTTTCGTGCTGCCCGTTCAGCAGGAAGCGCAAGCGCAAACCGCCCGCCACATAGCGCCCCAGGCGCAAGCTTTGCGCCTCGCCGTCGTATTTGACGATGGAGCCCACTCCCAGCCACGAACCTTTCCCGATATGGAACTTCCCGAAGCCCGGCTCCTCGTCCAGCCAGGTACGGAAGAAGCCGTGCGGTATCGCCGATATCCCGCCGTCGCGGTAAGACAGCAACATGAACTGCTTCGCCCAGGGATGGGTTTCCAGCAATCCGCCATAGTCGTCCTCGGTCACGATGTTCATGCGGCCTCCCTTGCGCACCACTCGCGCCACACATCGCGGAACGCATCCTCGACCATGCGCGTGTAGGCCACGGGGTCGATGACGGGACTGGACAAGATGCGCTCGCGCAGCGATTGCCTCAGGTCGTTCAGTGCAGGCAGATCCCGGCTGTGCCGCAGCGCGATCTGCACATACTCATCCTCGTTCTGCGCCACGAACTCAGGCAGTCCGGCACGCATCAGATTGCACACGCCGACGCGGGAGATCGGCCGGTCGCCTGCCAGCACGACCACCGGCACGCCCATCCACATCGCGTAATTCGTCGTGGTGCCGCCGTTGTAGGGAAACGGATCCAGCGCCAGATCGATGCGATGGTGCGCATCCAGGAATTCCTGCAGGCTCACCCGCGGCAGCAACAACAGGCGGTCCGCAGGAATACCGTGTCCAGCGAACATGCGCAGCAGCCACTCTTCCCGCTGCGCCTGCGCATTGCCCAGCATCAGCCGCGAATGCGGCACCGCTTTGAGTATGCGCGCCCACAACGCCACGACTTTGTCGTTCAGTTTGGCCGGGTTGTTCAGACTGGCGAACGTGAACACGCCCTCCTTCAGCGCGGGCAATGCATTCACCGGAGGTGCGACGGGGTCGGAGCGGAAAGTGAAGGCCGCCGGCAAACGCAGCAGGCGTTCGCTGTGGAACGTTTCCGTCAGGCCGGGCGGATCGAGGTGTTCGTCCGTGAAGCGGTAATCCATCGCCGACAGTCCCGTCGTCCCGATATAGCCTATCCAGTTGACCTGGACGGGTGCCGGTTTGCGCGCGAACACCGGCAGGCGGTTGCCGGCCGTGTGCCCGGACAGATCCAGCAGGATGTCGATGCCATCTGCCTGTATCTGCGCGCTCAGTCGCTCGTCGCTCATGATCTCGCATTGCCGCCAGTGCTCCGCCAGACCGCGCAGACGCGCAGTCATCGCGTCTTGCTGCGCATGGCTGTGATAGCAATAGATCTCGAACTTGCTCTTGTCGTGGTTCGCCAGAATGGGCTCGATGAAATAGGCCAGTGCATGGTCACGCAGATCGGCGGATACATAGCCGATCTTCAGGCGCCGTCCGGCATCGGATGGATTGGCGTGTTTGGGCCACCCGGACCTGAGCGGCGTCTCGATACGTGCGCCGAAGGCGCGCGTCTCCGCAAACATCTCAGCCGGGGAAAGCTTGTCGTCGTACAACAAGGTCAGCAAAAGGTTGCTCCAGGCCACCGCGTGATCCGGCTTGAGCTCGAGTGCCTTGCGATAGGCCTGGATGGATTCGTCGATGCGGCCCAGCCACGGCAACGCGTTGCCGATATTGATATAGGGCTCGGCAAAATCCGGCATCAGCTCGATCGCGCGTTCGCTTGACGCAATGGCCTCCTGGTGTTGCCCGACTTCACGCAACACCACGCCGAGGTTGTTGTGCGCGGCCGCATAGCGCGGCGATATCCCGATGGCTTTGCGATAGCTCTCCAGCGCTTCGTGGCGCTTGCCCTGCTCGGACAGCACGCAGCCCATGTTGTACCAGGCATCCGCATACTCCGGCCTGACGCTCAGGGCGCGACGGTAATATTCGAGCGCATCGTCCAGACTCCCGCGAGCCTTGGCCACATTACCCAAGGTGCACAGCGCTTCGACAAAATCCGGTCTGATGGCAAGCGCCTGCGCGCCATGCGCGGCAGCCTCGTCCAGACGTCCCTGTTCCTTCAGGGCACTGGCCAGATTGTTATGCGCAGCCGCGTGGTCGGGCTGCATAGACAGTGCCTGCTGATAGTTCTGTATCGCCTCGTCCACACGCCCCGCTTCGGCCAGCAACAATCCGATGTTGTTGTATGCGTCCGCGAAATCCGGCTTGTGCCTGAGCGCCTCCCGATTGCTGGCGATCGCCTCTGCACTCCTGCCCTGGTTCCTCAGCGCAAGCCCCAGGTTGTAGTGCGCTTCGGCGTAGTCCGGCTTGATCCGGATCGCCCTTTGATAATGGTCGAACGCTTCGTCGAAGCGGCCCAGTTGTTGCAGCAGATGCCCGATGTTGTTCAGGGCTTCGACATGGTCCGGTTGCAGTTCGACGGCTTTCTGGTAACACGCCAGCGCCTCGTTGTTCTGGCCCAAGGCAAGCAACACCGGGCCGATGTTGCAGTAGTACAGCGCGACGGACGGGGCCGCCTGAATGGCCCGGCTGATCAGATCGAGCGCCAGGGCGTGCTGCCCGTCCTGATGTGCGATCACGCCCAGCAGCTGCAAAGCATCCGCGTGGTCGGGTTGTATCTGGAGAACTTGCTGATAGATCTCGGCGGCCTGCTGCAAACGGCCCGCCTGCTGGTGTTGCAGGGCGACCTGCACCGCTTCGTGCAGCGCCGACTGCGCATCCGGAATGGCGCCGGCAGCCCCGGCGGATTCTGTTTTACCGAGGCAACATCTCTTGTATTTCCTGGCGCTGCCGCAAGGACACGCGTCGTTCCGCCCCGGTGCTTCCATGTTCACTCCCGCGCTCAGACCTGCATGTTCATGACGTCGTTGTAGGCCGCCACCACTTTGTTGCGCACCTGCACCGCGGTCTGGAACGAGATGTTGGCCTTTTGCATGGCGATCATGGTGTCGGACAGGCTCACCTTGTCGTCGCCCAGCACAAAGGCCTTTTGCATGTCTTCCGCCTGATGCTGCGCCTGGTTGACGCCATCCAGCGAAGACTTCAGCACATTGGCAAAGTCTACCCCGCCCGTGGCGGCGGGCGCCTGCGGCGCCTGTCCTCCCTGGGCTGCGGCCATCGCCGCGCGCATCTGGCTCAGCAGGCTATCCACATTGGAAACATTCATGCTCATGATCTACCTCCTTTTGGCGAGGCTATAGCGCTCGTTTTCATGCCGGCACTGTACGCGCGAGGCACATCCGTCTAGCACCGGAAAAGCACCCGATTTCCCCCGCTTTTCGAACAACTGAACTTGCCTTGCATGCAGATAATGCACAGCGTGAGGGATTGCCCCTTGTTTCCAACTGGTAGATAAGCATGGCTGATACAGATACCAATACCAACGCCTCTATGACCCGGCTGCTGTTCGGCATGCCCAGTCAACAAAAGCTCGGCCTGATCGTGGCGGTCGCCGCCACGGTCGCCTTGCTGGCAGGACTGTTCATGTGGGGACAGACGCCGGACTACCGCGTGCTCTACGCCAACCTGTCCGAACGCGACGGCGGCTCGGTCATCGAATCCCTGCAACAGCAGAACATCCCCTACAAGTTCTCCGAAGGCGGCACGCTGATGGTGCCCGCCGACAAGGTGCATGAAGTGCGCCTGCAGATGGCCGCCAAAGGCCTGCCCAAGGGCGGCGCGGTCGGCTTCGAGCTGATGGAGAACCAGAAGTTCGGCACCAGCCAGTTCCTCGAGCAGGTGAATTACCAGCGCGCGCTGGAAGGCGAACTGGCACGCTCGGTGGAGACCATGGCCTCGGTCGCCAGTGCGCGCGTGCACCTGGCCATTCCCAAGCCGACCGTCTTCGCCCGTGAACAGCAGAAACCCAGCGCCTCGGTGGTGCTGGCACTGCATGCCGGACGCGCGCTGGAAGCAGGACAGGTCAGCGCCATCGTGCACCTGATCTCCAGCAGCATCCCCAACATGCCGGCGCAGGCCGTCACCGTGGTGGACCAGAGCGGCACCCTGCTGAGCTCGGCTCGCGACAACGCCGCCGAACAGTTGATGGATGCGACCCAGCTCAAATACGTGCGCCAGATCGAGCAGGACTACGTCAAGCGCATCGAGGACATCCTGATCCCGATCACCGGCGCACAGAACGTGCGCGCGCAGGTCACCGCCAGCCTCGATTTCGCGCAGACCGAACAGACGGCGGAGACCTTCCGTCCCAACCAGCCGCCCAACCAGGCGGCTGTGCGCAGCCTGCAAACACTGGAGACCCTGAACGGGACGACCACTACCGGCGGCATCCCCGGTGCACTGTCCAACCAGCCGCCGGTTCCCGCCACCGCGCCCATCGCCACGCCGGCCAGCGCAGTCGCGGCTGCCGCCGGAACGGCCAGCAACACGCACAAGGAGCTGACCACCAACTACGAAGTGGATCGCACCATCCAGCACACCAAGCTGCCGGTCGGCAGCATCCAGCGCCTGTCCATCGCCGTGGTGGTGAACAACCCGAGCAGCACCGACAAGGACGGCAAAGTGACTTCGCGTCCCTACACCGATGCCGAGAAAGCGCAGATCACCGCGCTGGTCAAGGAAACGATCGGCTTCGATGCGAAGCGCGGCGACAGCCTGAACCTGCTCAACAGCGCCTTCAACAACGAACAGGAAGTGTTGCCGGAGACTCCGATGTGGAAGCAGCCGGACAACGTCGCACTGGTCAAGGATGTCTTCAAATATCTGCTGATCGCGGGCGGCATCGGCTTCCTGCTGTTCGGCATCATCCGGCCGGCTTTCAAGACCATCGCCGCACAAGGTGTTGCCCAGGAAGAAGCCTCGATGGCGGCGACTTTGCAGCACGGCCAGATCGCCCACCATACGGGCAATGCGACTGGCCAATATGCCGCCCAGCAAGCGGCCAGCTCCTACGAAGACAACCTGCAACTCGCCAAACAACTGTCGAAGGACGATCCCAAGCTCGTCGCCACGGTGGTCAAGGAATGGGTGAACAAAGATGAGTGATATCGGAATCAACAAGAGCGCGATCCTGCTCATGACGCTGGGCGCCAGCGAGGCTGCCGACGTGATGAAATATCTGGAGCCGAAAGAGGTGCAGAAGATCAGCACCGCGATGGTGACGCTGCGCAACCTGTCGCGCGAGCAGATCGCCAACGTGTTCGACGAGTTCCACCAGATCGCCGCCGAGAAGACCACCATCGGCATGGACTCCAGCGAATACATCCGCGACATGCTGACCCAGGCGCTGGGCGACGACAAGGCCGCCGGCCTGCTCGACCGCATCCTGCACAACAGCGACACCAGCGGCATCGAAAGCCTGAAGTGGATGGACCCCGCGTCCGTGGCCGACCTGATCACCAACGAACACCCGCAGATCATCGCCACCATCATGGTGCACCTGGAACCGGACCAGGCGGCCAGCGTGATGGCGCTGCTGACCGAGCGCACGCGCAACGACGTGATGCTGCGTATCGCCACGCTGGACAGCGTGCAACCCGCCGCCTTGCAGGAATTGAACGACGTGCTCATCAAACTGCTCGCCGGCAACGCCGTCGGCAAGAAGAGCATCCGCGGCGGCGTCAAGACGGCCGCCGAGATCCTCAACTACATGGGCAACCAGGACGCCGTGCTGGAATCGGTGCGCGGCCACGATGCCGATCTGGCGCAAAAGATGATGGACGAGATGTTCGTGTTCGAAGACTTGATGGATGTGGACGACCGCGGCATTCAGCTGGTGCTGCGCGAAGTGCAGTCGGAATCGCTCATCGTCGCGCTCAAGGGCGCCAGCGAAGAACTGCGCGAGAAGATATTCAAGAACATGTCGCAACGCGCCGCCGAGATGCTGCGCGAGGATCTGGAAGCCAAGGGCCCGGTCAAACTCAGCGAAGTGGAATCCGAACAGAAGGAGATCCTCAAGATCGTGCGCCGCCTGGCCGACGAAGGCCAAGTGGTGATCGGCGGCAAGGGCGAGGAATCGTATGTCTGATCTCGTGACGACGCCGGAGAAACTCACCGCCTGGCAACGCTGGGAACTGCCCAATTTCGAGGCGCGCGACGCAGTGCGCGAAAACGAAGTGGCGCTGCCCACTGCCGCGCAGATCGAAGAGATACAACGGCAGGCACGCGAAGAAGGTTTCCAGAGCGGTTACGCCGAGGGCATGCAACAAGCCGTGCAGGAGAACCAGCGTCTGGCCGCCTTAATCGGTTTGCTGGAACAGCAGGTGGATGAGCAAGTGGCAAGCGAACTGCTGGACCTGTCGCTGGATGTCGCACGCCAGATGCTGCATCAGGCACTCAAGGTGAACCCGGAACTGCTGCTCGCTGTGGTGCGCGAGGCCATCGGCACCTTGCCGCATTTCAATCAGGGCGCACACCTGGTGCTGCATCCGGATGATGCCGCGCTGGTGCGCGAGCGCATGGGCGAACAACTGTCGCACTCGGGCTGGAAGATCTTCGAGGATGCCCGCGTCGAACGCGGCGGCGCCCGCATCGAGACCGCCAACAGCCAGATCGACGCCACGCTGGAGACCCGCTGGAAACGCGTGGTCGCGGCATTGGGGCAAGACAGCTCATGGTTGATACCGGAATGAACAACAGCCCTGACAGCGTTGCGCAAGACCGTCCTTCAGGTGAAGGGCTGTCGGTGGCTGTTCCCGCAAACGGCCGCGATGCGGTAACGTGTCACAACCCCCACCACCAGCGCTGGCAGGACGTGCTGCATCTGAACCGCGACCTGGTCGCGCAGAGCAATCCGTTGCTGGTGAGCGGACGCCTGACCAAAGTCACCGGGCTGGTGATGGAAGCCGTCGGCCTGCGCATGGCGGTGGGCAGCACCTGCTGGATCGAGTTGCCGAACAACCGCATCGAAGCGGAAGTGGTCGGCTTCGCCGGCGACCGCTTGTTCCTGATGCCGGAGAACGACGTGCACGGACTGGTTCCCGGCGCGCGCGTGATTCCCGCCGAACCGCTGCGCGCGCCTGCCGTCATCGGACAACGCATCCAGCCGCGCCGCCGCACTGCCGACCTGGCGCGCCATCTGCCGGTGGGCGAGCATCTGCTGGGACGCGTGCTCGACGGTGCCGGCCGCCCGCTCGACCAATACGGCGCACTGCTGGACAGCAAGAGCGCCCCGCTGCAAAGCCGCCCGATCAATCCGCTGCAGCGTGCCGCGATCAAGGACGCACTGGATGTCGGCGTGCGCGCCATCAACAGTTTGCTCACGGTCGGGCGCGGCCAGCGCATGGGCCTGTTCGCGGGTTCCGGCGTCGGCAAGAGCGTGCTGCTCGGCATGATGGCGCGCTACACCAGCGCCGACGTGATCGTGGTCGGACTGATCGGCGAGCGCGGCCGCGAAGTGAAGGAATTCATCACCGACATCCTGGGGCAGGAAGGCCTCGCGCGCTCGGTGGTGGTCGCCGCCCCTGCCGACACCAGCCCGCTGATGCGCATGCAGGGCGCGGCCTACGCCACCACCATCGCCGAGTATTTCCGCGACCAGGGCAAGAACGTGCTGCTCATCATGGACTCGCTCACCCGCTACGCCATGGCGCAGCGCGAGATCGCGCTGGCCATCGGCGAGCCGCCCGCGACCAAGGGTTATCCGCCCTCGGTGTTCGCCAAGCTGCCGCAACTGGTGGAGCGCGCCGGCAACGGCACCGAAGGCGGCGGCTCGATCACCGCGTTCTACACCGTGCTGACCGAGGGCGACGACCAGCAGGACCCCATCGCCGACAGCGCGCGCGCGATCCTGGATGGCCACATCGTGCTGTCGCGCCGTCTGGCGGAACAGGGCCACTATCCGGCCATCGACATCGAAGCCTCGATCAGCCGCGCCATGAGCCATCTGGTCAGCCCGCAACATTTTTCGCAGGTGCAGCGCTTCAAGCAGCTGTATGCGCATTTCCAGCGCAACCACGACCTGATCAGTGTCGGCGCGTATGTGAAAGGCAGCGACCCTTTGCTGGACGAAGCCATCCAGCTCTATCCGCACATGGCACATTTCCTCAAGCAGGGCATGTTCGAGGCCGAACCTTACACGACCAGCATGGGGCAGCTCGCCGCACTGTTCCCGAATGAAAGTTGATGAACGAACATGATCAAACCGTTTTCATTGCAACCCTTGCTGCACCTAGCACAGCAGAAGAATGACGAGGCCACCAGGAAACTCGGCCAGCTCAATCAGCAGCACCAGACCGCGCAGGCCAAGCTGGATGCCTTGCAGCAATACCGCAAAGATTATCAGGTGAAATTCCAGGAGGCGGCGATGAACGGCATGGCCCCTGCCGACATGAAGAATTTCCAGGACTTCATCGGCCGTCTGGATCAGGCGATCACGCAGCAGCAGAACGCAATCGAGAAGACCAAGGCCGGCGTGCAGACCGGGCGCCACGAACTAATGGACACGACACGCAAGATGAAATCCTTCGACACTCTGGCCCAACGCCATGCCGAAGCCGGAAAGAAACTGGAAGCCAAATCCGAGCAGCGCATGCAGGACGAGCACAGCGGACGTTTCGCCGCCTACCGCTCGGCAGAAAAAGACAGCGACAAATAACCACAGGAGCAAAAGCCATGACCAACCTGCCCATCACCACCAGCGCGCCGCAGACTGCGCCAGCTTCCGCGGCGGCCACGAACAGCAGCAGCGATGCGCCGAACAGCCAGCCGTTCGGCGATGTATTGGCACGCCAGATCAAGGAACCGGCGGCAAAGGATGCCAAGGCTGAAGACAAGTTTTCCGCCGCCGAAATACTGGCGCGACTCGGCGCAGATAGCACTGACGGCAAGAAGGCGGACATCGCCGCAACGGATGCGGCCACTACGCTGCCGGCCGACATGCTGGCCGCACTGTTGCCGCAGGTGATGAACACTGGCGCGAGCGCCAAGACCGATGGCGCCGAAAGAACCGTTGCGGACCAGCGCGGCGGCTCAGCGCTCAAAGCAGATGTCACTAGCGCGATCCAGACCGATGCCACACCGCGAACTGTGGCGAGCACGGCTTCCGCCCCCCAGCTCAGGGAACCCGCTTTCGCGGCTGCGCTCGCGGATTCGGCCAACCGCACAGGCATGGAATTCAACCCGGCCGCGCGCGAGACGATCGGCGCCGCTGCCGCACCGCTGCCGAATGCCGCCGCGCTCGCCGCGCTGCAGAACACTGCCGCCAGCCTCGCGGCTCCGGCCGTGCAGACGGCGCAATTGGCCATCAACACGCCTGTCACCCAGGACAAATGGGGCGACGAGTTCAGCCAGAAGATCACCTGGCTGGCCTCTTCCAATCAGGACCAGACCGCCGAGCTGCATCTCAACCCGCCGCAACTGGGTCCGCTGGATGTGGTGCTCAAGGTCAGCGGCGACCAAGCCACCGCGCTGTTCACCTCGCCGCACGCGGCAGTGCGCGACGCGATCGAACAGGCGATGCCCAAGCTGCGCGACATGCTGGCCGACAGCGGCATCATGCTGGGCAATGCCACGGTCAGCGACCAGGCGCCGCGCGACCAGGGTGGATCCAACACGCCACGCTCGCCCGCCTCGAGCGGCAACGACATCGGCGACAGCCCGCTGGCAAGCCAGAATACGGTCCGCGTATCCCAAATCTCGCGTCATAACGGTATAGTGGACACATTCGCCTGACGCTGGAAATAGGGTGGCTTTCCCGTCTTATTCCACCGATGGCAGGCGATAGATCAGCACCATAATGCCAACCAATTGAAAGGAATCGCGAGATGTCGAAACCCACTGCCAAGCCAGCCGCCAAAGAAGAGACTCCGGTCGCTGCTCCCCCCAAAAGCAAGAAGATGCTGGTCATCGGCATCCTCTCGCTGCTGGTGCTCGCCGCTGGCGGAGCAGGCTGGTACTTCACCAAAGGCCACGCTCCGGCAGGACACTCCGAGGAGGCTAAGTCCGAGCCCGTCCATGAGCCGAAATTCATCCCGCTGGGCGAAAACTTCACCGTCAACCTGCAACGCGAGGAAGGCGACCAGTATCTGCAGGCAGGCGTCACACTGAAGATCCTGCAGCCGGAACTGGAAGAAAAGATCAAAGCCACGCTGCCGGAGATCCGCAGCAAGCTGCTGTTCCTGCTCTCCAGCAAGAAACCATCCGAACTGCAGAGCTCGGAAGGCAAGAAGAAGCTGGTCGCCGAGATCATCGCCGAAACCGAAAGTGTGCTTGGCCTGAACAGCGCACTCGCAGCGCCTGCTGCTCCGGCACACGAGGACGCAAGCCATAGCGATGCCGCTGCTTCCGCACCTGTTGCCACGGCACAGCCAGCGCCGGTCGCCGCTCCCAAGATCACCGGCGTGGTGGACGTGTTGTTCACCTCATTCATCATCCAGTGAACCTGAACTGATGCCATGAGCAAGGAATTCCTCTCCCAAGACGAAGTCGACTCGCTGCTGCGAGGCGTCACGGGCGAAGCCGAAGAAACCAAATCGGATGCGCCGGAAGGAATTCGCCCTTACAACATGGCGACGCAGGAGCGCATCGTGCGTGGGCGCATGCCCACCATGGAGATCATCAACGAGCGCTTCGCGCGTCAGTTCCGCATCGCGCTGTACAACTTCATCCACCGCAGCTCCGAGGTCTCGGTCGGGCCGGTGAAGGTGATGAAGTTCTCCGAATTCATCCGCAACCTGCCCGTCCCCGCCAACCTGAACCTGGTTCAGGTCAAGCCGCTGCGCGGCAACGCGCTGTTCATCTTCGACCCGAACCTGGTGTTCATGGTGGTCGACAGTCTGTTCGGCGGCGACGGGCGTTTCCATACGCGCGTCGAAGGCCGCGAGTTCACCCAGACCGAGCACCGCATCATTCAGAAATTGCTGGATGTGGTATTTCAGGCTTACGGCAAATCCTGGGAGACGGTGCAGAAACTGGAATTCGAATTCCAGCGCTCGGAAGTGAACCCTCAGTTCGCCAACATCGCCACGCCAAACGAAGTGGTCGTGGTCACCACCTTCGAAGTGGAGTTCACCGGTGTCGGTGGCGCCATCCATATCTGCATGCCCTACGCGATGATCGAGCCGATCCGCGAACTGCTGTACAGCACCATGCAGGGCGACCATGTCATCGCGGACAAACGCTGGCTGCACATGCTCTCCAGGCAGATCCAGTCGGCCGAGATCGATCTCACCGCCGTGCTCGGCCATGCCAAGACCAATCTGGATCATGTGCTGAAGATGCGCAACGGCGACATCATCCCGCTGGAAGTGGAAGAGAACATACAGGTGCTGGTCGACAACGTACCGGTGATGGAATGCAAGTACGGCGTATCCAATGGCCAGTACGCGCTGAAAGTGGAAAAGATGCTGGCTACGGAGAGTAGCGAGTCGCTCAATGGAGGAAAGAATCATGGTTGAAGGAACCAAAGAACAGATCAGCGCAGACGATTGGGGCGCTGCCATGGCGGAACAGTCTGCTGCCGATGCCGCCCCCGCGGTGCAGCCGCATGTGTTCGAGCAGTTCGGCGGCGCCGGTGGCGCGACCGCGCACAACGACCTGGACATGATCCTCGACATCCCGGTGCAGCTCACCGTCGAGCTGGGACACACCAAGATGCCGATCAAGAACCTGCTGCAACTGGCACAAGGCTCGGTGGTGGAACTGGCCGGCATGGCGGGCGAACCGCTGGACGTGCTGATCAACGGCTTCCTCATCGCGCAGGGCGAAGTGGTGGTGGTGAACGACAAGCTGGGCATCCGTCTCACCGACATCATCACGCCGTCGGAACGTTTGCGCCGCATCAATAAATAGCCGGGCCTCCATCATGCAAACACGTCTTCTTGCTGCCCTTGCGGCAGCATCCTTCTCCCCGTTCGTCCTCGCCGTAGAGGTAACGCGTCCGGCCTATGTGCCGCCGCCCGCCGCCGCGGTGTCTTCCGGCAGCGTGCTGCAGGTCATCCTGAGCCTGCTGCTGGTGCTGGCCGCCGTAGTCGTCGTGGGCTGGATACTGAAACGCATCAACCTGCCGCAACAGGGCGCGGGCAACGCGCTCAAGGTCATCAGCGGCGTCGCCGTCGGGCAGCGCGAGCGCATCGTGCTGGTGGAAGTGAACGACACCTGGCTGGTGGTCGGTGTCGCGCCCGGACAAGTGAACGCGCTGCACACCATGCCGAAAGGCGCGCTGCCCTCTGCCTCGAACGCGGCCACCGGCGATGACAACAAATTCCAGGGGTGGCTGAAGCAGATGATGGAGAAGCGCAATGTCCGTTAAGAAGTTCATCGCTGCGGCAGCGTTGCTCGCACTGAGCACCTCGGCGTTCGCCGCCGAGTCCGGCCTGCTCGCGCTGAACAGCACGCCCACGCCGGGCGGCGGACAGACTTACACGCTCAGCCTGCAGACGCTGATCCTGATCTCGTCGCTCACCTTCCTGCCCGCCATCCTGCTGATGATGACCGGCTTCACGCGCATCATCATCGTGCTGTCGCTGCTGCGCTCCGCCATCGGCACGCCCTCGTCGCCGCCGAACCAGGTGCTGGTGGGCTTGGCGCTCTTCCTCACCTTCTTCGTGATGGCGCCGGTGTTCGACAAGATCTATGCCGACGCCTACCTGCCCTACAGCGAGAACAAGATCACGCTGCAGCAGGCATATGAGAAAGGCAGCGCCCCACTCAAGGCCTTCATGCTGCGCCAGACACGCGAGGCTGACCTCGCCCTGTTCGTACGCATCTCCAACAGCGAACAGCTGGAGAGCGCCGAGGACGTGCCGCTCAAGATATTGGTCCCCGCCTATGTCACCAGCGAATTGAAGACCGCGTTCCAAATCGGCTTCGTGGTGTTCATCCCCTTCCTCATCATCGACATGGTGGTCGCCAGCGTGCTGATGTCGATGGGTATGATGATGGTGTCGCCTTCCGTCATCTCGCTGCCGTTCAAGATCATGCTGTTCGTGTTGGCAGACGGCTGGAATCTGCTGATCGGCTCGCTCGTACAGAGCTTCTACACCTGAGGAGAGAATCATGACCCCGGAATCGGTAATGACCATAGGTCAACAGGCGATGGAGCTGACGCTGATGGTGTCGGCGCCGCTGCTGCTCACCGCACTCATCATCGGCCTGATTGTCAGCATCTTCCAGGCCGCGACACAGATCAACGAGATGACGCTGTCGTTCATCCCCAAGCTGGTCGGCATGTTCGCGGTGCTCATCATCTCCGGCCCGTGGATGATCGGCATCCTGCTGGATTACATGACGCGGTTGTTTAGCAGCATTCCGTACATGGTCGGCTGATGTCGTGAATAGCCTACTGCGCGATCAATCTGCAGCGTTGCGCGGTGCTCGCAATCCTCATGTACAGAACGGTTGCTGCGCTGACCAGCGACTTAGCTGGCGTTTTTTTGCCAGCTTAGTCGATTGGCCATGCAGAGCTCCGTGCGCCTTGCATCTTGATCTGCTCGTCACGGCTCTTCATCGACATCACAAAGGCTCATTACTGTGATCAGCTTCACCAGCGCCCAGCTTTCCGCCTGGCTCGCCGCCTTCATCTTTCCGCTCGCCCGCATCCTCGCGCTCATCGCCAGCGCGCCGATCTTCGGCAACCGGCAGGTACCCGCGCGCATCAAGGTCGGGCTGGCGTTCGCCATCACCGTCGTCATCGCACCGACGCTGAACATCCCGGCCGATCTCGACCCGGCTTCGGCGCAGGGCTTGTTCGTGCTGATGCAGCAGATCGTCGCCGGTCTCATCATGGGCTTCGCCATCCGGCTCATCTTCACCGCGGTGGAGATGGCGGGCGACCTCGCCGGGATGCAGATGGGATTGGGCTTCGCCAGCTTCTACGATCCGCAGAACGCCACCTTCACGCCCGTGGTCGCGCAGTTCCTCGGCATCATCGCCGCGCTGGTCTTCCTCAGCGTCGATGGACACCTCTACATGCTGGCCGCACTGTCCGACAGCTTCCGCGATTTTCCGATCGGCAGCGGCGTCCCTTCGGCCCATGCGTTCCGCACCATCGCGGAATGGGGCGGCAGCATGTTCAGCAACGCGCTGCAATTCGCCCTGCCGCTGATCGGCGCGTTGCTCATCACCAACCTCGCGCTCGGCATCCTCACCCGCAGCGCCCCGCAGCTCAACATCTTCGCGGTCGGTTTCCCCATCACCCTCGCCGTCGGCTTCGCCGCGCTGATGCTCACCATCCCCTACCTCGCCCCGCTGATGGAACACTTCACACACGCCGGATTGGATACGGTGGCGCGCATCATGCAGCAGCTTGGCGGGCATTAAGCTCTCTCCCCATAACCAAACTGCAACAATGGCCTGCTAGCATTCATTTCATTACCGCTTTTGCTTTTCCTGCATCCGTTTTATTCCGCTCTTGCGGCTGAATACGCGCAACAAATTTCACGCCTTTGAATTCTCATGAAGTTAACCTCCTTCAAATTACCCGTTAGCCAATTGGCCGTCATTTTTTTCTGTACGTCTTTGCTGATGGCACTCTATGAGCTTTTGAAGGAGATCTATTTCAAGGGTACCTTGACGCTGTGGGAGTCACATTCGATCACGGTCATCGTGACCGCCACCTTTGCCACGGTAGCTTCATATTTCGTCCATAAATGGGCTGTGCGAGTCGATGAACAGCTTCGCATCGCCTCTGTCGCCTTCGAATCGCAGGAAGGCATGGTGATCACCGATGCCAACAAAGCGATCCTGCGGGTCAACCACGCTTTCACCAAGATCACCGGTTACACGGCAGATGAAGTCATCGGCAAGAACCCGAGCTTGCTCAATTCTGGCCGGCATGACGCCAGCTTCTACTCGGCAATGTGGAAGAGTATCCAGCGCACGGGAGGGTGGGAAGGCGAGATCTGGAACCGGCGCAAGAGCGGCGAGATCTACCCGGAATATCTCACCATCTCTGCCGTAAAGACCCCTGATGGCACCGTCACCAACTACGTCGCCTCGCTCACCGACATCACCATGAGCAGGGCGGCAGCGGATGAGATCAGGCATCTGGCGTTCTACGACCTCCTCACCCGCTTGCCCAACCGGCGTCTGCTCATGGATAGGCTGCAGCAGGCATTGGCATCCAGTGCACGCAGCGGTCGCGAGGGAGCCGTGCTGTTCATCGACATGGACAATTTCAAGACGCTCAACGACACCCTCGGCCATGACATTGGAGACCTGCTGCTGCAACAGGTTGCACAACGCCTGGAGTCCTGCGTACGCGAATGCGATACCGTGGCCCGCCTGGGCGGCGACGAGTTCGTGGTGGTACTGCAGGAACTGAGCGAACATGCGCCGGAAGCGGCGGCACAGACGGAATCCGTCGGCGAGAAAATCCTTGCCGCGCTGAACCAGCCTTACCAGCTTGCCCTGAATGCTTACCACAGCAGCCCCAGCATCGGCGCCACCCTGTTCCACGGTTACGATGAGGCACTCGAGGAACTGCTGAAACAGGCCGACATCGCCATGTACCAGGCCAAGAAGGCCGGCCGCAACACCCTGCGCTTCTTCGATCCGCAGATGCAGGAGGCCATCAATGCCCGCGCGGCGCTTGAAGGCGAATTGCGCAAAGCACTTGAGAACCGGCAATTCCAGCTGTATTACCAGATCCAGGTGAACAATCATTACCGCCCTGTGGGCGCTGAAGTCCTGGTTCGCTGGTTGCACCCCGAGCGCGGTTTGATATCTCCCGCCCAATTCATCCCGCTGGCTGAAGAGAACGGCCTGATCCTCCCCATCGGGCAATGGGTACTGGAGTCTGCATGCATACAGCTCAAGGCATGGCAGCGAGATGCGCTCACCCGCGATCTCGTTCTGGCGGTGAATGTGAGCGCCAAGCAATTCCGTCAGCCGAATTTCGTGGCGCAAATAAAAGCCTGCGTGCAACGGCATGCCATCAACCCGATGCTGCTTAAGCTGGAATTGACCGAAAGCATGCTGCTGGAAAACATCGAAGACATCATCAGCACGATGAATGCTTTAAAAGAGATCGGCATCCAACTCACACTGGACGACTTTGGCACAGGCTATTCGTCCTTGCAGTATCTCAAACGGTTGCCGCTCGACCAGATCAAGATCGACCAGTCTTTCGTCCGCAACCTCACCTCCGACAGCAACGACAAGGCGATCGTACGCACCGTCATAGCGATGACGAAAAGCCTAAACCTGGACGTCATTCCCGAGGGAGTGGAAACAGAAGCACAACGACAGCTCCTCCTGGACAAGGGTTGCATGCACTTCCAGGGATATCTGTTTGGCAAGCCGGTACCGATCGGGCAGTTCGAGGCGTTGCTGAAACAGGGCTGATCGTTGGGGCGGCTGGCAAGTATCGCCTTCCGGCATACTCATCAACCAGGCAAGAGAAAATGTTGGCATATTGACCGAGCGACGCTGGGCAGGTACGGTGCACGCCGGTCGATCGGCAACACTGAGCAAGTGAAGCTCTGACCTCATTCTCAAATCAAAATGGTTTTACAAGGAATCTCTCAATGAAAAGAACTTTCGGTACGCTGTTACTAAGTGCCTGGCTCATCGCCACGGGTCTGTCTCACCTGCTCCATCTTAGTTTTTCTGGCATGGGCACCGTCATGTCCATTGTTGCCATTACTGCCGGGGTATTGATCATACTGGGTCTGTAGATATGGCGGCCTGCGAGACCCTAAAGGAAATTCGAGCCTAGTCCCTTTAATTCTCCATAAAACAGAATGAACCACCTGATCCACCGCACATATTGCGTTTCGGTGCGGATGCTGTAATGCTTCACCCCGATCTTGTCACGTACTTGATAGAGCAATTTGGGCGGCCTGGATGCAAGTGGTGTAGTTTCGGTTTGCCATATCATCGCCCCCGACTTGATTGTTACCAGACAAACAAAGGGTTGACTGCAAACATGTGCCAGATTGCACACCTCGTTTTTCCAGGATATACACCGATATCGGTGTCTACTTTACGTTAGCCGAATCCATGAATATCCGCACACTTACAATTGCAGTAACGATGCTTGCTTCACTACCCGCACTTGCTGAGACGCACTGCAAGGGAGAAGAAATTGACTATTTTTCCTGCCAGATTGTGAACAGTAAGAGAGTAATTTCTGTCTGCGGGAATATCGAAAATGGCCTCATAGACAGTTCAAGCTGGATTCAGTACCGCTTTGGTCCGCTAAACCATTTGGAATTGGCGTACCCAGAACGGAAGGAACATTCTGTTTCCGCATTTGAAGGTAATTCTTTCGGAAGGTTTAACACCGTTGATCTTCGCTTTGTCAGCGGCGACATCCTCTATTCCGTTGAACTAGCAGGCACGTTCTACGGTGAGCCATCCATTCAAGCATCGGCTCATATGAAACCAACAGGCGGCGTAACAGTCAACTTTGATAGCAATAAACACACGACCTTCAGTTGCAGGAAAGTCGACGAGAAGAAGTACCTTTCCACGTTTGATAATCTTGCTTTTACCTTAAGGAATGCACACGGCGACACAGACATCGCCTACGAGTTCTACAAGCGGAAGCGGCAAAAGTGAAAGCGGCTAACCCGTCAGTCAAGAGGGACTGCGCGAATAAACCCTCGCGCAGCCCCTTACTTTTACGTTAGGCCTCACATACTCAAATGCCACTAACCCAATTGCTCTTTTCGTTTAACGGACGAATATCTCGCCAACCATACTGGCTGTTCTTGCTCGTTGTTGTTGTGGTTATGTTCGTGCCAACAATATTTTTCTTTGGCTTCGGCACTGATTCCGCAGAGACATATGTAAACATTGTTGCTGTTTTGTCCTTGTGGCCAGTACTGGCTGTCCAAGCAAAGCGTTGGCATGACCGAGACAAGTCCGCATGGTGGTTACTTATCAATATAATTCCTGTCGTCGGCTTCTTCTGGCCTCTCATCGAAAATGGTTTTCTCGAAGGGACGCCCGGAGCCAATCGGTTCGGCATAAATCCGCTTTCCATTGAACATGAAGCCTAACCCTACGCTCAAGTTCGCTCCCTCCGGTCGCTGGGACGCGCCTTCGGCGCGCCCCTTAGCTGCACGTTGGGCGGCTAGATGAGACTGGCAACTGATCCGACTCTGCGACAAGCGCTACATGGGCTGTACGTCGCACTGTTCAACGCCAAGCGCGCTTGTCCAGAAGACTTTCATGGTGGCCGCCTTACGACGATCCAGACGGCCATAATGGGTATCGAGGATTACGGCTGGCGAGTCGTGGGCATCACAAAACAAGCTCTCGACCTCTTGGCGACCGTGGATTTCAACAAGAACAAGTTGCCCCGGCAACTCTGCCGGGGACACATCATCGACCGTATCGAGACAACACGGTTGTTGTTCGAGCGGGAAGCGCCAATGAACCTTGATGAGTTCTTCAAGGTCTTCTTGCATAATGATCGCACGGTCATCATGTTGAACAAGCAGAACGATCACACCAAGTCATTTCCCGACTACATCAAGATCGACAACCCCGATGCAGCACTTTTCCCGAACGGCTCACTTATGAGTTGGAAGCACCGGAAGAAGGAACGCGAATACCTGCGGCAACTACATGCAGGGTTAATGGTGAGCGGGCAGAAATGACGGCCCGCCGCCCAACCCGACATTCAACCCGGACTCCGCAAAAGCGCGGAGCCGGTTAATTTTACGTTAGAGCCCACAGAATATGGCTACACACAAAACTCGCCTAGTCGTCCTTCTTATCGTTGAGGCTGCTTTAATTGCGCTTCATGTTTTGCTTCGAGAGCCTGCGGCTTTGAATTCTTCAGTTGCCCTAGAGTGGCACGCTTGGTTGGCTTTGGTCGGCGGGCTGGTTCTGGTTGGTTACGCTCTGTCCGTTCGGTGCCCAGTTCCAAGTTGCCGCAGGCATCAGGTTTTTCGAGGGATGTCCGTTTTTGATTTTCGTTTACCAGGAGAGCGCTGTTATGTTTGTAATGCCCCGCTTGAGTAAGCTAAGTGCTCTAACCCTACGCTCAAGTTCGCTCCCTTTGGTCGCTGGGACGCGCCTTCGGCGCGCCCCTTAGCTCCACGTTAGCCCCTGCCATGAAGTGCATCACGGAAAAAGAATGTTCAGAGTGGTTGCAACAGCACGCTGTGGTTGAGACACCATACGGACGTGAACTTTCTAGTGGTGTCCATTACATACAGTTTGCGCCACCGACCTCGAAAGAAGAGATAATTCCTTTTGTTCAAGCGCTCGCGAAATCGCTCGGCGATTTCAAAGGTTGCCTTCTGCAAATTCACGATTGGATATACGACTCAGAATTCGAGGTTGAGCCAACATCAGATATTCGCTTAAGGCATGGTGAAAACCGACCAATCATTGACGCGCCTGGGTTCCTTTTCGAGCCTGGCGAGTTATCAGATGCGATTGAACTTATCGCCCTGATTTTAGAGCGTGACTGGACGGCATATCTATACCCTAGCTCAAAAGCGGCGACCTTGTTATTGTGGGAAGGGGCTTTAGTCGATTTCTGGAGCGATGACGTTAAAGTTGAGGAGCAAGTTCATGCAGAGTTATGTCGCAGCAACCTTCGCATTGTTCACCGTTACAAGGGCTAACCCTACGCTCAAGCGGGACTGCGCAAAAGCGCGCAGCCCCTTAGCTCCACGTTAGGCATATGCATATTTCAGATCTTTCCGGCGCATTAGTATCGGCAATTGTTCTGGGTGGTTTGGCCTTCGCAGTTTTATCTCACACACTGAAGAACCCCCGCAGGGCCGCTGTTATTCGCTGGTGTTTTTTAGTTGGCGCAGTGGGTGCTGGCATGCTCGGTAGTTTTGCCATCCTAGATATTCAACCACCGTCCAAATCTGCTATTGGTCTTGTTTTTGTAGCTTTGCCAGCACTTGTCTGTGGTTTACTATTGTCATTACAAAATTCAATTGCCAAGGCAAGAAATGACAATAACCAAGCCTAACCCTACGCTCAAGTTCGCTCCCTCCGGTCGCTGGGACGCGCCTTCGGCGCGCCCCTTAGCTACACGTTAGAACCCATGAAACCGATTAGACCCTGGAAAGAAGTTCTCAATGAATGGGCAGCCGAGCTTGCGGTTAAGCTTGGTCGGCCTGAAGCCGACATTCGAAGCAAAGGATTAACTGCCTACGACTTCTCAATGTCTAGCCGCGTTGAAGTACGTTACCCTTACGGCTTAACGCATCGGATCACTGGTTCCTTTGCCATCATTCGCCCAGAAAAGCGGCAAGCTGCCGTTTTCTCCGAGCACGCAGGTTACATTGAGTTCGACTTGATTGAAGACTGTGAGGTTGTAGAAATTCATGAAGACTTTTATCGCCAAGAGTTCTAACCCTACGCTCAAGTTCGCTCCCTTTGGTCGCTGGGACGCGCCTTCGGCGCGCCCCTTAGCTACACGTTAGGCATTGACCATGAATTTGCTGGATTACATCAAAGAAGCCTTTGTTGATGGGTTATCTTATGATGAGGCAGCACAACTTTGTTTGCGCCTCTA
This sequence comes from uncultured beta proteobacterium, assembly GCA_963734585.1. Lineage (GTDB taxonomy): Bacteria > Pseudomonadota > Gammaproteobacteria > Burkholderiales > Gallionellaceae > Sideroxyarcus. Next base: position 141,730 of record CAVTHJ010000003.1, read on the forward strand.
TTGCAACGTTGAGGGCTTGCCCGAAACACTGAAAGAGCAGTGCAACAAAGATAATCTTGCTGAGGTTTTTGCGGCCCTTTCGGGTTCTGGTTTTATCAAAGGCTCAACTGTTGGCGCAGTATTTTATGGTGCTAACTTTCACGAGGTTTTTGAGAAAGGGCATTGGGTGGAAGTGATCGCATCTATTTTTAAGAAAGGGAATACGGTCAACATGGAGCTTCGTGAAGATGTATTTCAACGCCTAACCCTACGCTCAAGTTCGCTCCCTCCGGTCGCTGGGACGCGCCTTCGGCGCGCCCCTTAGCTGCACGTTAGGCATATGCATATTTCAGATCTTTCCGGCGCATTAGTATCGGCAATTGTTCTGGGTGGTTTGGCCTTCGCAGTTTTATCTCACACACTGAAGAACCCCCGCAGGGCCGCTGTTATTCGCTGGTGTTTTTTAGTTGGCGCAGTGGGTGCTGGCATGCTCGGTAGTTTTGCCATCCTAGATATTCAACCACCGTCCAAATCTGCTATTGGTCTTGTTTTTGTAGCTTTGCCAGCACTTGTCTGTGGTTTACTATTGTCATTACAAAATTCAATTGCCAAGGCAAGAAATGACAATAACCAAGCCTAACCCTACGCTCAAGTTCGCTCCCTCCGGTCGCTGGGACGCGCCTTCGGCGCGCCCCTTAGCTACACGTTAGAACTCACCCCCGAATATGGCCGAAAAATATTCAGATCGAATTAAAGAGTACTGCGAAGCAACTGGCATCGAGATACCAGTTGGCTTTTATCGCCACTCTGCCAACCGGTATGTTGTAATTGATATGGAGCCAACTCCACCAAAACTCGTTGCAAAGACTTGGTTCAATCAAGAAGATGTGGTGTACTTCCTCAAGAACCTTGCCGCCGGAAAGCAAATGAGAATTCTAGATTTCAAGGAACGCCAAGAACTACTATTTGAAACTAGCGAAAGGTTAAAACGTAGCAATGAGTTCTAACCCTACGCTCAAGTTCGCTCCCTCCGGTCGCTGGGACGCGCCTTCGGCGCGCCCCTTAGCTGCACGTTAGAGGTTAGGACGATGGTTATGGAACCACTAATTGATCTCCGTCGAGCTCGTATGCGGAAACTTTTCTTGCCCGGACCAGTTCTTTTAGCTCTAACTAGTTTGGCAAATTTTGAAATAGCTCTGCCAATGCCTATCAACGTTTTGGTGCTGGCCATTTCTATACTCGCCACCCTCGTTTATATATTTACCTCGTGGCAAGTATTCTCATTGGTCAGAGGAGGCGGAGATGCAGGGAGTGGAGATTAATATGCAAACCTCTAACCCATCATTCAAGCGGGACGCTGCGCTGCCGCGCACCGCCCCTTAATTTCGACGTTAGGCAACTGAATGCTCTATTCACTACTCCAGTCTTCGCAACCAATTTCTGCTCTCGGCTGTTGGGAGTCGCAGTTGCCGGCGTTCACTCATGTTGTTGGCTATTCAGGCCTTGGCCATTTCTTTCTCTACGATGAGAAAAGTAATGAATATGCCGTGCTTTATCCATTTCGGCAGGCATACAAGAGCTATGGAAAATTTGAATCTGTCGCCGCATTTGATGCCGCAGTTCTTTCTGATGTGGATTTCACCGAGTACGTACTGAAGCCTGGGCATCAAGCGGCCATTCAAGAACGGCTTGGGCCTCTGCAAGCCGAACAGGTTTATATCCCAAATCCGTATCCATTCTTAGGGGGTGGTGAAGAACCGGAAACTTACACCAAGGGTAATGTTTGGGTCTTCGCTGAGCTCGTTGGAATGAGTCATGGGTTCGAGTAAAGTGCCTAACCCTACGCTCAAGTTCGCTCCCTTTGGTCGCTGGGACGCGCCTTCGGCGCGCCCCTTAGCTGCACGTTAGGCGCTATGAAAATCCGTATTGGTCTCTTCATATCTTTCCTGATTGTCGCGCTTGAGTGCGTACTTGTGAGAAGCTTTGTCGAGCACTCGTACACATGGTGGCTAAAAGCGGATGCCCCAACCATTGATGCCGGAATCATCGGAACCGCTCTATTTTCAATTGGCTCATTGTTGGCCATTGGCTTTTCTTTGTGGGCACATGACCAACTTTACAGTCAAAAATCACCCCTCAAATTTGTGGCTCAATTTATTGCGGTAGCAGGTCTTGCTGGCCTGCTGGTTTTCTTTGGCATGGTTTACATTGGTTATGTGCTGCTTGTATATCGCTAGCCTAACCTTTCATTCAAGCGGGACGCGCTGCGCGCGCCCCTTAATTTAACGTTAGCTCAAATAACAAAGGCCAGGAATGGAATCTAAAACAAAAACGTTTCTCTGGGGCACTGTTGTTGGGGTGGTGCTGCTTCTTGTCGCGATTACGGGGCTGCTCACCTATCTCTATTACAAGGGAGCCGAAATCCGGACTGAAGCATCTGCCCAGAAGCAAAAGGATGTGGCTGAGCAAATTCAACGATTCGGTTCCACCTGCACAAATGCAATTCCAGAAGCTACGGCATACCTTTTCAAAACTCTTGAGCCAGCTCTTAATGCAATGCAGGATGGCCGCTTCAAGAAGGAACAACTTTCTGCTCTCACATCAGGCATCAAAAATCAGCAAGAGTTTCTGGGCCATTGTTCCGGCAAGGTTTTCTCAGTTCGAGACGAGAGCACCCTCAAGCTCTCAAAGCGCCTGATGAATGCCTCCACCGAATTCGCCTCTGTCTATGTCTACTTTGATGCGATGCAACTCAGCGCCTGTGACCCGATGTGTCAGCAAGGCTTCGTACGACGAGCAACCGAGGCATCGGGAAAGTTGGAAATCCTTCTTCGCGGCAATGAGAGCTAACCCTACGCTCAAGTTCGCTCCCTCCGGTCGCTGGGACGCGCCTTCGGCGCGCCCCTTAGCTGCACGTTAGGCCACATGGGAAACACATTGATGCTCAAGAGACTCTTTCCCAACGGAACGTTTAGCCCCGCAGCAACTGACGATCAGATCGCGGCTGTTGAAACTGCATTGGGTGTAAAGTTTCCAGAGCAACTCCGCAATCTGTATCTCCAGTGCGATGGTTTCAGGGAAGACAAAGGGAACGCCAAGTACCTCTTCTCCCTCACTGAAGAGGACTTCATCGGTTCTCTCAAGTCGATGACGGAATTCTGCTGGAGTGAGTTCAAGAAAACTTGGCCAACGCTTGATCTCACGCCTTTCATTTTCTTCGGCTCTTCAAGTGGAGACGAAATGTGGGGCATCCGCTGGCGTGATGGAAATGAAGTCATCGCGTTCCATCACCAAATGGAAGGGGAATATGAAGTTGTGGGCTCTGACATACTAAGCGTCTATGAAGCAGACTATTCGAGGTATGCAAATGTGGCCTAACCCTACGCTCAAGTTCGCTCCCTTTGGTCGCTGGGACGCGCCTTCGGCGCGCCCCTTAGCTGCACGTTAGGGCTCTTATGGGCAAGATTCGCTGGCTTCTAATTGGCATCGTGTTATTGGCAAACGTTGCGGTTGTGTTCTTCGCGCTGGCACCTACGCTCGTCACTTTTGCGGAGGTTTTGCCGAATGGCGTCAATTGCGTTTCGTGCGATTCACCAGAGGTTAAGGCAGCGCTTATTCGCGCTGCTAGTGCTGGCCGTTCACAGGTCGTTGGGTTGTTCTCCTCCTACAGTTGGCTGTTTGTTTTCGTCGCCTGCTTTAATGTTGCGGCACTAATTGCTGCCTTGTTTATTCCCGCCCTAACCCGGCGGTCAAGCGGGACGCGCTAACGCGCGCCCCTTACCTTTACGTTAGGCATCTGAAAATGCAATTCACCGCACTACTCGGCAAAGCGCTAAAAGACGAACAAGTGGTCGAAGTTTTGGAGAACTTCGACATGTCGGTTACCTACGACTTCGACCGCTCACACGAGAACATTGACGACCTGTACTGGGCGGCAAGCAAGGAAGCAGGCTTCCAATTTCGCTTCAACAAAGACCAAGTACTTGATGTTGTATTCATCTACCTTGTCCCGCGGGAAGGTTTTTCAGCCATTGATCGCTCGCTACTCAACCTCCAACTCTTTGAGACTTTTGATGAAGCTGAGAGCGCGTGCGCAGTGGACAAGATTCCATACAAGGCAAGTGCCGGTGAACCTGGATCCAAAAGCTACAAGTGGTGGATCAAACTCGACCACGATCAGTACACAGCGCACTACCAGTTCAAAGAAGGGAAAGTCATCATGCTCACGTTGAGCGCGAAAGCAGATGCCTAACCCGGCGCTCAACCTCGCTCCCTTCGGTCGCTGGACGCTGCGCGATAAAGCCGCGCAGCGCCGGTTAGCTTTACGTTGGGTATCTCAGATGAAAAATTTACTAGCATTGGCCCTACTTGTTTTTTCAACTTCATCGTTTGGGTATTTTAGCCACACCGATGGTATTGTTGGCATCCTCATGTTGCCTGAAGTCTTAGGCGCTGAACCCTGCAATGAATTCAAGCCACGGGATATCCCAATTTTCAAGTCGCCGGTTAGCACGAAACCGTACGGCAAGATTTACATCGCACAACCGCGACGGTCGTATTCTGGAGAAGGTGAATCGTGTGAATACGTCGCTGACGTTCTTGAAGATAGCACCACAGACTCAGTTGTGAGCCATAGTAAGTTACCCATACTAGAAAGCGGTGCGATCGTTCTAAATCACAAAGGGGAGTGGTTTGAAATAGTGCTGGAAAAGGGTACTGCTTGGGTAGAGGTCAAAAATAAGGCGGATTTCTTGCCTGTCGAAATAATACTGAAGAACCACCTAGCCTATTTGCGTACTGGTTACCCAGTACCTGTGATTGCTGCTCCTGAGGCTTCTGCGAATACCCAATCAATACGGGTTGATAACAACTCGCATATACCAACAGAGGTTCTGGCATTCAAACGCATTGATGGCAGGCTTTGGGTGAAGGTCAAATCCCATAGCAAACCCCAATGCGACGGAGAAGAGCGTCCTGCGAAGCCGAAGCCATTCTCAGGGTGGCTTCCATTTCATGATACACAGGGCCAGCCGACAGTCTGGTATTTTTCTAAAGGGTGTTAGCCATGAAGATACCCAACCCGGCGTTCGAGCGGGACGCCGCAAAAGCGCGGCGCCCCTCAACTTTACGTTAGGCTCTTTGGATAATCACGATGCAAAATACTCAACCTCCACCAGATGTAATTTTTTCCATTCCTTCGGATTTGCCAATTCCTTTAGACGATGGTGCGTGTGAGCATTTGGAAAACATGCGGATTCCCAACGTTTCCCTATGGTCAACCGATGATCAAGAAATCAATCTATTCAGCTTGCCCGGTTGGAACGTAATTTTCTGCTATCCAATGACAGGTCGTCCCGGAGTTGCCATCCCCGAAGGCTGGGTTCAAATTCCCGGTGCTGCTGGATGTACGCCACAAACATGTTCGTACCGTGACAATCACGCTGAACTAAAACGTTATGGCGTTGGCGTTTACGGAATAAGCACTCAAACATCAGAAGCACAAAAAGAAGCCTCTAATCGTTTGGGGCTGCCCTATCTACTTTTGAGCGATGCTGATCATTCTTTTTCCTCAGCTTTGAAATTACCTCTACTTGAAGTTGGCGGTTTAAAACTGATCAAAAGGCTGACGTTCATTCTTAAAGATGGCGTGATTAAGAAGTGCTTTTACCCTGTATTTCCGCCAGATAAAAATGTTGTTGAGGTAATAGCTTGGCTCTCCGAAAATCAAGCCTAACCTCACATTCGAGAGGGACCTAGCTTCATGTTAGGCATATCGTGAAATCGTCGGCCACGGGTAGTGCATCTAATTCACCTCAACCTTTGGGTGGTGATCCTTTCGGGATGTTACCTAGCTGTGAAAGCTGTGGCTCATTTGAGGTCGCGCCAGACCACGGAGCAATATCCAATTTAGTACGCATCCCACTAGCGATACTGGTGCGCAGGTTTACAAATGTCGATGTTGTGGAAGTCAGATATCGTTGTGAAAATTGTAATAGCAGTTTTCTTCAATTACTGCCCGCACTTTTTCCCTAACTGTTATTCATCTGGGATGTAGCTTCGGTCCCCGGGCCAAATAAAAACGGCGCGCAAGATCTGCGCGCCGCTTCGTCAGTGAAGATACTTACATGTAGTTGAATAGCGACATCTTCGCCACTTGCGCGAACGACTGTTGCGCCGCTTGCAGGATCATGTGCTGCTGGGTCAGGTCGCTGATGGCTTTGTTGTAGTCGGTGTCCTGTATCTGCGACAGGGTCTGTTTGTATTGCAGGCTCAGTTCGTCGCCGGTGGTGTTCAGCGCATCGATCTCGCGCATGCGAGAGCCCATGGTGGCGCGGACGCCCAGGATGTTGTTCAAGCCCTGATCGAGATTTCCCATCGCATCGCTCAAGCCCTGTCGGAATGCGGTACTCGACACGACGTTGCCGGTGGCAACGGGGGCGTTGAGCGTGTTGATCAGATTGGTGATGGTGGCGAACACGCTCTGGTTGGTGCTGGGGGTGACATTGAACACGTCGCCATTAGCGGGCGCGCCGGTCACATCGAACTGGATGCCGTTGAAGCTGATGGCTTGTCCGCTGACGTACGGCTTGTTGCTCATGCCTGCCACAGCGACTCCGGGCGGGGCTACCGTGGTCACATCGGTGACGCTGTAGGTGGTGACCGGCGGCACGGCAGCGGACACGGTAAATGCGACCTGGTATTTGTTGCCGTTATACAGCGCCGGGTTGGTGACCATGCCGGGGCTGATGACGCCGCTACCGGTGTTCGGCCCCAGGCTGATAGTGTTGGTACCCGGAGCGGCGAGATACGTGCCGTTGCCGTTGCGCACGCGCATGAACATATCCGAGCCGACATCGGTGCTGGCTATCTGGCGCGTTGCGCTCACTTGCACGTTGCGCTTCACATCGTCGCCCTGGTAGAGCACGCCGGCTGCGGTGTTGGCGAAAGGTTGCACGCTGCCCTGCGCGCCGGAGAAAAGATAGTTGCCGCTGCCGTCGGTGCTGTTGGCCAGCCCGATCAGTTCCTGAAAACGCGATTGCAATTCGGTGGCCAGCGAACGGCGGTCCGATTGGTTCAGCGTTCCGCCACCCGCATTCACCGCGACCGTCTTGGCGTCCTGCAGCAGCAACGTCACGTTTTGCAGGATGCCTTCCGACAATGACAGCATGTTCAGTGCCGCGGAGCGGTTGGTCGCAAGCTGGGTGTTCGCCGCGTCGGACTGGTTGAGCTCCACCACCCGCGCCGCAGCGGCGGGATCGTCCGCGGGAGTCAGGATGCGCCTGCCGCTCGAGACCTGCTGCTGCGTCTGCCCGATCTGCACCTGCAGGCTATTCAGGGTGGAGATATTTTCGCTATACAGTGTGCTGGTGCTGATACGCATGGTTTCCCCTCTACTTTCCAAGAGCCAGCAAGGCATCGAACATGGTGTTGGCAATCGTCAGCGCCTTGGCCGCCGCCTGGTACGCCTGTTGATAGCGCATCAGGTTCGCCGCTTCCTCGTCCAGATTGACGCCGGACACCGCCTGCGCCGACTTGCTTATCTGGCCCAGCATGCTGGTCTGTGCCTTGCTGGTCACATCCAGTTCGCGCGTCTGGGTCCCCACCTGGCTGATCAACTGCCCGTAGGCGCCCTGATAGCTGGTCGTGCTGTTCGCCATCGTGTTGGCGGTCTGCAACTGAGCCAGCTTCAGGATGTTGCTGCCGTCGGTGCTCGCATTGGTGTTCTGCGCCACGGTGAAGGAATCGCCCGCCGCTGGCGTGCCGCTGATCTGCGTCGTCCAGCCGTTGTAGCTGATCGCAGCACCCGCCGTATAGGGAACGTTGACCGGATTGCCGGTGCCCGCGCCCGTCACGTTGAACGTGGTCGGCGGATTGTTGAACGTGATGCTGACCGGTTGCTGCAAGTTCGCGTTCAGCGGCAAACCTGGAACCACACTCGCCGCAGCGATGTTGCCCGTGCCGACGTTGGTCGTCGGTGCATTGGAACGGATGGGCGACGCGGCCGCGATCCGGCTCGGGTCGGTCACGCTGAGTGCGAGGCTGCTCGCACCGGCCACGGTGGGACGAACCAGAAATGAGTCGCCGGAAGCGTTCGCCACCGAGCCTGCGGTCAGTTGCAGCGTGATGCCGGTGCCGGCGAGCGCCTGCCCCGCGGTCAGTTGCGCGGGGGTGAACGATTGCATCACGGTGTTGGAGGCGGTGTTGATGACGTTGTAGTTCGTGCCGTCGAACTGCACGCTGTAGTCGTTGCCGGTCAGCGCGGAAGTGCTGTTGATGGTCGCCGTCAGCACGCTGTTGCCGACGTTGCCGGTGGCGGTCGTCACGCGCGGCACTGCCATGGTGAAGAAGCTGCCGCCCAGCGCACCCTTCAGGTCCATGCCCTGCTGATGTTGCTGGTTGAACGAGTCCGCCAATCCCAGCGCGATGCGTCCCAGCGCGTTCACTGCCGGATCGAGCACGTTCTGGCGGAATCCGATGAAGCCGCCCAGATTGCCGCCCTGCAAAGCGCTCTGCTGGATGCGGCTCACGCCGCCGTTATTGTTCAGATAAGCCACCTCCAGCGCGGTCGGGTCGGTGGCGGAGTTGACGGTTTGCAAAGTGGAAGGCTGGTTGCCGATGACCAGCGACTGGCCATTGCCGATGAACACGTCCAGCGAACCGTCGGTCTGCTTGAGCGTCGAGACGCGGATCTCCTGGCTGAGCTGGTTGATCAGCTGATCGCGCTGGTCCAGCAGGTCGTTCGGCGGCTGCCCAGGGTTCTTGCCTTGCTGTTGCACGATATTGTCGTTCAGCGCGGCGATCTGTTTGGCGTAGCTGTTGACCAGGGTCACGCTGTTGGAGATCTGGCTGTTGAGGCCGTCGCGTATCTGGTTCATGCGCTGATCCAGCGACTGCAGGCGATTCACCAGCGATTGCGCGCTGCCGATCATGCTTTGGCGCGCGGGGATGGATTCGGGCGCGTTGGAAACCGCGTTCACCGAGCTGAAGAAATTCTGCAATGTCGGCGTCAGGCCACCGTTGGCATCGCCCAGCAGGTTGCTCAATTGCTGCGACAGGCCCAACTGTGTGTTCAGGTTGGAAGACTGGGTCTGCGCCTCCAGCATCTGCGCGCCCAGGAACTGGTCGTAACGGCGCACCACGCTCGTCACATCGACCCCCTGCCCGAAATATCCCGCACCGGTGTTCTGCGGAAGTGCGGCAGTCTGCATGATCTCCTGCCGCGAGAAACCCACGGTGTTGGCGTTGGCAATATTGTGCGACGTCGCGCTGATGCCCGCCTGCGCCGTCTTCAGCGCGCTTACCCCGATGCCGTAGATACCTGTGCCCATATCGAATCCTTTTGCCGGTAGGCAGCTTTACATAGCTCAGCTATCGGCACTAAATAAAAAAACTTTAGGCCCGCGCCCTGACACTGCCGATCACGCCCACCAGTTTGTCCGCATAGCGCGGGTCGGTGGCGTATCCGGCTTGCTGCAAAGCCTGCGCAAACCCCCGGCTATCGCCTTGGTCCAGCACCCCGGCATAGCGCGGGTTGTCGCCCAGCAGCCTGGCGTAATCCTGGAATGCTTCGGTGTAGGAGGGATAGGCGCGAAAACGCTCCACCTGTTTATGCGCCACGCCGTTGTGGTATTCGGTGGTGGTCACTTCGGCCACCTTGCCGTTCCAATCCTTGCCCGCCTTGATGCCGAACAGGTTGTGGCTGTCGCTGCCGTCCGCCATCCTGATCTCGCGCTTGCCCCAGCCGCTTTCCAGCGCGGCCTGCCCCATGATGAGATGGGCGGGGATGCCCGTGGTGCGGCTGGCCCGCTCGGCATGCGGCCGCAGCCGGTCGACGAACTCCTGCTGCACCTCTGCCTTGTATGCGGAAGGCACTGCGTTCGATGGCGCTGCCGGTGTGGTCGCTGTCGGCGTTGCCACGATCGGTGTTGTTGCCGGTGTTGCCACCGCCGGTGTCGCCGCGTGCGTTGCCGCTGGGGTCGGTGCGCTGTCCGCTTGCGTGCGGCTGAGCTGACGCACCATGGCATCCGCCAGCCCCAGCCCGCGCGACGACATGCTCTGCGCCAGTTGCTGATCGAGCATGCCGGTGAACATCTTGGTCTGCTCGTTATCGAACATGCCTTCCTGCGGGGTCGCTTCGCGCATGCTCTTCAGCATCATGTTCAGGAACACCGTCTCGAACTGCTGCGCCGCCGCCTTCAGCGCCTGGTCGGGCGTCTGCTTGGCCTGCAGGCGCAGCTTGTCCAGACTCTGGGTGTCGATGGCCAAGCTGCCGATGTCGGTACCGGGGAGCGCCATGATGTCTAGATGACTTCCAGTTCCGCGCGCAACGCGCCCGCCGCCTTCATCGCCTGCAGGATCGCCAGCATGTCCTGCGGTGTCGCGCCGATGGAGTTGAGCGCCTTGACCACATCGCCCAGATCCGTGCCGCGCTTCAGGTGCAGCAGGTTGCCCTTGTCCGCCTTGATCTCGATGTTGGCATTGGTCACGCCCGCGGTCTGCCCTTGCGCGAACGGCCCGGGTTGGCTCACCGTATTCTCGGCGCTGATGACCACCGTGAGGTTGCCGTGCGCCACCGCGCAGTCGTCCAGCGCGACATGCTGGTTCATCACCACCGAACCGGTGCGCGCATTGACGATGACCTTGGCCATGGCCGCTGCCGCATCCACTTGCAGGTTCTCGATGCGCGAGATGAACACGACGCGCGCATTCCCCTCCGGCGCCTTGACCTGTATGGTGCGCGCATCGAGCGCGGTGGCGATCTCGGTGTCGGGCGAGATTTCGCGGTCGATCACATCCGCCAGGCGCGCGGCCGTGGTGAAGTCGGCGCTGTTCAATTCGAGATAGATATATTCGCCCTGCCCCAGGACCGTCGGCACGGAACGCTCCACCGTCGCGCCGCTGGGGATGCGCCCCACGCTCAGATGGTTGATCACCGTCTTGGAACCGCCGGCCGCGGCGCCCGCGCCGCTCACCAGCAGGTTGCCTTGCGCCATCGCATACACCTGGCCGTCCGCGCCTTTCAGCGGCGTCATCAGCAAGGTGCCGCCGCGCAAGCTCTTGGCATTGCCGATGGACGACACGGTGATGTCGATGGTCTGGCCGGGACGCGAGAACGGCGGCAACGAAGCCGTCACCGTCACCGCTGCGACGTTCTTCAATTGCAGACTGGTGCCGGGCGGCAGCGTGATGCCCATCTGCGCCAGCATGGTGACGGTGCTCTGCACCGTGAACGGCGTCTGCGTGGTCTGGTCGCCGCTGCCGTCGAGGCCGACCACCAGACCGTAGCCCAGCAACTGGTTCTCGCGCACGCCCAGCACGGTGGCCAGGTCCTTGATGCGTTCGGCGGAAGCCGCCAGCGAGATGCACATCAGCGCGGCGAGGACGAATGATTTGAGCAAGCTGTTCATACGGCCTCCTTAGAACGGCAGAATGGAGAAGAAGAAGCGGTTGAACATGGTGGTCACCGCCGCCGCATCGATGTTCTGCGCGCCCTTGTATTCGACGTGCACATCCGCCACTTGGGTGGACTGCACGGTGTTGCTACCACTGATGGTGGCTGGATTCACCACACCGGAGAAGCGCACGTACTCTTCGGCGTGTTTGATCGCCACCTGTTTCTCGCCGGAGACGCGCAGGTTGCCGTTCGGCAGCACCTCGATCACCGTCACGCTGATGGAACCGGTGAAGGTATTGCTGCCCGTGCTGGCGCTGGTGTTGGCGGATTTCACCGCGGTGTTGCCGGATACCCCCATCGGAAACTCCACGGCTGTGCCCGCTGCACCGGCAGTGACCGTGGGCGTGCTCAGCGCGATGCTGCCGCTGTTGCCTTCGCTGCTGCTGGATTTGCCCGTTGCCGCAGTCGTCTCGACGATGTTGATGATGAGCACGTCGCCGATGTTGCGCGCGCGCCGATCCTCGAACATGGGGCGCTCGTTCACGCCCGCCTGGAAGATCGCGCCATTGCCTGCCGGCACCGCCACCGGCTTCGGCTCGGCGCGCGCGGTCAACGGCTGCTTGATGTTGGTGGAGGGCACGCACGCCGCCAGCAGCACTGCTGTCGCCATCATCCCGATTACACTGCTTGTATTACGCATGGTGCACCTCAAATCTGCGACAGCTTCTGCAACATCTGGTCCGAAGTGGTGATCGCCTTGGAGTTGATCTCGTACGCGCGCTGCGTCTGGATCATGTTCACCAGCTCTTCCACCACGTTCACGTTGGATGTCTCGACATAGCCCTGGCTCAAGGTGCCAGTGCCGTTGGTGCCCGGCACGTTGGTGCTGGGCGTACCGGAAGAGGCGGTCTCCAGATACAGGTTCTGTCCCATGCTCTCCAGACCGGCCGGATTGATGAAGCTCGCCAACTGCAGGCTGCCGACTTGCACCGGTGCCGCGGCTCCCGGTTGCGTGACCGAGACCACACCGTCCTGACCGATGGTGACGCTGGTGGCATTGGCCGGAATGGTGATCGCGGGCTGCACCACAAAACCGTTGGAGGTGACGATCTGCCCCTGGTTGTCGGTCTGGAACGAACCGTCGCGCGAATAGGCCGTGGTGCCGTCCGGCATCAGCACCTGGAAGAAGCCGTTGCCCTGGATCGCCACGTCCAGCTTGTTGCCGGTCTGCTGCAGATTGCCCTGGGTGTGGATGCGTTCGGCCGCGACGGGACGCACGCCGGTGCCGATCTGCAAGCCGGACGGTATCTGCGATTGTTGCGACGACTGCGCGCCGGGCTGGCGCAGATTCTGGTACAGCAGGTCTTCGAACACCGCGCGCGAACGCTTGAAGCCGGTGGTGCTGACGTTGGCCAGGTTGTTGGAGATCACGTCCATCTGCGTCTGTTGCGCTTCGAGGCCGGTCTTGGAGATCCACAGGGAACGAATCATGATGAGTATCCTTTATAAAAATCAGCCGTTGATGCTGAGCAGCGTGCTCGCCTGCTTCGCGTTGTTGTCCGCCGTCTGCAGCATCTTCATCTGCGTGTCGAACTGGCGTGCCAGCGTGATCATGTTGACCATCGACTCCACCATGTTCACGTTGCTGCTTTCCAGGTTGCCCGATGCCACCGTCACCTTGATGTCGGCATCGGCCGGGTTGCCGTCCTTGGTGCGGAACAGTCCGTCCTCGCCGCGCACCAGCTGGTCTTCCGGCGGATTGGTCAGCTTGAGACGCCCGACCACGACCACGCCGTTCTTCTGGTTGGTGCTGGGCACGGTGGAGATCGTGCCGTCCTTGGCGATGCTCACTTCCGTGTCGGGCGGGATGGTGATCGGTCCCGCATCGCCCATCACGTTCAGCCCGCCGCGCGTCTGCAGGATGCCGTTGGGCAACACCTGGAAACTGCCGTTGCGGGTGTAGGCCTCATTGCCGTTGGCATCCTGCACCGCGAGCCAGCCTTTGCCGTCCAGCGCCACATCGAGCGCGCGTCCGGTCGGCTGCATGACGCCGGGCGTGAAATCCGTGCCCGAGGTCGAGTCCACCACGAAAGCGCGGGTGGCCAGGCCTTCGCCCACCAGCGGCACGCTGCGGAAGGTGTCGATGGCGGCACGGAAGCCCGGCGTGTTGGTGTTGGACAGGTTCTGCGACACCGCTGCCTGCTGTTGCAGCGTGTGCGAAGCGCCGGTCATCGCGGTGTAGATCAGTCGGTCCATGTCACTCTCCTTGCTTCAACCCGATCAACGCAGGTTCACGATGGTCTGCAAAATCTGGTCTTGCGTCTTCACCGATCTGCGCATTGGCCTGATACACGCGCTGCGCGGTGATCATGTTCACCAGCTCGGCCGTCAGGTCGACGTTGGAATCTTCCACCGCCGAGGACTGCAACGTACCCAGGCTGGCCGATCCCGGCACGCCCACCAGCGGCGTGCCCGAAGTGCCGGTCTCCGTCCAGCCGTTGCCGCCCATGGGCTGCAAGCCCTGCGGATTGTTGAAGTTCGCCAGCACCACTTGTCCCAGCGTCTTGGTCTGTCCGTTGGAGTAACGGCCGGAGATGATGCCGTCCGCGCCGGTGCTGAAGCCGGTCATGCGGCCGGAGGCGTAGCCATCCTGGCTCAGGGAGTTGACGCCGAAGATGCTGCCGAACTGCGAAGTGCTGGCGAAGTTGAAGCTCAAGGTCTGCGGTGCCGCGCTGGCCGGATTGGTCACCGCCAGCGTCACGCCGGTCGCAGCGGAGGTGCCCGCCGCCGATGTGGTGAAGGTGGTGGGACCGGTGATCGCAGTGATGGTGGTTCCTGCCGGGAAGCCGCCGCCGCTCACCGTCGCGCCCACCGACAAGCCGGCGGTGCTGGTGACCGTCGCGGTCGTGCCCGCCACATCGAGCGAGGAACCGGCCAACGAGATCGCGGCCGGCGTCGGATTGAATGTCGCCGACGTCACCGGTGTCACCGGTGTCGCGAGCGTGCCGTTGGTATTGAAGGTCATCGCCGTCATCGGCGTTCCTGCCGCAGGCACTGCGTTGCCGTCCACGGTCAGATAAGTGTTCCAGGTGTTCGCCGCCGTCTTGGCGAAATACAGCGAGGCCACGTGGCTGCCGCCCAGGCTGTCGTACACCGTCATCGAAGTGGAACTGTTGAAGGTCGCTGCATTAGTCGGGTTGAATGCGGGCGCCGCCGGAATGATCGTCGTGCGCGCATCCAGATTGAGGCCGGCGTTGACCGTGGTGGTTTGTTTGGGCAGCAGGTCGGCAGTGGATATCTGCAGATCGGCAGGCGCGGTCGCCACAATCTGTCCCAATGCATTCGGCAGGTAACCCGTCAGCCGATGGCCCTGGCTGTTGACGATGAAGCCGTTCTTGTCCAGCTGGAACTGCCCGTTGCGCGAATACGAGATCGCCCCGTTGTTGTTCAGCCGGTAGAAACCGCCGCCGCTGATCGCCATGTCCAGCGAGTTGTTGGTGGCGGTGATGTTGCCCTGCGAGAACTGCTGCGCCACTGCCACCACCCGCGTGCCGAGACCGGCCTGGGCCGAGCCGGAACCCGCCAGCGAACTGGCATAGACATCGGCGAATTGCGCCTGCGACGCCTTGAAGCCGGCGGTGGTGGCGTTCGCCACGTTGTTGCCGATCGCATCCAGATTCTTGGCTGCCGCATTCAGACCGCTCAGACCTTGTTGGAAACCCATGTCATCCTCCTGTTAGTATCGATCACGCGCGCGTGGCGCAACACTCATCACAAAATCCTGCGGACTGCATCCAGCCCGACATCCCCGAGACTACCCATGCTCAACTTGGCGCCGTCCGGAGTCAGCGACACACTGCCCACCAGACCGTAAGACAAAGTCGTCGGCGTACTCTTGCTGCCATTCAACTCGGCTGTCGCAGAAAACTTGTAGCTGCCGTTCGCCACCGTTGCGCCGGTGTCGTCCTTGCCATCCCATTTGAAATCGACGACGCCCGCATCCTGCGCGCCCAGTTGCAAGGTGCGCACTACGTTGCCATTGGCGTCCTGTACCGTCACCGTGACCTTGTCCGCCGGCTGGGTCAGTTCCACTGCCGCATCCGACTTGCCGTTCAGCAGATCGATCTGGCTGCCGGGAACCAATGCCGCATGTCCGATCATGGCTGCGGCCTGCAAGGATTGCGCCGCGGTCATGTTGGCGCTCAGCGCCTGCACCGTGGCGTTCAGTTTGTCGATGCCGCTCACCGTGGAAAGCTGCGCCATCTGCGAGGTGACTTGCGCGTTGTCCAGCGGATTGAGCGGATCCTGGTTCTTCATCTGCGTCACCAGCAGTTTCAGGAAACGATCCTGCGTCGCGCCCACCTGCGAACTTGCCGCCGAGGCAGCTTGCGCGGCGGTGGTGGAGCTGTTGTTTTGAACGGAAGCGACCATTTATCTATCTCCTTTATTGTCCGATGGTGAGCGTCTTGAGCAGCAAGGTCTTGGAGGTGTTCATCACATCCACGTTGTTCTGGTACGAGCGCGAGGCCGAGATCATGTTCACCATCTCGTCCACCGGGTTCACGTTGGGCATGGTCACGTAGCCCTGCGCATCCGCCAGTCGGATGCTTGGGGTCGTACACCATCTTCATCGGCGACGCATCCTCGACCACCGCCGACACCTTGACCCCCGCGCCCGGCTGCCCGGCGATGGGCGTGGTGCTGAACACCACCTGCTTGGCGTGATAGGGCTTGCCGTCCGGACCGGTGGCGCTGTCGGCGTTGGCCAGGTTGCTCGCCACCACGTTCAGGCGCTGCGACTGCGCCGTCATGGCGGAGCCGGAAATATTGAAGATATTAAATAGTGACATTTTGTTTCTCCTTTTACCCTCTCCTCAATCCTCTCCCGCAAGCGTGCGAGGAAGCGAACGAGAAAGGCAATCTTTAAACCTAGCCTTGCAAAGCCGCCAACACGTCTTTCGCTTCATCGCTGACAAAACGGACGCTGGCCTCGTAACGCAACGCGTTGTCGGCGAACTGCGCCCGTTCCACATCCATATCCACCGTGTTGCCGTCCGCACTCGGCTGCAACGGCGTGCGGTACATGACCGGCGCACCCAGCACGCTGTCGCCTGCCGCTCCCGACAGATGGCGCGACGAAGTCGTCGCCACCGACAGCTTGTCGCCGCTCCCGCCCAATGCGCCTTGCAGGGCACTGGCAAAATCGATGTCCCGCGCCTTGTAGTTAGGCGTATCGGCATTGGCGATGTTGGACGCGATCAACTCCTGCCGCGCCGCGCGCAGATTCAGCGCCGTCTGGTGGAACCGGAACATATCGTCTATCCTGCTGCTCATCGCACCCTCCCGCCTTTCCAGGCTTTACTCACGACTCGCATACTAATCAGCGCGTGTCAGGCCCTATCTGCCGATTAAGGGTAGAAACCCGTTTTATTTCCCCCTTTAGAAAACCCCTGCCGGTCGCACAATGTCGCCATGAAAAAGCTATGCCCCGCATTGATCGCGCTCCTGCTCTGCGCCGCACCCGTCTGGGCGGCGGACACGCAAAGCCATGCCCGGATACGCGAGGTAGCACTGGCTTATGCAAAAGCCCAGACGCAGTCGCTGCCCGGCAAGGTCAGCATCAAGGTCGGAAGACATCGACCGCCGCATCGTCACTGCCCGCCTGCAACGCGCTCGAAGCCTTTGTGCCGGGCGGCTCGCAGTTGATCGGGCAAGACCAGCATCGGCGTGCGCTGCAACGAGAAGCCCGGCTGGTCGATCTTCGTGCAGGCAAACATCAGGGTCAGCAGCGACCTGCTGGTCGCCAACCGGCCGCTGGCACAGAACACGGTGCTGAGCGCAAATGATTTCAGCCTGCAAAGCGGCGAAC
Source organism: uncultured beta proteobacterium (assembly GCA_963734585.1). Classification (GTDB taxonomy): domain Bacteria; phylum Pseudomonadota; class Gammaproteobacteria; order Burkholderiales; family Gallionellaceae; genus Sideroxyarcus. The sequence goes on from CAVTHJ010000003.1 coordinate 158,973, forward strand.
TGGGACAACCCGGCATCCTGACCGATCCGGCACAGGCCATCGGCAAGACACTCAAGTTTGCGATCGGCGCGGGACAGGTATTGCGCCAGGACATGCTGCGCGCACCCTTCGTCGTCACCCAGGGACAAACGGCGGAAGTGCGGGTACGCGGTGCAGGGTTCTCCATCCGCTCGGCGGGACAGGCGCTCAACAATGCCGCCGCAGGACAAAGCGTGCAGGTGCGCATGTCTTCCGGCCAGGTCGTCAGCGGCACGGCGACCGCGGACGGCAGCGTGGAAGTGCGCCCCTGAAGAGACTATAATTAACAACAGTTTAAAAGCACCCTAAAGTTTAGCGATCACTTGCCGATGTAGTACCTAACCGAGTCAGTGAAAAGGGGAATACCCATGAAGATCGAAAAGACCAGCAAGCCGTTGCCCGCCTCCCAGATCGGGGAAGCGACTTCGCGCAACCCCGCGGCGCGCACCGACGGGCAACCAGACTGCCGCCAGCCGAGAACAGCGGAACCAGCGTGCATCTGGGTTCCACCACCGCGCAGCTGCGCAGCATCGAAAGCAGCATGGCCAGCACCCCGCTGGTGGATGCCAACAAGGTCGCCGAGATCAAACAAGCCATCAGCAGAGGGGCGCTTCCAGGTGAACTCCGGCGTGGTGGCTGATCGCTTGATCAGCACGGTGCAAGACCTGATTGCGGCGAGCAAGCATTGACCGACAAACCGACAGATACTGCAACGACAGAGTTTCTGTCCAACCTGAACGACGAATGTGCCGCCTTGCGCGCATTCGTCGTTTTGCTTGAGAACGAGCAACGCACCCTGCTCGGCCAGCACACCGAAGAACTGCTGCCCCTGGCCGAAGCCAAGATACAACTCGCCAACAAGATCACCGCGCTTTCCGAAGCGCGTCAGCGTTTCCTGCCGCAAGAAACGCGCGACACGGTGGAATGGCTCAAACGGAACATCCCGCAGGGATTGCCGATATGGCATGAAGCCCGCCAACTGGCGATGCACGTCCAGCGTCTCAACCAGACCAACGGCGAACTAATCCAGATCAAACTGCGCTACAACCAGCAAGCACTCGGCGTACTCTACAGCGCAGCCCAGAGCGCCGCCGGCCTGTACGGCGCAGACGGCCAACCCAACCTGCCCAGCGCAAGCCGCACGCTCGGCAGCGTCTAAACGAATCTCGCTGTGCTCTAAAGTAATACTGATCTATTCCGTTCGAGGTGAGCTTGGATTTGGGCGGCTATCTTCAACGGCTGAAATACACCTCAAAAGAGACATTCAAAACCTGTGGATTGATGAGGTTCGAACGTCGCTTCCTAACCCAAAGCAGTCATAGAAGATTCCCGATAGCGGACACTCAACGTGAAGTTGAGGAGCTGCGCTTTTGCGCCGTCCCGCTCCTTATGAGGCATTGTCTGTAACCATTTCAATCGAAATACCGTAAACCTTTTGCACAAGCGTTCTGATTTCTCCAGCATCTTTCACTGGGCAAGAAAAAACAATTTTTGCGTTAGATACCCATGAATACTTGAGTTGATTCCGACAGTATCCTGCAAATATTACCATGGCATTTTCTGGGTCTTTTATATGCGATTTCTTGGATATAAGAAGATAGTCGCCATAAGGAGCTTGGCCTGATTCACTTACAGAATGAAACTCAAAAACAGTGAATTCATTACTTGGAGATGAAGCATGAGATTTTTCTGTGTAATAGGTGTGTTGGATAAACTCTGCCCCCAAATTAATTACCAACCACATAGAAATTACCAACCATGGCAACCTTCTTGCAATAAATATTTTAAATTTATCCAACAGACCTTTATTCATGCCATGTTCTTTTCTTTGCCTCATAACGTGGGGCTAAGGGGCGCGCCGAAGGTGCGTCCCAGCGACCAAAGGGGGCGAACTTGAGCGCAAGGTTAGGCATTTTATAGCCCTGTAGTTTTATTCGCGGCACGGCATTCCATTCGCTCTAAAAACATCACACACGTTTTTGCCAACATACTCTTGAGGCCAGACAATGTTTTGTTGTGCGTCTGGATCACTTGCCAGTACCTCAAATGCCATCAGCACCTGATACTTCATGCCCTCGGCATCAGTGGTTGCCGGGTGGCTTGGCATTTTCCACCAGAACCAGACTTCTTTTCCTTTGCTCCCTTTGTACCAACTCACAGCTCCGTGGCCTTGGCACCACATTCCAAACTTGGCTGCTAGATCGCCAAGGGTTATGGTACCCGACAATTTTTTTACAGCATCAACGGAAATGGGTTGCCCACATTCAGAGGCCCGAGCGACCACCGTTTGAGACAGCAGAAGAATCAAAAAGGCAGCGCGCAAACTTTCGATAACCATTTGATTCATCAGCGCCCCCAAAAAATCGACTGTCCGCATATGCGTAATAGTACGGGCGTGGGCCAATGTCTCCTGTTGGCCGATCTGAGACCTACGACATAATCATCGGCCAGTGGCCGCTTCTATGCCGATAACAGACGAACGCTACCTGACCGCCAGACAAAGAACAATATGCATTTTGGTCTATATATCTACTCTGCCCGGCAGCGACCAAGCGGTTCACTTTGCGATTCTGATTTATTGCTGCTCTGTAGATGGCGGAGTCGCTAGCGCCAGCTCCGCTTCCGGCTCGGGTGCCAGCACGGTGATGGTCACGCGCCGGTTGCGGGCGCGGCCTTCGGGGGTGTCGTTGGGCAGCACGGGGTGATTGTCCGCCGCGCCTGCGGCGGTCAGGCGTTTGGCAACGATGCCCTGCTCGATGAACAGGCGCACCACGCTGCAGGCGCGTGCCGATGACAGTTCCCAGTTGGAGGGAAATTTGGCGGTGCTGATGGGCAGGTTGTCGGTGTGCCCTTCCACTTCGATGGCGAACTCGTTCTCGGCCAGCACCTGCGCCGCATCGGCCAGCGTCTTCTTCGCTTCCGGCTGGATGTCCGCTTCGCCCTGGTTGAACAGCGCGCTGGCATTGATCTCCAGTTCTACGCCGCGGCCGGTCTGCGTGACATTCATCTGTCCGTTTTTGACGAACTGGGCCATCGCCTGGTCGAGATTCCTGGCGAGGTTCTGCATGCGCTCGTTCTGCTTGCGCTGCTTTTCGGCCAGGCGCGCGTTGCGCCGGTCAACCAGCGATTTGAAATAGATCTCTTCTTCGCTCAGGTGCAGCGTGCCGCCTTCTGCTGCATTGCCGTTGGCACCGAAAGCTTTATTGACAGAGACGCTGAAGACTTTGTATTTGCCCTCGTTCACCGAGGAGATGCCGTACATCACCACGAAGAAGGCGAACAGCAGGGTGATGAAGTCGGCGTAGGAGACCATCCAGCGCTCGTGATTGTCGTGCTCCGCTCTTTTCGGACGGCGCGCCATCTTATGCGACGTAGCCCTTCAGCTTGTTCTCGATGAAGCGCGGGTTCTCGGCATTGGCGATCATGCACAGGCCGTCGATCAGCATCTCGCGCATGCTCACCTGCTGCGCGATGAGGATCTTCAACTTGCCGGCGATGGGCAGGAACAACAGGTTGGCGGAGCCCACGCCGTAGATGGTGGCGATGAAGGCGACCGCGATGCCCGCTCCCAGCTTGGCCGGTTCGCCCAGGCTCTGCATCACGTGCACCAGCCCCAGCACCGCACCGAGGATACCGATGGTGGGCGCGTAACCCGCGGCCGATTCCCACACGCGCGCCGATTGCCAGCGCAGGGTCTCGTAAGCTTTGCAGATCGACATCCAGTCACCTCGCGGATCTTCTCCGCGCTGTTGCCGTCCACCAGCATCTGCAGTCCTTTGTAGACGAAGGGGTCGTCGATGTTCTTGAGCTGCGCTTCCAGCGCCAGGATGCCGTCCTTGCGCGCGACACCGCCCCAGGCGGTGATCTGGTACGCCAGTTTTTGCGTATCGATGACCGGCGTGACGAACACCCAGCCTGCCATCCTGATGCCGGTCATGAACACGTTGAGCGGGTGATGCAGCATCACCGCGCCGATCGTGCCGCCGAACACGATGCAGAATGCCGCCACCTGCAGCAGCACCGAGACCGAGCCGCCCTCCAGCAGCTGCCCGCCGACGATCCCGACGACCGCAACCAGCATCCCGAACAGGCTGAGCTTGTCCATCAGTATCCCTTCATCGAGGCACGCAGCCGCGCCACCGCCTGGCTATGCAGCTGGCACACGCGCGATTCGGAGACGCCCATCACTTCGCCGATCTCGCGCAGGTTCATGTCCTGCTCGTAGTGCATGCCCATCAACTGGCGCTCGCGTTCCGGCAGGCGTTCGATGGCATGGATGAGTGCGCTCGCGGAAACGCTCGTCCTGCAACAGTTCCAGCGGATTGCTGTCGCTGTCGAACGCGAAGCGGTCGAAGAAATCCTCGTCGTCCTCGCCGTGGAAATCCTCGTAATACAGCAGTTGCGCGCCGCGCGCTTCCTGCAGCATCTGCTGGTATTCCGCCAGGGACACGTCCAGCTCCTTGGCGATCTCGGTCTCGTTCGGCGTCCTGTCCCAGCTTCTGCTGCAGACGGCTGATCGCCGCTTCGATGCGGCGCATGTCGCGGCGCATGCTGCGCGGCAGCCAGTCCGCCCCGCGCAATTCGTCCAGCATCGCACCGCGGATGCGCTGTGCGGCATAGGTCTCGAACTGCGCGCCGCGCAACTCGTCGTAGCGGCTGGCCGCATCGAGCAGGCCCATCATCCCGGCCTGGATCAGGTCGTCCACTTCGACGCTGCCGGGAAGCTTGAGCATCATGTGATGCGCGATGCGCTTCACCAGGGGCGCATACTCCCTCAGGCATTCTTCCTTGTCGTTCAGTCCGTTCGGCGTGTACATGGCCTTCGTCTTAAGATTGGTGGCGATTCTCATAGGTGAACCGCCATTATGTTGTTGGCCGGGCGCGTCTGCCGCATCAGGCGCTGCATCACGCTGCCCAGCGCATCATGCCCTTCATCCGCCACCCGCGGCGCACGCAACAGACCCTGTGCGATCTCGCGCATCGCATAGGACGCCGGCGCCGCCGGAAACGCCTCGATCACCGGGCGGCCCAATTGTGTCGCACGTTTGAGCTTTTCATCAACCGGAATATGGCCCAGATACTCCAGATGCACCTGCAGGTGGCGGCGCGCGACCTGCGCCATATTGTCGAACACCGCCAGCGCTTCGCGTTCGCTGCCGACCTTGTTGACCACGATATCGAACGCCTGCCTGCCATTATGCATCGCCATCTGCTTGAGCAAGCGCATAACTTTCGGTGATGCCGCTGGCGGTGGCATTCAGCACCAGCAGCAACGGCTCGTCGCCGGACAGGCTGGCGCAGACCGAATGCCCGTCGCGCGCCGCATCCACCAGCACCACATCCATGTCCTGTGCGGCGGCGCTCAGCGACTCCAGCAAGCGCTCGCGCTGCGCCTCATCCAGTTTCGCGCAGGCTCTGTATCGCCCGCGCCACCGGCAATACGCGCACGCCTTCCGTGCCGCGCAGCATCACGTCCTGCCAGGTCTTGTCGCCGCGCACCACGTGCAGCAGGTCGTAGCGCGCCTTCAGGGCCAGCGTGTTCGCCACGTTGTCCTGCGACAGGTTCTCGTCCAGCACCAGCACGTCCTTGCCGGAGCTCCCCAGCACTGCCGCCAGGTTCACCACGATGCTGGTCGCGCCCAGTCCGTCGCGCGCGCCGACCACCGTCACCACGCGCGAGCTGGAGCGCGCCAGCAGGCGGCGCAGACCGGCCGCCTGATCATGCACAGAGTCAGATCGCATATTGCCTCCCGTCATCTCTGCGCGCTTGCCCATGCCGGCCATGAACACCGGCAGTTCCGCTTCCTGCATGGCGAACGCCGTGCTGTGTCTTGCCCACGTCCTTGAACACGCGATGCAGCAGATATTCCAGATTCACTTCGTGCAGGTCTTCCGGCACGCGCTGGCCGCTGGCGACGTAGTGCATGGTCAGCTTGTGGCGCACCACCACATCCAGCACCGTGCCCAGCGTCACCGCCTCGTCCAGCTTGGTCGGGATGCAGCCGATCACGCCGGTGCCGCCGTACATCTTCACCACATCGTCCAGCGTGCCGCCGGAGCTGGTGGCATTCAGCAACAGCAGGCGCTGCACGCCCACCGCATCGAACATCTGCGCCTGTTCCGCCACGCGGCTGTCGCGCTGCCCCATGCCCATGGTGTCGATCAGCACCAGATGCTTGTGCTTCAGGCCGGACAGGGTGAGCTTCAGGTCTTCGGTATCGCGCACGGCATGCACCGACACGCCGAGGATCTTGCCGTAGATCTTCAATTGTTCGTGCGCGCCGATACGGTAGCTGTCGGTGGTGACCAGCGCCACCTTGTCCGCGCCGTAACGCACCACGGCACGCGCCGCCAGCTTGGCGGTGGTGGTGGTCTTGCCGACGCCGGTGGGACCGACCAGCGCATACACGCCGCCGCGCGCCACCACATCTTCCTGCACTGTCGCCACGCGCAGGTTGTGGCCGAGGATGCGGCGCAGCCAGTCGAGGCCGCCGTCGGCGGGGATCTTTTCCAGCAACTGGCGCGACAGCATCGGGCTGAAGCCGACATTGAGCATGTCGCGCAACAGGCCGCCGCGCGCGGGATCGCGCTGCTGCATGTCCGACCAGGACAGGCGCGCCATCTGTTCCTGCATCAGGTTGCGCATGGTCTTGATCTCGGACAGCAGCGTTTGCTGTTCTGCCGTCGTATCCCTGGTCTCGCGCACCACCGCATGCTCGCGCTTGGTGTTCGCCTCCAGCACTTTCGCGCCCAGCGTGGCCGCCTGATGCGCGCCCTGCGGCGAGAGCTTGCCGGGACGCTGCCGGCTTGGCCGCATTCTCCTGCGTTCGCGTCTCGCTCAAGTGCGCCAACTCGGAACCGGCCACCGCCACGATCTCCACGCCTTCCGCCACTTTGCGGTTGGACAGGATCACGGCGTCCTCGCCGAGTCTCGACGCGCACCAGCTTCAGTGCGTCGCGCGAACTGGCTGCGATAAATTTTCTGGCGTTCATGCTCTACCCCCTACCATGGATGTAACCCGTACCGTCTTGAAGCCCGGCACTTCTTCATGCGAAATCACTTTGAGTTGCGGCAGCGCGCGCTTGAGGAAGCGCGCCAGCAGATCGCGGATATGTCCCGGCACCAGCAGCACCGTGGGCAGCCCCATCTGTTCCTGCGTCTGCGTCGCGTTGCGCGCCTCGCGCAACAGCGTGTTGGCCAGGCCCGGCTCGATGGCCGAACCGCCGGCCTGCAGCGCCTGCGCCAGCACGTATTCCAGTTCCTTGTCCATGCCGATGACTTGCAGCTCCTGCGCCGACGGGTAGAACTGCTGCACGATGGCGGCGCCGAGCGCGATGCGCACCAGTCCGGTCAGCACGTTGGTGTCCTGCGTCTGCGGCGCGTGTTCGGCCAGCGTCTCCAGGATGGTGCGCATGTCGCGGATGTGCATGCCTTCGTCCAGCAGGTTCTGCATCACCTTCTGCACCGTGGTCAGCGACAGCAGCTTGGGCACGAGGTCTTCGGTCAGCTTGGGCGCGATCTTGCCGAGATGGTCGAGCAACTGTTGCACTTCCTGGCGGCCCAGCAACTCGGCAGCGTGAGTGTGGATGAGATGGCTCATGTGCGTCGCCACCACCGTGCCGGCATCGACCACGGTGTAACCCATGACCTGCGCCTGTTCGCGCACCGCTGCCTCCACCCAGACGGCGGGCAGGCCGAAGGCCGGGTCTTTGGTCGGCGTGCCGGGCAAGGCGCCGCTCACGTTGCCGGGATTGATCGCCAGGAACAGATTGGGATACGCCTCGCCGCTGCCGATCTCCGCGCCTTTCAGCGTGATGCGATAGGCGTTGGGACGCAGATCGAGGTTGTCGCGGATATGCACGGCGGGCGGCAGGAAGCCCATGTCCTGCGTGAATTTCTTGCGGATGCCCTTGATGCGGCGCAGCAGGTCGCCGTCCTGCGCCTTGTCCACCAGCGCGATCAGGCGATAGCCGACTTCCAGCCCCAGCACGTCCACTTGTGCCACGTCTTCCCAGCTGGCTTCCGGCGCTTCGGTACTCGGCGCGACCACCGGGTTTTCCACTGCCGCCGCCTTTTCTTCTTCCAGCTTCGCACGCTGCAACAGGAAGTAAGCGAACCAGCCCATCGCACCCGCCAGCAGCAGGAAAGCGAAATGCGGCATGCCGGGAATCATGCCCAGCATGCCGATGATGGCGGCGGTCAGGATGAGCACTTGCGGGCTGGAGATCAGTTGCTTGGCCAGCTGCTGGCCGATGTTGTCTTCGCTGGCGACGCGGCTCACCACCATGCCGGCCGCGGTGGAGATCACCAGCGCGGGGATCTGCGCCACCAGACCGTCGCCGATGGTGAGCAGGGTGTAGTTCTGTGGCCGCGGTGGCCAGGTCCAGATTGTGCTGCATCACGCCGACCACCAGGCCGCCGACGATGTTGATGAGCATGATGATGATGCCGGCGACGGCATCGCCGCGCACGAACTTGGAGGCACCGTCCATCGCGCCGTAGAAGTCGGCTTCCTGCGCGATCTCGGCGCGGCGTTTGCGCGCCACGTCTTCGCCGATCAGGCCGGCATTCAGGTCGGCATCGATGGCCATCTGCTTGCCCGGCATCGCATCCAGGGTGAAACGCGCGCCCACTTCGGCGATACGTCCGGCACCCTTGGTGATGACCACGAAGTTGATGACCACCAGGATGACGAACACCACGATACCCACGGCGTAGTTGCCGCCGACCAGGAAGTGGCCGAACGATTCGATCACCTTGCCCGCCGCGTCCGGGCCGGTGTGGCCTTGCAGCAGCACCACGCGCGTGGAAGCGACGTTGAGCGACAGGCGCAGCAGGGTGGAGATCAGCAGCACCGTGGGGAACACGGCGAAGTCGAGCGGCTTGGTGGTGTTCATCGCCACCAGCAGCACCATGATGGCCAGCGCGATGTTGAAGGTGAACAGGATGTCGAGCAGGAACGGCGGCAGCGGCAGCACCATCATCGCCAGGATCATCACGATCAGGACGGGGCCTGCCAGGCCGCGCACGCCGCCGCGCAACATCGCGGTCTTCAAGATTTCCAGCATGTTCATACGCACCTCTTGAGCTCATTCTTGCGGTCCGCGCAGACCGCTTCTCTTGTGCGTATTATCTGAAACGGACGTCAAATCGATGACGTGAATAGAGGGGGATTTCGGCGGCTATTCAGGGGTGTCGGAAAACTACCTACACCGCTGCGTTCGCCGGATCGAGCTCTTTGGGAACCGGCAGCTCCTGCGGCTCCTGCGGATATGCGCCACCGGCTGTCTGGTAACGGCGCAGCTGATAGACATAGGCCAGCACTTCGGCCACGGCGGTGTACAGCGCCTCCGGGATGGCCTGTCCCGAGATCGCAGTGCTTGTGCAACGCACGCGCCAGCGGCGGCGCTTCGAGGATGGGCACGTTGTTCTCCTTGGCGATCTCCTTGATCTTCGCCGCCATCAGATGCGAGCCCTTGGCCACCACCACGGGCGCGCGCATCTTGTTCTCGCTGTATTTGAGCGCCACGGAGTAGTGCGTCGGGTTGGTCACCACCACGTCGGCGGTCGGTATCTCGGCCATCATGCGGCGGCGCGCCATCTCGCGCTGCATGCTGCGGATGCGCGCCTTGACCTGCGGATCGCCCTCGGTCTCCTTGGCTTCCTGGCGCACCTCTTCCTTGGTCATCTTCAGTTTCTTGTTGTGCTCCCACAGCTGGAACGGCACGTCCACCAGCACGATGAGCAGCATGCCGCCCATGATGGCGGCGAAACTGCCCCACACCAGATTGCCCAGATGCGGGATGGCGAACGCGATGGGTTCGCTCACCAGCAGCAGCACCGCCTCCTTGTTGTGCCAGATCACCCAGGCGCCGACGCCGCCCACCACGATCGATTTGGCGATGGCCTTCGCCAGCTCCATCAGGCTGTTGGTGGAGAACATGCGGCCGATGCCGGTGAGCGGATTGAGCTTGCCCAGATTGGGTTGCAGCGGTTTCAGCGTGAACAGCCAGCCGTTCAGCAGCAGCGGCGAGAACACCGCGACCAGCAGCATCAATCCCAGCAGCGGCAGGAAGGCGAGCAGCGTCGCCACGCTCAGGTCATGCAGGCGCGGCAGCAGCAGTTCGGTATGGAAGGCCAGCTCCGTATCCAGCGTCAGTCCTTCGCGGATCAGCGAGATGAGTTGCTGCGAAAGCGTCGAGCCCATGAACCAGATGCCCGCGCCGCCCGCCATCAACACGGCGAACGTGGAGAGCTCGCGCGAGCGCGCGACCTGCCCTTCTTCGCGCGCCTGGTCCAGGCGCCGCTGCGAGGGCGATTCGGTTTTTTCTAAGTCACTGTCTTGTTCGGCCATGGCAGAGTCCTTTGCACATGGCGATTATGGATATTGCCGGGAAATCCAATCCGCCGAACAGCGGGAGAAATATGGCTTATCTAGCCAGGCCAGCCGCGCCAGCACGCGCTCCGCCAATTTTGCCAAGGGCACGACCTCATCCACCGCCCCCAGCGCGATGGCTTCGCGCGGCATACCGAACACCACGCAGCTCGCTTCGTCCTGCGCGAAGTTGTAAGCGCCCGCTTGCTGCATCTCCAGCATCGCTGCCGCACCGTCCTTGCCCATGCCGGTGAGCATCACGCCGATCGCGTCTCGCCCCAGATGCTTGCGCGGCGGAACGGAACAGCACTTCGACCGAAGGACGGTGGCGGTTCACCGGCGGCTCCTGGCTGAGCACGGTGCGATACTTTCCCGCGACGCGCTCCAGCATACAAATGCGAATGTCCGGGAGCCAGATAGACGCGCCCCGCCTCGATGAACTCGTGGTGTTCCGCTTCCTTCACCCGCAGCGCGCACAGATGGTCCAGCCGTTCGGCGAACGACTTGGTGAACAGTTCCGGCATGTGCTGCGCGATGAGGATGGCCGGCGCCTGTTGCGGCAAGCCGGACAGGAACACCTTGAGCGCTTCGGTGCCGCCGGTGGAAGAACCGACCACGATGATCTTCTCCGCCATCATGGTCTCCGCGCTGGCGCGGCCAGTTCGTAGACGGTGTGCCCGCGCAACTTGAACCAGGCGCTCGCGTGATGGAAGCTCTCCGAATGTCCGGCGAACAACAAGCCATCGTCGCGCAGCAGCGGCGCGAATTTCTTGAGGACGGACAGCTGCGTGTCCTTGTCGAAATAGATCATCACGTTGCGGCAGAAGATCGCATCCAGCGGCGCATGGATCGGCCACGCCGCATCCAGCAGGTTGATGCAGCGGAAATCGATCATCTTCTGCAGCTCCGGCCGCACCTGCACATAGCCCGCCTGCTCGCCGCTGCCGCGCAGGAAGAAACGCTCGACCTGCTGCGCCGGCAGTTTCGCGACCGCGTCCGCCTTGTAACGCCCGTCACGCGCCGTTTGCAGCACTTTGGTATCCAGGTCGGAAGCGATGATGTGCAGCGCGCGCTCGTAACCGCCGAAGGTCTCCACCGCAGTCATCGCCATCGAATAGGCTTCTTCGCCGGTGGAGCAGGCGGAACACCACAAGGTCAGCGGACGCGCGGCTATCCTGCTTGCGCAGGTGTTCGGCCAGCAAGCGGGAAGTGATGCGGTTCGCGAAAGAACGAAGTGAGGTTGGTGGTGAGCGAGTTGGTGAATGCTTCCCATTCCGCCGCATCGCCGCGCTGCAGACTGCTCCAGATAATCGGCAAAGCTGCTGGTGCCGGTGGCGCGCAGCCGCCGTGCCAGGCGGCTGTACACCAGTTCCTGCTTGTTTTCGCCGAGCGAGATGCCGGCACGTTCATGGATCAGCTTGCGGATGCGCTGGAAGTCCTGGTCGGTGAACTGGAATTCGCGGGGATGTGCATTACTCATGCCGTCACTTTTACCGGGCGGGTGGCGCAGCAGGCTGCCGCCTCCCGCGCCCGCCCATCGTTATGGATGCAAAGAACTCAGTGCCCGCCGCGCACGTCGCTGAGCAGTTCCTTGATATCGAGGATCAGCACGATGTCGCCCTCGCTGGACATGGTGACGCCCGCCACGCCTTTGGGGCGGAAGGTATCCAGCGATTTGATCACCACATCTTCATGCCCGACAAAACCGTCGGCGGTCAGGATGAAGCTGTTGTTGCCGAACTGCATGAGCACACCGACTTCGGACTTCTCGCTGGTGCCCCAGCCGATCAGTTGCGCCAGCGGCAGCACCGGCAGCACTTCGCCGCGCACCACCATGGTCGCCTTGCCGGAAACCTGCTGCAGCCCCTGCTGGGTGACCGGCAATATCTCGCGCACCATGGACAGCGGCACGGCGAACGACTGGTCGGCCAGACGCAGCACCAGCACCGGCAGGATCGCCAGCGTGAGCGGCAGCGAGATGGAGAAGATCGAGCCCTTGCCCACTTCGGAATGGATGTTGACCGTGCCGTTGAGCTTCTGGATGTTGGTCTTCACCACATCCATGCCGACGCCGCGGCCGGACACGGCGGAGATCTCGATCCTTGGTGGAGAAGCCGGGCAGGAAGATCAATTCCAGACAGCGGCTCTCGTCCAGCGTGTTCGCCATCTCGGCCGTGATGAGCCCCTTCTCGATCGCCTTGTTGCGGATCACTTCCGGGCGCATGCCCTTGCCGTCGTCGGTGATGGTGATGAGGATGTGATCGCCTTCCTGGCGCGCGGAAAGTTCGACATAAGCTCTTTTCCGGCTTGCCGGCGGCGACGACGTTCTTCCACCGTTTCCACGCCGTGATCCACCGCATTGCGCACCAGGTGCACCAGCGGATCGTTCAGGTCCTCGATCATGGTCTTGTCCATCTCGGTCTCTTCGCCGACCAGCACCAGCTCGACATCCTTGCCCAGAGAGCGCGCCAGATCGCGCGCCAGGCGCGGATACTTCTTGAACAGGCGGCCGATGGGCTGCATGCGCGTCTTCATCACCGCGTTCTGCAGGTTCACCACCAGCATGTCCAGCTGGCTGACGGACTGGTCCAGTTCGCGCAGCGTGTCGGCATCGTTGTGGCCCTGCATGATGTCGGAACGCAGATGGGTCAGACGGTTCTTGGTCAGACCGATCTCGCCGGACAGGTTGAGCACCTGATCCAGACGGTCGGTATCGACGCGGATGGTCGTTTCCTTCGCCTCGCCGGCGGGCACGTCGCCGGCGCGGCGACCGACGGTCGTGCCCGGCACATCGGTGGAACGGCGGCCGAACGCCTTCTTGGTCGATTCTTCCTCATTGATCGCGGCAGCGATCTTTTCCTCGTCGCGTGTCGCGCCGACTTGCTTGACGATATCGTTTCCGGTCAGCACGTTATACAGCGCCTCCCAATCCACGTTGTCCGCGGCGGCGGGCAGCGTAGCAGCGGGCGCAGCCGGGGCGGGCGGTATGTTCGCCACCACCGGTTTGGGCGCAGCCGCGACCACCGCTTTTCCGCTCAACACATCCTTCAACGCCTGGATCACTTCGGCAGGTGCGGCCGCGGGTTGCTGGCTCTGCTGCAAAGCACCGAACATCTTGCGCACTTCGGCGGTCGCCGCAAAGATCACGTCCATCAATTCGGCGGTCAGCTTCAGTTCGTTGTTGCGCAATTTGTCGAACAGGTTTTCGGTGAGGTGGCACAGCGTCACCAGTTCCGTCGCATTGAGGAAACCCGCGCCGCCCTTGATGGTGTGGAAGCCGCGGAACACCTCGTTCAGCAGCGCGCTGTCGTCCGGATTCTTTTCCAGCTCCATCAACTTGCTGTCCACATCGGACAGCATGTCGCCGGCCTCCATCAGGAAGTCCTGCAGCAATTCTTCCATTCCCGCGAAATCATTCATGTTCGTCTCCCTTGAATCCGAGGTCGCCTTCATGCTAGAACCGCAGACTTTCAGCAGGTAGCCATTCCGACACGGTGCGGCGCAGCCGTCTGGTGCGCGGAGCTGTGGCCGACCTGCAGTAGTCGCTTTCATTTTAGAACCCGAGACTTTCCAGCAGATCGTCCACCTGGTCCTGGCTGGTCACCACATCGGTGCGGCCCTGCGCATTGATCACCGGACCGTTCAACAGACCGGCATTCAGTTCCGCTTTCACCGAGGCGGGCGCATTCTCCAGCAACAGCGCCAGCAGTTGCTGTTCCATGTTCTGCGTCACTTCGATGATCTTCTTGATGACCTGCCCGGTCAGGTCCTGGAAATCCTGCGCCATCATGATCTCCGTCAGATAGGCATTGGTCGCCTTGGTCTGCTTGGGCGTCTCGTGCAGGTAGGCATGGGTCTGCGTGACCAGGTCCTTGAATTGCTGCACATCGAGCTTCTTCTCGAACAGCAAGTCCCATTGCTTGGCCAGATGCTGTGCCTCGCTGCCCAGCTTCTCGACGACGGCTGCGCCGCCTCGGTGGCATTCAGCACGCGCTCGGCGGCCTGCTGCGTCAGCGTCGCCACGTAATTCAAGCGGTCGCGCGCATCGGGGATGGTCGCCGCCGCCTTTTCGATCTCCTTGTTCAAGCCCAGCTCGCGCAAGGTGTCGTGCAAGGCGCGCGCCATGTGGCCGATCTGGTTGATGACCTTGGCCGGATCGCCATCGCCTGCCGCCACGGGTGAATTGGCCGCCGCTACTGCCGCCGGTTTGCCTTCGTCCGCGTTCGCCGCGATGATGCTGTCGAACAGCGCTTCGAGATCGTCTGAATCTTGGGTTGCAGTATTGGTCGCCATGGCCTGCCTCACTTGTTTAGTTGCGGGAACGCCGCGAATATCTTCTTCAGCTTCTCGTCCAGTGTCGCCGCGGTGAACGGTTTCACCACATAGCCGGAAGCGCCGGCCTGTGCCGCCTCGATGATGTTTTCCTTCTTCGCTTCCGCCGTCACCATCAGCACCGGCAGATGCTTGAGCGTGGCGTCGGCACGGATCGCGCGCAGCAGCTCGATGCCGGTCATGTTCGGCATGTTCCAGTCCGACACCACGAAATCGAACTGCTCGCCGCGCAGCTTGTTCAGCGCGTCCACGCCGTCTTCGGCTTCCTGTACGTTGACGAACCCGAGCTCTTTGAGGAGATTGCGCACGATGCGTCGCATCGTGGAGAAATCGTCCACCACCAGGAATTTCGTATTTTCTATGCCCATCACTTCCTCCTAAACACCGTTGTCAGTTGTTGCTTCGGCCATCGGCGGGATCGCCCACGGCGCGAACCGGCAACTATCGTTCAACCGCCACCATCAAGTCAACAACGGGCGCAGCGTTGACGACAACACCATCGAATCGAACTTCGACACGTAATAATCCACGCCGACGCGCTTGCCCATGGCGCGGTTCGCATCGGACGACAGCGACGAATGCATCACCACCGGGATATCGTCGAAACGCTTGTCGCCCTTGATGTTCTGGGTCAGCACATAGCCGTCCATCTCCGGCATCTCCGCATCGGTCAGGATGACCTGGATCTGGTCGTGCAGGTTGACCCCGGCGGCTTGCGCCGCATCCGCCATGGCCTTCAGCCTGTCCCAGGCCTCGCGTCCGTTGTTCGCCTGGATGTGCTTGACGCCCATCTTGTCCAGCACCTCGATGATCTTGCGGCGCGCCACCAGCGAATCGTCGGCGAAGAAGACGCACAGTTCATGTTCCGACTCGATACGCTCGACGTTGCCGACCACCGCTTCGCCGAAAGCATCGGCCAGTATCTGCTCGACATCGAGTATGGACACCAGCGTGCCGTCTTCCAGTTCGGTGATGGCGGTGATGAGCGCCCCCTTGTCGGAGAGCATGCCCTCGGTCGGACGCACCTTGTCCCAATCGACGCGGATGATGCGATCCACGCCCTCCACCAGGAACCCCAGGATGTGGCGGTTGAATTCGGCGACCAGCATGGTCTGGTGCCTGCTCCTCCGGATGCATGCCCATGAAGTTGGCCAGATTCAGCACCGGCATCACATGTCCGCGCAGGCTGACGATGCCGTCCACCCCGCCCGGCATGTTCGGCGTGCGCGTGATCTTGCCGATCTGGCAGACTTCCTTGACCTTGAACACATTGATGCCGAACTTCTCGTTGCTGCCCAGGTTGAACAGCAGGATCTCCATCTTGTTGGTTCCCGCCAGATTGGTGCGCGCATCGATCTGGTCCAGCAGCCCGTCCTGCGCCCGCGCTCAACATGTCTTCTGCATAACTCATTTCATCCCCCTCAACCCAACAGCCGGGTCAATGTCTGCGCCAGTTTCTGCGGCTCGAACTTCGGCACGTATTCATCCACGCCCACCGCCTTGCCGAGCTGCTGGTTGGACGAACTGGACAAGGACGAGTGCATCAACACCGGAATGCCGGCAAAACGTTTGTCCGCCTTGATCTTGCGCGTCAGCATGTAGCCGTCCATCTCCGGCATCTCCACGTCGGTGAGGATCACCTGCACCAGGTCCTTGACCGCGGTATGCGAGGCATCGGCATAATCGGCCATCTTCGACAGTTCCATCCATGCCTGGCGTCCGTTGATGGCCGCGATGGATTTGACGCCCATCGCATCCAGCGTGCGCTGGATCTGGTTGCGCGCCACCGAGGAATCGTCGGCGAAGAACACGGTGCGATCCTTGCCCAGCGGTCTGACGCTCTTGAAGATCATCTCGTCGGCATCGAAGTGGCCGGTCTCGGACAGCACCTTTTCCACGTCCATCATCATCACCAGACGCCCGTCCTTCAGTTCGGTGATCGCCGTGACCAGCCCGCCCATCTCGGCCACCAGCATCGCGGGCGGCACGCGCATCGCCGACCAGTCCAGACGCAGGATGTTGTCCACCGCCTTGACCAGGAAACCCTGGGTGTGGCCGTTGTATTCGGTGACGATCATGATGTCGGCCTTGTCGTCGGTCTGGATGCCCGCGTATTTCGCCAGGTCGATCACCGGCACCAGCGCACCGCGCAGGCTCACCATGCCTTCCACCGCCGCCGGCATCTCCGGCGCACGGGTGATCTGCGGGATGCGCATCACCTCGCGCACCTTGAACACGTTGATGCCGTAGGTCTCCTCGCGCCCGGTGCGGTTGTCCAAACCGAGCGTGAACATCAGGATCTCCAGCTTGTTGGTGCCCGCCAGCTTGGTGCGGGCATCGATGTTCTTTAACAGATCAGACATTGTTTTCTCCTTCGGACGGCAGATAGCCCCTGCCTCCTTACCTTCATTTTCTCACTGCACATTTGGTCAGCGGATAACCCGCCCTGCTTAGTTCATCGGCAGATTTTGCCAATTCTTCAGCGGCAACCTTGGCATCCTGGGCGGATTGGGTGTTGTTATCCACCAGCCCGGTGATGCGCTCCAGACTCTGCGCCACGCTCTCGCCCGCCGCCGACTGCTCTTTCGAGGCGGTGGCGATGTGATCGACGCGTTCGGAGACGTTCATCGTCGCGCTCATGATCTGTTTCAGGCCTTCGCCATTCTTGCGGATCAGCGTGATGCCGTCTTCGACCTCGGTCACCGCGCCCTGCATCGCTTTCACCGCCGCGTCGGAGATCGCGGTGATCTCGGCGATGGTCTTGGCGATGTCCTTGGTGCTGGTCGCCGTGCGCTCCGCCAGCTTGCGCACTTCATCCGCCACCACCGCGAATCCGCGTCCCTGTTCGCCCGCGCGTGCCGCCTCGATCGCCGCATTCAGCGCCAGCAGGTTGGTCTGCTCGGCGATCTCCTTGATGGCATTGGCGATCGCACCGATGCGCTGGATGGACTCGCCCAGATCGGAGATGGTCTTGCTGGAAGACTGCACCGTGGTCGCCACCTTGCCGGTCGCCTCGATGCTGAGTTCCATATTGCGGTTGTTCTCATCGACGATCTGCCGCATCTCCCTGGCATCGCCGAGCGAATCCGCCGCCATGTTCGCCACTTCCGCGACGGACTGGCTGAACTGTTCCATGGTCGCGGCGATCTGCTGGATATGATCCTGTTCGGTCACCGCGTTGTTCGCCACCCCGCTCACCTTGCCATCCATCTCCAGGATGCGTTCCTGCATCTTCCTGCACCGGGGTGACGATCTCGTCCACCATGGTGCGCAGATAGGATTGCATGGTCTGTATCTCGCACAGCAACTGTGCCCATCTCGTCCCGAGTCGAAATGTCCAGTTCGCTATCCAGATTGCCTTCCATGATGTTGCCGGAATTCGGTGTGCACCATGTCGGCCGGACGCCGCACATAGCGCTCGCACGCAGAAGCCGATGAAGAAGAACAGGAAGACATGCAAGGCGACCTGCCCCAATATGGTCTGCATCTCCATATGGTGGATGCGGTCGTAATCCGGCTTCAGGTCGATCACCACATCGGACGCGCCGAGCACCGCGCCCTCTTGCCGGCATGGCAGCCGGTGCAATCCGTACCGTGGAAATCCTTTTCGCCAGATACGGCGTGATCACGCGCAACGTGGGCGCGCCGCGACTCATCCTTGCCGTAGATCACGCCGTGCTCCGTTTGCTCTCGATCACTTGGCGCTGCACATCGTCCTGGATGTGCTCTTCCGGCAAGCCGGCACCGTACAGATCGACCACCGGCTTGGCGCGCACGATCTGCGCCGATTTGACGTTGACGCCGGAGCTGACCTTGCGGATGCAGCAGTTTGCGATTGTCCGCCTCGCCGATCTGTCCGGTCACCATCAGCATGTTGGCGCTGTCGATGATCTGGTTGGCGAGTTGCGTCGCCCTTCTCTTCCGCCAGCGTATGCGATTCCTCGCGCAGATTGGCGGAGACGAACACCTGCGCCGCCGACAGCACGATCACCAGCGACATCTGTATCAGGAACTGCAGTTTGGCGATCAGCGACCAGTTCTTGAACTTGAAGCGCTCGTATCTGGACAACACCTGCGCGCCGCTCTGCTCGAGGTCGCGGTACAGCGCTTCCGCCTCGGCCACCTGTTCGCGCGTCGGCGCACGGCGCACCGACACATAGCCGACGATGGCACCATTCTCGATGATGGGCGCAATGGTGGCGCGCACCCAGTAGTGATCGCCGTTCTTGCAGCGGTTCTTCACCATGCCGCGCCAGGGACGCTCGGACTTCAGCGTGTCCCACAACCACTTGAACGCCTGCGGCGGCATGTCCGGGTGGCGCACGATGTTGTGGCTCTTGCCGATCAGTTCCTCGCGGCTGATAGCCGGAGATCGCCACGAACGCATCGTTGCAATAGGTGATGATGCCCTTGGTGTCGGTCTTGGAGACCAGCACCGTCCCCGCCGGGAACGGCACTTCTTTTTGCGACACATATGCGTTCTTGTTTTGCATGGCTCTTGCCTACGCCTTGAAACGACCGACTGCGGTCTGCAGCTCGCTCGCCAGTTTTTCCAGACGCACGATGTCCTGCGAGTTCGAATCCACGGCCGCATGATTCTCTTCCGACATCTGCGCGATCTTTTCCACGTTGCGCGCGATCTCGGTGCTGGCCAGACTCTGTTCGCTGACCGAGGCCGCGATGTCGCTCACGCC
The DNA here is from genome assembly GCA_963734585.1 of uncultured beta proteobacterium. Lineage (GTDB taxonomy): Bacteria > Pseudomonadota > Gammaproteobacteria > Burkholderiales > Gallionellaceae > Sideroxyarcus. The sequence continues at coordinate 178,393 of CAVTHJ010000003.1, forward strand.
GCTGCTGGATTTCGTCACCGCATCGCCCGCCTCCGTCAGCACGGCGGATACATGCTCTATGTGCTCCTGCGTCGCCTGCAAGGAACGCAGGCCGCCCTGTACCGTGGCTTCGACATGCGACGATTTCTGGTTCAGCGAATTGGTGACCTGGTCGATCTCGCTGGCCGACTGCGCGGATTTCTCCGCCAGCTTGCGCACCTCGTCCGCCACCACGGCAAAACCGCGTCCCTGTTCGCCGGCACGCGCCGCCTCGATGGCCGCATTCAGCGCCAGCAGGTTGGTCTGGTCGGCGATGTCCTTCACTTGCTGTGTCATGCCGGCGATGGCGCGGGTGCTGTCGACGAATTCCTGTGACCGACCCGGCGATCTGGTTCACCGCCTCCTGCACGCTGTTGTATCTCGCCGATCATCTCGGTCACGCTCTGGTTGCCGTTGCCGGGTCTGCTGCAGACTCTGCTCGGACAGCTTGCGCACCTCTTCGGTATTCGCCGCCACCGCATTGATGCTCACGGTGATCTCTTCCACGGCCGCGGCCGTGGAAGCGGCGGCCTCGCTCTGCACCTGCGAGCCCTGGGTGATCTGGGTCGAGGAGGCAGCCAGTTGCGTCGCCGTCGTGATCACCGTATCCGCGCTGGCATGCACCTGGCGTATGGTCTGGCGGAAACTGTCCATCAGCGAATTGAAGGCCTTCGCGGCCTGCGCCAGTTCGTCGGAACCATGCACCGGGACGGCACGCGTCAGGTCGCCGTCGGTCGCGGTGCGCGCCATGGCGTCGCTCATCTCGCCGGTGGAACGCACGATGCCGGCAATGATGGAGTAGCCCAGACCGACACCGACACCCAACGCCAGCAGCATGCCGCACAGCATCAGCAACTCCATGTTGTGCGCGCTTGCTGTCGCCGCTTCCAGCGAGTGTTTGGCGGCTTCATCTTCATGGGCTGCGATCAGCCGTCCTTTTTCCAGCACCGCCGCATTCAAGGGATTGACCTTGGTCAGCAGCAGATGCTCCGCCTCGTTCCATTCCCCGGCCTTGATGGCCGCGATGGTCGGTTGCAACGCCTGACTCACGAATTCGTTGCGCGCATCGGCCAGCTCCTTGAGCGCCGCGTTGCCCGCCGCGCTGTGCGTGTCCCGGTCCAGGTCGGCGAAATATTCGTCCAGCTTGGCTTTGTTCGCCGCCATCTTGTCCAGATGTTTGACGGTCGGATGATCCAGTGACCTATAGGTGGTGGAATCGGGGTCGTGCTGCAATGCAGCCATGACCTCGGCACGCTGGTCGGCCAGGATATAGATGACGCGGTTGACGGTGCGGATCAGATGGATGCGCCGCTCGGCGATGTCCTGCGTCGCGGACTGCAATTGCGAAATGGCGAAATAGCCCACGGCCTGATTGATCACGACGACCGCCATGATGGCAGCCACCAACAGGATCAGGCGTGCTTTGATCGTCATGTTGCTCAGCATCTCTCTCTCCTACCGCTCGTTGTTTTACTTTATCTATACTTTGAAACGGGCCACGGCATTCTGCAGCTCGACACCCATGCGCTCCAGCTCGGCAATGTCGTGCGCCGTCTGTTCGATGGCCGCATGGTTCTTCTCGGCCATCCGGGCGATATGCTCGATGTTGCGCGTGATCTCGTTGCTGGCTGCACCCTGCTCGCCCACCGACACGGCGATCTCGCCGACGCCGACATTCGATTCGCGCACCGCCGCGCCCGCTTCGTTCAGCACGCCGGACATCAGCTCGACATGCTTGTGCGTGGTCTGCAGGGACTGCACGCCGGATGCGATGGCCTGTTCGACACGCATGCGATTTCTCGTCCAGCTTGCTGGTGACCTTGTCGATCTCGCTGGCCGACTGCGCGGATTTCTCCGCCAGCTTGCGCACCTCGTCCGCCACCACCGCAAAACCGCGCCCCTGCTCGCCGGCGCGCGCCGCCTCGATGGCCGCGTTCAGCGCCAGCAGGTTGGTCTGGTCGGCGATGTCTTTCACCTGCTGCGTCATGCTGGCGATGGTGCGCGTGCTCTCGACGAACTCGTTGGCGGACAGCGCGATCTGCTGCACCGCGTTCTCTATGCTCTGTATCTCGTGCACCATCTCCGCCACGCTGCGGTTACCCTGCTCGGTCTGCTGCAGACTCTTCTCGGACAGACCGCGCACCACGTTGGTGTTGTCCGCCACCGAATTGATGCTGACGGTCACCGCCGCCACCGCGCTCGCGGTGGAGGAAACCGCTTCGCTTTGCGCGCGCGAGCTGCCTGCCACTTCCGAAGAGGTGGTGGCGATGTGGCCGGATGGTCCTGTTGATCTTGTCCACGCCGCCCAACACTTGCCGGATGATGGCACTGAAACTTTCGATCAGCGCGTTGAACGCCACCGCCGTCTGTCCGACCTCGTCTTTGCTGCGCACCGCGACGCGGCGGGTCAGGTCGCCATCGGCTTGCATCGCCAGCATGATCTGCTGCAACTCGCGGGTCGGACGAGTCACCTGGTTGATGAGCCAGCCGATGACGAAGAACAGCAGCACCTGCACCAGGATCTGGCCGAGCCACAGCATCGCGCTGGCTTTGTTCATCGCCTCGTATTCGGCCGTCATGTCCAGACTCACGCTCACCGCACCGATCACTGCACCGTCCTCCACCGTATGGCATTGCAGACAGTTGGTGCCGGTGCCGCGAAAATCCTTGGACGCGGCGAACGGTTCCACCACACGCAGGATGCGCTTGCCGCCCTTGTCGGACAGCTCGCTCTGGCGCTGGCCGCTGTTCAATGCCGCGCGGTCCAGCTCGTCCTTGCTGCGCTCTTCCGGTTTGCTTTCGCCGAACTGGCTCTCCACCAGCCGGCCGCGGATGATGCGCAGCTCCTCCGCCTTGCTCGACACCGCCATCTTCCTGACGAACAGCCGCCGCTGTTCGGCATCGGAGATGGTGCCGTTCAACATCATCATGTTCAGGCCGTTGAAGACGCCGTCCGCCGGGATCGCCGCGCGGTTCTTCGCGTCTTCCAGCACGCGCATCTCGTAACGGTCGAAGGCCCAGCGTTGCGCGAGCACCATCACCACCAGCAATATCAGCTGGATAGGGATCTGCAACTTGTTCTTGATTGAAAGCCTGCTCCACCACTCATTCATTTGCTTCACCTTTGCCGCTTAGTGTTCCATCGCCGGCGGTCATCAGACCTTGAAACGGCCGACGGTCTTGTTCAGGTTCTCCGCCAGTTCTTCCATCGATTTCACCGCGGTCACCGTGCGTTTCACCACCTCGTTGCTGCGGCTGGCCATCACGGCGATCTGGTCGATATTGCGCGTGATGTCCTGGCTGGCATCACGCTGCTTGTTGATGGAACCGGAGATGCTCTCCAGACCGACGTTCACGCTGTTCACCGAGGCATTCGCCTCCACCAGCACCGCCGTCACTTCGCGGATATGCCCCTGGCTGCCCTGCAGCGCGGACAGGCCGCGCTGCACGGTCTTCTCGACCTGCGCGGATTGCGTGCCCAGCGATTGCGTCACTTCGTCGATCTGGGTCGCGGACTGCGCGGATTTTTCCGCCAGCTTGCGCACCTCGTCCGCCACCACGGCAAAGCCGCGTCCCTGCTCTCCCGCGCGCGCCGCTTCGATCGCCGCATTCAGCGCCAGCAGATTGGTCTGCTCGGCGATGTCGCGCACCTGCTGCGTCATGTTGGTGATGCTCTGCGTGTTGTTGACGAACTCGCCCACGGCTGTGGCGATCTCCTGCACCGAGCTTTCGACGCGCTCCAGCTCCTGCATCATTTCCTGCAGGCTTTGCTGGCCGCGGTTGGCGCGCTCCAGACTGTCGTTGGAAAGCTTGGCCACCTGGTCGGTACCTTCGGCGACCTGTGCGATGCTGGCACTGACCTGCTCGACCGCCCGGGAAGTGGAAGCGGCGGTATCGCTTTGCTGCTGGGCGCTTTGCGCGATCTGTGCGGCATCCTGCGCCAGCGAATGCGCCGCGCCGGCGACCTGATGCGCGTGCCCGTCCACCTGGGTGACGATGACCTGGAAGCTGTTGGCCAGATCGTTGAAGGCTTTGGCGGTCTGCCCGATCTCGTCTTCGCTGCGCACCGCGACGCGTTTCGACAGATCGCCGTCCGCCTGCATCGTCTGCATGGCTTGCTGCAGCTCGCGCGTCGGGCGTGTGACAAAACTGATCAGCCAGCCGATGACGAAGTACAGCGCGATCTGCACCACGATCTGCGCGCCCCACAGCGTCAGATTCGCCTGCCGCATCACCGCGAACTCCTCCGAGATGTCGACCGTGATGCTCGCGGCGCCGTTCACCGTCCCCTCCGGAACGGTATGGCACATCAGGCAGTTGGTGCCGCGGAAATCTTTTTTAGCAATCAAAGGCACGACCACGCGCAGCGCGTTCTTGCCGTCCTGATTCAGCAATCTGGTCTGCTCCTTGGCGGACGACATGGCCAGGCGATCGATGTCATCCTTCGCCTGCTCGGACGGCATGCCGGGACCGAACTGCTCCTGCACCGGCTTGTTGCGCACCACACGCAACTCCAGCACGCGGTCGGATGCACCCATCTTGTCCACGTACAGCTTGCGCTGCTCCTCGTTGCTGATGATGCCGTTCAGCATCAGCATGTTGAGCCCGTTCAGCACGCCGTCGGCGGAGACCACGGCTTTCTGACGCGCCTCTTCCAGCACGCGCTCCTCGAATTTGTTCAGTGCCGTGCGTTGCGCCATGACCATGATGACCAGCAGAATGAGCTGGATCGGTATCTGCAACTTGTTCTTCAGCGAAAGCCTGCTCCACCAATTATTCATTTCCCATCCTCCGCAGCGCGGCGCAGATCTCGCTGCGCATCCGTCCTGTTATTTGTATAACGACCCTGTGTTCCATAGCGGCAGCAGGCAGGTATTCTTTAATGCGCCGCAGGCGGCACAATCGTTTCCGGCTGCGCTGCCGCTGCCGGAACGGGATCCGTCATACCGACTGCGGACGCCGCGTCAGGTTGCAATACCTCTTTGGGATCTCCAGTCTCGGCATCGATATCCACGCTGCCGCCGTCCTGCGTGGCGGCCTCCTCGGCGCGCTTGTTCATCACGATGATGCTGATGCGGCGATTGATCGGATTTAGCGGCTGCGCCTTGTCGAACAGCACCGCCGATGACAGACCGACCACGCGCACGATCTTCTCCTCCGCCAGGCCGCCGCCGATCAGTTCGCGGCGCGAGGCATTGGCGCGGTCCGCCGACAGCTCCCAGTTGCTGTAATGCCGGTCCGCGGTGACGTAAGGCTGCGCATCGGTATGCCCGGACAGGCTGACCTTGTTCGGCATCTCGTTCAGCATCTTGCCGATCTCGCGCAGGATATCTTTGGTGTAGGGCTCCAGATCGGCACTGCCGCTCTGGAACATGGGGCGGTTCTTTTCGTCCACGATCTGCACGCGCAGCCCCTCGGTCGTCAGGTCGAGCAGGATCTGGTTCTTGAATTTCTTCAGCTTGGCATCGCCCTCGATCACCTTTTCGATGTTGGCTTTCAGTTCCTTGAGCTTCTCCAGTTCCTTGATGCGCTCCAGGCGCAGAAACTCCTCCCGCGCGGCCTTGAGATTGATGACCTTTTTCTCCTGCGGCAGCTCGCCCGACTTCACCTGCCCCTCGCTGCGCGTCAGGTCCTGCCCGCCGCCCTTGATGATGCTGGAACTGTCGCCGCTACCGGTGCCGCCCATCAGCGCGACCTTGAGCGGCGTCTTGAAATATTCGGAGATGCCGTTGAGATCGCCTTTTGAGGTCGAACCCAGCAGCCACATCAGCAGGAAGAAAGCCATCATCGCCGTCACGAAGTCGGCATAGGCGATCTTCCACGCGCCGCCGTGATGGCCGCCCGCCACCTTCTTGATGCGCTTGATGACTATGGGTCTTTTATCTTCGCTCGCCATGATCGGTTCTATCGACTGTATTGTCCGCGGCGGCTAGCGCTTTTGTTTGACGTGCTCTTCCAGCTCGGCGAAGCCAGGACGTTCGGTCGAATTCAGCACCTTGCGCCCGAACTCCACCGCCATCGCCGGCGCGTAGCCGTTGAGGTTGGCCAGCAGGACGACCTTGATCGCCTGCAACATCTTGCTGCCCTCTTCGGCCTTTTGCTCCAGCAGGCTGGCCAGCGGGCCGACGAAGCCATACGCGAGCAGGATGCCGAGGAAGGTTCCCACCAGCGCGTGCGCGATCAGCATGCCAAGCTCGGCAGGCGGGATGCCCACCGACTCCATGGTGTGCACCACGCCCATCACCGCTGCGACGATACCGAACGCCGGCATGCCGTCGCCCAATTTGGCGATGACATGCGACGACACCAGCGCCTCGTGGTGATGCGTCTCGATCTCCACATCCATCAGGTTCTCGATCTCCATCGCATTGAGGTTGCCGCTGACCATGATGCGCAGGTAATCGGTCATGAATTCGATCGCATGATGATCGGCCAGTATCTTGGGATACTTGGCGAACACGGGGCTCTCATGCGGATTCTCGACGTCGCCCTCGATGGACATCAGACCTTCCTTGCGCACCTTGCCGAGCAGCTCATACATCAGCGCCATCAGCTCCATGTAGGTCTCTTTGCTGTACTTGGCGCCTTTCAATACCGTGGGCAGATCCTTGAACGTGGCCTTGACCGCCTTCATGTTGTTGCCCACAAAGAAGGCACCCAGCGCACCGCCGCCGATCATCAGCAGTTCCAGCGGCTGGAACAGCGCGCCCAGGTGCCCGCCAGCCAGCGCGAAACCGCCGAACACGGAGCCCAGAACCACGATATACCCAACGATCACCAGCATGATTACGCTCTCCTGAAACAATACTCGTCTAAGTTACGACGACATCGTAGCTGTCTGGCGCCTTGCCCATCCGGGGAACAAGGCGCGAATTCACGGGCATTTCCGCTTTTAGGACTTCAGACGCAACGACGCCGCCACTGCTGATACTTCTCGTCAGTAGTAGCGGCGCCAGTTGTAAAAACTTTAGACGGCCACAGCTTCGGCCTGTGCGGCCTTTTTCGTTTTCCCCGCGCGCGAGGGCGGGCGACAGATACCGCAGTTATATTCCGCGCACAGTTCGTTGCTGTGCACCACAAAATGTCCGCCGCATTCCTTGCAACCCGTTAATTGCAGCATCTTCGCATCGAAGAAGCGGATCAGGAACCAGGCGCGCGTGATGCTCAGCGTCGGCTCGCCCGCAGTCACCGCAACCTGCTCCAGGTACAGACGGTAACTCTTGATCAGAGCCTCGACGCCGGTCACGCTGGTGTTCTGCAACAGGTACTGATGGATACCCATGAACAGGGAGGAATGGATATTGGGCAGCCAGCTCATGAACCAATCGGTCGAGTACGGCAGCATGCCCTTGGAAGGCGATTCGCCCTTGACCTCTTTGTACAGGCGCAGCAGGCGTTCACGGCTCAGGCTGGTCTCTTCCTGCAGCAGCTGCAGGCGCGCGCCCAATTCGATGAGATCGACCGCGATCTGTATCTCGCGCGCTTCGTTCACTACGCTCTTGTTACGCATGATGGGCCTGCCCGCTCAGATCGCCAGCGCTTCGGCGGGTTGTCCGGCCATCAGGATGGCGGCATGTGCCTGCGACATCATCCTGTCCTTGTTGTAATCGGTGACCATGTTGAGCAACAGGCGCTCGTCGAAGCGGAAGCGGCACAGCAGCATGTTCGATGCGGCCATCTTGAGCATCTGCGCCGGAGACAGACCGACGATCAGTTCGGCCAGCTCTTCGCTCACGCCCAGGCGGAAGATCGCGCTTGGCTTGTCGTCGCGTATCATCTGCTGTGCCAGCAACATATAGGAAAGATTGGCTTCCTTGATCTCTTCATGCATTTGCTTCGTATTCATCGCGGTCCCCTTGCTTGGAAAATGTAACGTCTGTTTACGACGGTTGCATTCTGCGAGTGAACGCGCGAGGAAAAAATCGGACGTCTTCCGATTGTCGCGTAGGAAGATGGCTTACAAACAAGTGAGCTGCCCCTGTCGGCTAGGGCCAATATGGGCGGCTCAGATCACCCCCACCAGCAGCATAGGGACGTGGTCATGCATACAGATGATTTATCGGCAGCGACTTAGAAAACTTTAGGGTGTTTCATTGCCAAGTCGGGCCTGATATCGAGGATGTCGAGCAGGTCGCCGTTGCGGGCATCAATCAGTGCCGTTAACGACTCGCGTTTCGCCATTACCGGTAAGCAGCGCAGTTCTTCTGCCTTGCGGCCTGAGCGCTGCAAGTATATCCCCAGACGTTCCATGTCGACCGGACGTAGATCCAGTTCGGCAAGCGGAAGACTTGCCTTGAGGACTTGCGCGCGTTTTTCGGCATAGGGCACGTAATATTTGGGTAGCTGCTCGATGTCAAACCCTGCCAGGTTGCTGAGGAAAATGTTTGAAAGTTCGTCGCTCGGCGCATTGACGGCAACGATACGAGGACCGGTCAGGCTGAAATGCCGGAATTCCTCGAAACGAGCTTTCGCCAGTTCGGTCTGATCGATATCGGCTGCCGATACCACCGCCAATTGATGTTCAGTGAACACGGTGAATACCGGCCTGGCGGAATGCATTGCCAGCACGCCATAGCCTAGCGCCCCAAGTTGCAGTGCAGCCACGATAGCCAGGTCGAGCACCAACTCTTTTTTCCGGGTATCGAAAATGATGAGCGTGATCAGCGGCCCGATGGCGACATCCACACCGATGATCAGGGTCGCAAGCTGCCCGCCGCCCATGGCCGCAAAAAGGGGAGGCGGATACCATAAGACGAGCATGGTCGATAACACCAGTGCGCCAATGCAGGCGCTGATCGCCAGATGAGTTAGAGCCGCTTTGTAACGTGAAATGTTTTTCAGCTCGATCATTAAGTGCCCTCCAGAATTAGTCCAGCAGTGCCGACGGTGAGTTGGCACGCTACCCAAGTCTTATGGGCAACCACCTTGACCTGACTTCAGTCCGCGTTGTGCGTCACAAATCGAGCCGCCCGCGGTCCACGTTATATTGGCCGCACCGACCATCTGTGCGGCAGTTGGCGGAGTCAGCGTGTAGGTCAATGCAACACCAGCAGTGGTAGTGGCACCCGTCGTTGCTGAAATCACCCCAGTAGCCGGGTCAATCGTAGGGGCCACTGTAATGAACTTTGATGTTGTCACGGTTGGGATGGTACCTGCCCCCATAGTCGTGCAGTTAGTGAACGCACCTTCTACCTGATAGCATTCAGAAATGGCGGTTTTCAGACTATTCAATTCCGTAGCCGCACCAGAGGCACGTGCGCGGGACGTATAGTCAGAGTACTGCGGTATCGCTATCGCAGCCAGAATGCCGATGATCGCCACCACGATCATCAGCTCAATCAGGGTGAAACCTAGTTGAACTTGTTTCATCTTTTTACTCCTCGCAAAGATTTGCTACTCCTCGTTCAAAGGCGAAGAGAAACCGCCCTGCCAAAGATGCCCTTCACCTCGCACACGGTTGATGCGCTCAGCACAGTGAAGCGGCCTTAGCACCCGGCGCCCCACCCAAATTCCCTGCAGGTCTGCATATACTGCTCTGGATAAGGGTAGCTCCACTTTAATTCCTTTTTCTTTCTGCGAAAGAAAAGCCCCACCCCTTTAGGAGGGCGGGGCTTTATGCTGCAAATTGAACATCTAACGGGGTTGCTGATTGTTAATAAACCGGCTACCCCGCGTTCATATTAGCAACCGCCTTGACCTGGCTTCAGGCCGCGTTTCGGGTCACAAATCGTACTACCGGCACCGGAAGCGGTCCAAACCATATTAGCTGCACCGACCATCTGTGCGGCAGTTGGCGGAGTCAGAATATAAACCAACGGAACACCAGCAGTAGTAGTAGCACCAGTCGTAGCCGTAATCACACCGGTGGCTACGTCAATCGTAGGGGCCACTGTAATGAACTTCGATGTCCCCACGGTTGGGATATTGCCAACGCCCTGAACTGTACAGTTGGTCCAAGCACCCTCCACTTGGAAGCACTCCGACATTGCAGTTTTCAGGGAGTTCAATTCCTGTGCAGCACCGGCGGCACGTGCGCGGGACGTGTAATCAGAATACTGCGGGATCGCGATCGCAGCCAGAATACCGATGATCGCAACCACGATCATCAGCTCGATCAGGGTAAAACCTTGTTGAACTTGTTTCATGTTTATACTCCTCAGAAGATTGGAAGGTTGCCCTTGCGGGCCACACACGAGGTGTGTACCGAGATAGTAGCAGAAGCCGTGCCAGCCGGTAAATCTTTGCAGGAGACCGTCGTTATTGGCTTGGTGGCGCTCCGGCAGTCGCCCCGACAGGATACATAAAAACCAAAAACGTCAGGCTGCTGACGTTTTTTGTCACTCCGGACTGTGGAATTGCAGGTCTATTCCCGTTCAGGGGGTGTAGCCCGGAATCCTGCTTTCATCCACCTCGTCGATCTGCTCCGGCTTGAGGAATTGCCTGGCGTAGGCAAGATAGACTTTTTCGCGAATGAACACATCGAACAGGTCGGGATCGATGTGTCCGTTTTCCTTGAATTTGCCCAGGATGGCGAGCGATTCGGTGAGGGTCTTGCCTTCCTTGTACGGGCGATCCTTGGCCGTGAGCGCCTCGAAGATGTCGGCGATGCCCATGACCCGCGCCTGTATCGACATCTGTTCGCGCGTCAGCCCCTTGGGATAGCCCTTGCCGTCCATGCGCTCGTGGTGTCCGCCCGCATATTCCGGCACATGCTTGAGATGGTTCGGCCAGGGCAGCGCTTCCAGCATCTTGATGGTGACGTTGATGTGGTGGTTGATGATCTCGCGCTCCGCGGCGGTGAGCGTGCCGGCGCGGATGGTGAGGTTCTCCACTTCTTCCGCGGTCAGGAAATCTGCCTGCTCGCCCCGTACGTTGCGCCATTGGTAGCGGGCGATCTGTTGCACGCGCTCGACGTCGGCATCCTGCATCTTTTCGGAACCGATGTTGCACAGGCGCAGGAATTCGCGGTCGTCATCGAGCTGGCTGATATAGGCTGCATACTCGGCCGCATTCCTCTCGCCTTTCAGCATCGCGATCTCGGCATCGCGCTTGAGCACTTCGAAGCGCGTGTCGATCAGATGGATGCGATCGAAGATGGTCTGCAGCTTGGTGGATTTGTCGACCACATGCACTGGCGTGGTGATCTTGCCGCAATCGTGCAGCAGGCCGGCGATCTTGAGTTCGTAGCGATCCTTGTCGGTCAGGTTGAAGTCTTTGAGCGCGCCCGGTTTGCTGCGGTTCGCCGCTTCCGCCAGCATCATGGTCAGCGCCGGGACGCGCGCGCAGTGTCCGCCGGTGTAGGGCGATTTGTCGTCGATGGCGGTGTTGATCAGGTTGATCAGGGATTCGAACAGCTCTTCGAGTTGCTGGATCAGGCGGCGGTTGCTCAGCGCGATGGCGGCCTGCGAAGCCAGCGATTCGAGCAGTTGCTGGTCGTCCTTGGAGAACTGTTTGACCTCGCCGGTCTTGGCGTCGAGCGCGTTGATGAGCTGCAGCACGCCGATGATCTCGTGCTCGTGGTTGCGCATCGGCACGGCCAGGAACGAGCGCGAGTGGTAGCCGGTCTTGGCGTCGAATTTTTTGGTGCCGGAAAAATCGAAGCCTTCGGCGATGTAGGCATCCGGGATGTTGACGGTCTCGCCGCGCAGCACGGAGTAGCTCACCACCATCGCCAGATTCGGCTCGCCGTCGTGATACAGCGCGATGGGGTAGAACGGGATCGGGTTGCCGGAGGTGCCGCCCATGCGGATGTTGAGCGAGTCGTTGTGCAATATCTCGAAGGTCAGCACCTGCTTTTCGGCATCGACCAGATACAGCGTTCCCGCATCGGCGTTGGTGATCTTGCGGGCCGCATTCAGGATGTTTTCCAGCAGGCGATTGATGTCGCGCTCGCTGGACAGTGCGGCGCCGATGGCATTGAGGTCGTTGAGGCGATTGAGCAGCCTCTCCAGCAAGATACGCTGTGCCTGCTCCTGCGCCAGTACCTTGTCCGTATCCATTGCCTACTTGATACACACCGCGCGCACTTGGTGGATGTCGGTGATGCCGCTCAGGACCTTTTCGATACCGTCCTGTTTCAGGGTGCGCATCCCTTCTTCCAGTGCGAGGGCGAACAGCTCTGCCACGCGCGCGTGTTCCTGGATGGCCTTCTTCACGGGGTCGGTGCCGATCAGCAATTCGTGCAAGCCGACGCGCCCGCGATAGCCGGTGTTCGCGCATTTGTCGCAACCGACCTTCTCATACAGCGTGATCTGGCCTTTGTCGTCGCCGAACAGTTTGACCCACTCGGCATACAGCGTCTTGAGTGCACCGTTCGGGTCTTTCTTCCAGGTTTCGGTGTTGCGCATTTCCTCGGCATATTCGGTGAGCAGCGACTTGATCTCATCCTGCGACGCGATGTGCGCCTTTTTGCAGTCTTTGCACAGGCGCTTGGCCAGACGTTGCGCCAGGATGCCGAGCAAGGCATCGGCGAAGTTGAACGGATCCATGCCCATGTCCAGCAGACGGATGATGGATTCCGGCGCGCTGTTGGTGTGCAGGGTGGCGAACACCAGGTGGCCGGTGAGCGATGCCTCGATGCCGGTGGAGACGGTTTCCTTGTCGCGCATTTCGCCGACCATGATCACGTCCGGGTCGGCACGCAGGAAGGAGCGCATGATGGTGGCGAAATCCAGTCCGGCCTTCTTGTTGACCTGCACCTGGCGCAGACCTTTTTGCGTGATTTCCACCGGATCTTCCGCCGTCCAAATCTTGGTATCCGGCGTGTTGATGTGCTTCAGGATGGAGTGCAGCGTGGTGGTTTTACCGGAACCGGTCGGACCGCACACGAAGAACAGACCGTAAGGCTTGCTGACCGTCTTCTTCACCAGTTCCAGATTGCGCTTGGAGAAGCCCATCTGGTCGAGCGGGATGGGTTCGCCGGAGGCCAGGATACGCATCACCACGTCTTCCACACCGCCCTGCGAAGGTATGGTGGCCACGCGCAACTCGATGTCCAGCGGGCCGTATTTCTTGAACTTGATCTTGCCGTCCTGCGGCTTGCGCTTCTCCGAGATGTCGAGATCGCACATGATCTTGAGGCGGGTGACCAGCGCATTGCGATAGGTGGCAGGCACCTCGATGTAGTTCAACAGCGAACCGTCCTTGCGCAGACGTATCCCCGTCTTGCCCTTGCCCGGCATGGGCTCGATGTGGATATCCGATGCGCCCATCTTGTATGCGTCGATGATGATCTTGTTCACCAGCTTGACCAGTTCGTTGTCGGCCGCCGCGCTGACGTCGTCCTGGCTGGCTGCGGACACGTCCTCATCTTCACCCAGTGAGGTAAGCAGATCGTCCACCGAACCTTCCATGTCGGCGAAATTGCCGGTGGCATCGCCAACCCCGGCGCTGCTCCCGCCGCCATAGAACTGGTCGAGCGTGGACTTGAACTCGCGTTGCGTACAGACTTTATAGACCAGCCGGTTCTTGGGAAAGATGTTGTTGACCACGCGCGAGGCTTGTATCCGCTCCGGATCGGTGGTGAGGATGATCACGCCTTCCGCCGTGTCGTCCACCGGGATCCAGTGACTGCTCTCCACATACTCGCGCTTCAGGTTGCGCAGCAACTCCGACTGGTTTGATCCGGTCCGCCTTGAAAGGCTCATAAGGCACCCCGAAGAAGCTGGACAGCGCCTTGCCCAATGCTTCCGGTTTGACCTGGAACTCATCCAGCAAAACGTCTTCGACATCCACACCCTTGCGCCGTGCGGTGCGCGTCGCCAGTTCGAATTCGGCCGCGGACATCACCGCATCGGAGACGAGATAGTCGTACTTGGTCTTGACCGAACCGGCCTGTTGCTGGCGCTGCTTGAGCGCGACCGCCAAGGTCTGCGTCAGCTCGCGCGCGCCCTCTTCCACCATGGAAGGGAAAGGCATGCCGGCCTTGTTGTTGATGACCTGCATCACGCCGATCAGGTCGCCACCGTCCACATCGACGATGGGGGCGACCAGCATCTGCTTGGTACGGTAGCCGGTACGCCTATCCACATCCTGCAGGAAACGCAACGTCGTGCTGTAAGTCGCCAGCTCATGCTCGTCGTACACGTCCTTGAGGTTGAGCATCTTCTTGTGGAAGGCGGCATAGCCCGCGATGCTCTGCTCGGCGATGGGCAGCTTGAGGTCCTTGAACGAATTCAGGCCGGTCTTGACTTTGGAGATCAGCGACGCCTTGTCTTCGCCGACCACATAGATCGTCAACCGATCCGCGTTGAACAGCGTGCAGATGTCTTTGCTGACATCCAGCATGATCTCGTCGATGTTGCTGGTGGCGTGTATCTTGTTGGTGACGTGGTTGAGGTTCTTGGTGAATTCCAAGCGCAACCCCATCTCGTTCACATTGCCTTGTACCGGACTAGCCATACCCTTTTCTCCCCGATTTCCCGAATGCTACTGTTGCTGTGCCTTGGGCACCGACCACAAACCGTTTTCCAGGACATACACGTCATAACCCGCTTGCGCCAGGATGAAAGCCGCCGCGGCGCTGCGGCGCCCGCTTTGACAGTACGCGATATAGGCCGTCGCCTTGCTCAGCACGCCGATGGCGTTGCGAATGTCATTGAGCGGAACGTTGATCGCCCCCGGCAGTTTGTCATAGCGATATTCCGGCGGATGCCGCACATCCAGCCACACGGCACCCTCTGCCACTTTCTGTTTGGCATCCTGATAGCCGATGCGGCGCAACAGCGGCTCTTGCATCAACTTCAGAAAATCCTGTTTCTTCAGTCGCAGCAAGACTCCGTTGCTCTTCATCGTTACCGTGGCATTGCGTTTGGTATCGGAGATCAGCGCCTCTTCCCCGAACACGTCGCCCGCCTTGAGCTCCGCCAGCACCAGATTCGCTCCGCCGACCAGCCGCGTCACCTGGGCGCGCCCGCTTTCGATGAGATAGTAATAGTCGCCATCGTCGCCTTCGTGAATGATGACATCCTTGTCCCATACCGCGATAGCCTCGATGCAGTTGAGCAGTTTGCCGATGTTGGCCGATGGCAGGTGCGCGAACGGGCTGTTGCTCAGGTTTTCGGCGCTGAACATGCCGGAATTGAGCATTCTTTTCACCGCGGATGCGGAGCCATCTTTCTGCGCCAGCGGCTTCACATCGTCGTGATAGGCAAACTGGTCCCACGTCACCATGCGATCCAGCAGTTCGTCGTCCACCCGCAGCAACTGCACATTGCTCAGCGCCTGCGCCGAACGGATGGCCGGCTGGCGCTTGCCGATGGGATGACGCGCCCATTCCGACGCGGCACGGATCAATACGCGGTTTCCGTCCTCGTACTCCACTTCCAGTTCGCCGCGCAGCAGATAGACCGATTGTCCGTGCAGCGGACGATCCTTGAACGGGTCGCGACCTTGCGCCACGCTCTCCACATGGCAATAGTCGAGCAACTCGCGCAGGCGCGCGGGGCTGAACGAGGAGATCGGCTCCAGCGCGGCGAGTACTCTGATGTCCAGGATATCTAGCATGGTGGCTTCGTCCGCTCGCTAGAACTCGAACACCTGCCCGTTTTGCAACATCTTGGGCACGAAATTCCGGACGCACTCGCTGACTTCCTGCATGGTCAGTTCGACCTCGCCGGGCTTCAGGTGGGTGATATATATTTTCGGATCGAGCTTCAACTTGCTCAGCTCCTCGGCCAGCAATGAAGGACAAAGATGCTTGGAGACGAGCGCCAATTCTTTTTCGGCATTGGAGAAGGCCGTCTCGACGATCAGATACTCCAAGTTACGGATACGATTGACCACTTCCCACAATGCATCGCAAGTGGTCGTATCGCCGCTGAATACGAGGCTGGTCTTGCCGCTGTCGATCTGGAAGCCGACCGCCGGAACCACGTGGTTCGCCGGCAACGGCGTGATCTTGCGCCCGCCCAGCTCCACCGTCTCGCCCAGCGCGATGCGCTCGTAACGCAGGATCGGTTGGTGCAGATTGGGGATCGCCGTGAAGTCCGGCCATATCTCCCAATTGAATACATGCTGCTTGAGGATAGCCAGCGTCTCGTCGGTGGCATGGATGACCAGCGGTTTGTCACGCATGAAACCCACGCTGTCCACCAGCAACGGCAAGCAGGCGATATGGTCGAGATGCGAATGCGTGACAAAGACATGGTCAATCACGCACATCTCGGCCAGGCTCAGATCGCCGACGCCGGTGCCGGCATCGATCAGTACATCGTGATCGAGCAGCATCGAGGTGGTGCGCAAATTGCCCCCGATTCCGCCGCTGCATCCCAATATTCTCAATTTCATCTTAGCGTTCCTGCGCACTTATTTCGTCTTGAAGACGAACACACCGTCCCAGTTCTCGCCGGGCGGATTGTTGCGATAATAGGCGACGCGCTCGGCGTACACCTGATACAGCCTGGCATCCGGCGCGATCTTCGACAGGTTGAACAATTGCAGCTCGGCCTTATCCCACTCCTGCTTGCGATACATCCGCAACGCCTGCTGGAACAGCTTGATCTCCTCCTGCAGCGCCTGCCCGACCTCACCGGCCAGCCCGAGCGGCTCGAAGATGGCCACCGGTTTTTCTTTGCCCTTCACCCGCACCAGATCGAGTTCGCGATAGACGAATTCGGGGGCTTCTTCCTTGGTGATCTCACCCACCAGGACGCCCGCACCGTATTCCTTGGTGATTCCCTCCAGCCGCGACGCCAGATTCACCGCATCACCCATCACCGTGTAGGCCACGCGCACTTCCGAACCCATGTTGCCCACGCTCACCCGCCCGGTATTGATGCCGACACCGATGTGGATCGGTGGCCAGCCGCGTTCTTTGAAATGCGGCTGCAAAGCACTCAAGGCACGCTGCATTTCCAATCCCGACAGCACGGCATGGTAAGCATGGCGCGTATCGGGCAGCGGCGCGCCCCAGAACGCCATGATACAGTCGCCCATGTATTTATCAATTGTGCCGCGATGGCTGTAGATCACGCGCGAGAGCGGCGTCAGGAACTCGTTCATCAGCAACGACAAGTCCTTGGGCTCCAACCCTTCCGAGATCGTGGTGAACCCGCGCACGTCGGAGAACAGGATGCTCATCTCGCGGCTTTCGCCTTCCATCGAGACCTGCTCCGGATTCTTGCTCATTTCGTCCACCAGTTCGCTCGGCACATATTGGCCGAACAATCCCGTGATCTTCTTCTTGGTGCGCGATTCGACGAAATAGCCGTAGGTCATGTTGAGCGCGAACAGGGTAAAGACCATGAACAGCGCGCCCGCCAGCGGCAATGCTGTATCGCCGTACACCCACAACGAGCCATTGACGGCGACCGCGAACAACAGCACGCCCGCCGACAGCAAGGTCCCGTGAATTGCGCTCAGCATCGGCAATAAAATGGCCAAGGTGACGCCGATGACCAGCAACAGCAACACGTTCGCCCCCAACACGTAGGGGGGATTCTGTTTGATGTCCTGGTCGAGGATGCCGCTGATCATGTTGGCATGCACCTCCACCCCGGGATAGACCTCACCGACTGGCGTGGAGCGCATATCCATCAATCCCGGAGCGGTGGTTCCCACCAGCACGACCTTGTTCCGCAGAGCCTCCAGCGGGGCGCGCTCATGCAAGACGTCTGATGCGGAAATGTAGCGGAACGTGCCGCGCTCTCCGCGGTACGGTACCAGTGCGCTGACCTCCGCATCCACCGGGATGCGCAGTTCGCCCTGCGTCGATTCCAGCGTCAACCACTCCAGCCCGCCGTAGTTCTTGTCTTTGCCCGTCGCATAACCGGGCGTTAGCTTGGGCATCCCCAGCGCGGTACGCGCTACCGCCAACGCCAGCGATTCGTAATATGCGCCTTCATATTCGACGATCATCGGCACGCGCCGCACCACTCCGTCGAAATCGATCACCGGGTTGAAGTGCCCGGCGGACGCCGCGCTACCTTGCAGCTCGGGCAGATTCGCGCCGTAACTATCCCAGCGCATAAAAGAGATCGGGCGCCCCTTGAACGTCCCCGCCGCAAACACCGGCTCGGGCACCGCGCCGGAAATGCTCTTTTCGGCACCGCGTTCACTGTTGCTGAAATAGTATCCCAGCACGACATTGCGCCCCCTGATCTTGTCGGCGAACAGCTTGTCGTATTCGAGGTGAGGCTTGATCTTGGTCAGCACGGACTGGAACTGTGCCATGTCTTTGAACTGGTTCCGCCCCAGGTCTTGCAACACCTTCAGACCGGAACTGCTGTCCTTTTCGGCGAACACGACGTCGAACCCGACCACCACGATGCCATAACGCTCGAACAGTTTGTCCATCAGCGTCGCCATCTTGTCGCGACTCCACGGCCAGCGACCGTCCTCTTTGAGGCTCTTTTCGTCGATATCGAGGATGACGATGCGGTCGTCTGTCGTTCGCGGCAAAGTCAGCCGCAAACGATAGTCATATAGTTTCGCATCGATGAATTGGACAAAGCCAAGGCGGTAGAACTTGGCGGCATCGCCCAGGAACAGCAGGACGAGAACCATGCCGAACGCGATAAGAAGTGCGTGCTTCTTCACTCGTTACCCCGCCCCTCATACCCTCGGCTTGCGCGCTGACTGATCACTTTGTGCAATCAGGTCTTGAAGTAGAACTCCATCTTCACACCTGCCAGCTCGATGAGGTCATGGTCGCCCAGCTGATGTGGTTGCTCGCCGATGGAAGAACCGTTGACAGTGGGGAAACTGCCGCCTTCCACATGGGTGATGAAATAGCCGTGCGGCCGGCGCGCCAGCACCGCCACCTGCACGCCCGGCTTGCCCAACGTAGTCAGGTTCTTGATCAATTCAAGCTCCTTCCCCGAATTGGGACCGTTCAGGATTTGCACCACCGCCGCCGGCGGCTGTCCTCCCGTCGTGTCGGCCGCCGTGCGGCTGCCCGTCGCATTGAACTGAGTGTTTTCCGGTTTGTGCATCGCGACGTCCACTTGCGTCTTGGTGAACCCCTCGTCCATCTTGACCGCAGCTGCCGTCCGCACCGGGGCGCGTAACACCATGGTCTTTTCAAAATCCGCCGCCGAGGTCTGTGTCGGCTGGTCGTTCAGGTACTTCAATTTGTATTTGCCGATCTCGATCAGATCGTTGTTCTGCAGGAAGTGCTTCTTGGTCGGCGTGCCATTGACCGTCAGGCCATTGGTGCTGTCCAGATCCTCCAGAAAAGAATCGTTCAGGATGGTGACGATGGCCGCATGCTCGCTGCTCACCGCGAGGTTATCGATCACGATATCGTTGTGCGGCTTGCGCCCGATGGTGGTGCGCTCTTTGTTCAGCGGATATTCTTTCAGCACCGCCCCGTCCATGCTGAGTATCAATTTAGCCGGCATATCATCAATCCCCGTAGTTAACTTTTGCTATCTCAATTTCCAAACCAGGTACGCAATTTCGCCCACAAGCCGCGAGGGGCGGGGAAACGTCCTTTCACCTTCACCAGAATGACCGACACGTTATCGCGTCCGCCATTGTCATTCGCCAGCTGGATCAACTGTGTCGCCGCCAGAGGCAGGTTATTCTGCAACATCTGCAACGTTGTCCCGATGTCTTCGTCCTCAACCATGTCGTTCAGGCCATCGGAGCACAGCAGATAAACATCCCCGACCCGAACCTCATGCACATGCACCTCCGGCTCCACGTCGGCATCGACACCGACCGCTCGCGTCACCAGGTTCTTGTTCTTGGAGAGACGCGCATCTTCCTTGCTGATCAATCCGCTGTCGATCTGCTCCTGCAGCAACGAGTGGTCGCGCGTGACAGTCTCGAACTCTTCGCCGCGCAGGCGGTACATGCGCGAATCGCCAACATGCGCCACTGCCACGCGGTCATCGTAGAACAATGCGGTGACGATAGTCGTCCCCATCCCGGCATATTGCGGTTGGCTCTGCGCCGCGTGAAAGATGGACAGGTTGGCCTTCTTCACATTGTCACGCAACAGCGCCACACCCAGCTCTTCACCGGCCTCGTCCAAATCTTCTGGGCGTGCGCCCTCCAGATGGTGCCGCACCTCGCTGGACAGCACGGAGACCGCGATGCCGCTGGCCACTTCGCCCGCATTATAGCCGCCCATACCGTCTGCCAGCACCACCAGCCCGAGCCTTGCATCGAATGCGACGCTGTCCTCGTTATGCGAGCGCACCATGCCAGGATTGGTCTGGCTGATTATTTCGAGCGCATCTTGTATATCCACGTCCTACCCCTGAAAACACCCTATCGTTATCGCTTACGTCCGCCAGCTACAAGCTGGCCGCGCACTTCCGGATCGCCTCGGCCATCGCGCTGCCACTCTCATAGCGGTCTTCGATCTTCTTCGACAGCGCCTTGTTGATGATGGCAACCACGCACGGCGGCACAGCGGGATTGACGCTCAGGATGTCGGCATGCGGCTCGTTGGCAATGCGGAACATCAACTGCGCCATGGAATCGCCCTCGAACGGCAGCTTACCACACACCAGTTGGTACAGGCTCACACCCAGCGAGAACAAGTCGGAATGTCCTTCAATCTTGACACCGGACAGCTGCTCCGGCGACATGTAGGAAGGCGTGCCCAATACCATGCCGGTTTTGGTCTTGGACGAATCGGTGATGCGCGCGATGCCGAAGTCAGTGACCTTCACCGAATCGGTCTCCGGATCGTACATGATGTTGGCCGGCTTGATGTCGCGGTGCACCACGTTCAGGCTGTGCGCATAACTCAATGCATCCGCCACGCGTGCAACGATGCTCAACACCTTGGGTAGCGGCAGCAAGTTGGGCTGTTTGGTATAGGACACCAGATCCTTGCCCTTGAGAAACTCCATCGCGATGTAGGCAAGATCGTGCTCCTCACCCGCGTCATACATGGTCACGATATTGGGATGGTTCAGGCGGCCTGCCGTTTCGGCCTCGCGGAAGAAGCGCGCCTTGACGTCTTCCAGCTCGTCGGCCTCGAACTCCTGCGACAGCGCCATCGTCTTGATCGCCACGACCCGGCTGATCTTCGGGTCTTTGCCCAGATACACCACGCCCATCGCGCCCTTGCCCAATTCCTTCTCAATCTCGTAGCGACCCAGCATCGGCTTGGCAAGCCCCGCCCGATCCAGTTTCATCGTGCTGTCGTTGCTCCGACCTGAACTGCCACCGAGGATGACCGTTTCTGCCATGGCTTTGGATTGCGCCGTGCGCGCTTCCAGATCGCGGAATTTCGGGTTGTAGTCGGCCATGTAGTTGAACACCGACTCCGCCTTGTTGAACTGGCGCTTGCGCTCGAAGTCCAGGCCCAGGTTGTACAGCACATCCATCAGGCTGTCGTCCATCGGCACTTTGCGGAATTTGTCGAAGGCGATGTCCAACTGCCCTTGCCCCTGGAATGCCAAGCCCAGCATGCGATTGCTCTCGGCAGACTCCGCATCCGACTTGAGCTTGCCCCGTTCGGCAACCAGGAAACGCTTGGCATCCAGCAGCAGGAACCCCACCAGCAACATGCTGGCTGGCATCATCAGTTGTAGCCACATGCTGCGGTTAACCATCAATACGAAATGGGCGGCCAACAAGGAGATGAACAGGATAGCCGTGATTATCAGACCCGTTCTCGCGCCCAGATGCGGCAGCAGCAGAATGAGATATAGCGCAATCACCAGGAACACGCCTTTTTCCGCCCAGAAACCCCATGTGGGAACGACGAAAAAATCCTGCTGCAAAATACTGGAAACCGAGTGCGCCAACGTCAACACCGGCGCCATTCCGGGCGAGATCGGCGTCACTTGAGACGCGCCGACACCTGCGGCCGTTGCGCCGATCAGTACGATCTTGTCGCGATATTTTTCCGCGGGGATCTTTCCGCTCAGCACGTCGTAGAACGAATCCACCTGGAAGGCGGGCTTATACTCGCGCCCGGCGTAGGAACGATCCGCATAAAAATAGGTGTTCATGCGCAAACTCGGATCAGTGGCAATGCTCAGATTGCCCAGCTTGACGCCCTGCCCCAGCGTGACCTGAATATCCTTGGGTTCGAGATTCAGGCTTTTCGCGGCCAGCATCAACGAAAGCGAGGGGTAGTATTGATCGAAATATCCAACCACCAGCGGTTCGGTGCGCACGCCGCCATCCACATCCGGGGTGACATTGAGGTGACCGATGGACACCGCTTTCGAGCCGATCACCGGGATGGGGACCTGCACTGCCAGCGCGGATAGCGGCAAAGCGGAATCTTCGCTCCCCTGAATGTTGGTCAGACTGTTCTTCTGGATGTAGTCAGGCAGTGGACTGTCCGGTTTGCCCTGCGGCTCCCCCAGTTGAAATACCATGCCCAGCAGCACGTCGTTGGCCTTGAGCATGCTGGCCGCAAGCTTCTGATCGTTGTCCTGATGCAGCAGCGCGTCCTGCATCAGCGCATCCAACTGCGCCCACTCGGAAGGATTGCTGTGTTTCAGGGAAGAGTTGGCAAGGATCGCGCCGATCTTGTTGATGTATTCCAGGCCGGAATCGACTTGGGGCTCGAAAAAGAATGCGGTATTGCCGACCACCTTGGCGTGTCCTGCCGCCAGGATGTCCAGCATGCGGCCTTGCGTTTCACGCGGCCAGGGCCAACGTCCAAGATTGGCGATGCTCTCGTCGTCGATGGCGATGACAGCGATCTTGTCGCTGGGCATGCGCGATGAAGCAAGCACCCCCCAGTCATACGCCTTGCGCTCCAGGCTCTGTATCAAATCGCTGTTGGCGCCGAACAAGAAGATCAATGCGACCAGCAAAGCAGTGAACCAATCGGCTTTCCAAAACGCTTTTTTCATATTCGCCTTGCCCGTTTTTACTCAATCCCTGAGCCTACGGGGGCGAATACTAAAACATTTTTCAAAATCAAACCATACCTGTTTGATTTATCAGCCGTTTCACTTAACAAGCAACACCGGCATTTGCGCCAAATGGGCAACCTTGTTCGCCACCGATCCCAGCAGCAGATTGGAGAGCGTTTCCTGTCCATGCGCACTGATCACGATCTGATCGACATGCTGCTCTTGCGCATATTGCACGATGGCCTCGGCCGGCGTTCCCACACTGATGTGGTAGCTGTAGGCCAATCCCGCCGCATCCAGCCTGGCGCGCGCATCGGACAGCGCCGCCATACCCTGTTCGCGGTAGTAATCGTTGACGATATCCTGATTGATGAACAGTTTCACATTGCCGGAAGCCAGTTTCCATTGCACATTCAGCAAACAAACCTGCGGCACTTCCTTCAACCAAGCCACACTGGCGATCACATGCTCCACCGCGCGATTGGCACTGGCCGAGCCGTCTATGGGGATAAGTACTTTCATCATCTGTTCTCCATTCAGGATTTATCGTGTGTTGCTGGAACTTGCTCATCCACTAGGTCCACCGCCTTCACCGCCACTGCCTTGCGCATTGCCAACCACTTACCAAGCGCAAGGACCAACACCGCGCATGCCGCCGGAATCAGCCAATGCAATACATGCTGCGCTTCAACCAAGGGCTTGAACAGTGCCTCGCCGACCAACATCTCTCCTGCCACATAACCCAACAACGCCCCACCGCCGTAGATGATGAAAGGGAAGCGGTCGATCAGCTTCAGCACCAACTGGCTGCTCCATGCAATCAGCGGGATACTGACCAGCAGGCCGAATATCAACAGCATCGCATTGCCATGTGCCGCGCCGGCCACGCCCAGCACGTTATCCAGGCTCATCACGAAGTCGGCGATGATGATGGTCTTCACCGCCCCCCACAGATGCGCCTCAGCCTTGATGTTGCCTTCGCCATGCTCATCGTCTTCCGGCAGGATGAGCTTGATGCCGATCCAGATCAGCAGCAGCGCGCCGACCAGTTTGAGGTACGGCAACGCCAGCAGACCGACCGCGAAGAAGGTGAGCACCACGCGCAGGCCGATCGCGCCGACCACTCCGTAGAAGATACCCTTCTTGCGCTGTTCCAGCGGCAAGTTGCGGCACGCCAACGCGATCACCACTGCGTTGTCGCCCGACAACAGCAGGTCGATCATGATGATCTTGAATACATCCACCCAGAACTGGGCGCTCGACAACATTTCCAGCATCAGCTTATCCCTTCAAAATTTTTTGCATCGTGCGCCCCATCTCCGCCGGATTGCGCGTGATATGGATGCCGCACTCTTCCATCACTGCCAGCTTCTCGTTGGCACCGCCTTGCCCGCCGGAGATGATCGCCCCGGCATGGCCCATGCGCTTGCCTTCCGGCGCGGTGACGCCCGCGATGAAACCAACCACGGGTTTCTTCATGTTGCCCTTGATCCAGCGCGCGCATTCCTCCTCGTCGCTGCCGCCGATCTCGCCGACCATGATCACCGCATCGGTCTCGGGATCGTCGTTGAACAGCTTCATCACATCGATATGCTTGAGGCCGTTGATCGGGTCGCCGCCGATACCGACACAGGACGATTGTCCATAGCCCAGCGCGCTGAGTTGCCCTACCGCTTCGTAAGTCAGCGTGCCGGAACGCGACACCACGCCGATGCGCCCCTTCTTGTGGATGTGGCCGGGCATGATGCCGATCTTGATCTCGTCCGGCGTGATGAGGCCGGGACAGTTCGGCCCGATGAGCAGCGTGCGCTTGCCTTGCATCTTGTAGCGCGTCTTGATCATGTCGTGCACCGGAATGCCTTCGGTGATGCAGATCACCAGATCGAGGTCGGCTTCCACCGCCTCGTCGATGGCCGCAGCCGCGCCTGACGGCGGCACATAGATCACCGACACGGTCGCACCGGTCGCTTCTTTCGCATCGCGCACCGAGGCATATACCGGAATGCCTTCGAACTCTTCGCCCGCTTTTTTCGGGTTCACCCCCGCCACGAAACAGTTCGCGCCGTTCGCATATTGCTTGCAGTGAAACGTGTGGAACTGGCCGACCTTGCCGGTCATGCCTTGCGTGATGACTTTGGTGTCTTTGTTGATGAGGATGCTCATTTCGCCCCCTTCGCTGCCGCAACGACCTTCTGTGCTGCGTCCGCCATATCGTTGCCGGAGATGATGGGCAAGCCGGATTCCGCCAGGATCTTCTTGCCGAGTTCGACGTTGGTGCCTTCCAGGCGCACCACCAGCGGCACGTTCAGACTCACCTCGCGCGCGGCCGCAACCACGCCTTCGGCGATCACGTCGCACTTCATGATGCCGCCGAAGATATTGACCAGGATCGCCTTGAGATGCGGGTTCTTCAGCATCAGCTTGAACGCCTCGGTGACTTTTTCTTTGCTCGCACCGCCGCCCACATCGAGGAAGTTCGCCGGACTGCCGCCATACAGCTTGATGATGTCCATCGTCGCCATCGCCAGACCGGCGCCGTTCACCAGGCAGCCGATGTCGCCGTCGAGTTGGATGTAACTCAACTCGAATTTCGAGGCCTCGATCTCGGCCGGGTCTTCTTCATCCAGGTCGCGGTACGCGACGATCTCGGGGTGACGATACAGCGCGTTGGAATCGAAATTGAATTTTGCATCGAGAGCCACCACGCGATTGTCCGCCGTGAGCACCAACGGATTGATTTCGGCCAGCATCGCATCTTTCTCCACGAAAGCGTGATACAAGCCTTGCAGTACTTTCACCGCCTCGGCATTCGCCGCATCGGGGATGCCGATGGCACGCGCCACTTGCGCCGCTTCGGCATCGGCCAATCCGTGCACTGGATCGATGCGCACGGTGCGGATCTTTTCCGGCGCATGTTTGGCGACCTCTTCGATCTCCATGCCGCCTTCGCTGGAGGCCAGCAAGGCCACGCGCTGCGCGCCGCGATCCACCACCATGCCGACGTAAAACTCTTTGACGATCTGCGCGCCTTCTTCGATCAACAGACGCCGCACAATCTGCCCCTCCGGGCCGGTCTGATGCGTGACAAGGTGCATACCAAGGATCTGCCCGGCGTACTGGCGCACTTCGTCCAGCGACTTCGCCACCTTCACGCCGCCGCCTTTACCGCGACCGCCCGCATGGATCTGCGCCTTCACCACCCAAACCTTGCCACCCAGTTGCTGCGCCGCGGCGACGGCCTCCTCAACATTGAAGCACGCCACCCCGCGCGGGGTTGGCACATCGTATGCGCGCAGTATTTCTTTACCTTGGTATTCGTGAATCTTCATGATGTGTGATCGTTTTGGAACAGGCCGAAATTTACCAGACCGAGACCGATTGCGCAGGCCTTTCAATGCAACGGGGTCGCCGAGCGTTCAGCCCGACGACCCCGCTAATTGATTACGGCAAGCGCCTTAGAAATCCCAGCGGAAACCGAGAGAATAGGTATACCGCGTCGTCTTGGTGCTTTGTGTCGGGCCGCTGTAATTGATGAATTCCAGCCCGGCATCTGCATCGATATACAGCGTGTCCCTGAGCTTGTAGGAGCCGCGTAACATCGGCGACGTCCGCTTGCTCTTGCCGGCAAACTGATCGGTGGAGTTGGAGTATTGCAGTGAAGTATCCAGCATCCAGCGATCAAAAGGGGTGTGGTTGTAGAGATACAGGGAATTGCCTTTGGCTTGACCAAAGTTCGTCCCCCCGCCGACCGACCAACTATCTCCGTCCTTGTACAGGTTGCTGCCGATCAACTGTGCGTTTATCCCTTTCTCCAGTCCTCGCCCTGGCAGGGCTGCCGTGCTTCCGGCAACGGCCGGCAGGGTTGGATCGCTTGCCGCCTGTCCGGTCGTGTTGGACAAACGCAGATTGGCGGACGCCTGCCAGTTCTTGCGCAGCGGCATCGAAAGGCCGACCTGCCCCATGTTGGTGATCGTGGCGCGAGCAAGCGCCAGTTTGCGCAGACTATCTGCCGACATAGACTGCTCCAGGATCGACACCGACGAAGTCGTCGCACCATTCAAAGCACTACGGATGGTGATCGGCCTGCGATGATCGACCAAATAGTTCAGGTTATACCCCTCCATGCTGATCGAGCCCATCACCTGCGCCGTGTTCACCGCCTTGAAATACGTGTCGTAATCGAGCAGTGCATAGACCATCTGCTTGTCTTTGAATTGACGGAATTCAGCGCCGAGCGCTCGACGATCTACCACCCCCTCGACTGACTGGTTGAGCGCGTAGACCGATACCGGTCCGCTATCCACGCTCGCCCCGGCGAAACTCGGCTTGCTGCCTTGCGAATAGTCCACCACCGTGCCTGCGACCGCATTGACGCGAAGGCTCTGCGCATCGCCATACCCGCCGCTGATGCCGTCGAAACGGTTCTGCACGCCAGCGCCCATCGGGCTTTGCCGCCCAAGCCGTACCAGGTAATCGCTGGTGCGGCCCTTGATCTCACCGTAGAAAGCATTCAGGCGGTTCTGGCTGGCGTGGTTGCTTTGGAAATTCATCATGCTCACGTCGCTAAACACGAGACGGCCATCGTAATCGTCGCTCAGATAGCGTTCGGACGCATTGACCGTGGAGATCAGCATGGACTGGTCGATCAACGACTGGGTCGAAGTGGTCGTTACATTGTTGAACACGTAAGTCGAATCGATCGTGCTGTTCCCGGAATAGTAGCGGGAGGAGATACTGCCGAAAGACAGCAAGCGTGCGGTGCTCTTCTTCTTTTCCTCGACAATGATGTTGTCGGGCCTCTCCTCGACGCCTTTGCCAGACAGGATGTCCAGACGTCTTGCCACGCGCGCCGCGCCCTCGCCTTCCGGATACAAGCGCAGGTAAAGATCATATTCGACCTTGGCCTTTTCCGGCTGCCCGGTGCGTTCGCGCGCCACGCCGACCCACTCCTGACCGTCCTGGGTGTAGTCGTTCGGCGGCAACATCAGCAGCTTGTTGAAGGCATCCATAGCCGCATCGTTGTTCTTGGAAGCCAGCGCATCTCGGCCTTTCGTCATCAGATCGAATGCCTGCTTGTTGGTCTCGGCCATCCTGGCCTGCTCCGCAGTCGGCGTCCCGGCAGGCGCAGCCAAGGGCTTGACCGTCGGCAAGACAGGCAGAGCGCCGCTAGCGGCCTGACGCTTCACCGGCCGTATCGTGATCAGGATGCTCTGGTTATCCTTGCCCATGGCCACGCTGTACTCCGCTTCGCGCGAGAAGTTGACCACCAGCTTGGGCTTGTCGGTCTGCTGGCCGCGCGTGACCACCGTGAAGCTGGGAATAAGACCGGAAGGCGGCGATTTGCGCACTTCATTGTCGATCCACTTCTCGTCGCCCGACGGGCCCTGGATACGCTCATAAAAAATCTCCAACTCGTCGCCGTGGCTGGCTGGAAAATGGCTCAGATAACGCACCGGCCCAGTCAGGTGAATGGTGGCAACCACGCCACTATCCTGAAACTCCAGACTCACATCATCGAGCGGTTGCGCGAGCACATCGCCGACGGCGACAAGCAGCGCCAGCAAGCCGCCCAATATCCGGCTTGTATTAAAAAACGAGTTACGCGACATCACTCTACTCCTGTCTTACTTTTGATTATTTATGCATGACACCGGAGCCGGTCATTCTTCCCGGCACGATGAAAGATGGCGGGTGCGCTACTACAGCGCGTGCACCCGCCTTGACGCATCAGGGATGATTCCACCGGTTGTACTGATTGGCATGGCAAGAGATGCAGTCTTGCGAGGCATTGTTGTAACCCTTATGCCCGTTCGACTTCTTCTCCATACCCGTGAAGTATGCTCCCGTATTAAGGCCTGAATCGTGACACTGCTTGCAGGGTACTGCGCCGATAATGGCGTGATTCATCCTGGTCCCCCACGCAGCGGCCGAGTGACAGCTCAGACAGCCCGGGTTCCCCAATACTGCCAATCCAGAGATATGGCTTGATGGGACCACTTTGAGCGGAGAATTGCCTGCAACGTGGCACTTCACGCAATTCGTCGAATATGCAGCATCGGCATGGTTGTATCTCGCCCCCAACCATGTCGAGTAGTTGGTCAACGTATGGCAAGAATCGCAACCGCCATTTGGCCCAAGGCCCGGAATGATCCCGACAGTAGGCTTCTTCGCCACAGTATGGATAGTGCTTGCCGCTTGCTGCACATAACCGCTGTAAGTAGCCGCACCGTCATGGCAGGTCGTACAGGTGCTTACACCGCCATGATCAAACCTCGCCCCCACGAAAGTGGCAATGCTCTTGTGGCAGGATTGGCAAGTCGTCGACACCGGGAAAGGCGCCGCACCAATGGCGGCGTGGACAGAATGCACGGCATTCCGAACGCCCGGATACACTGTGCCCCCGACCCCTCCATGGCAGTTCTGGCACGCAGTCCCGGCGCCCGCGTGGTTATAGAAGGCGCTGAGGAAGGTGTAATAGTTGGTATGGCAAGCCTTGCAATTACCGGTAAATGTCGCCGGCCCCATGCTCATCGGCAAATGGGTGGCGACGTTGTAGTTGCGACCGGGACCAGCTGCCTGGTGGCAAACAGAACAGTCCGACGCAGTATCGCGGTGGTTCCAGCTTGCCGGTATCCAGGAAGTGGTACGGTGGCAGTTATCACATGAATAGATCGTCGCAGGATGATTGGACGGCTTGCCGGTCGAGATGCGCCCGTTGTGGCAATTGTCGCATTGGCCCGGCAATGCGGTACCGTGGTTGAAGCGGGCGCCGAAGAATGTGGAAGTGTTGAAGTGGCAGGTCTCGCACGGCGCGTCCGTCACGATGTGCTTTACAGATTTTGGCGTGGCCACCACGCGTTTGCCCACGGCGTGGCAACCGTCGCAAGCACGCGGGGTACCGACGAACACCCCGCCAACGTGGCAGGATTCGCATGCTGTCGTGGCATGCACACCGACCAGCGGAAAGCCCGTGGACGTATGGTTGAATTCGCGGTCCTGCGCCTTGGTTGCGGCCTGCGCCTGCAAGGAAGCGAACGCCAGCAGCATGGCGAACAGACAGCCTGTGATTTTTCCCCAATGTTTCATATCCCACCTCCGTAAAATATCCATTCACGTTCCCGCATCAGATCACTTCTTGCGTGTTCGCACTACGTCCGTTCTTACTTGTTTCCAGTCATTGCCCACATGACAACGGTCGCAACGGTCCCCATAGCTGCCGTTGTGTACATCCTCGCGGTCATGACAACTGCCGCATGAACTGCCCAGCGTCACCTTCTTGCCCATCGGCTTGGAATGGCAGGTATAGCACTTGTTGGCCACCTTCTTGTGCGCGCCATTCAGCTTGAAATCGGTCTTGTTGTGATCGAAGTCCCAAGCCATCCAGTCGCGCACGTTGTGGCAATCCTGGCATTCGGTACCGAAACGGCGCTTATGCACCTTCGCGTCGTCTTTCTCGTGACACGACCAGCAATCCGTCTCGGCGTCCTTGAATGTCGGAGCCGCATGACATTTCTTGCACTCGACCAGTATGTGCCGTCCCAGCAAGGGAAAGACCGACATGCGACCATGGTCGAAGGTCGTCTTGTGCCACGACTGCTCGTTGTGGCAGGACTCGCACTTCTTGCCTTCCTGACCGTTGTGTTTATCTGCTTTCTCATGACAGGAGAAACACGTGGTCGGCAGCTTGTCCTTGAACAGATCGCCCTTATGGCAGCTTGAGCACTTGGCCTGCTTGTGCTTGCCCAGCAGCGGGTACTTGGTCTGCTTGCCATGATCGAAGACGATCTCTTTCCAATCGCGCTCGACGTGACAAGACTCGCATTTCTTGCCAAAGTTCCCCTTGTGCGCCTTGTCGTCATCCTTCTTGTGGCATGAAACGCAGGCCATTTCCAGCTTGTCCTTGTACAGATCGCCCTTGTGGCAGCTTGTACACTTCAGCGGCGCGCGGTGCTTGCCGATCAGCGGGAATTTGGTCTTGTCGTGGTCGAACTTGATCTCTTTCCAATCCTTCTCGCTGTGGCACGACTCGCACTTGTTGCCGAACTTGCCCTTGTGTGCCTTTTCGTCTTCCTTCTTGTGACAGGAACTGCACTGCTTGGGCGTGTCCTTGAACTTGTTGTTGACATGGCACTCTGCGCACTTCACCTCGTTGTGTTTGCCCAGCAACGGATACTTGGTGAGCTTGTCGTGATCGAAGATGATCTCTTTCCAGCCTCGATCGACGTGACAAGACTCGCACTTCGTACCCAACTTGCCCTTGTGCGCCTTGTCGTCGTCTTTCTTGTGGCAAGAGCTGCACTGTTTGGGCGTATCCTTGAACTTGTTATCGATATGGCACTCGCCGCACTTCACGTCAGCGTGTTTGCCGCGCAACTTGAAGTCTGATTTGTCGTGATCGAACGAGGTGCTCTTCCAGTCCTTCTCGGAGTGACACTTCGCACAGTCCGTCCCCAAGCCGCCTTTATGCTTGTCGTCCTTCTTGTGGCACTCGTTACAGTAGCTGGGCGCTTCGCGGAATTTCTTGCCCGCCTTGTGGCAATCCTCGCATTTGACCTTGGGATCGGTATGCTTTCCCTTTAACGGATAGTCAGTTTTCAGGTGATCGAATTTGGCATGGTCGAATGCAGCGGCGTTGAAATCTCGGCCTTTGTGCTCGGCGTGACATTCCTTACATTCCTTGGCGGCATCGAGACGCCCGTGATAACCGCGCTTCTCGGCGACATCCTTGCCGACTTCCTTGTGGCAATCCATACACAAAAGCGACTGCGCCTTCTTGTCGAACTTCTTGTGACACTTCTCGCAGGCCTCTTCTTCCTTGGCATGACCCTTGATGACATCGCCCGGCATCAGCAATTTGTTTGCCTGTGCCTGCATGGGGTACACGAACAAGAAGCTCGCCAAAGCGAGCACGCGGAAAACAATCGTCATTTGGTCACATCCGGGAATCAATAGGCATGCACCGCATACACGTGGTAGATCGCACTGAACACCATCATGTACACCAGTGGGATATGGAAGATATGCCAC
This sequence comes from uncultured beta proteobacterium, assembly GCA_963734585.1. Taxonomy (GTDB): domain Bacteria; phylum Pseudomonadota; class Gammaproteobacteria; order Burkholderiales; family Gallionellaceae; genus Sideroxyarcus. Next base: position 210,216 of record CAVTHJ010000003.1, read on the forward strand.
CACGAGAACAGTCTCTCATAGGTGTGGAATTGCGCGGCATCGCGTACCGCTTCCAGATAGGCATTGATCTTTGCGCGATATTCTTTGAACAGCGCTTCCATACTCTGGCGTTGCGCCGCCGTGAAATTGCTCTCTTTTGCCTGAGCCTTCATGATCCGGTGCAGCTGCCTGGGCAGTGTGATCGATAACCACCAGGCACGGATACTCGACAAGATGAAATTACCGAAACCAAGGCCTGAAGATTTGGCGTACGTTTCTCTGCTCGCGCGAAATTCCTCCAGCGCTTTCTCGACACCGGGCGCGAAACTGAACACGGATTTCACATCACCCGACTGTTCCAGCGCAGCCTTCATTTCATTCACCGTGGACTGCCGTCCATACAAGCCGTGGTGGATCTTGGTATAGAAGAAACGTCCGAAGGTGCCACTACCTGACACCAGCACCATGCAATACATGGCGACGGCCGCATTGATGGAGCCGGTCGGGTGTATATAGGGTATGTATACGTGATAGGTGGAATGGAAAATGATGGTGAGCGGCCCCAAAATTCCCAATACCATGTGCCATTTGAACCAAGAAGGCAGGAAGCCGAAGTTTTCCAGAAACCTCCAGCGCTTGCGCAAGGGATACAGCAACAATGTCAGCATCATCAACCCGCCAGCCAGCCCGAGGTTGTAGCCGAAATCGAAAAGCTCCTCACCCGGCTTATACAGCGTCTGCGGGTACACCACGAAATATCCGGCAAACGTGATGATGCCTACGATGCCGATGAATATCAGCCAGGCTCGATGCTCCGATTGCTTATTTGCGTTCATTCTTGCGTTCCAAAATTAGCCGCCTCATTTCGGGCGGCGAATTATAATTGTGAACATCCACCCAGTAAATCATATATTTGTCTTCCATTACCCGACGACATAGAATGCCCCGGCCTCGGACAGGGCTTGTCCGGGCAAGTTCCCAGCAAGCCAGAACTTTGCTCAAGCATGAACTGTCTTACGTTACGATTTGCAACCTAACCGTTTTTACTGAAACCACATCATGGACATCTTCGATTTTTCCATCTATCTCATTCCTTTCATCGTCGTCATTTATATCTACTTGAGCGGCAGCAAGAGGAAAGAGAAGGCGGCTCGCGAAACGCTGAACGAATCCATCGAGGCCGGACTGACCGAGCCCTCGTCCCTGCACCCCGAAATCAACCCCAACCTCTGCCTCGGTTCGGGCAGCTGCATCACCGCCTGCCCGGAGCATGCTATCGGCATGATCAAAGGCAAGGCAGTGCTGATCAACCCGACCCATTGCATCGGCCACGGTGCGTGTGCCGCGGCTTGTCCGCATGACGCCATCACCCTGGTTTTCGGTACTGCGCGGCGCGGCATGGACATCCCGCAAGTCAGCCCTAACTTCGAGACTAACGTCCCCGGCATCTTCATCGCGGGCGAGCTTGGCGGCATGGGTCTGATCCGCAAGACGGCAAGTCAGGGCATGCAGGCAATCGAATCCATTGCAAAACTCAAGGGCGGCAACAACCCGTACGACGTGGTTATCGTCGGCGCAGGACCTGCCGGCCTCGCAGCCACATTGGGAGCGATGGAGCGCAAGTTGCGCCATGTCACCATCGAGCAGGAAGACGCGCTGGGCGGGTGCATATACCAATATCCGCGCAACAAGGTCGTCATGACTGCCCCGGTAAAATTGCCCATCGTCGGAAGTATGCATTTCAAGGAAGTCAGCAAGGAGAAACTGCTCGAGTTCTGGCACGGCATCATCACGAAAACCGGCATGAAGCTGAATTACAACGAGCGCATGGAAGCCATCACCAAGACCGACAAGGGCTTCATCGTCAAAACTAGCAAAGGCTCGTACGAGACCCGCGCCGTGCTTCTCGCCATCGGCCGACGTGGCACCCCGCGCAAATTGGGCGTACCCGGTGAAGATCTGCCCAAGGTGGTGTATCGCATGATCGACCCCGAGCAATACCGCAACCAGCATGTCGTGGTGGTAGGAGGCGGCGATAGCGCCTTGGAAGCAGCCATCGCCATCGCCGAACAACCCGGCACCACCGTCACCCTATCCTACCGTAGCGACGCGTTCGGGCGCGGCAAGCCAAAGAACCGCGACCGCCTGAAAGAGATGTCGGATAAAGGCAGGATAACCGTGCGCCTGAAATCGAATGTAAAGAAGGTCGAAAGCGACAAAATCACGATGGAACAGGAAGGCAAGGTATTCGAGATTCCCAACGATGCGATCATCGTGTGCGCGGGCGGCATCCTGCCCACTCCGTTCCTCAAAGAAATCGGTGTGATCGTCGAAACCAAGTTTGGCACGACTTAAAGACAGCAAATCTGTGCGCAACACGTTTAGGGTGTTGCGCACCTCTAGTAGCAGTGATTTCCTTCTGCCTTCCAGCTTTGGATGCGGTTCTGGAGCGAAATGGTGAAATCCAGCTTGCAGTAATAAGTCCTGGAACTAACCGGGAAACTGCGCTCCTTTTCCCCATAGATCCAGATACCCCCGGCACCATTCTGGTTTGGAACATAGGTTGAAACCGGAACCGGGTACGATCCCCCGCCGGATACTATCGTTTCCGAACTAAAATACTCGACGATTCTGCTCCCGTCCGTAAGCTTGGCCTCCCCGGTCGGCACACCCTTTCCACGAACCAACTCGTCGTATGTCTTACCAATGAATTGATCATTCATTGCTTCATATTTTGCTTGCAGCTCTTTAATCCGCTGCGTCCCACAACCGGAAAAAGCAAAAGCCAAGATCGCGCATAAGCCAATAATTTTCTTCATCTCAAACCTCCTGAAACAGTGCATGAAATACCGGGAATATGCTTTCTTGAATAACTGGTGAGAACCATACCTCCAGCATTGGGACAATTGCAATAGACATGCAGGAAGACAGCTATTTACATGACGCACACGATGGGCGTTAAAAAAGCCTGCATCGCAGCAGGCTTTATGTAGTTGGCGGAGTGGACGGGACTCGAACCCGCGACCCCCGGCGTGACAGGCCGGTATTCTAACCAACTGAACTACCACTCCAAAACCATTCCCGTCGACACGGGAACAGTCTGTCCTGACATTAAAAAAGCCCGCATCGCTGCGAGCCTAATAGTCATTGGTGCCGCTTGTCGGATTCGAACTGACGACCTACCGCTTACAAGGCGGTTGCTCTACCAACTGAGCTAAAGCGGCATTTGAAACTGGTGGGTCGGGCGAGATTCGAACTCGCGACCAACGGATTAAAAGTCCGCTGCTCTACCGACTGAGCTACCGACCCGTCCTAAAAGGAGCGCGCATTATACGGGTTTGACTTTTACTGTCAAACAAACGAACGAACAACGGGCTACAGGCTACGATAGCGCGTGGAATCTGGCACACCGGCAGATTGAAATCCTTCGCGGCGCAAACGGCAGGAATCGCAGCGGCCGCAGGCGCGGCCGGACTCGTCGGCTTGGTAACAAGAGACGGTGAGCGCATAGTCCACACCCAGACCAACACCTTGCCGAATGATCTCTGCCTTGGATAAATGCAATAGTGGAGCATGCAAGGTGAGCGGTTGGCCCTCAACTGCCGCCTTGGTCGCCAGGTTCGCCATGCGCTCGAACGCAGCCACGTATTCAGGACGGCAATCGGGATAACCGGAATAATCCACCGCATTCACGCCGAAGAAGATGTCCTGCGCCTTGAGCACTTCGGCCCATGCCAAGGCCAGCGACAGCATGATCGTGTTGCGTGCGGGAACGTAGGTAAGCGGGATGCCGCTGCTTGCATGTTCCGGCACGGCGATCTTGGCATCGGTCAGCGCTGAACCGCCGAACCCGGTCAGGTCGATATTCACCACGCGGTGTTCCCGTGCGCCAAGTGTTTGCGCCACTTGCTGCGCCGCGGCAAGTTCAGCGTGATGACGCTGCCCGTAATCCACGCTCAAGGCATAACACTCGAATCCTTGGGCTCGCGCCATCGCCAGTACAGTGGCCGAATCCAGGCCACCCGACAGCAATACCACCGCTCGTTTCATGCTCAACGCCCCACCTCGTTACCCCACAACAGCTTATGCAACTGCACCTGCAAGCGAACCGGCAAATGGTCGCGCAAGATCCACTCAGCCACATCCCTGGGTGCGAGTTGTCCTTGTGCCGGGGAGAACAGCACCGCACAACGCTGTGCCAACTTATGCTCGAATATCACTTGCTTCGCGAATTGATAATCCGCTTCGTCGCACAGCACGAATTTGATCTCGTCATGCGGATGCAGATGTTCCAGATTGCTCCACAGGTTTTTTTCCATTTCGCCGGAGGCGGGTGTCTTGATGTCCAGCACTTTCACCACCCGTGCATCCACGCCGCTCACATCGAGTGCCCCGCCAGTCTCCAGCGAAACCGCATAACCCGCATCGCACAAGGCACGCAGCAACGACAGGCAATTCCTTTGCGCCAAGGGTTCGCCGCCGGTGACGGTGACATAGTGCGCGCCGTGGCGCGCCACTTCCGCCATGATCGCGTCCAGCGTCATGGTCTGTCCGCCACTGAAGGCATAGGTCGTATCGCAATAGGTACAACGCAACGGGCAACCGGTCAGGCGCACGAACACGGTCGGCAAGCCGACGCGGCTGGTTTCACCTTGCAGGGAAAAGAATATCTCGCTGATACGCAACGAGTCGTTCACGGAGGTCATACGCACAACCTGCTTACTTGATGGTGGCAAGGCGCTTCTTCGCCTTCTCCGATGCGTCGCTTCCCGGGAACTGGGAGATGAGTTGTTTCAAGGTCTTCTTTGCTGCTGTCTTGCTCTTCATTTCCAGCTGACACTCTGCGAGGTTGAGCATCGATTCCGGAACACGCGGATGATCCTGGTATTTGTCGATCAGCGCCTGATAACTGCCCGCACTGTTCTTGCAATCCTTCAGCAGGAAATATGCATTGCCCATCCAGTAAAGGACATTCGCCTCATGTACCGACTGCGGATAGCTCTTCAGAAAAGTACGGAACGCCGTGACAGCGTTCTGATAGTTCTCTGCCTTGTACAGGTTATAGGCTGCCTCGAAAGCGCGATTCTCTCCGGCCGGGTCTGCCGGCACATCCTTGGTACTGTCGGCGCGCTCAGGTGCCGAGGCGGAAACATCGCCGCCCTCAACACGCCGCAAACGCGTATCCAGATCGATATAGAAATCCTTCTGGCGTTTCTCGGCATCTTGCAGATTGTGCACCAGCTCTTCATTCTGGCCGCGCAACTTGCGCAACTCGGTATTCAACGCTTCCTGTTGCATCTGCAGATCGAGCGTGGAGCGTATGTACTGCTCCTTGTCCGCTTCCGACGAAGACAACGCACTTTCCAATTTGACGATGCGCGCTTCCAGTTGCTGCACCTGCTTGCGTGCCTCATCGTCCGCGAACAGCCCCGCCGTAGCGTGACTGCTCGCAACAATCAAACAGAACAATAACCAGAAGCGCATCGGGCAGGCGGTTTACTTGGAGGTGTAAACGATGTCGGCGCGACGATTCTGTGCCCAGCACGACTCATCATGCTGAGCGCAGCGCGGCTTCTCTTCGCCGAAGCTCACCGTCTCGATCTGCGAGGACTTGGCGCCGGACAGGATCAACAGCTTTTTCACGTTGTTGGCACGACGCTGACCCAGGGCCAGGTTGTACTCGCTGCTGCCACGCTCATCCGCATTGCCTTCAACGCGCACTTTGGCAGCCTTGTTCTTACCCAGGAATGCACCGTGCGCCTGAACTGCAGCGCGGTCATCTGCTTGCACCGCATCCACGTCGAACGGGAAATACACGCTGCGTGTGTCAGGAACGGCAGCGGCTTCAGCGGCAACTGGTGCAGCGGGCGCAGCCGCCTCGGCAGCGACAGGTGCTGTGGAAGTCGACGCGGTATCTGCAGTGGCAGTTGCGGGGGCGGCAGCTTCAGCGGCAGCCGGCGTCGGCTCTGCAACCTCGTCCTTCGGTTTGTTGCTTGCGCAGGCGGCCAGCAGATTGACCAAAACGATACTCAGGATAATTTTCTTCTTCATAGTGATCTCCATTTTTATTGTTTCAGAAAAGGTCCCCAGACCGGCTCGCGAATATCGCCGCGCTGGGCGACCATCTTTTGTTTCACTCTGCCATCGCTAGATACGGTCGCCAATATACCACGACCTTGCGACTCGGTTGCGAACAAGACCAGTTTGCCGTTGGGGGCAAAACTGGGTTTTTTCTCCCAGCCGCCGGTGGTCAATATCTGCATCTGCTTGAGCTCGAAATCCTGCACTGCGATGTAGAACACACCCGCGTTGAAATGGGAAAAAACAAAACTCTTGCCATCCGGACTAAAGCGCGGCGAAAAATTATTACCCCCCTCAAAAGTCAGCCGCTCGGCACTACCGCCTTCCACCGAGACACGATAGATCTGTGCGCTGCCACCACGGTCCGAGGTGAACAGCAACCACTTGCCGTCCGGCGAAAAGACCGGTTCCGTGTCGATCGTTTCGCTAAAAGTGATGCGGCGCAGATCGCTGCCATCCGCCCGCACCAGGTAGAGTTGCGAACTTTCATCCCGCGTCAGCACGAGTGCCAGCTGCTTGCCGTCCGGTGACCACGCCGGCGCACTGTTGCTCCCCGAGAACGCCGCCAGCACGCTGCGCTTCTGCGTCGCCAGCGTTTGCACATAGACCACCGCATGGCCTTGCTCGAAGCTGACATAGGCGAGTTGTTTGCCGTCCGGCGACCACGCCGGCGACAAAATGGGTTCATTCAACGCCAGCAGGCTCTGCTCGCCGTAGCCGTCGCTGTCCGCCACGACCAGCCGGTAATGCTTTCCTTCGCGGTTGACGTAGGCGATCCGCGTACTGAACACCCCCGCACTGCCCGTCAATTTCTCATACACCAGATCGGCGATGCGGTGGCCGATGGCGCGTACCTGTTCGCTCTTGGCGGTCACCGCCAAACCGATCAACTCGGTATGCCGCACGGCATCCAGCAAGCGGAACCTCACTTCCGCACGATCTCCATCCAGCATGCGCACGCTGCCGATGATGATGGCTTCCACGCCGGGCCACTCGGCATACTTCACTTCGCTCGGCTCATGCGGCGCTTTGCCGGCAGGATCGACCAGCTTGAACAAGCCCGTGCGCAGCAGGTCGTTGGACACCACCGTGCTGATCGGTTGCCCGGTCATCCGTTCTTCGCCGGCGAAGCGCACCAGCGAGACCGGGATCTGATGTTCGCCAGCCCCCGTGATCTCGATAGTCAATTCGGCATGCGCCGCACATGCCGCACACCACAAAACAATGAAGCCCAATATACGCATTTACACCCTCTCTTTACGGCCTGATCGACAATTTCAACTCGCGAAATAATTTCTGCAGCGTCACTTCGGTCGGCACCGGCAGCGGCTCCGCCAAGTGGATGGCGCGCTCCGCCGCTTCGTCGTACGCGGGGTATCCGCTGCTCTTCACCAACACGGGGTCATCCATCAGCATGCCGTCCGGCAGCAAGGTCACTTTGAAGATCGCCTCGGCATTTTCCGGCACGTCCGCCACCATTTTCATTTTGCGCCGTATCTTGTTGCGTATCAGATCCTGATAGCGCTCGATCTGCACCTTCGTCGCCGCGCTCACCTCGGCACGAACCCGTTCATGCTCCTGTTCGGTTTTTCTGAGCCGCTCCGAATATGCCTCCAACTCTCGCCGCTCGGCCGCCAGCCTGGCCTTGGCGGCGGCTTTCTCTTTCGCTTCGTTCTTGTTGGACGGCTTTTCTTTCAGCGGAACCTTCTTGCTTTTCTTGTCGCGCACCTCGATATCAGCCTTCACCGGCGGCAACACCGGTGCCACGACCTTGGGTGCAGGTTTCGGCTCCGCCTTGGCGGGCGGCATCGGCGCCTGCTCCGGCACGACCTCCGCATTCGGCAGGTTGTCCCACATCTCCACCATGAATTCATCCGGCGGTTGCGATTGCCAGCGGAAGCCGAAATACAGCACGCTGAAGAAAACCAGGTGCACCGCCAGCGCCAGCGCGCCGGCTGAGAGGCGGTAAGGCTCCCGATATGCCAGTGCAGTACTCATCGAGTCTTTGCGAGCAGCCCGATCTTTTTGATGTGCTGCTGTTGCAACATGTCCATGATGTTGACCACCTCCTCATAGCGCACGTTCTTGTCGGCAGAGATCACCACCGGTTGTTCGGGATTCTTCGCCAGGCTTTGCTGCAAACGGCTCACCAGTTCATCGTGCGACACCGGCGATTCCTGTCCGCCCTTGCCGTGGTCGCGCAAGGCCAGCGTGGTGTCTTTCTTGATGATGATCTCCAGCGGTGCGACGGGCGGCGCGAGCGACTTGCCCACACTGGGCAGATCGATCTGCCCCGGATTCATCAGCGGCGCAGTGATCATGAAGATGACCAGCAGCACCAGCATCACGTCGATGTAAGGCACGACGTTGATCTGGCTCATCGGACGATGTTCGCTGCGGCGGCGCTGCATTTAGGGCTGCCGTTGCAGTACGTTGGAGAATTCTTCGATGAAGCTCTCGAAGCGCGAGGACAGACGGGTGACGTCGTGCACATAACGGTTGTAGGCCACCACTGCTGGGATCGCCGCAAACAAGCCCATCGCCGTCGCCACCAATGCCTCGGCGATACCGGGCGCGACATGCGCCAGCGTCGCTTGTCCCACGTTGGATAGCCCGCGGAACGCGTTCATGATGCCCCACACTGTGCCGAACAGGCCGACGTATGGGCTGACCGATCCGACTGTCGCCAGAAAGGACAGGTGTGATTCGAGGTGGTCCACCTCGCGCTGGAAGCAGGCGCGCATCGCCCGCCGCGTGCCCTCCATCACCGCCGCGCTGTCCACACCGTGCGTCTTTCTCAGTTTGACGAACTCGGCGAATCCGGCCGCGAAGATGCGTTCCTGCGCACCAATATTGGCCCGCCGCGCTTTGCTGCTCGCTTGTTGATAGAGCGCATTCAAATTCGAGTTACCCCAGAAAGCCTCCTCGAATTCGCGTGATTGATGCACCGCCGCACGCACCGCGAACATCTTGAGAAAGATGTACCACCACGACATCAGCGACACCAAGAGCAACAACCCCATCACCAACTGCACCAGCAGGCTGGCGTTGGTGACCAGTTGAAAGAACGACAAATCCCCAATCAATTCCATGTCATACCTTCCATTGACTCCGCAATACATCCGGCACACTGACCGGTTTGAAGGTCTTCACATCCACACACACCAGATGCACCTCGCCCTCAGTCAGCAACTCTTCACCGCGCAGCACTTCCTGCAACAACGTGACTCGACTGCGCCCGACCTCTTTGATCTGTGACGTGATTACCAGCATATCGTCCAGCAACGCCGGTTTCAGATAATCCAGCTTTATCGAGCGCACCACGAACATCACCCCCAACTCCATCATCAGAGCCGCATTGCTATAACCATGGGTACGCAGCCACTCTGTCCGCGAGCGCTCCATGAAGTTCACATAACTGGCGTGATAGACGACACCGCCCGCATCCGTATCCTGGAAATATACCCGGACCGGCCAGGAGAAAACTTTATGCTTACTCATCCCACAACTCCTTGTTGTTGCTCGCACTGCGCGGCTGCGCCAGCCCGAAATGCTGATACGCGTTCGCCGTCGCCATGCGGCCGCGCGGCGTGCGCTGCAGGTAGCCCTGCTGGATGAGATACGGTTCCAGCACATCCTCGATGGTGTCGCGCTCTTCGCCAATGGCGGCGGCGAGGTTGTCCACGCCGACCGGTCCGCCGAGGAATTTCTCGATGACGGTCTGCAACAGTTTCCGGTCCATCACATCCAGCCCGCGCGAATCCACATCCAGCATGGTCAGCGCGGCATCCGCCACCTCGCGTGAGGCATTGCCGTCTGCACGCACGTCGGCATAATCGCGCACGCGGCGCAGCAAACGGTTGGCGATGCGCGGCGTGCCGCGCGAACGATTGGCGATCTCCAGCGCCCCATCGGGCGTGATGGGCAACTCCAGCAAACCGGAGGAGCGCGTGACGATGCGCTGCAATTCCTGCGGCGTATAGAACTCCAGCCGCGCCACGATGCCGAAACGGTCGCGCAAGCGGATTGGTCAGCATGCCGGCTCTAGTGGTCGCGCCCACCAGGGTGAACGGCGGCAGGTCGATCTTCACCGAGCGCGCGCCCGGGCCTTCGCCGATCATGATGTCGATCTGGTAGTCCTCCAGCGCGGGGTAAAGTATCTCTTCCACCACCGGAGACAGACGATGGATCTCGTCGATGAACAGCACATCGTTCGGTTCAAGATTGGTGAGCAATGCCGCCAGGTCGCCCGCCCGCTCCAGCACCGGCCCCGAGGTGTGGCGGATATTCACGCCCATCTCGCGCGCAATGATCTGCGCCAGCGTAGTCTTGCCCAGACCGGGCGGGCCGAACAGCAGCACATGGTCGAGCGGCTCGTTACGCTTCTTCGCCGCCTGGATGAATATCTCCAGCTGCCCGCGGATCTTTTCCTGGCCGACATATTCGTCGAGCTGCTTGGGGCGCAGCGCGCGCTCCAGCGCCTCTTCCTGTTGCGAGGCAGGCGCAGCGGAGATGATGCGCGGTGCGGCGCTAAGGTCGTCGTTATGGATCATGCTTTGGATAATAACTTAAGCGCCTGGCGGATGCCGCTGGAGACATCGGCATCCTTGGGCAACTGCTTGGCCGCCCAGTCGGCTTCCTTCTCGTTGTAGCCCAATGCCAGCAGCGCATTGACGATATCGTTGCCGGACGAGGTTGCTTGCGCACCCTGCACTGCACCTGCGCCCGTCACCGCGAACTTGCCCTGCAGCTCCAGCAGCAAGCGCTCGGCAGTCTTCTTGCCCACGCCGGGAATCTTGGTCAGGCGCGTGGCATCCTTGTTCGCCACGGCTGCCGCCAGGTCGCCGATGCTCAGGCCGGACAATACCGACAGCGCCAGCTTGGGGCCGACGCCGCTGATCTTGAGCAACTGGCGAAAAGCGATACGTTCCTCATTGGTGGCGAAGCCATACAGCAGCTGCGCATCTTCGCGCACCACGAAATGCGTATGCAGCACGACTTTTTCATGCAGCGCAGGCAGGCTATAGAACGTGCTCATCGGCACGTCCACCTCATAGCCCACCCCCTGTACGTCCAGCAAAATCTGCGGCGGGTTCTTTTCCAGCAATGTGCCGCTCAGTCTTCCGATCATGTGTTCCCTTTACTCAAAATCAACGCCAGCGACAGCAGTGCGCCATGCGCCAGCATCGCAGCGATGGTCAGTTTGATCGCATCGCCAAGTTGCTGCGGCTGCGCGGCATGGCGCAACAACAGGCGCGCGGCCTTCACACTCAGCGGCAACGCAAACAATGCAATCAGGGCCAGCATTGGCAACCAGCCCAGCAACACATCCGCCAGCAACCAGACGTAAGCCAGCGCCACGATCAGCGCATAACCCCAGCGCGCATGTTGCACCTCCAGGCGCGCTACCCAATGCAGCTTGCCCGCAGCCGTGTCGGCGGTGCGATCTGGAAACTGGTTGATGTACAGCAGATTGGTCGTGAGCAGCGCATAGGGCAAGCCCGCCACAAAAGGCTCGGCTGCAAACCCCTTGCGCTGCACGAAATCCGCACCCACAGTGATCGCCAGGATGCCCGCCGTCACGCACAGCTCGCCCAAGCCCGCGACTGTTGAGCCGGAACGGCGGTGCGGAATACGCCCAACCAATGAACAAGCCGGCAAGGCCGACATACATCAATTGCGGCGCAGAACGAACCATCAGCCATAACCCTGCCGCGGCCACGCAGACCATCAGAGCAATGCCGAAGTTGCGCGTCTGCGCCAGTGTCAGCACCCCGTTCTGGATGAAGCGGCTACCGCCGGTGAAGGGGAAGATGCGCTCGGTGTTCTGCGCGTCGGTGCCGTTCAGCGCATCGTAGTAATCGTTGAGCACGTTCACCCCCGCCTGCGTCAACATGGCGAACAGCAAGGTGACGAGCGCGAGCGGGACATCGAAGGCCAGGCCGTCATGCCAGGCGAGCGCCAGCCCGACCAGACAAGCCATCAGGCTCGCACTGAGAAAGGCCGGCCGGGTCGCGGCAAAATATCGCGCGAATGGATTTTGAAATGCAGTGACTGTCGGTTCCATCAGTTGCGTCATACCAATCGGCCTCCCTTCACTCGAAAACCTTTGGTGGCCAATGCCCCCAGCCCCATGCCGCTGTGCGCGTAGCAGATGGCGCAGGCCAACGCATCTGCCGCATCCGGGCTGGGTGTGCCGGACAATTGCAACAGGCGCTGCACCATCAACTGCACTTGTTCCTTGTCTGCGTGACCGTTGCCCACCACCGCCTGCTTCACCTGCAGCGCGGTGTATTCCGCCACCGGCAGATCGGCCTGCACCGCTGCGCAGATCGCCGCCCCCCGCGCCTGCCCCAGCGACAGGGTCGATTGCGGGTTCACGTTCACGAACACTTTTTCTATCGCCACTTGTTGCGGCTGATGTTGGGCGATGACTTCGCCCAACGAACTCAGGATGACTTTCAGGCGCTCCGGCAATTCGCCGTCCGGCGTCTTGATGCAGCCGCTGGCAACGTAATGCAGCTGCTGACCTTCCTTGTCGAGAACACCAAAACCCGTGATGCGCAGGCCGGGATCGATGCCCAGGATACGCATTATTCCTCGATCACCGCGGTGGTATAGACCTCTTGCACATCGTCGCAATCTTCCAGCGCGTCCAGCAGCTTCTGCATCTTCACCGCATCGTCGCCGGTGAAGGTCACCTCGTTCTCCGGCTTCATGGTGACTTCGCCCATCTCCGGCTTGAAGCCCGCTGCTTCCAGGCGCTGCTTCACCGTCACGAAATCATAGGGGGCGGTGATGACTTCGATGCTGCCGTCGTCGTTGTTGACGATGTCTTCCGCACCGGCGTCCAGCGCCACTTCCATCAGCGCGTTCTCGTCGGTGCCGGGCGCGAAGATCATGTGGCCGCAATGTTTGAACAGGAAGGAGACCGAACCGTCGGTACCGAGGTTGCCGCCGTACTTGGTGAAGGCATGGCGCACGTCGGCCACGGTGCGCGTCTTGTTGTCGGTCATGCAGTCCACCATCACCGCCGCGCCGTTGATACCGTAGCCTTCATAGCGCAATTCCATGTAGTCCACGCCTTCCAGTTCGCCTGCGCCGCGCTTGATGGCGCGCTCGACGTTGTCCTTGGGCATGTTCTGGTCATAGGCTTTTTCCATCGCCAGCCGCAAGCGCGGGTTGATGTCCGGATCGCTGCCGCCGAGCTTGGCCGCGACGGTGATCTCTTTGATGAGGCGGGTAAATATCTGGCCGCGCTTGGCATCCTGCCGCCCCTTACGGTGTTGAATATTCGCCCATTTACTGTGACCAGCCATGATTCTTCCTTGCCATACAAAATATGTCGGATGTTACCATCCCGCGCCATCCGAACCCAAATGCCGCGCCCTATCCGAAGGTTTGGTTGACTTGCATCGAGAAATGAAAGAACCTGCGGCCGTGAATTATTCACAACGATTTTCTCAACACTAAGGAGCGCACCATGAAGATTCGTCATTTGTTGATTCTGTCCGGCAGCCTGCTGTTTGCGGGCAATGCTCTTGCTGCCGATGGCGCAGCACTGCTCAAGAAAAACAACTGCGTCGCCTGCCACCAAGTGGCCACCAAGACTGTCGGCCCCGCACTCAAGGCCATCGCCGCGAAATATGCTGGCGACGCCGGCGCACAAGCCAAACTGGAGAAGAAGGTACGTAGCGGCGGCGCCGGCAACTGGGGCACCATGGCGATGGTGCCGACACCCGCCTCGGTCAGCGACGCCGACATCAGCGCGATGGTCACTGCCGTGCTCGCCACCAAGTAAGCTCGCAGCATCCGTCTCAAAACAAACAGGCCAGCTGCAAGCTGGCCTGTTTCGTTAGTGCGGGAAGCCGAACGGTTTTAATCGTGCCCGTGCTGCATCATCCCCTTGTCACCGCGCTTTTCCTGCATCTTCTCATGCATCTGCTTCATGCTCTGGGCCAGCTCTTCTTTGCTGATCTTGCCGTCCTTGTTCGCATCGATCTCGTCGAAATGGGCAAATAACATCGGCATCCCAATCTCCGCCTCATCCTTGCTCAAAAGGCCGTCATGATTGACATCGGATTCGTCAAAACGCTGATCGAAACGCGCTTTGCCCTGCTCCATCATCTTCTGATGCACGGCATCCATCTCGTCCTGGGTGATCTTGCCGTCGTGATTGGCGTCCATTTCCTTGAAATGCGCGCTGTGGAACGCATCGAATTCTTTCTTGCTGATCGCGCCGTCGCCGTTCTTGTCCATTTCCTGAAAGAATTTGCCGCCATGCTCGCCATGGTGTTTGACGTCGCAAGCCTGTACCAACGGTGCGGCGCATACCAGACAGCCCGCTGCGATCAATGTGGAAAATGCTTTCATGCTTCTCTCCTGTGTGGTTGATGGACTTGCCCGCCTCCTGGGCAGGCTCGACAGAGACAGACTAACACGAAGGAAGTTCAGCGGCAGGTCGGCAGGTTATAATCCGCCCGATTATTTTTAACGCTCCCCAATGAACATCTTTTACGAAGAAGACGGCGGTTTCAAGGTCGGCAACATCCTCACCGATAACACCACCTCTTTACAGGTCGAGAACACCCACGGCAAACGCAGCAAGATCAAGGCAGCGAATGTGATGTTGCGTTTCGCCCAGCCCGGCTTGTCCGAATTCATGGCGCAGGCGGAACAGGTCGCCGCCGGGATCGACGTGGAATTCCTGTGGGAAGCCTCGCCAGCAGAGGAGTTCAACTTCGATGTGCTGGCGCAGGAATATTTCGGCCACACACCGAACCCCATCGAGGCGGCGGGCGCGCTGATCAGGCTGCACGGCTCGCCGATGCACTTCTACAAGAAGGGCAAAGGCCGCTACAAGGCCGCGCCGCCCGATGCGCTCAAGTCGGCGCTGGCCAGCGCCGAAAAGAAGCGCCTGCAAGCCGAACAACAAGCGCGCTTTACCGAGCAGCTCAGCTCCTTCCAGTTGCCCGCCGAATTCGCCGACAAGCTGGCGATGATGCTGTACCAGCCGGACCGCAACACCATCGAAGTGAAAGCGCTGGAAGCGGCCTGTGCCGCCACGCATCTGTCGGCGGCGCACCTGCTGGAGCGCTGCGGCGCATTGCCTTCCACGCACGATTACCACCTGAACAAGTTCCTGTTCGAGAATTTCCCGCGCGGCACCGGCTTCCCCGAGGTGACAGTGGACGAGCATCCCGAACTGCCGCTGGCTCCGGTCACCGCCTTCAGCATCGACGACGCGAGCACCACCGAGATCGACGACGCGTTCTCGCTCGAGAAACTGCCCAACGACAATTGGCGCATCGGCATCCACATCGCCGCGCCTGCGTTGTGCATCGCCCCGAACTCAGCCGTAGACGCCATCGCCGCGGAGCGCATGTCCACCGTGTACATGCCGGGCGACAAGATCACCATGCTGCCGGACAACGTGGTGCAGGCCTTCACGCTGTGCGCGGACAAGGTCTGTCCCGCGCTCTCGCTGTATGTGGAAGCGGATGCCGAAACGCTGGCGGTCGTCGCTAGCGAGAGCCGCATCGAGCGCCTGCACATCGCGGCCAACCTGCGCCACGACACGCTGGAGCCGCTGTTCAACGAAGCGACGCTGGCCGCGGGCAAGCTGGATTACGCCTACGCGCCCGAACTCAAGCTGCTGTGGGACTTCGCGAACAAGCTGGAAGCGGCGCGCGGCAAATCCGCCGACAACAGCACGCAGCAGATCGATTACACCTTCGACGTGAAAGACGACCGCATCACCATCGGCCACCGCCTGCGCGGCTCGCCCATCGACAAGGTGGTGTCGGAACTGATGATCCTCGCCAACAGCACCTGGGGAAAACTGCTGGACGACCACAAGGTGTCCGGCATCTACCGCACCCAGAACAACGGCAAGGTGAAGATGAGCACCGTCGCCGCGCCGCACCAGGGCCTGGGCGTTTCGCACTACGCGTGGTCGAGCTCGCCGCTGCGCCGCTATGTCGACCTGGTGAACCAGCGCCAGCTCATCAGCGTGCTGCGCGAAGAGGCACCGGCCTATGCCAAGAACGACACCGCGCTGTTCGCCATCCTGCGCGACTTCGATACCGCCTACACCACCTACAACGAGTTCCAGCGCAACATGGAACGCTACTGGTGTCTGCGCTGGCTGCTGCAGGAGGACGTGAAGCAGGTCGAGGCGACCGTGCTGCGCGAGAATCTGGTCAAACTCGCCGACATCCCGCTGGTCGGCCGCATCTCTTCGCTGCCGGAGACGCCGCCCAATACCAAAGTGACATTGGAGATAGCCTCCATCGATCTGCTCGACCTGAATTTCGATGCGCGCTATCAGGCTAACGTGGAAGTCCCCGCATGAAAAAACTGCTCGCCGACAAGCTGCACTCGCTCAAGCAACGCCTGACGTTTGCCGCGCTGTTCTCGCTCGCCCTGCACGCCTTCTTCATCTTCGGCATCGTCTTTGTTGTGCCCAGCCCGAAAGAGCCGCGCATCATCAGCCAGCCGATGGAAGTCGTGCTGGTCAACAGCAAGTCGCGCAACCGCCCCAACAATGCCACCGCCTACGCGCAGAGCAACCTCGATGGCGGCGGCAACACCGACGACGAGCATCGTGCGAAAACACCGTTCCCGGTACTCGGCGACGCGCAGCGCTTCACCCCGGAGCAAGCCGCCCAACGCCTGCGCCAACTGGAACAAGAGACAAAACGCTTGCTGACGCGCGACAAGAGCGATTACCGCGTGGCACAGAACAAGACGCAACAGCAGCAGGATAGCTCGGGCGCCAACGGACAAGACCTCGTGCAACGCTCGCTGGAGATCGCGCGCCTGGAAGCGCAGATCAGCAAAAGCCTGGACATGTACGAAACCATGCCGCGACGCAAATTCATCGGCGCACGCACCCAGGAATACCGCTATGCCCAATATGTGGAAGACTGGCGCGCCAAAGTCGAGCGCATCGGCAACCTGAACTACCCCGAGATCGCGCGCAGCCAGAAGATCTACGGCAAACTCACCCTCACCGTCTCCATCCGCGCCGACGGCAGCGTGGAAAGCATCGAGATCAACCGCCCCTCCGGCCAGCGCATCCTCGACGCCTCCGCCATCCGCATCGTCAAACTCGCCGCCCCCTATCCCGCCTTCCCGCCCGACATCCGCAAAGACACCGACGTCCTCAGCATCACCCGCACCTGGACGTTCACCAGCAGCGACAAGTTGGAAAGCGAATAGAGCTGACTAATTGGGGGAAGGTTACGCGCCCCCTCGAACACAATGTTAGGTGCTAGTCCCCACTACCGCCTTCGGAGGAAGAACTAGAATCGAGCGATTCTGTTCTGCCACCAGTGCGCCAGCCTGTGTAATTGTGCATGTCTCCAGGCACCGGATGCCCATAGTTACCGCCACTTGCACCTTCCCTGTCCAATTGTGCTGCCCGTTTGAGCACGCGCTCAGTGTAAAAGAGCCAAGCACCTGCCACAAAAAGCAAACCGGCGAGAAGCAATATTTTGTGACTCACGATCCAGCCGAGCGGCACGATAGCTATGCCCACGATCAGAAACACAAGGCCGATAATTTCGCGCGCCGTCATGAGTGACGGCCTGATATTGGACATGCCATACCGTTATGCATCCCGCTTGAACGACGGGTTGGGCTGTAGAAACATGGCACCGTGATAAACATCACTTGTTTTGTTCCCAATGATCTTGAGCATTGGCGACGACTTCGCAGTCACAAAAACCACCTTGTTCCTCTAGCCATTCAAAAATCGGGGTGCGTAGTTGCTTATTTTCGGACACCCATCTATACGTAAAACGATGGGTGTGGTCGCAACCCTCTTTGTCTACTTGCGCTTCGACAAAAGCGAACAACGACTCCAGTAATTCATTAGGCAGCGGGAATGCAACTTGAGCTTTTTGACGTTCTTGCTCCTTCCAAGCTTTCTTTCGATCGCGATCTGCTGGATTCATGATCTCTCCTAGACTGCCCAACGTAGAGGTGACCGGCGCTGCGCGGCTTTATCGCGCAGCATCCAGCGACCGAAGGGAGCGAGGTCGACCGCCGGATTTGGCAGCCTGAACGTGACAATGCTCATGAGCCTATTGTGTTGAGAGCAAGAAACAGAAACAGAAAAAGGAACACGGTAGATTCGGCCAGCGCGATGCCACCTGCTTTGGCAAGGCGAACTGGAACGGATGGTGAGGGAAACACCAGGTAGTTGAACCAGGACATGAGACCAAAGAAAGCACCAATACCAACGGCTAGCGGCAGGTAACTACCAGGGGCGTGTGATAAGTGGCGGGAGAAATAAGTGAAGTAGGTTCCGACAAAGATAAGCAACGATAGGACTACGCTGATCGGGAGGAACGGCGCCATGGGTTTCTGAGAGGCAGGAGACAACTCGTCACGGTGGCTCATGATCTGGATGCCCAACGTAAAATTAAGGGGCGCCGATAGGCGTCCCTCTTGAATGCCGGGTTAGACGGGTTTTACAGTAGCCATATTAAAGCTGACTCCTGCCAAAGTAAGATTCTTTTCCATGCATTGCATCAGCTGCATCCACGTTGATTTAGAGAACCTCTCCTTTCCAATGATGAGCATTCCGTTTTTATCTTTTACTTTCCATGTCATAGACAAGGTATCTTTTTTTACTCTGGCAACATTAATACTTGAATAGGGTATTTCAACAATTTGTTTTCCATTCTTATCAATGCATATTGAGTGAGTGTTGAGTGTTATTGTGTCACCCCACCAATTTCTTAACATTGATATAAGTAACATTGTAATAACACCTGCTGCTGTCCCTATAAGACATGAAACAATTGTCAAATGGAAAAGCCAATAACTAATAGGGAACAAAGCGATAATAATAATCAAAGATCGAGCAATAACCTGCAACGATTCTACAAACGATGCATCTTTTTTAAATGTCGACATATTTACTCCTTATAGTAATTGTTAAGCGTTGCGTCTAACGAAGCTGTAGAAAAAGTTTATTCATAGCCGCATCGTGCCGTGAACCAAATGAAATATCAAGGTCGAATGTGGGGACGATATTTCGGAGAAGTAAATGGCTCGCTACAAGCACATCGACACCAGTCCGCGCTTTCTTGCAGTGGACCTGCAGCGGCAGTTGTTGCCTGGCACCTTTGAGCATGCACTGAACCATCTGCTCGACCGCGAGATAGACCTGACCGGCTTCGATGTGCGATATGCGAACGATGTCACCGGCGCTTCTGCCTATCCGCCAGCCATGTTGCTTAAGGTCGTGCTATTCGCCTATTCGCAGGGCATCGTCAGTAGCCGCAACATCGAGCGAGCCTGCCGCGAACACATCACCTTCATCGCCCTGTCCGGCGACAGCCAACCGCACTTCACCACCATCGCTGGATTTGTTTCCTCGCTGGGCGACGGCATCGCAGCCATCTTCAGTCAGGTGCTGTTCATCTGCGACAAGCAAGGCTTGATCGGACGCGAGATGTTCGCCATCGATGGCGTGAAGCTGCCGAGCAACGCCTCCAAAGCCAAGAGCGGAACCCGTGCTGATTTTGAACGCCAAGCGGCCAAACTTGAAACGGCAGCCAAGGCCATGCTCGAACGGCATCGCGAAGCAGACCGGCGCACCAACGAGCCTGACCTCCAAGCCAAAGAAACCCAACGTCTCACTCGCCTGCAAACCGATGCCGCACAAGTTCGCCAATGGCTGACTGACCACCCCGAGGAGAAAAAGGGCAGCAAAGGCACTATCCGCAAAAGCAACCGCACCGACAACGAATCCGCCAAGATGGCGACTTCCAAAGGTGTCATTCAGGGCTACACCGGCGTCGCTGCCGTTGATGCCCGACACCAGATCATCGTTGAAGCCCAAGCGCACGGCACCGGCAGCGAACAAGAACTACTCATCCCTGTCGTTCAGGCCATGCAAGGCACACTCAGCGCAGATTCACTCATCACAGCCGATGCCGGATACCACAGCGAAGCTAACCTCAAGCAACTATCGAACATGAAGATCGAAGCATTGATCGCCGACAACAACATGAGAAGCCGAGATGAACGCTTTGCTGACCAAGGCAAATACAAAGCACTGCCCGACCCGATCCACGACAAAGGCGGCAAGCCAAAACAAGCCGCACGCTACCAACCTAAAGACTTCGACTACGACCCGCAAACAGGCACCTGTATCTGTCCCGCAGGTAAGCAACTTTATGGCAACGGTAGCGACTGCACGATCAACGGCTATGCAGCAGTAAAGTTCCAGGGCGCACAACGCGACTGCCTCCCCTGCACACACCGAGAGCGCTGCTTACTCACCCCGCACAAAACCAAGACCCGGCAAGTCACCTTCTTTCAAGGCAGAGCCGATGGAAACGAGAGCCACACCGACAAGATGAAGCGGCGTATCGACAGCCCAGAAGGCCGCGCACGCTATGGCAGACGCTTCGCCACGGTAGAACCCGTGTTCGGTAACCTGCGGCACAACAAGCAACTCAACCGCTTCACCCTCAGGGGGAAAAAGAAGGTGGATGCGCAGTGGAAACTCTATTGTCTGGTGCACAACATCGAGAAGCTGGCGCATCACGGGTATGCGCAGTGAGGAATAGGAAAGAGAGCGCAAGACACTTCAACGAGCCGCATTGAATTGAAATAGCGGAAAGACAGAAAACAAAAATGCGCGGAGAGACCGCGCATTTTTTTGTGTTCATGTTTGTGCTGAAAAGGGGTTTTTCTACAGCGTCAACGTGCTAGCTCAGGGGCGCGAAGCCGGCTTGCCGGCGGAGCGTCCCTCTGGAGCGCCGGGTTGGGCGTTTAGCCACTCTGTGTCCGTGAATGAGCCAAGCGTTACAAAAACATGCCTTTTGTGCCATGTTGATGCCTGGTCTGCCGGAGGAGCAACGCCAACCAAGAAACCATTGCAACTGGGGCAACGTGGTGCCGCACTGGCTCTGAAATGCCCGCCGCAGACACAAGGCTTAAATAGCGCCTCAAACCGTGCGTAGTAAGGAAGCAGGTGCCGGTTGTAGTACTCCCAGCCGGGGTCGCCCGGCTGTAGCTGAGGCCATTTGATGCCGTGCCGTTCGGCCAACGTGTGGTCTTTCAGAAGTAGCACCCTTGGACATGAATCGCAGTACATGCAATCCATATCGCTGAAGCCAAGGTGATATAGCTCGCCCTCGATGTGAGCCTCACAACTTTTACAGGTGACGGAATGTGCTGTCATGACGCCCAACGTAAAGTAGACACCGATATCGGTGTATATCCTGTAAACCTGCCTCGTATGATTTGATTCATTACGACACTCAACATATTGTCTGTCTAGCAAAAATCAAACATGTGGTTAAGTGATAGTGTAAATGAAAACACACCGCCTGCTCCACCCCCAAAGCTGCTCGATCAAGTCCGCAACAAGATCAGGGTGAAGCATTACAGCATCCGCGCAGAAACACAATATGCACAGCGCATCAAAGGCAGGTGCCGCCCTTACTCATAAAAACAGATGCGGTCGCGCCCTTCCTGTTTCGCACGGTACATCGCGGTGTCGGCACGTTTGAGCAGTTCCTCCATGCCGTCCTCGTGATTGGTGAACATCGCCACGCCGATGCTTGAAGTGCAGCGATGCTCGACGACCGTGGTCGCGCCTGTCTCGCGCTGCAACTTCAGGATGTACGGTTCGGACAATGCGCTGCGGATCTTTTCGGCCACCGCCCCCGCCTGGCGGATCGAGACATTACGGTCGACATCCAGTTCGCTGAGCACCACCACGAACTCGTCGCCGCCGAAACGCGCCACGGTATCGACTGCGCGTATGCATGCGGCAATACGGCGCGCCACTTCGACCAGCAACAGGTCGCCCACATCGTGTCCGTGCACATCGTTGAGCGGCTTGAAGTTGTCCAGGTCGAGGAACAGCAGCGCGCTATGGCGGCGGCTGCGTTTGCTGGACGCAATGGCCTGGCCAAGACGGTCGTTCAGCAAGCGCCGGTTGGGCAGCTGTGTGAGCGTATCGTAGAACGCCAGTTGCCTGACCAGCTCTTCCATATCGTGGCGGTCGCTGATATCGACGCAGGAGCCGATGTAGCCGAGGAACGTGCCCTGTGTGTCGTAATGCGGCACGCCGTGATCGAGCAGCCAGCGATAGGTTCCGTCATGTCGGCGCAGACGATATTCCATGGTGAATTCCAGGCGCGCGTCGAACGCACTCACATAGATATCGAGGCAGCGCTGCATATCCTCGGGGTGCACACCATCCGCCCAACCGTTCCCCTGCTCCTGCTCCAGCGTCCGCCCGGTGAACTCCAGCCAGACCTTGTTGAAGTAATGGCACAGCTTGTCCGTGCCGGCGATCCAGATCAGCACGGGGGCGCTGTCCGCCAGTGTGCGGAAGCGGCTCTCGCTTTCGCGCAACGCGTTCTGTGTCGCCACCAGCGGCGAGATGTCGCGGCTGATACCAAAGATGCCGATGACCGTCTTGCCGTCCTTGTCGAACAACGGCCACTTGCTGGTGTTGACCCAGCCCTTGTTGCCGGACTCGTCATAATAGGGGTCGGTCTTGTTCAGCAGCGCTTTGCCTTCGCGGAAGATGGGCAGCTCTTCCTCGGAATAGACCTGTGCGGTATCCGGCGGGAACACCTCGCTATCGTGTTTGCCGATCATGTCGCGCCAGTCCTTGTGCCCGGTGATGTTCGCCAGCGTCTGGCTGCAAAAACGGAAGCGGCTGTTCTGGTCTTTGAAGTAGATGAAGTCCGAGGTGTTCTCGAGGAACGAAACGAAATCGCGGTTCAGTTCCTGCAGTTTCTCCTCGGTCTGTTTGCGTTGCGAAATGTCCTGCTTCAACGCGACGAAATGCCTGATCTCGCCGCTCTCATCGGTCACCGGCGTGATCGTCATCTCCTCGTGGTACAGCGTGCCGTCATTGCGGCAATTGATCAGTTCGCCGTGCCATACTCGGCCGGCGAGGATGGTCTGCCAGAGTTGTTGGTAATAGGCAGCATCCTGCTTCCCCGAGTGCACCAGATCCTTCGGCAAGGAGCCGATGCATTCGCTCAGTTCATACCCGGTCAGGTTGACGAAGGCCCGGTTCGCCCATTCAATGCGCCCCGCCTTGTCGGTGATGACGATCGCGTTCGCC
This sequence comes from uncultured beta proteobacterium, assembly GCA_963734585.1. Classification (GTDB taxonomy): domain Bacteria; phylum Pseudomonadota; class Gammaproteobacteria; order Burkholderiales; family Gallionellaceae; genus Sideroxyarcus. The sequence goes on from CAVTHJ010000003.1 coordinate 233,392, forward strand.
GTCGCATCCAGCGACAGGTCTTTCAGGCGCAACGCTGCCGTGAAATCGGCGGCGATGCGGGCTGCATTGCGGCGGGTATTGAGATAAGACAGCGCAAGGAAGAACAACAGCAGGCTCAACACCAGGCCGCCCCACAGATAGCCCCAGGCCTTGCCGTAGTCCAGCCCCGACTCGCTGCCCTTGTGTTGCTCGATGTGCAGTAGCCACGCGCGCCCGTTGAAATCGATACGCCGTTCGAGCGTGAATAATGGCGATACGTCAGGATGACCCAGCTCGGTGTCATACAGCAGCGCATCGGGGCGGTAAGCCCCGTCATAGACCTGCAAATGGATATGCTGGATCCTGTCGTCGTCCCAGCCCTGCAAGATGCCGTTCAACAGATCGTCCATGCGGAATGGGCTATACACCCAACCATACAGCGCCGCACGACGCTGTTGCACAGTCGCGATGGGCAGCGGTTTTTTATACACCGGCACGTACATCAACGTACCGGCCTGTACGTCCTTGCCACTCTCCTGCACCAGCGTCACTTTGCCGGACAGGGCAACGATGTTCTCGTCGCGCGCCTGATCCATCGCCGCCCGGCGCACCGGTTCGGAATACATGTCGTAACCGAAGGCGCGCAGGTTGCGTCCCTCGAACGGTTCCAGATAGATGATGGAAGAATAGACGTCGCGCGCACCCTCCGGACGCACGCTGTAATCGTGAAAACCCTGCCTGCGCATCGCGGCGACATGGCCGCTCAACTGGCTGCGCGGTATGAACCGGGAGAAGCCCAATCCCTGAATGCCGTTGAAATGCCGGTCGATCTGCACCCGCTTCGCATATTCCCGCCACTCTTCGCGCGAAACGAAGTCCGAAGCATCGAACATCGCCGCGCCGCCCAGCAGCACCTGCTTGTGCGCCTGCAAGCGCGCTTCGATCTTGAGACGGATCTCCTCGCTGTCGGCGGCGAAACTCTTCTGCGCCTCCTGCTCGACATCAGATTTGGCCATATAGACCAGGTGGCCGGTAGCCAGCAGCCCTGCCAACAGCAACAACCAAGCGATGGACGAATGCTTCTCCATGAAGCGCAAGCCCATCTCGGAGGAGGATGCTGCGGCAGACGGCAACCCCTGCTTATCGGGGTGTGTCATGAAACTCTCCTCGTGCTACTTATATCTTTTTATCCCTTTTTTCGCATTTTATCGCCCGCCAAACACTGTTGTCATTGAGGTTACTCGGCATAAGGGTCTTCTAGAAAGAACCGGGCCTTGCGGCCACACACCCCATTTGTTATGGTGGCGCCGCCATGAAATCGTCCCGCCTGCTCCTGCCGCTGCTTTTCGTCTTCGTTCTGCTGTTCGCACAGCAAGGCGCGTTGACGCACGGCATCGCGCATACGCTGGCGGAACAATCGCAGGATCAATCGCTGCCGCACGACAAGCATTGCGACCTGTGTGCGACCTACGCGCAGATCGGCAGCGCCATCGGCAGCGACAGCATCCATTTCGATTTCGCTGCATCCTTCACGGAAACGGTTGCGCAGCATTCCGCTTCTTTCCGTTCCATCGCGTTCAGCGCATTCGCGGCGCGCGCCCCGCCCTACTCTGCATAAAGTTTTCCGATTCCCCGTGGCGCATCGCGCGGGGGTTTGTGTGCTTTTTGGAGTAATCACATGTTCAAGAACATCTGTTCGAGTACGGCCATCGCCGTACTGTTAAGTCAGTCGTGCACTGCCGTTGCCGACACGGGCGGCGAGAACGCTTTCAATCCTGCGTTCTCGCTCATCCTGTCCGGCACCTATGGCAATGTGCAACGCGACCCCGCGCTTCCCTCCACCGGCTTCGCCATGAATCCCAATCCGGGACATGCGCAAGGCTTCAATCTCGGCGAATCGGAGATGGGCATCTCGGCCAATATCGATCCTGAGTATCGCGGTGTCGCCACCCTCGCGCTCGCCCCTGCTGGTGGCATCAGCGTGGAGAATGCCTTTGTGCAAACCACCTCGCTGGGTGAAGGGCTCAATCTCAAATTCGGCCGTTTCTTTTCCGCACTCGGTTATCTCAACGAGCAACATGCGCACGCCTGGGACTTCGTCGATCAGCCGCTGGCTTATGCTGCGCTGTGGGGCAATCAATTGGGCGAGGACGGTGTGCAGCTCAAGTGGCTGGCCCCCACCGACATGTTTGTCGAAGTGGGCGGCGAAACCGGCAAAGGCCGCGGTTTCCCCGGCACGGACCGTGCGAAGAACGGCAGCGGTGCCGGTGTGCTGTTTGCACATATCGGCGACGACATCGGCATCGAGCAAAGCTGGCGCATCGGCGCCTCGCTGCACCAGACCAAACGTGAAGCCGCGACCAGCACTGCCGTGCCGGACTTGCCGAACACTGTCGGCGGGGTGAATGACAGTTTCAGCGGCAACAGTCGAACGCTCGGCCTGGACGCCGTCTGGAAATACGCGCCCAACGGCAACATCCGCGACCGTTACCTCAAAGTGCAGGGCGAATATTTCCAGCGCAAGGAAAACGGCATGCTCACCTACAACACCGCAGGCGCGAACATCACGGACAGCTACTCCGTCACGCAGAGCGGCTGGTATGTGCAAAGCGTGTACCAGTTCATGCCGCGCTGGCGCAGCGGTTTGCGCTACGACCGGCTCGATCCGGGCATCGCCACGGTGGGCGCGCTGAATGCGGGCAACGTCATCGCCAATTACGGCTACTCCCCGACACGTACCACATGGATGCTCGACTACAGCCCCAGCGAATTCTCGCGCCTGCGTTTGCAACTGGCACACGACAGCTCGCGCAAAGGCTTGTCCGACAACCAGCTCTTCCTGCAATACATCATGAGCATGGGCGCGCATGGCGCGCATCAATATTGAATACGCTACCCGTCATTGATGTGACTACTAGCCATTCGACTAAGCCCGCAAGCGGGCAAGTCGCTGGTTATCCGGCGAAGGCCGGAATCCAGCAAATGAACAAGCCCTGCGCAGCAGGACAAATTCAACTGCATCTTTGATAAACACACTGGATTCCGGCCTTCGCCGGAATGACGAAACTGAAAGGCTAATGCCATGAAAAAAATTCTCGCTATTCTTTCACTACTACTCGCAAACCCCGCCCATGCCGCACTCAATATCTTCGCCTGCGAACCGGAATGGGCGGCGCTCGTGCAGCAGCTCGCCGGCGACAAAGCCAGCCTCTACACCGCCACTACCGCACTGCAGGACCCGCATCGCATCGAAGCCAGGCCGAGCTTGATCGCCAAAGCGCGCCGCGCGAATCTGGTGGTGTGCACCGGTGCGGAACTGGAGATGGCCTGGCTGCCTGTTGTGCTGCGCGAGTCCGGCAACAATACCGTGCAACCCGGCAGCACCGGCTATTTCGAGGCAGCCTCCGCAGTGCACATGCTGGAAGTGCCGACGCACCTGGATCGTGGAGAGGGGGATGTGCATACGATGGGCAATCCGCACATCCAGACCGACCCGCGCAATTTCCTGCCCGTCGCCGACGCGCTCAGCAAACGTCTGATGCAGCTCGACCCGGCGAATGCAAAGGACTACCAGCAACGCCTCGCCAGCTTCACGCAACAATGGCGCGCGGCGATCGCGAAATGGGAACAGCAAGCCGTACCGCTCAAAGGCGTGGCGGTCGTGGTGCAACACAAGGGCTTTCCTTACCTGAGCGGATGGCTGGGCTTGAAGGAAGTGGCGACACTGGAACCCAAGCCCGGCATGGAACCCAGCGCTGCACACCTGTCGCAGGTACTGGATACATTGCAACAGCATCCGGCGCGGATGGTGTTGCGCGCGGCCTACCAGGAAGCGCGCCCGTCGGAATGGATCGCACAGCGTGCACACATCGCCGCAGTCGAATTGCCGTACACGGTCGGCGGCAGCGATGGCGCAAAAGACTTGTATGGACTGTTCGATGACACCATCGCGCGTTTGCTGAAAGGGATGCAATGAACACACTTGAACTCGGCATCCTCCTCCCGGCATTCCTCGCGGGCTTGCTCGTATTGGCCACGCACATCCCGTTCGGCATGCGCGTGCTGCAGCGCGGCGTGATCTTCGCCGATCTGGCCGTGGCGCAGATCGCCGGACTCGGCGTCATCGTCGCCGAATTGCTCGACCTCAATGCCCAACCGCCGCTGGTGCAACTCGTTGCCGCCGCCAGCGCGCTGTGCGGCGCGGCGTTATTGGCCTGGATCGAGCGGCGCGCGCCGGAAGTGAAAGAAGCCTGCATCGGCCTCACCTTCGTGCTTGCCGCCAGCCTCGGCATCCTGCTGCTGAGCCGCGATGTGCATGCCGGCGAACATCTGAAGGACATGCTGGTCGGGCAGATCCTGTGGGTAAGCAGCACGCAACTCATCGCCACCGCACTGCTCACCGCTGCGCTGCTCGTCATATGGAAAAACTTCCGGCAACGGCTTGGCGACTTCGGTTTCTATGCCCTGTTCGCCGTCGCCATCACCGCCTCGGTGCAACTGGTCGGCATCTATCTGGTGTTCGCCAGCCTCATCGTGCCCGCGCTGGTGACCTATCGCCAGACAAAGCGGCGTTATCTCTACGCGTTCGCCGTCGGCATCGCGGGCTATGCGTCGGGCCTGCTGCTGTCGGTCTGGTTCGACCTGCCGACAGGGGCGGCCATCGTGTGGGCGATGATGTTGTGCGGCGGGGTCATGCTGCTCGTCAATCGGCAGCACTGACCCGCCTCATCCCGCGCCCGCAGCCTGCTTCCGCCTATCGGAGGTGTGATATATTCGCCCTCCGCGAACAAGGGGATGCCGCATGTCGTTGGGTAGAAAGGTTTTTGCAACACCTGCCAGACTCTGGATGAACTGGCCGCTCTGGGGCGGACTTCTGGCGATGTTGTTGCTGGCGAAACATGCATGGGTACTGTTCGCGCCTGCCGAGCGCGCGATTCCGGATACCGCGATCTCGACGCAACCAGCGCAAGCCGAACAACTGTTCGGCACCGTCAGCACCGCCTCTTCGTCTGCATCGCTCAACGGCATCCGGCCCATCGGCATCTTCGCGAGCAGCAAGAACGGTTTCGCCGTCATGATGACCGAAACCGGGCAGATCGGCGTAGGGCTTGGCGGGCAGGTGGCTCCGGGTGTGCGCTTGGTCGAGACGCATGCCGACCATGTGATCCTGGAACGCAACGGCATCCGGCAGCGCGTCGACCTGAGTAAAGCCCCCGTTCCCGCAGGCGGTGTCACGCCGGCGGGGGTTGCCGCCCCGGCCCGGGGCGACTTGGCGCCGGCCGCGCCAGAACAGGCGCTCAACCTCACACCAGGACAACAAGCGATACTGCAACAACAGCAACAGGAATTGATAAGGGGAAGACATTGATCTACAGCATCCTGCGGCGAACCCTGCTGATATGCAGCCTGGCGCTACTCATCGCGGCACCGTGCCATGCGGAAAAACAGAATGAAGAACTGGTCTCGCTGAACTTCGTCAACGCCGACATCCAGGAAGTCATCCGCGCCATCTCGCAGATTTCCAAAAAGAATTTCCTCGTCGACCCGCGCGTGAAGGGCACCATCAACATCGTGTCCGCCACCCCCGTCTCGCCCGCGCTGGGCTATGACATCCTGCTCTCCGCCCTGCGCCTGCAAGGCTACGCGGCAGTGGAATCCGCGGGCGTGACCAAGATCATTCCCGAGGCGGATGCCAAGCTGCACATCGACTCGCTGGCGCAGGGCCGCGGCGACAAGCTGGTCACCCGCGTGTTCGTGCTGAAATACGAATCTGCCTCGCAGCTGGTCAACGTGGTGCGCCCGATGATCGCGCCGAACAGCGTGGTGGTGGCCTATCCGTCGAGCAACGCGCTGGTGATCACCGATTACGCCAGCAGCGTGAAGCGCATCGAGAAACTCATCGACTCCATCGACCAGCCCAATTCCGACGCGCCCTTGATCATTCCGGTCAAGCACGCTTCGGCGGTCGATCTCGCCAACATCATCAACAAGCTGATGCCGGAAGCCTCGGCAGCACAGGCTGGCGGCGACGACAACCAGCGCTTCGTGCTGGTGGCGGACAGCCGCACCAACGGCCTGCTGCTGCGCTCGGACAACCCCGGCCGCATCGCCCGCGTCAAAGAGCTGGTGGCCAAGCTGGACAGCGCAGCCAACGTCCCCGGCAACATCCATGTGGTGCAACTGAAAAATTCCGACGCCACCAAACTGGCGCAGACCCTGCGTTCGGTGCTGAGCGGCGATACCTCGTCCGCCCCCCCCGCCGGTCCGCAAGGCGGCATCCAGCAGATCAGCATCTCCGGCCCCTCCGGCGGCGGCATGATCCAGGCCGATACCGCCTCCAACTCGCTGATCGTCACCGCCTCCGAACCGGTCTATAACAACATCCGTTCCGTCATCGACAAACTGGATGTGCGCCGCCCGCAGATCTTCGTCGAAGCCCTCATCGTCGAGGTGACGGCGGACAAGGCGGCCGAGTTCGGCGTGCAGTGGCAGAATCTGACCGGCACCAACGGCGGCACGCATATCATCGGCGGCACCAACTTCGGCGCGGTGGGCAGCGGCAGCAATATCATCGGTGCGGCAACCAACATCGGCACGGTAGGACAAGGGCTGAACATCGGCGTGGTAAAGGGAACGGTCACGCTCCCCGGCCTCGGCACGGTGCTCAACCTCGGCATGCTGGCGCGCGCGCTGGAGACCGACACCAACGCCAACATCCTGTCCGCGCCCAACCTGATGACGCTGGACAACGAAGAGGCCAAGATCGTGGTCGGACAGAACGTGCCGTTCGTCACCGGGCAATATGCGCAGACCGGCTCGGCCACCACCGCCACGCCGTTCCAGACCATCGAGCGCAAGGACGTCGGCCTCACCCTGAAGATCAAGCCGCAGATCATGCAGGGCGGCACGGTGAAGTTGCAGGTGTATCAGGAAGTATCCAGCGTGGTCGCTTCGGCCACCACCACGGCGGGTCTCATCACCAACAAACGCTCCATCGAATCCAGCATCCTGGTGGACGAGAACCAAATCGTGGTGCTGGGCGGCCTGATCCAGGATTCGGTCAACGACGTGCAGAGCAAGACGCCGCTGCTGGGCGACATCCCGCTGCTCGGCAACCTGTTCCGCTACGAGACGCGGCAGCACACCAAGACCAACCTGATGGTGTTCATCCGTCCCTACATCATGTACCAGGCGGACGGCTACCAGAAGATCACTGATGACCGCTACGACCAGATGAGCAAACGGCGCGAGGCCGCCCGTCTGCCCGACCACTTGATCTTGCCGAACGATGACAAGGACAAAGCACTGCCGCCCAAGCCGGAGCACCCGGCTCCCGCTGCCGCCAGCGCCCCTGTAGCCGCAACCTCTATCGATCCCTTTAAGCAAGAACCGTGAGCCAGCCCGCAATCAACCGCCGCGCCGCGCGCCGCCTGCCCTACACCTTCGCCAAGGCGCAGGGCGTGGTGCTGACCGAGTGCGAGCAGCGCGCCGCACTCGCGGTGCGCCGCGACGCAAAGCCGGAAGCCATCGCCGAAGTGATGCGCCAACTAGCGCTGCCGGTCGATGCCACGCTGGTGGATGCGGAAGAGTTCGAACGCATCCTGAGCGACGCCTATTCGCAGGCCGATGAATCCACCGCCACCCTGCTCGACGATGCAGAGCAGGACATGGACCTGTCCATGCTGCTGCACGACCTGCCGAAATCCGCCGACCTGCTCGAATCGGAAAACGACGCACCGGTGATCCGCATGATCAACGCGCTGCTGGCACAGGCCGTGCGCGACAACGCTTCCGACATCCACATCGAACCGTTCGAGACGCGCTCCGTCGTGCGCTTCCGCCTCGACGGCACTTTGAAGGACATCGCCGAACCGCACCGCGCACTGCATGCCGCGCTGGTGTCGCGCATCAAGGTGATGGCCGATCTCGACATCGCCGAAAAGCGTCTGCCGCAGGATGGTCGCATCGCACTGCGTCTCGCGGGCCGTCCCGTCGATGTGCGCGTATCCACTTTACCCACCGGACACGGCGAACGCGTGGTGATGCGTCTGCTGGACAAGGAAGCTGGCCGCCTCGACCTCAAAAAACTCGGCATGCCGCCGGTCACGCTTGAGGCCATGCTCAGGCTCACCAACCAGCCGCACGGCATCGTGCTGGTCACCGGGCCGACCGGTTCCGGTAAGACCACCACCTTGTATGCCGCGCTGTCGTGCATCGACTCTTCCGTCACCAACGTGATGACGGTGGAAGACCCGGTGGAATACGACCTCGACGGCATCAGCCAGACACAGGTCAATCCCCGCATCGACATGAGCTTCGCGCGCGCGCTGCGCGCCATCCTGCGCCAGGACCCGGACGTGATCATGATTGGCGAGATCCGCGACCTGGAGACCGCGCAGATCGCCGTGCAGTCCAGCCTCACCGGCCACCTGGTGCTCGCCACGTTGCACACCAACGACACCGTGAGCGCCGTCACGCGCCTCACCGACATGGGCGTCGAACCTTTCCTGCTCTCTTCCAGCATCGTCGGCGTGCTGGCGCAACGTCTGGTGCGCCGCCTGTGCCCGGACTGCCGCGAGGCCTACAAGCCGGACGAAGCGGAACTCGCGCTGCTCGCCCGCTTCGGCAAACCGGATGTGATCTACCGCCCCGTCGGCTGCCCAAAATGCAGCCAGACCGGCTACCGCGGCCGCACCGGTATCTATGAATTGCTCGAAGTGGACGAGACCCTGCGCAGCATGGTCCACTCGCGCGAAAGCGAACAGCACCTGCGCGACTACGCGATGAAGAGCGGCATGCTGAATTTGCGCGATGACGGATATCGTTGGGTGGTGTCCGGCAATACTTCGCTGGAAGAAGTGATTCGGGTGACGCGGGATTAACCATCATTAAGATTGATTGCTATGCAACGATTCCTAAACAATATTTCGATATTTCTCCTACTTACCATCAGCAGCAGTGTTGTTGCTCAGGACATCTTTGATCCAGACGGGTATTACTTTCCTGAGAAGGATGTCGTGATAGATGGATATCAAATTGAATTATTCATGTTGGAGTCCGTTTCTCTATATGACCCCAAAGATCCCAGCGTAGATCATGACCATCCAAAAAAGATTACCCCAACCGCTTTTCTTCGCCTTATTAGAACAACAGACGAAGAAGTACTTCAATTCCGCATCTCCAAACCCATCATTAAACAAAGTGGCGTTACTCTTAATTCTGTGAAGACTCCGATTGGAGAAATAATGATCAAGGGAATATTCCTCGACAAGAGAGGAAACTTTTGGAACCTGGAAGATGTTACGCCTAACAAAAAGCCTGTCTTTGAAGGTGTTATCTCCATTGTAAGGAATGGCAAGCTGATATATGAGAAGAGCCATCGCTTCACGTACTGGGAGGGGGATTAATGCTCTTCCAATCCCGATAGAGCGCAATAACCACCGAGCATTGCGCCGCATGCATAAATCGTAAATATCTGACCAACCCATGGCCGCCTTCCACTACAACGCACTCGACGCATCCGGCAAGCCCAGCAACGGCATGATCGAAGCCGACTCTGCGCGTCTCGCCCGCGCCGCTTTGCGCGAGAGCGGCCTGTTCGTGGTGGAACTCAATGCCTTGTCCGATGCGCCTGCGCAAGGCGGGGCGCGCAGTTTCAATCTGCCGTTCCGCAAGCGCGTGCCGCTTTCCGAAGTCAGCCTGATGCTGCGCCAGCTTGCCACTTTGCTCGAAGCAGGCTTGCCGCTGGAACAGGCGCTGGCGGTGCTAATCGAACAAGGTGACAACGCGGCCATGCGTCAGGTCATCGCCGCATTGCGCTCGGAAGTGCTGGCGGGTAGCACGCTGGCGCGCGCGATGGAAAAACATCGCGACACCTTTCCTGAGATACACCGCGCGCTGATCCGCGCCGGCGAAGAATCCGGCGAGCTCGCCACGGTGATGGACAAGCTCGCGAGCTACTCGGAAGGACAACAGGCCTTGCAGCAGAAGATCGGCCTGGCGATGGTGTACCCCGCCATCGTCATCTTCGTCGCGGTGTTGGTGGTAGGAGGCCTGCTGCTGTTCGTGGTACCGCCGGTGGTAGAGGTATTCCAACAGACGCGCCGGGCGCTGCCCCTCCTCACCCGCGCGCTGATCGCGCTGAGCGATTTCCTCTCCGCCACCTGGCTGTACCTGATCGCGCTGTCTGTGGTCGGCGGCTTCGCCGCGCAGCGCGCCTTGCAACAGGAAGCGCTGCGTTACCAACTACACCTCAAGCTGCTGCGCCTGCCCATCGTCGGCAAGCTCATTCGCGGCAGCAACACCGCGCGCATGGCGAGCACCTTGTCCATCCTGGTCGGCAGCGGCGTCGGCCTGCTCACCGCGCTCAACGCCGCCTGCGGCGTGGTCAACAACTTGCCGATGCGCCGCGCGCTGGAAGACGCCGCCGCCAAGGTGCGCGAAGGCGTGACGCTGAGCCGCGCGCTGGCCGCCTCCGGCCTGTTCCCGCCCGTGCTGGTGCACCTCATCGCCAGCGGCGAGCAGAGCGGCCGCCTCGACACCATGCTGGACCGCGTCGCCAAGCAGCAGACGCAGGAAGTGTCCGGCTTCACCACCGCGCTCACCTCCATCCTGGAACCGGTACTGATCCTGTTCATGGGGGCGGTGGTGCTGCTGATCGTGCTGGCGATCCTGCTGCCGATCATCCAGATGAACCAGATGGTGAAGTGAACGAACGATTTGTTGATTAGTTATCTGTATAGGAAGAAAACCATGAAAAAGAAAAGCAACCTCGGTTTCACCCTGATCGAAGTGATGGTCGTCATACTCATCATCGGCGTGCTGGCCGCACTGGTCGTACCCAAAGTGATGAGCCGCCCGGACGAAGCGCGCATCACCGCAGCGAAGCAGGACATCGCCACCATCACTCAGGCGCTCAACCTTTACAAGCTGGACAACCAGCGCTACCCCACCACCGAACAGGGACTGGCCGCTCTGGTAAAGAAACCCACCGTCTCGCCCATCCCGACCAACTGGAAGAGCGAAGGCTATCTGGACCGCGTGCCGAAAGACCCGTGGGGCACGCCTTACCAGTACCTGCAGCCCGGCGTACATGGCGCGATCGACGTGTTCAGCTTCGGCGCGGACCGCGCCAGCGGCGGTGAAGGCAACGATGCCGACATCGGGTCGTGGCAGGACTGAAACAATTCATGAGGAAAATTCCGTTCGTGTTGAGCCTGTCGAAACATGAACGTCCTTATGGGCTTCGACAAGCTGATGGAACTACTAGCCATTCGACTAGGCTGTCAAAATACAACGGCCAAGTCGCTGGTTATCAGCCCGAACGGGTTATTGGTTCTCTCAAGAACGTTGAGCGCGGCTTCACGCTACTGGAGATGCTGGTGGCGCTGGTCGTCGCCAGCATCATGCTCTCCATGGCGACACTGCAACTGATGCCGACCGCACAGACCGTATTGCGTGAAGAATCGCAACGCCTGGCCTTTCTGATGGAGAACGGCGCCATGAGCTCGCAAGCCGGCGGACAACCGCTCGCGTGGTCCGGCACCGGCAACAGCTACCGCTTCTGGAAGCGCACCAAGGAAGGCGAATGGGTGCGCATCGAACGCGACAACCTGCTGCACCCGCGCAACCTGCCGGAAGCGGTGCGCATCGGTGAAGTCAGCTTCAACGGACGCCGCCTCGAACCCGGTTCGCTGGTAGTGCTCAGCCCCGAACTGTCGGCGAAAGATTTCCGCGTGAGCTTGCGCAGCAGCGAATTGGTGTCCGACATCGTCGGCAACGGGCTGGGCAAGGTGGAAGTCGTGGCGGGGAAGACGCCATGAATCCCCAAAATCCATTAGCCCGTCATTCCGGCGAAGGCCGGAATCCAGCGATAAGAAATACTCCGCGCAGCGGACGAATTCATGCCCACTGTCGTGGAAATTTATTAACTAACTGGATACCGGCCTTCGCCGGTATGACGCCTGCCCAAAAGGGCTTCACCCTCCTCGAAGTCCTCGTCGCCCTCGCCATCCTGGCCATCACCATGGCCGCCGTATCGCGCACCGCCAGCTCCAGCATCCACCACGTCGAGGCATTGCGCACCCGCGTCATCGCCGACTGGGTGGCGCAAAACCGGCTGGCACAACATCAGGCGCGCGGCGACTATCCGGTTCCGGGCATCCAGACTGGCGAGGAGGCCCAAGCTGGACAAAGCTATCGCTGGCAAGAAGAAGTCATCGCCACCCCCAACCCCACCATGCGCCGCATGGTCGTCAGCGTGTATGCGCCGGACAATGCGAAACATGCGCTGCGCGAGTTGACTGGGTATCTGGTGCAGTATCCGAGATGAATATGGACATGCGAAATTTACTTGTAGCTATTGCACTAATGTCCTCTATTTCGGCATGCAATAAAGACACGAATTCTGTTTGGGAATTTGATGCTGGGCAGCATGTTATTTCCGCATCAATGCTGGATGATGACAAGTTGGTTGCCGTACTCACCGAAAATGAAATTCAAATAATTAATGCAACAACAGGGAATGTATTCAAGCGGATAGCAAGTGGGGATTATGGATATTACTCACATGGCCGCTCTGACTTGCACAGCATTGCTTGTGCAAAGTCGACTTGCTGGATTGTTGGGGGCTCACATTATGTCGGCTTCTTGTCCAAGATTAATATCGCCAATGATGAAAAGAATTTCATCGAATCAGATATGTTTTCGGAAGTTTTGGACGTTGATATTGGGTCTGCAAATACCGTCATAACCGGGCATGGAACCGAATTGCTAACAGTGTGGAATGCCGAAAGCATGCAGCCCGTTAGCAAACTTCAATTACCTCTCAGTAACGAGATTTATGCTGTGCACTACGACGGCCAGAATTTTATTGCAGGCAATGATGCTGGAGAGCTTGTTATTTGGGATGGAAAAACAAAAATACCAACACACCGCTTTATTGTCGAGCCGGGGGATGAAAGATCATCAATAGACTCTATTGCTACCGCAAATGGATTTTACATAGTTGGCGGCTATGAATTTCTTGATTTGATTAACTCAAAAGATGTCTCTGACAAACGGCATTTTGAATTTAACGGGGCATCAGTTTCAAGTTGTGATGCATCTACCGAATCACAAGTGATTTGGTGTGGGCTGACCAATGGAACATTGGTCAGCGTTGGCTTAGATGGAAAAATACAATCGTCTGAAAAATTTGCAGATCGCGGAATTATTTTTATTAAAACTCTCCCTGGCATTGTTATTTCTGCCGACACGGGCGGCACAGTCAAAGCTCGATCAGTTTCACCGAGTTCAAAATAGATGGGGATCCCAAAAAACAATACTCGCGGCTTCACCCTCATCGAACTGCTCGTCGCACTGTTCGTGTTCGCCATTCTGGCCGTCACCGCCTATCGTGGCCTGAACGCGGTGACGCAGACGCGCGCGCATCTCGATCAGGAGACGCGCAAGTGGCAGGCGCTGGAGCGTTTCTTCGCGCGGCTGGATGGCGAGACCGCGCAGGTGTTGCAGCGTCCGGTGCGCACGGCGAACGGCGCTGAAGCGCCGGCCTGGGTGGGTACGCCTTCTGCCACGGGCAGTCTGGAAGATGTGCAACTGGCGTTCACGCGCAATGGCGGTTTCGATGCGGACGGTGCGCCGCTGCCGCCGCAGCGTATCGGCTATCGTCTGCGCCAGAACAAGCTGGAGCTGCTGCGCTGGACTGCTTTGGATAGCGCCCCGTACAATGCGCCGGCGGTGGATGCGGTGCTGGATAACGTGAGCGAATTCAATGTGCGCCACCTGAACAGTCGCCTGGCATGGGAGAAACAGTGGCCGCCTGTGGTTGCCGATGCAGCCCTGCCCAAGGGAGTGGAAGTGGAGCTGGTGTTGAAGAGCGGCGAGAAACTGACCCGGTTCTTTTCACTGCAATGAGTTTGAGGATGAGGCACCAATCAAACCTGAGGTCGTTCATGTTTCGACAGGCTCAACACGAACGGGGTGTTGCCTTGGTGATGGTACTGCTGATCGTGGCCATGGCGACGACCATCGCTGCCTTCATGGCGCAGCAGCAGGGTTTCTGGCAGCGCGAGATGGAGAACGGACGCGACCGCGCGCAGGCTCGGCGCATCGCCGAGGCGGGCATAGACTGGGCGCGCGCGGTGCTGGCGGACGATGCGGCAGTGACCCAATACGATCATGCGCGCGAGATGTGGGCGATGAAGTTGCCGGCCATCCCGGTGGAAGGCGGCGAGGTGCAAGGCGCCATCATCGATCAGCAGGGGTTGTTCAACCTGAATAACCTGGTGCGCAACGGGACAGGAAGCGCGATCGATCTGGCGCGCTTCCAGCGCCTGCTCGCCGCACTGGGGCTGCCGCAAGAGATCGGCGGCGCGTTGGTGGACTGGCTGGATGCGAACAGCGAGACCTCGGCGAACGGTGCGGAAGACGAGTATTACCTGAATCTCGCCAAGCCGTACCGCTGCGCCAACCGCCTGCTGTCCGACATCGGCGAGCTGGTGAGGGTGAAGGGATTCGATGCCGGCATCATCAAGCGGCTGGGACCTTTTGTGAGCGTGCTGCCGGAATCGGGCACGGCGCTGAATGTGAACTTCGCGCCGCCGGAAGTGATGATGGCAATGCTGCCGGGATTGACGTTGCAGGATGCGCGGCAGATCGCGACGCAGATCAAGACGACACCGTTCAGGAACACGACGGAATTTTTACAACGACTGCCGAAGAGCGTAGCACAGGACAGCAATATGAACCTTAGCGTGAGCAGCCAATATTTCATGGTGACCGGATACGCCACGCAGGGCGACGGCGCTTCGGCGGCGCATGCGCTGTTGAAACGCAACGGCATCTGGTCCACACAAGTCAGGAAGAGCCTGCAATGAATCTGCGCATCTATCTCACCGCACACTGGCAGGATGCCGCTTCGCCCTGCGCCTGGGCGCTGCTGGACGACGACGGCAACGTGCGCGAATCCGGCACGGGCAATCTGGCCGCCATGCCGCAGAGCGACGACGCGACCGTGATCGTCGCCGCCGAGCGCGTGCTGGCGACGACCGCCGTCCTGCCCCAGATCAAACGCAGCAAGCTGGAGACCGCGCTGCCCTTTGCGCTCGAAGACGCATTGATCGACGACGTGAGCGAGGCACATGTCACGCCCGGTGCAAAACTGGCGGACGGTCGCACGGTGCTGTACACCCTGAACAAGAATTGGCTGTCGCGCTTCCTCGCGGCCAGCACTGCCGCCAAGATGCGCGTGCGCCGCATCGTGCCCGAGTTCTGTCTGTTGCCGACGCGCGCCAGCGAGTGGAGCTTGGCGTGGGATGGCGCGCAGGGTTTCCTGGCGACAGCAAACAATCTGGGCGGTGCGCTGGATAGCGGCGACGATGCGCGTGCACCGGTCGGGCTGCAGCTGCGCTTGCAGCAGGATGCACCTGCCGCGTTGCGGCTGTTCGCGCTCGGCAGCGAAGTGCAAGCGCCCAACTGGGGCATCGGCGTGCCGGTGATCTTCGAGAAACAGAGTTTCGACTGGCGCAAGGCAGCCATCCCCAGCGATGCGCCCAATCTGCTGTGGGGCAAGTTCGCGCCGCCGCCGCGCATCAGCGAATTCTGGCCGTGGCTGCGCCCGGCCTTGATGGCGGCGCTGCTGCTGTTCGGCGTGGAAGTGGCCGTCAGCAATCTGGAATGGGCCTTGCTCGCGCATGAGAAGCGCCAACTGCTGAGCAATATGACCGAGACCTTCCGCGAGACCTTCGGCGCGGATGCCACCATCGTCGATGCGCCGTTGCAGATGCGGCGCAACGTGGCGCGCCTGCGCCATGCTGCGGGCGTAAGCGACGATGCGGATTTCTCGCCGCTGCTGGAAAAATTCTCCGGCGCATCGAGCACCGTCCCCGGCAGCACCTTGCGCACATTGCGTTACGACGACGGCAAACTGGATATCGAGATGACGCTGGCGCAATCTGCGCTCGACACACTGCTGCAACGTATCGCGGAAACGGGACTGCAGGCGCAGGTGGTGGACAAACATGAATCGAACGGCGCCATGAACATCCAGCTGCGCATTTCGGCAGGAGGTGCGAAATGAAAAAACTGATCGCGCAATTGAAAACAAAACACTGGGACACGCTGAGCGCCAGCGAGCAAAAAACCATCTTGCGCGGCGCATGGGTGTTGCTGCCGCTGCTGATGTACGGCCTGCTGTGGCAACCCGCGCATGTGGCATTGCCCAAGCTGCAAGCCGCGCTGCCGCAACTGCGCGCGCAGGCCGAACAGATGCAGTCGCTCGCCGCACAGGCGCAATCGCTGCGCCAGCAGGCGCAGCCTGCCGTGCTGGATAGCGATGCGTTGAAGGCCGCGGTGGAAAAAGCGGCGCAGGCCGCGAACCTGCCGCTGCTGGTGGTGCCGGGGGAACAGAACAGCGTGCGCATCAGCGCCGACAGCATCGCCTTCGCGCAATGGCTGCAATGGCAACACACACTGGAAAGCACGCAGCACATCCGCGTGGCATCGGCGATGCTGGTCGCCTCGCCGGAAGCGGGCATGGTCAAGGTGCAAGCCACGCTGAGCAACGGAGCGGATCTGTGACCTTGCGCCGCCGTGTGTCGCTGGCATTGGTGTTCGGCACTGTGTTCTTTGCCGGTCTGTTTTCCTTCGCGCCTGCTTCGCTCATGGGCTACGCCCTGGAGCGCGCCTCCGGCGGCATGCTGTCGCTGGCACAAACATCAGGCAGCGTGTGGCATGGTGCGGGTGTGGCGCTGCTGCGCCAGAAAACGCAGCAGCGGATGCTCGGCAGTTATCGCTGGGATCTGAAACTGTTCAGTGCGGCGCTGCAAGTGCAGGCAGGCGAAGCCGACACCGATGACCGTGCACTTCGCCCCCATTGCCGGACGCATCGACATCGACCACCTGCAGCTCACTCTGCCCGTCTCCATCATGGAAGTCGCCGCGCCGCAGCTCGGCCCTTACCAGTTGCAGGGAATGCTCGACGCACACAGCGACCATCTGGCATTGGATGCGGCGGGCATGACCGGACAGGTCACGGTGGATTGGGCGCGCGCGGCTTCGGGACTTTCCGAAATACGTCCGCTGGGCGATTACCGCATCCAGCTGCAAGGTAACGGCACCGTCGTCGATGCGCAACTCTCCACCCTCTCCGGCAAGTTGCAGTTGGACGCCAAAGGCAGCTACGACAAAACGAATGGCATGCGCCTGAACGGAACCGCGCAAGCCGCGTCCGACACGGCAGCTGCAGAGTTGCACGAATTGCTGCACCACATCGGCCCCGAAGTCAGCCCCGGCGTGTTTACATTGGCATTGATGCCGCAGCCTGCTGCCGCGCGGTGAGCGCGCAATAAAAAGGGCGCAGCCTCGTTAAAGGCCGCGCCCACTGTCGCCAGCTCTTTCTGTTTTACTTGCCTTTCTTCTCTTCGTGCCAGCGGCGCGGCTGCATTTGCTCATCGAATATCTTTTGCTGTGCCGGTGTCAGCACTGCATAGAATTCTCTCAGCGCCGCCAGATGGTCGGTCAGTTTTGCTTCCATCGCACGCATGTGCTCGATGCTCTTTTCCAGACGTTGCGGCGCGGTCAGTTTGTCCATTTCAGCAGGGTCGGGACGTGCCGACTTGTCCGGCATCGGCTTGCTGGCCGAGAACTTCTTCCATGCGGCTTCTTGCGGCGCGGTCAACTTCAGCTTGTCGTGCAGTTTGGCCAATTGCTGTTCGTGCATCTGTTGCATGCGCTCCGGGTGTCCCATCCATTCACCATGCATCCCATAGCCCTGGCCATATTCGCAATCCTCGCCGCCGCGTGCATAGACGCCCGCCGACAACACGGCGATTGCCATTCCCGCCAATATCATCTTCACTGGTTTATTCATGATCGCTCTCCATCGTTAGGTTGAATGACGTGCCATAAAGCACGGTGCCCATTTAACTCGCGCCATGTATCAGGCGTGTGTCGGCGCTCGACGTTTTTGTACAGATTTGTATCGGTTACCCGTGAACGCAGATTTCGATGTAATGTCCCTTCCATGACGACTCCCGCCACATCGCCGCGCATCCTGGTCGTGGATGACGATGCGGACATCCGTAGCCTGCTGGCCGATTATCTCGGCGAGCAGGGCTGGCATATCCGCACCGCGCAGGATGGAACAACCATGCAGCAGGTGTTAAACACTACGCCGATTGACCTCATCGTGCTAGACCTCACTTTGCCCGGCAGCGACGGCCTGACTTTGTGCCGCGATCTGCGCGCGCACTCCGCCACCCCGGTCATCATGCTCACGGCGCGCAGCGCGCCGCTGGATCGCATATTGGGATTGGAGATGGGGGCCGACGACTATCTGTGCAAGCCCTTCGAGCCGCGCGAACTGCTGGTGCGCATCCGCAACGTGTTGCGCCGCAGCACCACGGCGCACGAAGTATCGGATACAGCAGCGCGATGGCACTTCGCCGACTGGACACTGGACGACACCACGCGCCAATTGCAGAACAGCGCGGGGCTGGTGGTCGCGCTTTCCGGCGGCGAATACCGTTTGCTCAGAGTGCTGCTGGAGCGCCCCAACCGCGCATTGAACCGTGACCAGTTGTTGAGCCTGACACAAGGCCGCGAGACCGATCCGCTCGACCGCTCCATCGACCTGCACATCAGCCGCCTGCGCCAGAAGCTTGGCGACGATGCGCGCGCGCCGACGCTCATCAAGACGTTGCGCAATGAAGGTTATCTTCTGGCAGCCACAGTGAAGCGGGGTGAATGAGATGTTCGCGATCTTTCGTTCCATGCACGGTCGTCTGTTTCTGATCTTGCTGCTCGGCATGATCGTGACGGCCGCCGGCACCATGCTGCTCACTCATGCCAGGCAAACCGAGATGTTCGAACAGGTGCGCGCACAACACTTGGCCGCCGAGATCACCTTGCTGGTGGAGACGCTGGAAAGGATACCGCAACCGGAGCACGAGGATTTCCTGCATGCACCGCACGGCATGGGCATACGCGGGCGCCTGAGCCATGACCCTGCCCCGCCGTTCAGCGAGCGCGACGAACTTCTGGAAGATGCGTTGCAGCAGCGTCTGGGCGATATGCGCATCGCCGTGGAGCTGCCGAGCAAGGCAGCTTGTGCTGGTGAAGAAACAAGATGGCAGCGGCGTATGCCCGCCCCCCCGCAGTGCCAGCATGTACATATATCTTTGCACGACGGCAGTGTGCTGGCGCTTACCGTCCCCATGCCGCCGATGCGTGCGCAGGCTTATCCGCCCCCCGTCTTGAGCGCCATGCTGTTGTTCGCCGTGTGCATCGGGCTATTGGCCTGGCTGGTGGCGCGCATCGCCACCCGGCCGCTACGCCAGTTGGCCGATGCCGCCGACCGGCTCGACATCGCGCGCGCGAGTGAACCGCTGCCGGAACAGGGCTCGAACGAAGTGCGTGTCGCCACGCGCGCTTTCAACCGCATGCAGAAACGCATCTACGACGACGTGCGCGAACGCACCGGAATGCTGGCCGCCATCACGCATGACCTGCAAACCCCTCTGACGCGGTTGCGCCTGCGTCTGGAGAAACTGCCGGACAAAGCGTTGCGCAACAAGCTGGTCGGCGACATGCAGGCCATGCAGCAGATGTTGCAGGAGGGCCTGGAGCTGGCCCGCAGCCTGGACACCAGCGAACCAGCGCAACTGCTCGACCTCGATTCGCTGCTGGACAGTTTGTGCAGCGATGCAGTCGAAGCCGGACAACAGGTGGATTACACCGAGCGCACTGCCGTGCGTTTGCAGGCGCATCCGCTGGCCCTGCGCCGCGCGTTATCCAACCTGCTGGACAACGCGGTGAAATACGGCCAGCGCGCCGAGGTCTCGCTGAGCCGCGATGCGCGCCATTGCCATATTCGCATCCGCGATTTCGGCCCTGGCATCCCGCAGGAATTGCTGGAAAACGTGTTCACCCCGTTCTACCGCATCGAACACTCGCGCTCTCGCGAAACCGGCGGCACGGGACTAGGCTTGAGCATCGCACGCAACATCGTGCTGCGTCACAACGGTGAGCTGGTACTGACAAACCGCGCAGAAGGCGGACTGGAAGCGCATATCGTATTGCCGCTGAGCGCATAAGTTAGCGACAGGCTTCCGTTATAATCTGCGTCCTTTTTAGAGGCACGCTCCCGCATGACCGACAAGTACGCCGTGATCGGCAATCCCATCTCACATAGCAAATCGCCATTGATCCATAAACTGTTCGCGGAACAGACCGGGCAGGACATGGGCTATGAAGCCATCGAAGCGCCGCTGGACGGCTTCGCGGCAACCATCCAGCGCCTGCGCGCTGAGGGTTACAAAGGCTGCAACGTGACCGTGCCCTTCAAGTTCGAGGCCTACCAGCTTTGCGACGAACTGGGACAGCGAGCGGTAGATGCCAAGGCGGTCAATACCCTGATCTTCCGCGACGGCAAGATACTCGGCACCAACACCGACGGTCCGGGCCTTGTGCTCGATATCCAGCAGAACCTCGGCATCGAGATGATGTGGAAAGACGTGCTTTTGCTCGGCGCGGGGGGCGCTGCCGCCGGCGTGATGTGGCCGTTGTTCAATACTGGCGTCAGCATAGAGGTCGCCAACCGCAACATGGAGAAGGCGCAAGCGCTGGTCAAAGAGTTCGAAGGTCCCTGCTCGGTGCGCACGCGCTGCTATGAGGACCTGCCGGGCCGCAGCTATGACATCGTCATCAACGCGACATCCAGTGGGCTGCGCGACGAACTGCCGCCGCTGCCGGAAGGCCTGTTCAAACCGGGCGCGCTGGCCTACGACATGATGTACGGACGCGAGACGCCTTTCATGGCCTATGCCCGCCAGCACGGCGCAGCCATAGTCGCCGACGGGCTGGGCATGCTGGTCGAGCAGGCTGCCGTGGCCTTCGATTTGTGGCGCGGTGTGCGCCCCGACACCAAACCCGTGCTTGAGAAACTGCGCAAATGAAAAAAGTGAAAGGCCTCGTCTGGCGCATCGTGCTGGCGCTGTTCCTGCTGTTGGTGTTGTACCAGTTGTGGCTGTTCGCCCACATCTGCTGGTGGATCAAATTCAATCCGGCGACCAGCGCCTTCATGGAAGACCGCCTGGAAGTGATGCAGGACAGGAACCCGAAAGCCGGGCTGCAGCATAAATGGGTCCCTTACCAGAAGATATCCAACAACCTGAAGCGCGCGCTCATTGCTTCTGAAGACGCGAAGTTCGTCGATCATGAAGGGTTCGACTGGGAAGGCATAGCCAAGGCGTACGAGAAGAACCTGAAGAAGGGCAAGATCGTCGCGGGCGGCTCCACCATCAGCCAGCAACTGGCGAAGAACCTGTTCCTATCCACCAAGAAGACCCCTTGGCGCAAGGGTGAGGAAGCCATCATCACGTTGATGCTGGAGGCGGTGTTGGACAAGCGCCGCATCTTCGAGATCTATCTGAACGTGATCGAATGGGGCGAAGGCGTGTTCGGCGCGGAAGCTGCCGCACAACATTATTTCGGCGTCAGCGCCGCACAACTCAGCCCCGAGCAGGCGGCCAAACTCGCCGCGATGGTACCCAACCCGCGCTACTACGACCGGCACCGCGAAGCGCGCGGCATGCTGGCCAAGACTATCGTCATCCTCGACCGTATGCCGGACGCGGATATTCCTTGAATTGGGGGCTGCCTGAAATAAGCTGCCCCGCATCGGGTAACCGATGCGGGGCAGGTTAATTCACTGCAGCTAATCAGAAGCTGTACACCGCGCCTGCGGAGATCCGGGTCAACGAATCCGAATAGGCACTGTAGGACGAGGCGTTGCCAAAATCTTCATATTGGGCGCGCACAGCCAAATGCTGATTCAAGTCGTATTTCACGCCAATGCCTTTGAGCATGCCGCTGGATGTGCCGCTATAGGAAAGTACGTTCACTGTCGCATCGGTCGTCGCGTTCATCATGCCGACCTTGGCATACACGTTCAAGCCCTCGACGTTGGGGATCTTCCAGGTTGCGACGCCCGCCGCCATGAAACCCTTGGTGTGGACTTTGACCGGGGTCGTTACGAGAACTCCGCTTGCCGAACCAAAGTCGGCATACGCGACCTCCGCGCCCACCGTCAGGCCTTTGATCGGTTCGATAAAGTTGTATCCGCCGCCGATACGCACGCCCATCGCGGTTTTCGAAATACCGCCATAGGAGGACTGTCCCACATCAGCAAATGCATAGACACCTTCCTCCGCGAACGCCGCGCCCGAAACGATGCACATCAACATAGCACCTGCAAATTTTGTTTTCACTGCTTATCCCTTCATTAATGTTATAAAACAATTGCCTGACTAAAGACGCCCCACGAAAGACATAAAAACTTCCGTATGGGCGCACTGCACTATAATCCGCCCGGTTTGAGAAACTAACTGTCAGAATTAGCAGGTTGGAATGCGTATCGTCGATTTGGCGCACTGACAATCGGCATGCATGACCAATAACATGTTGTTGCTGGATTTTGCCGACAGAAACACAAGGGGGATGGAATGGGGGCATGGCAGGAAGACAAGCTACAGGAACTCAAATTCATCGATAACGACCGTACGATGTTCTTGAAGATATCCAAGTGGTCGGAGGAACTTGGTTTCAACTTCTGCACTGTGGTCATGCGCACACCGCTTCCGGTATCGAGTCCGAAAACGTTCGCGGTTTCCAACTGTCCCGAGCCTTGGCAGGCCGCCTACCAGCGCAACAATTACCTTTCCGTCGACCCGGTCGTGCGGCATGGCTTGCGCTCGCAGGAAATGCTCGTTTGGTCGGACGAGGTGTTCGCCGAGACGCCGGACTTATGGCAGGCGACACGGACCGCCGGACTTCGCTTCGGACTGTCGCAACCCACCCGGGGGAACCCCGGCGCTATCGGGATGCTGTCGCTCGCCCGCTCTGCACAAGAGATCACCCCGGCCGAATTGGAAGAGAAAAAATTCAAACTGGCTTGGCTGGCCCAGATCGCACATCAGGGCATGTCAAAACATCTCGGTTCCGATTTCATGCCTTCCATCGATGCCAAACTCACCGAGCGGGAACTATCAGTATTGCGTTGGACGGCCGAGGGCAAGACTTCGGAGAAGATTGCGGCCATCCTCCAGATCAGCGAGCGTACTGTAAATTTCCACATCAACAATGCCGTTGCCAAACTCGGCACCTCGAACCGGACCGCTGCTGCCGTGCAAGCCGCACTGCTTGGACTGCTGTAAAACAGCCCCCCATCTCCCCCTCTCATCGTCAATATCCGCAACGGCCAAAATACTCGTTATCCGGGCTGAGATTCTTTTACGTCTCATAACCAATTTCTTTACAATACGTGCCAATCCCAGGGCGCGTCCATGACCGAGAACCGCGAACACCACTACACCGAGAATGTGCAGGACCATCTCCAGCAGGTGCAACACTTGCTGGAGAAACAGGCGTTGGTGGAGGCGGTGACGCACAATCAGGAATTACCGCGCGACGAGCGGCACGAGTTGCTGGACAAGATGCTGCACAAGCGGCACTTGGCCGAGCTGCACGAAAAGCTGGACGAGCTGCACCCAGCCGATATCGCCTATATCCTGGAAGCGCTGCCCATCGAGCAGCGTCTGATGCTGTGGGACCTGGTGAAGGCGGACCGCGACGGCGAGATCCTGATCGAGGTTTCCGATGCGGTGCGCGAATCGCTGATCGCCACCATGAGCCGCGACGAGCTGGTGGTCGCGACGGAACAGCTCGACACCGACGAGATCGCCGACCTCGCCCCCGACCTGCCGCAGAACGTGATGCGCGACGTGTTCAAGTCGCTCTCCATCGAGGAGCGCGAGCAGTTGCGCGCGGCGATGTCGTATTCGGAAGATTCGGTCGGCGCGCTGATGGACTTCAACATGGTGCACGTGCGCGAGGACGTGACGCTGGAAGTCGTGTCGCGCTACCTGCGCCGTTTCGACGAACTGCCCGACCATACCGACCAGGTGTTCGTGGTGGATCGCGACGACCGTTTCAAGGGCGTGTTGCCGATCAACATGATCGTGGTCAACGAGCCGGAGATGGTGGTCGGTCAATTGATGTTGACCGATACCATCCGGCTGAATCCGGAAGAGAAGGCAGACCAGGCCGCGCAGTCGTTCGAGCGCTATGACCTGGTGTCGGCACCGGTGGTGGACGAGGACGGCAAGCTGGTCGGACGCGTGACGGTGAACGTGGTGCTGGACTTCATCCGCTCCGAATCGGAGAGCGACTTGCTGAACCAAGCCGGTCTGCGCGAAGAGGAAGACATCTTCGCTTCCGTGTGGAAGTCGGCGCAGAACCGCTGGACCTGGCTGGCGCTGAACCTGTGCACGGCTTTCTTCGCCTCGCGCGTGATCGGCGAGTTCGAGGGCACCATCGAGAAGTTCGTGGCGCTCGCCACGCTGATGCCCATCGTCGCCGGCATCGCGGGCAACTCGGCGAACCAGACCACCACCATCATCATCCGCTCGCTGGCGCTAGGACAGATCACGCAGGGCAACGCGCGCCGGCTGATGCTCAAGGAACTGGCGATCAGCGGCCTGAACGGCCTGGTGTGGGGCGGCATCGCCGGTTTGTTCGCCTACTTCCTGTACCACAGCATCCCGCTCGGCATCGTGATGACCAGCGCGATGGTCCTCAACCTGACCGTGGGCGCCATCGTCGGCCTGGCCATCCCGCTGGTCATGCAGAAGCTGGGACGCGATCCCGCCATCGGCTCCAGCGTGATGATCACGGCCATCACCGACAGCGGTGGGTTCTTCATCTTTTTGGGATTGGCGACGATCTTCCTGATCCACTGATTCGCCCTTGCCGCAACCAACACGGCGCTCAGCGGAACGGCGTGCTGTTCCACTTCTCCAGCCATGCCGGCAAGTCGCTCGCCGGCATCGGATAGGCGATGCCGTAACCCTGCCCATATTCGCAGCCCATCTCCAGCAACGCGCGGAACAGTTCTTCCGACTCCACGCCTTCGGCCACAGTCTTGCGCTCGAAGGCGTTGGCCAGCGCGATGACGCCTTGCACGATGGCCCGGTCTCCCTTGTCTTGCAGCATGTCGCAGATGAAGGACTGGTCGATCTTGAGCGTATCGACCGGCAGGCGTCCCAGATAGGACAGTGACGAGTAGCCGGTGCCGAAATCATCCAGCGCGAAACTGACGCCGATCTTGCGGCAGCGTTCGATGGTGTCGCTCACTCTGGGGATGTCCTCCAGCGCCGCGGTTTCCAGCACTTCGATCTGCAGGCTGCCATGCGGCAGGTGCGGATAGCGCAGCAGTTTGCGTTTCAGCTTCCAGGCAAAATCGTTCGCCTGCAGATGGCGCGCCGAGATGTTGATGCTCAGTTCCATCGGCAATCCGGCCTGATGCCATGTCTCAAGTTGCGCCAGCGCCGTCGCGACGACCCAATCGCCGAGTTCGATCTCCAGCGTGCTTCCCTCGATCGCATGCAAGAACGCGCCTGGCGCGAGCAAACCGCGTTCCGGATGATGCCAGCGGATCAGCGCTTCGGCCCCCACCACCCTGAGCGTACGCATGTCCACCTTGGGCTGGTAATACAGTTCGAATTCGTTGCGCACCAGCGCAAGGGCGAGTCGCCGCAGGAACTCGTGATGGGAACGGGCGCGCTGGTCATGCGCCGCGTCGTACAGGTGGTAGCGGTTCTTGCCCGACTGTTTGGCGGTGTACATCGCCTGGTCGGCATGGCGCAGCAAAGTGTCGGCATCACAATCGTCGCCTGCATAGAGCGCGACGCCGATGCTGGCGCTGACCTCGAACAGTTTGCCCTTGATCTCGATCGGCTGGCTGATCGCTTCCAGCAAGCGGTTCAGGCTTGACGTGCACTCCTCCTCCGCGCGCAGCCCCAGCAACAGCACGGCGAACTCGTCGCCGCCCAAGCGCGCGACGGTATCGTCGCCCCGTATCGTGTCCTTGATACGTTTGGTCACTTCGATCAGCACATTGTCGCCGGCCTCATGCCCCATCGTGTCGTTGACCAGTTTGAACCCGTCCAGATCGAGGTGGCAGACCGCCAGAATGGTTTCTTCCCGTTTGCTGTGCGCCAGCGCCTGGCGCAGGCGGTCGGCCAGCAGCACACGGTTGGGCACGCTGGTCAGCGCATCGTAGTGGGCGATGTGTTCCAGTTGTTTCTCGTGCTGCTTGAGCAGGGTGATGTCGGACGAGATGCCGACATAGTTGGTGACCTTGCCTTGCGCATCGGTGATCGCGGAGATGGTGAGGATCTCCGCCAGCATCTCGCCGTCCTTCTTGCGGTTCCAGACCTCGCCGCGCCAGTGTCCGTTCTCCACAACGGATTTCCACATCGATCTGTAGAAATCGGCATCCTGCCTCCCGGATTGCAGCATGCGCGGATTCTTGCCGATCAACTCCTCGCGCGCATAACCGGTGATCTTGCTGAATGCTTCGTTGACATCGAGGATGTTGCCGTCGCGGTCGGCGATGGTGATGCCCTCCAGTGTGTTCTCGAACACCTTGGCCGTCAGGCGCAAACGCTCTTCGACCTGCTTGCGCTCGCTGATGTCCGAGAAGGTACCGACCATGAGAGACGGCTCGCCCGCAGCGTTGCGCTGTGTGATCATGCCCCGGCACAGCAGCCATTTCCAGCCACCGTCCTTGTTCGCCATCCTCATTTCCGAGACGTAGTGTCCGGTATTCTGTTCAAGATAGGCCTGCAATTCGCCTCTGACGCGAGGCTCGTCGTCGGGATGGATGATCTTGAATATCTGTTCTGAGTGCTGCCCCAATTCACTCTCGGCGTATCCCAGCATCTCGGCAAAGCGCCTGGAATGGTGGAATTCGCCCGTTTGCGATTCCCAAGCCCACACCGCATCGCCGGCGCCTTCCAGGGCATGCCTCCAGCGTTCTTCCGTCAGACGCAACACCTGCCGCTCGCCTTCAGTCGCGTGTTGCGATTCCTTGAAGGTTTCGTAGTTCTCGAAGATGAGGAACAGTGCGATCAGATACAGGCAGGTGGTGAATATGTCGAGGTGGGAGTAGCCGGTGTCGAAATACGGCAGGACATGCACGGTCACGATGGTCAGCAGGATGACCAGCAGCCAGATGCGCCCCGCCTTGCGCCCCTTCAGGAAGAACGCCGCAGCGGACAACAGGAAGAACAGCGACAAGCGCATCGTGTTGTAGGGTGCCAGGACATAGATGGCGAAGAACAGCCCGAAGGAAAGCGCCAGCGCGATCGAGCTCACCCGTTCGAGCTGGTTCCCGTGCCGGTGCAGATAGGCAAGCAGGACAAAGTTGAGCCCGGCGAACCCGAAATCGATCATCCCCATCGCCTGACCGGCTTGCCAACGGATGAAGCCCATCCCAAGGGCGACGACCCCGGCCAGCAGGAACACGCTGTTCAGAAAGATGATCTTGTATTGGTCGTTCTGCTTATCTTCGGGTGAGTACAAGTTGCGCGACAAGAACCTTGTCAGGATTTTTTTCATCGAAACGACTCTCTCCTGCTTGGCCGATACCGGACCATTATTTTTTTTCTTCTCCCGCATACAGGCGGGGCACTCGCTGTTTCGGCGGAAGGAACGCGCCGGCAAAAGGGCGAAAACCCGTAGCCAGCATAACCCCGCGTGTGCTATTTTCGGCGGCCCTTTGCTATCGAACTGCTATCGGTGGCAATCTTAACATGCACACAGCCTCAAAATGACCGACACCCCCGCCCCCCCTTCCCAGAAGATCGACCCTTTGCTGGAGCGCTCTCTGCTGGATATTGGCATCCCGCCCTGCCCTGACATCCTGAATCGCATCATGGCCGAGATGCACAAGGATGAACCGGATCACACACGCCTGATCAATATCATCAGCGCCGATGTCGCGCTTTCCGCCGGACTCATCAAGACCACCAATTCGCCGTATTTCGTCCGCCAGCAAAGAGCGCGGTCGGTACACGATGCGCTGACGATACTCGGCCTCAGGGTCGCCTGCCACACCATCGCCGGCATCATCCTGCGCAAGGCCTTCCCCAGCACGCCGAGCCTGGTTCGTTTCTGGGATGCCTCGGCGCGCACGGCACGCTTGTGCGCATGGCTCGCCAACAAGCTGGACATCCCCGGCTTCATCGCCGACGATGCCTATACCTTCGGCCTGTTCCATGACTGCGGCATCCCGGTGCTGATAGGGCGCTTTACGAACTACAAGGAGGTATTGGGACAAGCGAACCGCGATCCGGAAACGGAATTCACCGCGCTGGAAGATTCCCTGATCCAAACCAACCATGCCGTGGTCGGCAGCGCGCTGGCACAGAGTTGGTGGCTACCGGAGAGCATGTATCTGGCCATCCGCCATCACCACCAGCTGACGGCATTGACCCCGGATTCGGCTTTGCCGGAATTCAGTCGCTTGCTCATCGCGACCACCCAGCTTGCGGAACACCTCTCCCAACAGCAACTCGGACTGGACATGACGCAGGAGTGGCCCAAGCTCGGCCCGGCTTGCCTGCAAACACTCAGAATCGACGCTGAAGATCTTGAGTTCCTGTATGCCGAGGCAAGGCTGATCGTCGCTGTGCAGGATTAAGCAGGATGCGGCCTAGACCGCCGCATGGCGTTGTTGCCAACGCTGCAAACCGCCTTCCACCAGCGAGTACACCGCGGGAACCACCACCAGCGTCAGCAAAGTGGAAGACACCATACCGCCGATGACGGCCACCGCCAGCGGTCCGTTGGTCTCGGACCCGGCGCCGAATCCCAGTGCCGCCGGCAGCAGTGCCAGGATGATCGTGGCGGAAGTCATCAGCACCGGCCGCAGCCGGATCGGACACGCATTGCTCAGCGCCTGATCGATCTGCATGCCTTGTGCGCGGCGCTGGTTGGTAAGATCGATCAGCAGGATGGAGTTCTTCGCCACCAAACCGATCAACAGCACCAGCCCCACCATCGAGTAGATGTTCAGCGTATGGCCGACCAGCCACAGGGCGGCGATGCCGCCGATGATGGCCAGCGGTTGCGCCACCATGATGATGAAGGGCTGGATGAAAGAGTTGAACTGGCTGGCCAGCACCATGTACAGCAGCACGATGGCCAGCACGAAGGCGAACAGCATGTAGCCCACGGTCTTGCCGAACTCTTCCGCCGCACCGATGAGTTTGACGCGATAACCCGCGGGCAACATGCCGTCGGTGATTTCTTTCACTTTGCCTGTCGCTTCGCCCAGCGGTATGCTCGGTGTAGCGTAGAAGGTGGCGGAGTATTGCAGATCGTAACGCCCCACCACCGCCGCGCCGAGTTTCTGCCCGAAGGTGGCCACGTTATCCAGGCGGACCATGCTGCCGTCGCGCGCGCGCAGGTAGATGCGCCGCATATCCAGCGGCTGGGTGAACACGCCATCTCCCGCCTTGAGGCGGATGTAGTAACGCTCGCCGTCCCCCGGTTCATCGTTGTATTGCGCGACATCCACACCGCCGGTCAGGGTGTTGATCGCCGCCGCCACATCCTGCGCCGACACGCCCAGCGCTGCCGCCTTGGCGCGATCGATGTTCACCGACAATTGCGGCAGGTCGAGCTGCAGATCGAGATCGACGCGCCCCAGCTCGGGCACTTCCCTGGTCAGCTTGCGCTGCAATTCTTTTGCCAGCCGCGCCACTTCGTTGATGTTGTCTCCGGTGAGCACGAACTGCAGCGGTTCGCCGCGCTGTCCGCCGACGCTCGATATCGGCGCGGGGAAGGCACGGATGCCGGGAATGGCCGCCAGCTCCTTGCGCAGTTGCACCAGCAGCTCCTGCTGCGACAGGGTGCGCTCACGCCGCGGCGTCATGCGCACGCTGGAGAATGCCTGGTTCACTTGTCCGGCCGAACCAAGACCGATGGCACTGAAGTTGGTCGCCACTTCGGGGTGCTTCGCCAGTATCTTTTCCACCTCGGCCAATTTCGCATTGGTGTATTCGATGGAAGAACCGAGCGGCACTTTGCTGGACACCACGAAGCGTCCCTGATCCTCGTCCGGCATGAATGCCTTGCCGACCTTGGCGAAAAAGAAGCCGCTGGACAGCACGATCAGCACGGTCAACACCACCACCTTCCAGCGGTGGTGCAACGCCCAAGCCAGCATGCGGCGATAGAACTCGTCGAGCTTATGGAACATGCTGTCGAGTGCGTAATACACCCTGCCGTGCTGCTTCTCCACCGTGAGATAGCGCGAGCACAGCATGGGAGTAAGGGTGAGCGAGACGAACAACGACACCAGCACCCCGAAGGTCACCACCACGGCGAACGACTTGAAGAACATGCCGATGATGCCGCTCATGAAGACAACCGGTGCAAAGATGGAGACCAGCGACAGCGTCGCCGCCATCACCGCGAACACCACTTCGTTGCTGCCGTTGATGGCGGCATTGACAGGGTCAGCGTCGATCTCTTCGCGGTGACGGAAGATGTTCTCCAGCACCACGATAGCGTCGTCCACCACCACGCCGATGAGCAGCAGGAGCGCCAGCATGGTCATGGCATTGAAGGTATAGCCGAGGAAATAGATGACGGCGATGGCGCCCAGCAGCGACACTGGGATCGCCAGCGCGATGATCAGCGTGGAGCGCAGGCTGCGCAGGAAGATCCACACCACGATGGCCGCCAGCAGGATACCCATCACCAAGTGTTCCTTGAGTGAATCGATCATCTCCTGGATGAAGATGCCGTCGTTGCTGGCGACGCGCAGGGTCATGCCGGGCGGCAGCGTGGGGACGATCTCCTTGTCCAGTCTGCGCTTGACCTCTTCCACGATCGCCACCGTGTTGCTGTTGGAGACCTTGACCATACCGATGAGCACCGCCGGTTTGCCGTTGAATCGCGCCAGCTGGCGGTAATCGGCCAGCCCGTCCTCGATACGCGCGATGTCGCGCAACTGGATAGGTGCGCCATCGCGATAGGCGATAGTCATGTGGCGCAATTCTTCCAACTGGTGGAACTCCAGATCGAGCTTGAGCAGGTACTCGCTATAGTTGCCGACGAGGAAACCGCCGGGCAATTGCACATGTTCGCGGCCGAATGCCGCGGAAATATCCTGCGCCGTCAGCCCCAGCGCCGCCATGCGCACCGGGTCGATGTGCACGCGGATGGTGCGGTCGCGCCGTCCGCCCAGCCGCACCTCGCCCACGCCGTCGATCGTCTCCAGCTTCTTCTTGATGACGTTGAGCGCATACTGGTTGAGCTGTTGCTGTGTGCGGTCGCCCTGCAAGGCCAACCACATGATCGGGCTGGAGCTGGTGTCCATCTTTGCCACCACGGGAGGATCTGCATCTTTGGGCAGGCGGCGCAAGGTCTGGTTGACCTTGGCCTGGACCTCGTTGAACGCCACATCCACGTTCTTTTCCAGACTGAAGGTGATCGCCACCACCGACACGCCGGGCGAAGAACTGGACTGCACATGCTCGATGCCCGGCACGCTGTTCACCGCCGTTTCGATCACGTTGGTCACGCTCATGTCCACGCTTTCCGGATTCGCACCGCGCAACGTGGTCGTCACGGAAACGATAGGGAACTCGATCTTGGGGAACTGATCGACACCGACGCGCTGATAGGCGATAAAACCGGTCAGCATCAGCACCCCGCTCAGCATGAAAGCAAAGACGTGGCGCTTGATCGATAACTCGGGCAGATTCATGAAGTGCGTTCTGGGCTAAGAGTGGAAGACTACAGCTTCGCGGCAACCGCTGGTGCGTTCGTCACCGTCACCGATGCTTGATCGGTCAGGAAGCCAGCGCCATCCACCACCACTGTCTCGTCCGCCTGCAAGCCGCTGGTGATCTCCGTCCGCCCGTTCTGCGTGATACCAACCTGCACCACGCGCTGCAACGCTTTGCCGCTCTGCACCACATACACCACCTTGCCCGCCGGACGCAGGATCACGCTCTGCTCAGGCACAGTCACCGCCCCCTTGCGTGCATCCAGCACCACCGACGCCGTCACCGTCGCCCCGGGTCGCCAACTACCTGGATTGTCGAACATGACAAAAGCGTCGAAGGCACGGTTGCCAGCGCCTGCCATCGGACGGATCTCGGTGATCTTGCCGGTCAGCGTGGTCGCATCGCCTGCCGCACTGATCCTGACCTCCATACCGCGCTGCACCTGCCCGGACAAGGTCTCCGGGAACGGCAGCCGCGCGCGCAGTTTCTTCAGCGACACCACCTGGAACATCGGGTCGCCCAATTTCACATACTGACCGAGAACTGCCGTCTGTTTTTCCACCCGTCCATCCACCGGAGAAACGACATTGGTCTTGCCGACGTTGCGTTCAGCCAAGCCCAGCTGGGCACGGGCGCCCGAGAGTTGATTCTGCATGGCAGCGTTCTGTGCGATGGCATCGTCCAACGCGGCCTGTGAAATGAAATTCTGCTCGCGCAGCTGCTTCAGGCGTTCCAGATTACGCATCTGGTTGCCACCCAATGTCTCCACGCGTTTGGCTTCGGCTTGCGCCGCCTGTTGCGACAACCCAGCATCCCGTGCATCGAGCACGGCCAGCACTTGCCCCACCCTCACTTCGCTTCCTGCTACGGCACGCACCTCCGCCACACGCCCGGCCACTTCGGCAGAGACAATGGGATCAGCCAGGCTTTCCAGCGTGCCGACCGACTCTTCCAGCAACTCCATCGTGTGCAACTCGCTCTGCGCTACCGATACCGGGACCTTGGGAATCTCAGCCTTCTTTTCTGCGCCTTGCTTGTCGCACGCCGCCAACAGCAGCAATGGCAGTAGACAACACAGCTGAAGATTCTTTGTGTTCATGCGCTCACCTTAACAAGTGCGTTTGAAACTGAATTTGAAAACGAAAAAACGAGATATACCATTCCCCGATCCGGGAATGATTATAAGTGAAAAGCAGATACGGTTCGCTGAAGAGACTCAACAAACACAGGGTAGAAACAATCTCTCTCCGTGGAACACGGAGGCCGCAGAAAGGGCGAAACGCAACGAACCCGGCGCCCGCCCCAATCTACGAGCTTAGGCGCCGAGGATGCCTTTTCCTGCAACAGGAGCAGCAGCCTTCGCTACAGCTTTCTTAGCAGGTTTTTTTGCCGCTACTTTTTTTGCAGCTGGTTTCTTCGCTGCCACTTTTTTCGCTGCCGGTTTCTTGGCGGCTACTTTTTTAGCGGCTGGCTTCTTCGCTGCTACTTTTTTCACTGCCGGTTTCTTGGCGGCTACTTTTTTAGCGGCTGGCTTCTTCGCTGCTGCTTTTTTCACTGCCGGTTTCTTGGCGGCTACTTTTTTAGCGGCTGGCTTCTTCGCTGCCACTTTTTTCGCTGCCGGTTTCTTGGCGGCTACTTTTTTAGCGGCTGGCTTCTTCGCTGCAGTTTTCTTCACTGCGGTTTTCTTGGCGGCGGCTGGCTTCTTCGCTGCTACGGCTTTCTTTGCAGCAGGCTTCTTTGCGGCAGCCTTCTTGGTAGTGGTGCTCTTTGCTTTGGTTGTTGCAGCCATTTTCATTCCTTATAAAAATTGATGGACTAACCAGTGACAACATTGCGTGCACCAACTGCACTCCCAATGCGTCTTTCGACTACTTGAAATCTCCCAACACGCACGGTGACTGCATTCTATGCGCGATTAAAAAAAATGCGCAACACTTTTATGCATTTTTCGCGAAATAATTTCACGCGACGATTTTCTCTGCAGCGTAGAGCTGGCGGACTGTTTCGCGCTCCCGGACAAGATGAACTTCTGCTCCATCCACCATCACTTCGGCTGCTCGCGGACGCGTGTTGTAGTTGGAACTCATGCTCATTCCATATGCTCCGGCCGACATCACGGCCAGCGCATCGCCTTTATCCACGGCCATTTGGCGGCCATGCCCGATAAAATCTCCGGTCTCGCAGATAGGTCCGACCACCTCGTATTGCTGCGTCGCGCCTGCCCTTTTTTGCACGGGCAGGATGGCGTGATAAGCATCGTAAAGTGCCGGGCGCATGAGGTCGTTCATCGCCGCATCGACGATGGCGAAGTTCTTTTCTTCACCGTGCTTGAGATATTCGATGCGCGTGAGCAACACCCCGGCATTGCCGACCAGCACCCGCCCCGGCTCGACGATGAT
This sequence comes from uncultured beta proteobacterium, assembly GCA_963734585.1. Taxonomy (GTDB): domain Bacteria; phylum Pseudomonadota; class Gammaproteobacteria; order Burkholderiales; family Gallionellaceae; genus Sideroxyarcus. The sequence goes on from CAVTHJ010000003.1 coordinate 267,413, forward strand.
CTTTTCGGAGCGTCCCTTGAGCGCCCCCAGCAAGGCTTGCGCGTACTCGGCGATGGAGGGAGGGGTCTCGTCGTCGTAGCGTATGCCCAGCCCGCCGCCCAGATCGAGATGCTCCAGCACGATGCCTGCTGCGGCCAATTGATCGACCAGCGCCAGCACCTTCTCCGCTGCGGCGATGAACGGACTGACCTCGGTGAGTTGCGAACCGATGTGGCAATCCATGCCGGTGATGCGCAGATGAGGCATAGCAGCCGCTTTACGGTACAGCGCCAGTGCTTCGGTGTAAGCCACGCCGAACTTGTTCTGTTTGAGTCCGGTGGAGATATACGGATGAGTCTTTGCATCCACATCCGGGTTCACGCGCAAACTGATCGGCGCGACCTTGCCCATGCTACCCGCCACCTCGTTCAGCCGGTCCAGCTCGGGGGCCGATTCGACGTTGAAACAGAGTATCCCTGCTTCCAGCGCTTGCCGCATTTCGGCCTCGCTCTTGCCCACGCCGGAGAACACCACTTTATCCGCCGCACCGCCTGCCGCCAACACGCGCTGCAGTTCGCCGCCGGAGACGATGTCGAAACCGGCACCTAGGCGCGCGAACAGATTGAGGATGGCCAGGTTGGAGTTGGCCTTCACCGCGTAGCAGATGAGATGGTCGCGGCTCTTGAACGCCTCGGCGAACTGGCGATAGCCGTCGCTCAATGCGGCGCGCGAATAGACGTAGCAGGGCGTGCCGAAACGCTGTGCGATCTCGCCGAGGGCGACGTCTTCGGCGAACAACTGGTCTTGCTGATAATGAAAATAGTTAGTCATGGTTACTTGTTGCTTTCGGGTTTATCGGTAGAAGGTTGGGCAGGAACAGCCTGCGGTGTCGCCGCCGGTGCCGGGGGCAAGCGTAATGGACCTTTGCGTCCGCAACCTTGCAGGATGATGGTCAACAGCAACATAATGCCGACGGTACGCATGGCTTCATCTTTCTAAAAAATTGGGAATCGAAACGAGCTGGATTATATGACGGAAAGCCCAGGCAACGAACCGAGCAGCGCGCTGTTCGCCCGCATCCAGCAGATGGTGAGCGAGCGCGGCGTGGATATCCGCCAGCACCTGAACGGCAACGCGCTGCGTCTGGACTTCGCCGACGGCCAGCGCATGCTCATCAACTTCGATCCACATACCAGCAACGTGTGGCTGGCGGCGCGCTCCGGCGGCATCGAATTCATCCAGCGCGACGGCATTTGGCGCGCACACGACCAGAGCGAACTCTTTAACAAGCTGCGCGAGATCATGGAACAGATTATCGCCAGCAACCCGCTCAATGCGCGCGCTCCCAGCGCACAGCGCCCGCAACCCGTCCGCCCCGAGCCTGTCATCTACTACGAAGTGAAGCAGAGCCACGGGCTGCGCAACGTGCTTATCCTGCTGCTGGCCGGCGCGCTCGGTTTCTGGGCCGCATTGCGACTGATGCAGCCGCATGCCACCTCCCAGACGCAGGCACTGTCCCTCAACAAACTGGATGCCAGCCACCAATGCGAAGGCGGCTACCCGACCAACGGCAGCGTCACCCTGTTCCCGGGAAGCAACATGCGCATCGACGGCCCGAACGATCCCGAGGTCACGCTCAAGAACGATCACGCCCATCCCGTGCTGCTGATCCTCTCCGCGCCGCAGACCGCCATCCCCTCCCTGTCGGTGTTGGTGCATGCGAGACAGAGCGCCACCCTGCGCCTACCTCCCGGACAATATGACATGATGTTCAGTGTCGGCAGCACCTGGTGCAATCCGCGCAGCGGCTTCTCCGATGGCCATCTCCTGAAATTCGACAAACTCCTGATCGTGCAGATGGACAAACCGGTGCAGCTCACCATGCAATCTTCGGGAGCGGGCGCGGAAGATTTCCAGCTGTTCCTCAGAACGGCCAATCCCGAGGCGTCATTGCCGCCGCCCACCTTCTCCGGCGACGGCAGCATGGAAGTGCAACGCCAGGCCAACGGGCACTTCTACCTCCCGGCCACCATCGAGAACGTGCCGGTCACGTTCATGGTGGATACCGGGGCCTCCGTCACCTCCATTTCCAGCGATATCGCGCGGCAGGCCGGCATCCGCAATTGCAAGGAGGTTCAGTTCCAGACCGCGAACGGCACCGCAACCGGTTGTATCGCCCTCGTGACGCACATGACGCTGGGCAATTTCGTATTGGAGAACATCACCGTCGCGGTGATGCCCAACCTAGAGACCAACTTGGTCGGCGCGAATGTGCTGCGCAATTTCCAGGTAAGCCAGAGCGACAGCAGCATGCTGATCGGGCGCCGCTGATATAGGACATCTAATGACAGAAAGCGAATTCAACGAACTGGCCGATGCCGTCTTTGTACGCATCGAACACGCCCTCGACGGCAGCGATGCGGACATCGATTACGACAGCAACGGTAGCGTGCTGGAGATGGAGTTTGCGGATGGCGGCAAAGTCATCGTCAATCGCCACGTGCCGAATCGGGAAATATGGCTGGCCGCCAAATCGGGCGGCTTCCATTACGCACTGCAGGATGGACGCTGGTTCAGCCAGCGCGACGGCAGCGAACTGTTCGCCAAGCTGGGCGAACTGGTGCAGAACGGGGCGGGAACAAAGCTAACCTTCTAGCTGCAGGAGGTGCCAAGCGAAAGGTATTCTTTCATCTGGGAGGAGACTACTGGGAATCGCGTCCTGTCCGCTTGGCAGGACGAACTCTAAGACCGATCACAGCGCTTGGGAATGCGTCATATTGTCGCACCGCAAATCCACCGTGCTGCCCCTATTCCGCAACTCCATAGCTGCGCAATTCGGCACGGCATTGCTTGTAGTCCGGGCACACACTTTCCACCACGCGCCAAAACGCGGGCGAATGGTTCATCTCGACCAGATGCGCCAGCTCATGCACCACCACGTAATCGATCAGGTTCAACGGCATCTTCACCAACTGCCAGTTCAAGCGCACCACACCGTGCGCGGTACAACTGCCCCACTGGGTGCGCGCCGCAGACAGTTTGATCTCGCGCGGCGACACTTGCAGCTGCGGCGCAAAATGCTCCACGCATTCCACGAACACGCGCAAGGCTTCGCTGCGGTACCACTGGGTCACCGATTTCTCGATCTGCGCCGCCTCCGCTTCCACGCCGGCGGGCACATGCAATATCTCGCCGTTCAACTGCGGCACTGTGCCGCGCGCTTTGGGCGTCAGCAGCAACGTGAATTCCTCGCCGCGGAACGGGATGCGCGCGCCCTCCGCCCAGCATATCGGCGGGGCTTTCTTCGCTTGCCAGCTGTCCAGTTTTTCGACCACCCAGTCGGCTTTGTCCTGCAGCACGCTATGCAGCCATTTTTCGGAAGCGCGCAACGGCACATTGACGGTGAGGCCCCGCTCGTCGATGCGCAGGCCGATGCTGCGGCGCCTGCCGCTGCGTTTGAGGGTATAGCTGATTTCTTTACCGGAAAGGTGGATGTTGCGTTGTTCTACGACAGAGGCAGGCGTCGCGCGGAGCTGCTTGAACATCAGCCGATGCGCTCCATCTCGCCCTCGATCCAGTCTTCCACGCGGCGGTTAATCTCGTCTGCCTTGAGCCCGGCCGGATCGATGGGTTGGCCGATACTCAGCACGATAGTGCCGGGATATTTCCAGAAAGCATTGCGCCCCCAGAACTTGCCCGCGTTATGCGCCACCGGCACCACGGGGGCGCCGCTCGCTTCACCCAGCATGGCGCCGCCCAGCTTGTATTTGCCGCGCACGCCATAAGGCATGCGGGTGCCTTCGGGAAAGATCACTACGCAGAACCCCTTGTTCAAACGATCCTTGCCCTGTTCCAGCAATTGACGCATCGCCTGTTTGCCCTTGCTGCGGTCGATGGCGATGGGACTGGTCACCGCCAGCCCCCAGCCGAAGAACGGCAGCCACAACAGCTCGCGCTTGAGCACCCACACCTGCGGCGGGAACACGGTCTGCAGTGCGAATGTCTCCCATGCCGACTGGTGTTTGCACAGCACGATGCACGGCTGTTGCGGGATGTTCTCCGCACCGCGCACTTCCATCTTGATGCCGCAGATCATTCGCAACAGCCACATGGTGCTGTAGGCCAGGCCGGAGGCAACACGGTAACGCGTATGCGGCTTGAACGGAAAGGTGAAGACCACCATCGAAGCATAGATGGGCGTCCACACCAGCTGCACCACAAAGAAAATAAACGAGCGGATGAACGTCATAGCAAAGTCGCCACCACCGCCGCCAGATCGGGATAGATCAAAGTGCCTGCGGGCAAGCCGCCGCTGGCTTGGGTCTTGGTACCCTTGCCGGTAAGTACGAGTATGGGCTGCGCCTCCACGCGCGCTGCCGCTTCCAGGTCGCGCAGCGAATCGCCGACGGCGGGCACGCCTTTCAGATGGACGCCGTAACGCACCGCGATCTCTTCCAGCATGCCGCTCTTGGGCTTGCGGCAGCCGCAGTTCGAGTCACTGGTGTGCGGGCAGAAGAACACCGCATCGATGCGCCCGCCAAGCTGCGCGCAAGCCTTGTGCATCTTGTCATGGATGGCGTTCAGCGTCGGCATGTCGAACAGGCCGCGCCCGATGCCGGACTGGTTGGTCGCTACCACCACGCGATAATCGGCCTGGCACAAGCGCGCGATGGCTTCCAGACTGCCGGGGATGGGCTTCCATTCTTCCGGATTCTTGATGAACTGGTCGGAGTCGAAGTTGATGACGCCGTCGCGGTCGAGGATGATCAGTTTGCTCATGCTGCCAGCTTCGAGATGTCTGCCACCTGGTTCATCAAGCTGCCGAGTTGTTTGAGCAACAGCGCGCGGTTAATACGCAACTGCTTGTCTTCCGCCATCACCATCACCTGATCGAAGAAGTCGTCGATGAACGGCTTGAGCGTGACCAGGCCTTTGAGATTCTGCCCGTACTCGCCGCGGGTGAAATAGCCCTGCACGAACGGCGTGATGTCCACCATCGCCTGATGCAGATTGCGCTCGGCATCGTCCGTCATTAGCTTGGCATCGAACACGGCTTCCGCCATCGCCGCGCCCAGCTCTTCCTGGTTCTTGCGCATGATGTTCTGCACGCGCTTGTTCGCCGCCGCCAGGTCTTTCGCGACAGCCAGTGTGGCAAAGGCGCGCACGCCTTGCAGGCGCGGCAACACTTCGTGCAGGCGGCCGTTCAGCACGGCCAGCACCGCCTCGATCTGCGCCACATCGAAACTGCGATCGCGCAGGTAGCCGCGCAGGCGGTCCATCATGAAACCTTCCACATCCGCCGCCACCGTCGCGCTCAACATCCCCGCGGGGAAGTTCTCCGCCGTTGCCCTGAGCAGCGCCGGCAACGGCAGATCGAGCGGAGTCTCGATCAGGATGCGCAGGATACCCAATGCCTGACGGCGCAGGCCGAACGGATCCTTGTCGCCGGTCGGCACCTGGCCGATGCCATAGATACCGACGATCGTCTCCAGCTTGTCCGCCAGCGCCACCGCGCACGCCACGGCTCCCACCGGCACGGAATCTCCGGCGAAGCGCGGGTGGTAGTGCGCCTCGATGGCGTTCGCCACTTCCAGGTCTTCGCCGTCGTGGAACGCGTAATAGCGTCCGATGATGCCCTGCAATTCCGGAAACTCGCCGACCATGTCGGTGAGCAGATCGGCCTTGCACAGACGCGCCGCCAGCTCGGCATTGGCCTTGTCCGCATCCAGCAGGCGCGCGATGGTTCCCGCCAGCGTGATGATGCGTTCGACGCGCTGCAACTGCGAACCCAGCTTGTTGTGATACACCACGCTGCCGAGTTTCTCGACGCGCGACTCCAGCTTCTGCTTGCGGTCCTGGTTGAAGAAGAAACGCGCATCGGCCAGGCGCGGGCGCACCACGCGCTGGTTGCCTTCGATGATGTGATGCGGATCGCTCACCTGCATGTTGGAAACGATGAGGAACTTGTTCAGCAGCTTGCCGGTGCCTGCCTCCAGCAGCGGGAAGTATTTCTGGTTCTGCTGCATGGTGAGGATCAGGCATTCCTGCGGCACCTCGAGGAATTCCTTCTCGAACTCGCCGACGTACACCTCCGGCCACTCGACCAGCCCCGCCACCTCGTCCAGCAGTGTGCTCAACACGCTGCGCTCCTCGTTGGACATGGAGAGCAGTTTCTCCAGATCGAAATTGGCGTGCCCCACCCAGATCGCCTCGTTCTGCTCCGCCAGTTCGTCCAGGCGCGCCACGATGCTCTCGCGCCGTTGCGCGAAACTGGCGATCACGCGCCCGTCGCGCGCCAGGATCGCCTCATAGTCGTCCGCATGATCGATGGTGACGCGCTCGCTGCACATGAAACGGTGACCGCTGGTGACGTTGCCGCTGGACAGCCCCAGTATCTCCGCCGCTATCACACGACTGCCGTGCAAGATGGTCAGACCATGCACCGGACGCACGAACTGGTGTTCGGAATCGCCCCAGCGCATCAGCTTCGGCACCGGCAGTTTCTTCAAAGCCTGGATCACGATGTCCTGCAGATACTCGTCCAGCGACTTGCCCTTCTGCTCGACACGCGCCACGAAGTATTCCGCCTTGCCCTCGCCCACACGCTGCAACTGCGCCAGCGTGACATTGACCGAGCGCATGAAACCTTCCAGCGCCTTGGTCGGTTTGCCTTCGGCATCCAGCCCCGCGCTCACCGCCGGGCCTTTGCGCTCGATGATGCGGTCGGGTTGCTGCAGCGCGACTTCGGTGATGCTCAGCGCCAGACGGCGCGGCGTCGCATACGGCGTCAACGCACTCGCCTCGTTCAGCAGCGCCTGCTCTTTCAAGGCCGCGAACACCTCATTGGCAAAAGTCGTCGAGAGTTTTTCCAGCGCCTTCGGCGGCAACTCTTCCGTCAGCAGTTCGATCAATAACGTCTGTCTCATTTCTTCCCCCCGACCTTAGCCATCGGGAAACCCAATGCTTCGCGCGAATCGTAATAGGCCTGCGCCACTTGACGCGCCAGGGCGCGCACTTTGCCGATGTAGGCCGCGCGCTCGGTGACCGAGATCGCCCCGCGCGCATCCAGCAGGTTGAAGGTGTGCGAGCACTTCATCACCATCTCGAAACCGGGCAGCGGCAAGCCAGCGTCCATCAGGCGCTTGGCTTCGCTCTCGTATTCGTTGAAATGGCGGAACAGCATCTCGACATTGGAATGCTCGAAGTTGTATTTAGATTGCTCCACTTCGTTCTGGTGATAGACGTCGCCGTAGGTGACGACGGTGTCGCCGTTCTTCGCCCACACCAGGTCGTACACGTTCTCCACGCCTTGCAGGTACATGGCCAGACGCTCCAGACCGTAGGTGATCTCGCCCAGCACCGGCTTGCAGGTGAGCGAACCGACTTCCTGGAAGTAGGTGAACTGCGTTACCTCCATGCCGTCCAGCCACACTTCCCAGCCGAGGCCCCAAGCACCCAAAGTTGGCGACTCCCAGTCGTCCTCGACAAAACGGATGTCGTGCTCGCTGGTGTTGATGCCCAATGCGCGCAGGCTGTCGAGATACAGCTCCTGGATGTTGTCGGGGGAAGGTTTCAGCACCACCTGGTACTGGTAGTAGTGCTGCAGGCGGTTGGGATTCTCGCCGTAGCGCCCATCTTTCGGGCGGCGCGAAGGTTGTACATAGGCGGCGCGCCAAGGCTCCGGGCCGATCGCACGCAGGAAGGTGGCAGTATGAAAGGTGCCGGCGCCGACCTCGATATCGTAGGGTTGCAGCAGCGCGCAGCCCTGCTTGTCCCAGAATTGCTGAAGCGTCAGGATGACTTGCTGAAAAGTCGGCCCGTGGCCGGCTTTCGGTGAAGACTCATGCGCGGAGCGCGTGACGTCGGAACCAAAGGTTTGCATATGCTCGATGACCGCCAGTATTTGCGAAAGGCCGCATTTTACGGGTTCCAGCGCGTTACGTCACGCCGCATAACGCCAGCTTTTCGGCGCGGGACATGGCCTTGATCTCCAGCTCGCGCTTCAAGGCGGAGGATTTGTCGGCGCAGGGTTCTTGGTACAACAACTGCAGCGGCGTTCGGCCTCGGGTGTATTTGGCGCCTTCGCCTGCGTTATGGGCGGCAAGGCGCTTGGCAAGGTCGTTGGTGATGCCGCAGTAGAGGGTTTGGTCGGAGCATTGGAGGAGGTAGCAGGTCCAGGTGTTGTTGTTCTGTGATTTCATTTGTTGAATACCATAAGACCGTTCGTCCTGAGTGCCTTGCACAGCAAGGTGTATCGAAGGATGGGCGAAGCCCGCTGGTCTGCTAATTCAAAACCAACACCGTCGGGGGTAGCCCGACAGCTAGTTACTTTTCTTGTCTTGCCAAGAAAAGTAACCAAAAGAAGTCGCCCCCGGTGCGCCGCCCCTTCGGGGTTCCCTGCGTTGCTCGACTGGTCAGGCCTCCTCATAAACTCGCACGACCCGCTACGCGGTCACGTGCTCAAACATATTCGTCAGAATTCCCTGACCAGTCTGCGCTACTCGGCGGCGCACAGGGGAAAGGAAAGTCAAAACCTCAAACCAAGCGTGGGCACGTTGTGCCCACGCTACTGGGGCTGAATACTCAAAGCATATTTTTTTCTCAGAACAAGAAGCGAGAAAAGAGAGAACCCCGCCGTAACAAACAGAAAAAGGCCGAAGTTAAAAAATTGCTCAGCTAAACTTACTACATCTGCAGCAGTACGTTGCAGCACCTCGAGAGTAACTTCTTTATCAATAGAGTCACACTTCATTCCGCGAATTTGTTCTTTCAGCTTTTCGTTTGCAACAGTTTGGGTAGCAGTGAAGGCCCGAGACTTATAGTAGTAATAGAAACAAAATACAGAAACAGACAATTGCACTATCAAAATAATTTGGAGTAGAAAAAACGGGGAGCGGTGTTTCCAGTTTTTGGACATGGCTTCAATTCCAAGTTGAGGAGTTTCAATGTACCGGAGTCAGGTTGTTTTGACTATGGTGGGCAACATGTTGCCCACCATACGGTTTTGATCTTCGCTTTTTGTTTCCCCTGTGCGCCGCCTCGATATTTCGCCAACAAGCGGAGGTTTAGGCGAGCACTGTTTGAGCTCCGCGGTGGGGCACGTTTTGTGTGCCCCGCTAGGGCGAGTTGCGCAGCCCCGCTTGTTGGTGAAATATCGAGGGAACCGCGAAGCGGCGGCAAACCGGGGGCGACTTCTTTTGGTTACTTTTCTTGGCAAGACAAGAAAAGTGACTAGCTGTCGGGCTACCCCCGACGGTGTTGGTTTTGAATTTAAACCAGCGGGCTTCGCCCATCCTTCGACAAGCTCAGGACGAACGGTCACAGATGCGCCCTATTTCTTACGCCCTGCTCTCCACGCCGCTCCCAACATCACCCCAACCAACACCAGCATCCCCGCATTCCCCCACCACACATAAGGCGTACTGCCCACATACCCCTGCACTTCGGCAGTAAGCACCCCCTCCTCATGTTGCGGCAACATAGCTTGCACCCGACCATCCGCACCGATCACCGAGGTGACCCCTGTGTTGGTGGCGCGCAACATCATGCGTCCTGTTTCCAGTGCACGCATCTGCGACAGCTGGTTGTGCTGCATGGCGGCATGCGAATCGCCGTACCACGCATCGTTGGTGACGTTCACCAGCAGCGTCGCTTCGGGCAAAGCGCGGATGATCTCTTCGCCGAAAGCGTCTTCGTAACAGATGTCCACCGCGACCTTCTGCCCGGCGACGTTGAGCGGCACCTGCTCGGAACCACCGCTGGTCTGGTCGCCCATCGGGATCTGCAGCACGTCGTTGATGAGCCAGCCGAACACGCTGCGCAGTGGGATGAATTCGCCGAACGGTACCAGATGGTTCTTGCGGTAATGCTGGCTATCGGCGCTGCCGAGCGAATAGACACTGTTGTAGTAGTTGCCGTCTTCTTTCTCGAATGCGCCGATGAGGATGTCGCCTCCGTTGCGGCGCGCATGGTTGCCGAGAAGGAACTCGTAGGTGTCCGGCACGTTGTTGCGCAGCAGCGGTAATGCGGTCTCGGGCATCACGATAAGCCTGGCATCGCTGCTGTCGGCGAGTCGGCGGTAGGTCTCCAGGATGTCGAGGAGGCGCCCCTCGTCGAACTTCTCGTCCTGCGCGATGTTGCCTTGCAGCAGGCTGACCTTGAGCGGTTCGCCTTGCGCTTGCGTCCAGCTCACATGACTCAGCGCCGCACCGCACACCCACAGGGCGAGCAAGCCCGCGAGGGCGATCTTGACCTGCCTGCCCCAGCGGGCACTTTGCAGGAACAACAATAGCCCCGCGCTCACCGCCACGATGAGCGAAACGCCGAACACGCCCAACAGCGGCGCATAGCCGGCCAGCGGGCTGGCCGGCACTTGCGAGTAACCGACCGAAAGCCACGGGAAGCCGGTGAACAACAGGCCGCGCAGCCATTCGGCGAGCGTCCACATCGCGGGCATCAACAACAGGATGCGCACGTTCGTAGCCGCCTTGAACTTCGCCTGCACATAGCCCGCCAGCGCAGGCAGCGCGGCGTTCACCGCGGCGAACAGCCCAGTAGCCAAAGCCGCGAGAACAGGGTGCATGTAGCCGTAGTCGTGCAGCGCCACATATATCCAGTGGATGCCGACGCAGAACAAGCCCATGCCGAAAGCGAAGCCCAGCCATGCGGCTTGGGCGGGACGCTCGGCCCGGCTCCACAGCCAGAACAGCACTACGAGTGAAAAGACAGGTAGCGGGAAGATACCGAACGGTGCGAAGCCGAATACGGCAAGTGTGCCTGCGAGCAAGGCGATCAGATAGGGCGAGGTCAGGATTTTTTGCATGAAACCGTGAAAGCGAATTGATTCGCCGCATTATACGGTGTAACTTCGCGCCACCTCCGTAGGAACCTTGCCATGCTGGACTTCACCGAATACACCAAGATCTTCATCAGCCTGTTCGCGATCATCGATCCGGTCGGGATCATTCCCATCATCATCGCGTTCACCGCCGGCATGACGGCGCAGCGGCGCGAGCGCGTGGGACGCGTGGCCTCGATCTCGGTGCTGATGATCCTGATCGCGGCCTTGCTGCTGGGCGAAGCGATACTGGAATTCTTCGGCATCAGCATCCATTCCTTCCGCACGGCGGGCGGTATCCTGCTGCTGCTGATGTCCATCAACATGCTCATCGGCGACAAACCAAAACTGTCCCCCAACGAGAGTGCCGATGGGGATGCCACGACTTCCGTCGCCATCGTACCGCTCTCCACGCCGCTGCTGGCGGGCCCCGGCGCGATCAGTACGGTGATCCTCGACGCGCACAAGGGCAGCCATGCGGGGCACTACGGCGCGATGGCGCTGGTTCTCGTGCTGCTGAGCTTCACGGTCTGGATCACCTTCCTCATCGCACCGTGGGTCTCGCAACGTTTGGGCAAGATCGGCAGCAACATCGTCACCCGGCTGATGGGCCTGCTGCTCGCCGCCATCGCCGTCGAATTCATAGCGGGCGGCCTGCGCGGCCTGTTCCCAACATTAGGTCCAGCATTAGGTTAAATCATGGAAAAAATCAGACTCTCCAAACTCATGTCCGAACAGGGACTCTGCTCGCGCCGCGAAGCGGACGACTACATCGCCAAAGGCTGGGTGAAGGTGGACGGCGAGACCGTCAGCGAGCTCGGCACCAAGATCCTGCCGACACAGAAGATAACGCTGGAAAAAGCCGCGCAAGCCAAGCAGCAAGGGCGCGTCACCATCCTGCTGCACAAGCCAGTGGGCTTTGTCTCCGGACAGGCCGAGGAAGGCTACAAACCCGCCATCCTGCTGCTCGATACTTCCACGCGCTGGGATCAGGACACCTCACCGCTACGCTTCCACCGCAGCCAACTGCTCAACCTCGCGCCCGCTGGCCGCCTCGATATCGATTCCACCGGTTTGCTGGTGCTCACGCAGGATGGCCGCATCGCCAAGCAACTCATCGGCGAAGACTCGCCCATCGAGAAAGAATATCTGGTGCGCGTGCAGGGCAAACTTGCCGCCAACGGACTGGCGATGCTCAATCATGGCCTGTCATTGGACGGCAAAAAACTGAAGCCGGCCAAAGTAAGCTGGCAGAACGACGACCAGCTGCGCTTCATTCTGGTCGAGGGCAAGAAGCGCCAGATCCGCCGCATGTGCGAGATGGTGGGCTTGAGAGTCACCGCGCTGAAACGCGTGCGCATCGGCAAGGTGAGGCTGGGCGATCTGCCGCAAGGGCAGTGGCGGTATTTGCGCGAGGATGAGAAGTTCTAGCGCAGAAATTCAAGGCCTGGAACTGGTCGAGAACGAATGACAATTTGCGACCCTGTTGAGACGATCAGTCATTGAATCGCCCCCGAAACACTAGACACCTTTCAGCCTAAAATTAGGCCACTAAGGAGGTGTCATGAGTAACAAGCGTTATCCAGAAGAATTCAAGATTGAAGCAGTCAAACAGATCACCGAGAATCGTTATCCAATCGTCGAGGTCGCCAGCAGGTTGGGCGCATCCCAACACAGCCTGTACGCATGGGTGAAGCAGTACAGCCTGCCCCAGTCGGAACGCATCGAAGCGCAGAGCCAACAATCTGAGCTTCGTCGCCTCAAGGCCGAACTCAAGCGCGTTACCGAAGAGCGTGACATCCTAAAAAAGGCCGCAGCGTACTTTGCCAAGGAATCCCGGTAAGGTACGCCTTTATCAAAGAGCACGAACCTTTGTACCCCGTCCGCCGTATGTGCCACGTCATGGCGGTTCATCCATCAGGCTACTACGCATGGAGGGCGGAGCCTGTAACGGCCAAGCAGAAGGAAGATCAACGATTGACCGGACTTATCAAGCAGTTCTGGTTGGAAAGTGGTGGTGTCTATGGTTATCGCAAGATCACTGATGACCTGCACGACCTAGGCGAGCGTTGTGGCAAGAATCGTATCTACCGTCTGATGCGAGCGGATGGATTGCGCTCACAAACGGGCTATCACCGTCGCCCAGGTAAGCGTTACGGCAAACCATCTGTCGTGGCACCTAACCATCTACAGCAACAGTTCGATGTACTCGAACCCAACAAGGTATGGGTGACCGACATCACCTACATCCGCACTCACGAGGGCTGGCTATATCTGTCTGTAGTGCTTGATCTGTTCTCACGCCAAGTGATTGGGTGGTCGATGCAACAGCGCATCGATAGAGAACTGGCGCTCAACGCTTTACTGATGGCGGTCTGGCGCAGGCAACCAGGTCAAGAAGTGATCGTGCATTCTGACCAAGGCAGTCAGTTCAGTAGCTATGACTGGCAGGACTTCCTCAAGGCGCACAACTTGGTCGGCAGCATGAGTCGTCGCGGCAACTGTTACGACAACGCAGTGGCCGAGAGCTTCTTCCAGTTGCTAAAGCGTGAACGTATCAAGCGGAAGATCTATGTGGACCGTGAAGCAGCTAGGCGAGATGTGTTCGATTACATCGAGATGTTCTACAACCCAAGACGACGTCATGGGTACAATAACCGCCTGTCTCCCGTTGAGTTCGAGAGACGGCATTTCGAGAGACTGGAGAGTGTCTAGTTAATCGGGGGCGATTCACATCATCGGATGATGACATCCTAAATTGAGAGCCTATCCTGAATTTTGTGTGTAGAGGTCATATCATGCTAACTAAAGGAGTGATGAATGACCGAAGCAACGAAGAAGCCGCGCAAGCGCAACCCCACAGGCCCGTTTTCCAACGAACTGCTTGATCAACTTTTAGCCCAGGTATCCGGCAAGGATGCCGAGAGCCTGTTGGGCGAATCCGGCCTGATCGGGCAGCTCAAGAAGCAACTTGCCGAGCGTATGCTGGCCGCCGAACTGACCCACCATCTGGCGAATGAGGAACCCGATGAGGGGGCTGGCAACCATCGTAACGGCAGCAGTCCCAAGACCGTACTCACCCCCAACGGCACGCTCGATTTATCCATCCCGCGTGATCGCTTATCCACCTTCGAACCGCAACTGGTGGCCAAACACCAACGCCGACTGCCCGGCTTCGACGAGCATGTGATTAGCATGTATGCGAGGGGCATGACGGTACGCGAGATACAGGGACACCTGATCGAACTGTACGGCTTAGAAGTTTCTCCCGATTTAATCTCCACCATCACCGACGAGGTCATGGCCGAGGTGGCGGAATGGCAAGCCCGTCCGCTAGAGGCCATGTATCCCATCGTCTATTTCGACGCCTTGCGGCTCAAGATACGCGATGAGGGTACGGTCAGAAACAAGGCGGTCTATCTGGCGCTAGGTATCGACGCCACCGGGCGCAAGGATGTGCTGGGACTGTGGATCGAGCAGACTGAAGGCGCAAAGTTCTGGCTCAAGGTGTTCAACGACATCAAGCAGCGCGGTGTGGCGGACATCCTGATTGCTGTGGTGGATGGGCTGCGCGGCTTTCCAGAAGCCATCGAGGCAGTGTTCCCGCAAACCCAGATACAGACCTGCATCGTGCATCTGATCCGTACCTCGCTCAATTACGTGGGCTGGAAGGATCGCAAAGCGCTGGCTGCCGAGTTGAAGGCCATCTATCAGGCGGTCAATGCCGAAGCTGCGGAAGCGGCCTTAACCGAATTCGAGCAAGGCACGTGGGGCAAGAAATTCCCGCCCATTGCGGCAGCCTGGCGACGGCAGTGGACGCAGGTGATTCCATTCTTTGCCTATCCGCCGGAGGTGCGCAAGATCATCTACACCACCAATGCTATCGAGAGTTTGCACATGCAGTTACGCAAGATCGTGAAGAACCGCGGACACTTCCCCAGCGACGAAGCTGCCACCAAGCTGCTGTACCTGGCCTTGCGCAATATTGTGAAAGACTGGAAGATGCCGCCACGAACATGGAAGGAGGCGGCCAATCAATTCGCCATCATGTTCGGCGAAAGATTCACGGCAGCGTTAAACTGATGCCGTGACTAAACCGACCTCACACACAGAATTTCGGATACGCCCTAAATTGAAAACAATTGCTGGGTTATTTGTTCTTCCCTTGTTGTTTGTCGGTTACTTTAATTACAGCAAAACTGCTCCGCTTACCTAAATCAATCTTGCTGTGCATCTCTGAATTCACATCCAACATCCAAAGCGCTTCTTCGTGGTTCCGCTCTTTATCGCTTTGATAAGCCACCTGCTCACCATGCGACGAAACCTCGAAACCTGTTAGCATGGTCTTCAAATTAGTTAATCGGCGAATTGCGCCATCTTCAAAAACAAAAAGATCATAGTTGTAAGCGAACTCTTTGGAGTTATCCATTTTGGTAGTAATGGACTCAAAAAAGATTTTCTTGCCATCACGCGACAAGGTTGCCCCACTCGACTGTTCACCACTGATCAAAATCGGTTTTAGGGTTGTTTCGTTACCCGCCATCATAAAATTCCAATTGCGTTGGTAAAGCTGTTTATAAAGCGCCCTACCATTTTGAGAGTTTGTGTAGCTCTCTTGGCCGTATGAAGTATTCGGTTTAGGGAAATTACAGTTAGGCTCTTCCGCTGAAAACACGAATCGTTTGTTGTCAGCCATATACCTCGGGCGGCCTATAAGAAAGAAACAGAAATTAGTTAACTGGCGCTCTACGCCTGTAGCTAATTCTATTTCATAAATGTCCCAGTCTGAATATCGTGTCTTCCCGCTTTCTCTCATACGATTGGCTTGGGCATAAATGATTTTTTTACCATCGTGCGAGAATGATGGCCATTCCTTAATAGTTGAGCTTCGGGTAACTGTTCTGTAGGTATTCGTAGCCAGGTCAAGGATACCAATCTGGAAGGTTTCATGATTGTTGGTGGCCTCCTTGATGACAATCGCCAAGTTCTTGCCATCGTCCGAACTGCTTGGTGAAGCAATGTTGTCCTGTGTGCCTTGTGGAACAAAAAGGCTGGTTTGTTGCTCCTTCAAATCATACAGTCCAATATCGCAGTGCCGATTAGCATCACAGTAGTCAAGATAGAGTTTGCTCCCGTCTGGTGAAAAATCGCTGATGCGTATTACTTCTTTGAGCGGAGCTGAGGCTGCCATCGGAGGTAACACGCCAAAGAACTGGTCTGCCATGGCAATGCATAGCAAGACCACAACAAAACAAATTAATAGCAATTGAAGTTTTTTATTCATGACAAATGAGCAAGTCCGAAATTTTGTGCCCCTGCAGAATAGCCGGTTTTGACCGAGTGCTGCCGTTGGGCTCAGCGCATACACACGCAAATTCCCCCATTACATACGCCGCAACCTAAGCAGCGCCAGCGCCCCTATAAAAACCAGCAACAGCAGACCGAATGCGATGACGATGGTAGGCACCGGCACCCCGGCTGCGACCGCCATGCTGTACACGCCGACGAACAGCAACATGGCGATGTTCTCGGCAAAGTTCTGCACCGCCAGGGCATTGCCTGCACCGATGGTCTCGTGCCCTCGTTCCTGCAACAGGGCATTGAGCGGGACGACGAAGGAGCCGCCGCAGATGCCGATGGCGACCATCAACGTCGCTGCCAGCGTGAGGTCGTGCACAAAGGCGAGCGCGAGGATGACAGGCCCCAGCAACAGTCCGCCCAGCAACGCACGATTGACGTTGACCAACGATATCCACAAACCTGCGCCGACTGCGCCCAGCACAATGCCGATGGAAACCGCGCCCATCAGGTTAGCGGGCGTCTGGTTGTCGGTAATGAGCAAGGCTGCAGGAACCCAGGCGAATAGCATCAAGCGCAATGTCGATCCGCTTCCCCAGAACAAACCGGTTCCCAGCAGACTGAAGCGCGCATCCGGACTCTTGAACAGCAGCGACAGCGATGTGAAGAATTTTTTGATCAGCTGCCACGGATGGAAACTTGCGCCTGTTTTTTCCGCAGGCAGCGACGGGATGAACAGGTTGGCGAAGGCGGCCAGGACATATGCGGCTATCACGCCAGCGAATGCCCAAGTCAGCGAATGATCGGACAGCCAGCCGCCCAATATCACGCCGAGCAATATCGCCACGATGGTGGAGCCTTCCATCATGCCGTTCGCGCGCACCAGCGATCGCCGGGCCGAACATCTGCGTAAGGATGCCGTACTTGGCGGGCGAATACATCGCCGCACCGATGCCGATCAGTCCGTAAGCAGTGAGCGGGTTGATGCCATACACCATGGCGAGTGCCCCTGCGAGCTTGAGCAAGTTCGCCAGCAGCATCACGCGGCCTTTGGGGAAGCTGTCGGCAATTTGCCCGACGAAAGGCGCGAGCAGGATGAAGGGGACAACGAAGGATTCTTGCAACAGCGGCACGAGGTTCGGCAAGCCTTGGGCTTTTACGATGGCGATGGCGGTGATGAGGATGGCGTTGTCGGCCAGCGCAGAGAAGAACTGCGCCAACAACACCGCCAGCATGCTCGTCGACAGCAATGACGACTCCAATGATTTTCTTTGGCTCATTGCAGGGGCTCCACGAACCTCTTCAAAGTCACGCAATCGGTTCCGTGCACTGACTGTGCGGCAGCGTTAACCTTGTTCGCCAGCCTCGATCAGCGTCCGTTCCACCAACAAGGAATGCAGCCTGCGGCTATCCGCACGCAGCACGGTGAATTGCCATTCGCCGATCTGGAAACTCTCGCCGCGCTTGGGCAGCTGGCCAGCCGCCTTGAGCACCAGGCCGCCGATGGTGTCGTAGTCTTCATCGCTGAAGTCCGTGCCCAGCGCTTCGTTGAAATCGGCGATCTCGGTATCGGCCTTGACGCGCCAGTGTGCATCGTCCTGGCGAATGATGTTGTCCTCATCTTCGTCGAAGTCGTATTCGTCCGCGATGTCGCCGACGATCTGCTCCAGCACGTCTTCGATGGTGACCATGCCGCACACGCCGCCGTATTCATCCACCACCAGCGCGATGTGGTTGCGGTTGCTGCGGAAGTCGCGCAGCAGCACGTTGAGGCGTTTCGATTCCGGCACGAACACGGCCGGGCGCAGCATGTCGCGCACGTCGAATTCTTCGCCCGCGTAGTAGCGCAGCAGGTCTTTCGCCAGCAGGATGCCGATGATGTTGTCCTTGTCGCCGTCGGTGACAGGGAAGCGCGAGTGCGCGGTCTCGATGACGTAGGGGATGAATTGTTCCGGCGGGTGGCTGATGTCGATGACATCCATCTGCGCGCGGGGGATCATGATCTCGCGCACCTGGCGCTCGGACACCTGGATGACGCCTTCCATCATGGACAGGGCATCGGCATCCAGCAGGTTGCGCTCGTAGGCGCTGTACAACAGTGCGATCAGTTGCTCGCGGTCTTCCGGCTCCCGCAGCAACATCATGGAGAGCCGTTCCAACAAGGTGGGTTTGTTACTACTTTCTGAAACGTCCATTACCAAAAATCAACTAATGAGATAGGGCGCAGGATACCTTAATTTGAGCATCAACGCAGTCTCGCGCGCCTCCATCTCGCTCTGCGTCGCGCTTCTTTTCGTGGTCGTAACCCTGCAGATGCAGCGCGGCGTGGATGGTGAGATGCGCATAGTGCGCGAGCAGCTCCTTGCCCTGTTCTTTGGCCTCGCGCGCCACCACCGGTGCGCAGATGACGACATCGCCATACAACGGATCGGTATCGTCATAGACGAAGGTCAGCACGTTGGTGGCGTAGTCCTTGCCGCGATAACTCTGGTTCAGCGCGCGCCCTTCGATCTCGTCCACGATGCGCAAGGCGATCTGCACGTTCTGCTCCAAGGCGACCTTCACCCAGCGGCGGAACTGCGATCGGGTCGGCAGTGTTTTGGCATTGCTGGCGTATTGCACCGACAGCGAAAGTTTGTGTGCATCAGTCATGGTTTTGGTTGTTCGTGTTTTTCATAAGCGGAGACGATCTTCTGCACCAGCGGATGGCGCACCACGTCTTCCGCCAGGAATTGTTGAAAGGCGATGCCGCGCACATCCTTGAGCACGATACGCGCATCGTTGAGTCCGCTCTTCTGTCCGCGCGCGAGGTCGATCTGCGTCACGTCGCCGGTGATGACCGCCTTGCTGCCGAAGCCGATGCGAGTGAGGAACATCTTCATCTGTTCCGGCGTGGTGTTCTGCGCCTCGTCCAGAATGATGAAGGAATGGTTCAGCGTGCGTCCGCGCATGTAGGCCAGCGGCGCGACTTCGATCATGCCGCGCTCGAATGCCTTGGCCACTTTATCCAAACCCATCAGGTCATACAGCGCATCGTACAAAGGACGCAGGTAGGGATCGACCTTTTGCGCCAGATCGCCGGGCAGGAAACCCAGACGTTCGCCCGCCTCCACTGCCGGACGCACCAGCACCAGCCGCTTCACCGTTTCGCGCTGCAGCGCATCCACTGCGGAGGCGACTGCGAGATAGGTCTTGCCCGTACCGGCGGGGCCGACGCCGAAGGTGATGTCGTGCTCCTGGATCGCTTGCAGATATTCGTTCTGGCGCACGGTGCGCCCGCGCACCTCGGACTTGCGCGTCATCAGCAAGCGGCACCGACTCGCTTTGCGCATCGGGCAGGTCGCGCTTCATGGATTCGATCAAACCCAGCTGCAGGCGCTCCAGCGAGATGTCATGTCTGGCTTCGAGGTAGAAACGTTCCAACACCTCGCGCGCGATACCCGCCTGCGCGCCGGTGATGGCAAAGTGCTCCCCGCGTCGCGCGATGTTCACTTCCAGCGCGGTCTCGATCTGGCGCAGGTTCTCATCGAATGCCCCGCACAGATTAGCCAGGCGCGCGTTATCCACCGGCTCGAAAGAAATGTTCTCGCGCTCGCTCATGGCTGAGTCACCAGTTCGCCGCGCAGCGTATGCATGGTTCCCGACAGGATGCGCACATCCACATAGCGCCCAAGCATGCCGGGCGAACCGGCGAAGTTCACCACGCGGTTGTTCTCGGTGCGGCCCGCCATTTCCAGTTCGCTCTTGCGCGAAACGTTTTCCACCAGCACGCGCTGCACGCTCCCCGCCATCGCGGCACTGACCTGCTGTTCCAGCTCGGCGATACGCGTTTGCACCCGATGCAGGCGCGCCAGCTTGGTTTCGTCCGGCGTATCGTCCTTCATCTCGGCCGCCGGCGTGCCCGGGCGCGGACTGAAGATATAACTGAAGCTGGCATCGAAGCCGACATCGTCGATCAGCTTCATGGTCGCTTCAAAATCGGCATCGGTCTCGCCGGGGAAACCGACGATGAAATCCGAAGTGATGGAGATATCCGGCCGTGCCGCGCGCAGTTTGCGCACGACGGATTTATATTCGAGTGCCGTATAGCCGCGCTTCATCGCGGCCAGTATCCGATCCGAGCCGGACTGCACCGGCAGATGCAGATGCCCGGCCAGCTTGGGCGTGGTGGCATACAGATCGATCAGGCGTTGCGACATCTCGCGCGGATGTGACGTCATATAGCGCAAGCGCTGCACGCCGTGCATTGCGGCCACAGCCTGCACCAAAAATGCGAAATCGACCGTATCACCGTCTTCCGTCTCGCCCAGATACGCGTTCACGTTCTGTCCCAGCAAGGTGATCTCGCTCACACCTTGCGCCGTCAAACTCTCCACCTCGCGCATCACATCGGCGTATGGCCGCGACACTTCCTCGCCGCGCGTGAACGGCACCACACAGTAGGTGCAATATTTGCTGCAGCCTTCCATGATGGAAACGAAAGCAGTGCCGTGCGATGTCTGCGCAGCCGGGACGTGGTCGAATTTCTCGATCTCCGGAAAGCTGATATCGACTTGCGGCTTGCCGCTGGCGCGCCGTGCCGCGATGAGCTGCGGCAAGCGATGCAGAGTCTGCGGTCCGAACACCACATCGACATAAGGCGCGCGCTTGATGATGGCCTCGCCTTCCTGGCTGGCGACACAGCCACCGACGCCGATCAATAGATCGGGACGGCTCTGCTTCAATGCGCGCGCACGCCCCAAGTCGGAGAACACCTTGTCTTCCGCCTTCTCCCGGATCGAACAGGTGTTGAACAGAATGACATCCGCCTCTTCCGGCTTGTCGGTCTGCACCATGTCGCCGCAGGCACGCATCACATCCGCCATCTTGTCCGAGTCGTACTCGTTCATCTGGCAGCCATAGGTCTTAATGTAGAGTTTTGTTAGCACGCTGGTTACCTGAATACTTGCACTTGAATGTCAAAAAAGCGTTAAGGCCTTAATAATCTAAGCCTTATAAAAATTGTGGGAATGCCCAACAAAAATACTCATATAATCATAAAAGCTTTAGTCAACTATAGTCATAACAGCTTTAGTCAACTATTGCCATTATAGATGTCGTTAAAAATCTAAGTTCATCAGGGAGAAAAGTATGTCGATCATTGCAGACGTAGCATCCATTGGTACCGCAATATTCGCAATTGGCTTTGCAGTGTGGATCACACTCCAGTTGTTCAAGAAAGCCGACTAAGCTGAAATTAGTGGGAAGTTTCGTTCAGTAACTTCCCACTCCTGGCAACACCCATCTCCTCCATTGCCTACGGGATTTCCCGTCGGGCTTTTTGTGCTTCCACAAAATTCTTGCCATAAGAAAAAATTATGCTAGGATTTGCCCCGCTTGGCCTTGTTGTTATTGTGTTCAACCTGACTCTCTTGGGAGGAGATAAAAATGTCGTTCATCGCAGATATCGCAGCAATCGGTACTTCCGCACTGGTGGTTTTGTTCTCTTTGTGGATGTTGAAACAACTTCTCAGCGACAAGCAATAATCTGGAAGTTGCATGGCAGCAAATAAAAAACTCCAGCGATGCTGGAGTTTTTTATTTGCCATGTGTCTGGTGGTGATAGGTGGACTTGAACCACCGACCCCAGCATTATGAGTGCTGTGCTCTAACCAACTGAGCTATATCACCGCGATCTTGCGCTTCCGACGGCTTTTGCCAGCCGGGGCATCTCAAAGAAGGGCGGCATTTTGCTGATTTCGTCCCCGCCTGTCAATTGCTGCATGCCGATACTTTGAGTTCGCTATCCGGAAACTCCTTCTGCAGGGCATTCAGCTTGTCTGCCACCCCCGAATCAAGCTCCTTCATGACGAATACGGTAAATTTGAGCTTGCTTATACGCTCGCCGACTTTGGCAGTGCGTACTTCCTTGGCTTGCAGCACGGCAAGGTACTTTTGCGCGGCCTCTTTGGTCTTGAACACCCCAAGAGAAATGGCGTTCAGCCACTTACCCTCTTCCTGCACCACAAAGTAATCCTTCACCCCGCGCTGTTTCAGTTGCGCGATCTTCTTCTCCACCTCGGCACGTTTCTTCATCGGCGGGATATACACCCAATAACCGTGTTTTTTCTCCACGGTGCGTTGCGACAGATCATCACCCAGCTTCAGCAGCGCCAATGCCTGTTGAGCGCGAACCAGGTCATTTCCGGAGAACTCTCCCCATTCCATGCAATTCGACAACTTAGGCGATATTTTTTTTGCCTTGATCACAGGCGCCGGAGTTGGCGCGCTTGAGGCATCCGCTGCCGCAACTGGCGACGAGGCCTGCGTCATGCCCGGAGTTAAACCCGGAACCGCAGCCGGGGGCAAAGTTATGGCTGGGGCCGAGGCCGGACTAGAGCTTGGTAAGGCCGCGGAAGCCGGCAACATCTCCAGCAATTTGATCTTGTCTTGATTCAATGCCGCCTGCGCCTTTACCGCATCAGCATCCACGGTCAGCGTGCTGCCCCAACGCATCCAGCCGAAAATCGCCAGATTGGCTAGCAACAACAGTCCCACTATCCACTTCGTCATGCCTTCATTTCTCCAATAATCTGCAAACCCTCAAGTACCAGGTTGTCCACACGCTCCAACGGCAGATCCAGATGCGGCTGGACAATTGCCGCCGCCCCCCCACCAAGCAGGCAGCACACCTTGTCGCTGCGCGCCTGCAACAACCCGAACTGGTACCGAACCGCGCCCACCGTAGCACGCAGCATCCCGCTGTGAATCGCATCGGCGGTATTGCACGGAAAGTCCTGCAACCTCCCCTGCTCGGCCAGGAGCTGTGCGGTATTTGTCGCCAAACTATGCTGCATCAGACTCACGCCGGGCAGGATCAACCCGCCGAGGAACTCACCCTGCACGGAGAGCGCGTCTATAGTAGTGGCTGTGCCGCAATTCACCACCAGACAGGCACTGCGCACCCGACTCCACGCCGCGATCAGCGCCAGCCAGCGGTCGCTACCCAAGCGCTCGGGCTGCTGGTAGTTGTTGCGTACGCCGCATTGTTCGGCTCGTGCCGTCACAAACTCCAGCGGAGCGGCCCACCCGGCGCATATCGCATGTAAACGTTGCGCCATCGCCTCGCCCGCCACATTGGAGACCAAAATGCGCGCGGGTGGCGGCAGTGTAGCGAACACACCCTGCAAGGCAGCCCACTCGGTGTTGCCGGCTACACCTTGGCGTACCCATGCCCCACCTTGCACCGATGCCCATTTGCAGCGGCTGTTCCCCACGTCCAGTAGCAGCACGTTACGCACCTCTCAAACTGACTTCGCCTGCGTTGAACACGCGCTCGCCTTGTTCGGTCTCCAAGCATAGAGCGCCTTCTTCCGTCACACCGCGCACCACACCCGAGGCTTGCGAACCATCCGGCAACGACAATTTGACTGCCTTATGCTGGAATGCGTGGTAGCGCTCCCACTCTGCCCGCAACGGTACAAAACCTTGCGCCGTGAATTCGCACAACACGTTCACCAAATGTTTTAATGATACCGCAAGCACCCGGTTGCGCTCGGGCGGCATGTCGAGCGAGCCCAAGTCGCTCACCGCCTGATCGATGCGCTCACGCGCCTGCGGCGACAATCGCCAGTTTATCCCGACGCCGATCACCACCGCGCTGGGACCGAGCATATCCCCTTGCGCTTCGAGCAGTATCCCGGCGAGCTTGCCGCCGTTCAGCAGCACGTCATTCGGCCACTTCAGACTCGCCCCAATCACACCCAATTCTTGCAAGGCACGCATCATGGCGACCCCGACCGCCAAACTCAAACCGGACAGTGCAGCCAGCCCACTGTCGAAGCGCCACAACAGGGAAAAAGTCAGCGCATCACCCAAGCCGGAATGCCATGTCCTGCCCAGACGCCCGCGTCCGGCCGTCTGCCACTCCACCGCCAGCACGGTACCGCTCGGCGCTCCTTGTGTAGCCCGTTGCATGAGTAGCGCGTTGCTGGAAGAAGCATGGTCAAGTATCTCGAGGTGCAGACTGTCGCGCGCGCCGCCCAGCTGGGCTTCGATCTGCCCGGCATCCAGCCATTGCAAGGTTGTAGCCAAGCGATAACCGCGGCCGCGCACCCGGTGCAGTATCAATCCATACTGCACCACGTCTTGCAGCGCGTTATGCACCGTGGTGCGCGTCACGCCGAACTGTTGCGCCAATGTCTCCCCGGAATGGAATTCGCCGTCAGCCAATCGTCGCAGCAAGGCGAAGGTCAACAGATTAGGAGCTGCCACCGCGTTCATTGCGGCATGTCGCATTTGGAGGTTGCAGAATCACAATCCAGGAACTGCAGTATCTCATCGCGGCGCTTCAACGCATCCTGATAACCCAGATCGATCAGCGCGCGGCAATAATGTTTGTCGAACAGCAGATAACTCGCCAGATTCGCGCCGCGGCCACGCATCACGCCGACCGAGCGCAACATCAGGCGTATGGGCCACGGCAGTTGCGCGATATGACGCTCGGCGATCCTCTCCAGCGGCTGGCTGGGCGTGATGACCAACACTTCAATATGGCGCATTCTCGTCGCCACGCGCAGCTCTTCCGGGATCAGACGGACCGTGTCGTTGATACGCTGTAAACGTTCCAGATCGACTTCCAGGCCGTCGAGGAAAATACTGTCCAACGCATGCCCGGCGATCTGTGCCAGCGAGGGATAGGTATCCATCCTGCCGCGCCGCTCCTCATCGTCGTCGACATGCCAGGCGCCCATCAGCAGCACCTTGTCGGCCCCCAGATGCAGCGCGGAACTGATCGGCGCGATCTGGCGCACAGAACCGTCGCCGAAATATTCGCGGTGGATGTGCACGGCCGGAAAGATAAAAGGAATGGCGGAGGAGGCCAGCAGATGTTCGATGCCGATCTTGGCCTCCATTCCCATACGTCGCGCCCGCCTCCATGGCTGGATGCCGTCGACTCCCTGATAGAACGTGACCGAATGCCCGGAGCCATAGCCGGAAGCGGTGATGCTCAATGCGTGCAGAACACCCGCATCGATGCTCTCCTGTATCTTTTCACAGGGCAAGGTCTCTTCCAGAAAGATCGCCAATGGCGCATTGTCCAGCAGCGATACGCGGTGCATGCGATTGATGCCCAGCACGCTCAATACCAGGCCCGCCACCCAGCGCCCGCTGTTTTTCAACACGCCGAGCGGGTCCGCACGATAAATGTCGCTGACGCGGGAATTGGACCAGATACCCAGCAAATACTTCACGCCCTTGCGGAACTGCCGCGCATTCACCGCCAGCGTCACCGCGTTCAGCGCCCCTGCCGATGTGCCGCAAATCACCTGAAAGGGAGATTGCGCGCGGCGCGGCATGAACTCGGCAATGGCTTTGAGCACCCCGACCTGATAGGCCGCACGTGCACCGCCCCCGGTCAGGATGAGTCCGATTTTTTGCGGAGTCTTGCTCATGATCTTCTCACCGCTTATGCCTGGTCGTGCTCCGCCCGCACCGAATCCAAAGCGTCTTTCAGCGTCTCCTCCGGCAATGCGTTCAGCGTCTCCGACAACATCTCCGCCGCCTCGGCCGTCCCGTGCGGCAGATGCTTGGCGTCTGTGTTTGCCACCAGCACTGCTGCCGCGCCGACCACTTTGAGCAAGCGCACGCGCTCGTTCATCAACATCTCGATTTCCTGGCTCAACAGCTCGATTTCCTGCTTGTTCATGGCACTCCTCTAATGTGTATTGACGCCGGCCACCGCCAGCGCACTCATATTCACGATACGGCGTACTGTCGCGGTCGAAGTCAGGATATGCACCGACTTGTTCGCGCCCAGCAGGATCGAGCCGATGGTGATGCCGTCGCCCGCCGTGATCTTGAGCAGATTGTAGGCGATGTTGGCCGCATCCAGGCTAGGCATGATGAGTAGATTCGCTTCACCCCGGCGGTGATATTGCAGGGCGGCATCACGTAGTTGCTTGTCCATCACTCCCCCGTGAATCCCCGAATGGATCTCGCGCCGATTATAGCGCAGCGACCCGTGGCGTATCGGGCAGGACACCCCGAGCACTCGACCGGAACCTGCCATGCCGGATTTGCTAGAATGCCGCACCTTTTCGATTCCGAGCGCCCCCCCATGAACCCCATCACACTGACCGGCGGCGAACACGCCGTGCTGCTGATCCACGGACTGCAAAGCAGCCCGGCCGAACTGTTGCCGCTGGCCAAGCGCTTGCAGCAGGCCGGTTACACGGTGCACCTGCCGCATATCGAGGGCTATGGTTACACCCACGGCGACACACCGCGCTCGGTCACGCACTGGCAGGATTGGCACGCCAAAGCGCTGGAAGAGTTCCGCACGCTACGCGGACAGCACGCAAGCGTCGCCGTCGGCGGGCTGTGCATCGGCGGCACGCTGTCGCTCAGCATCGCCGCCGAACTGGGGGACGAGGTCGCCGCGCTGACCTTGCTCTCCACCACGCTGTGGTATGACGGCTGGGCCATGCCTTGGTATCGCCCCTTGCGTTACCTCGGTTACATCTGGCCGATCCGTTACTGGTACACCTACAAGGAACGCGAACCCTTTGGCCTTAAAAACGAACAGCTGCGGCGCTGGATCGCGCGCGAAATGGCGCACAAGGATGCTTCCATGGTCGGCGCCAGCCGTTTGAATCTGCCGGCCATCCAGGAGGCCGAACGCATGATCGCCGTCGTCAAGAACACGATGTCGCGCATCACCGCTCCAGCCATCGTCATCCACGCCGAAGAAGATGAGGTCGCCTCGCCGCGCAGCGCGCATTACATCGCGGAGCACATCGGCTCCAAGGTTGTGGAAAAAGTGATACTGCACAACAGCTACCACATGATCACTGTGGACAATGAACGCGAGCAGGTCGCCGCCGATACCCTCCGCTTCTTCGAAAGCGCCCGCACACAACGTGTCGCCGCCTGAATCCGGCCTCTGCTATACTCCGCCCCGATTTCTTTCTGAAAGCGAGCGACGATGAGTTCCCTGAAAACCATACAAGACATGATGGTCAAGCAATTCGACCTCAAGCTGGAAGACCTGACGCCTGAAGCCACGCTGGAAGGCTTGGGACTGGATTCGCTGTCGGTGATCGAGTTCACGTTCAATCTCGAAGATGAGCTGAAGATCAAGTTCCCGGATGAACGCGTCGAACTCAAAACGCTGCAGGACGTGGTCGGTTTGGTGGACAAGCTCATCGCCGAACAAAAAGACGCCGCTTAGCAAACCCTCATGACCAGGCGCGTCGTCATCACCGGATTAGGCGTCATCTCCCCGGTCGGCCAAAACCCCGCAGAATTCTTCGACAACCTGATGGCCGGGCGCTCCGGCATCAAGCGCCTGCAGAACGACTTCGTCGAGCAACTCAATATCCGCATCGGCGCGCCGGTGGAAGGCTTCGATCCCGCAGCCCATTTCAGCAAGATCCAACTCAGCGGCATCGAACGCTTCAGCCAGTTCGCACTGGTCGCCGCCGAACAGGCGGTGCAGGATGCACAGCTCGAAATTAGTGAAGCCGAACAGCCGCGCGCCGGCGTTTGCATGGGCTCCTGCCTCGGCGGCGCCAGCACGCTGGAAGACGGCTACATCGAGACACTCCTGCACAAGCCACCGCGCGTCAAACCGCTCAGCGTGCTGCTCAGCATGAACAACGCGGCCGCCTCGCATCTCTCCATCAAATACCATCTGCAGGGCGCGAACATGACTTACGCCACCGCCTGCTCGTCCTCGGCTATCGCCATCGGCGAGGCCTATCGACAGATCAAGCACGGCTATGCCGACGTGATGCTGGCGGGCGGCTCGGAGGCGATGCTCACGCTGGGCGCGATGAAGGCATGGGAAGCCTTGCGCACGCTGGCGCAAGAAGATCCGAACGATGCCGGCGCATCCTGCAAACCGTTCTCCAAAAATCGCAGCGGCCTGGTGCTCGGCGAAGGCGCTGCCGTGCTGGTGCTGGAAGATGCGGAGCTCGCCATGAAACGCGGCGCGAAGATCTACGCGGAACTGGCCGGCTATGACTGCTCGTCCGACTCCAGCCACATCACCAAGCCGGATGCGGCAGGACAGACGCGAACCATGTTGAATGCCTTGCGCGAAGCGCAGTTACAGCCGCAAGACATCCACTACATCAACGCCCACGGTACCGCCACACAGGCAGGCGACATCGAAGAGACCAAAGCCATCAAGCAGGTGTTCGGTGCGCACGCGAGCAAGGTTCCGGTCAGCTCGACCAAATCCATGCACGGACATCTGATGGGAGCGACCGGCGCGGTGGAATTCATGGTGGCGTTGCTGGCATTACAGAACCAGTCCGTTCCGCCCACCATCAATCTGAGTGAACCCGATCCCGAGTGCGATCTGGATTACGTGCCCAACCAGGGGCGCAGCGACGTCAAGCTCGACGCCGTGATGTCCAACTCGTTCGCCTTCGGCGGCAGCAACGCGGTGTTGATCGCCAAGCGCTTCCGCGCTTAGCCGTTTTCTTTCTGATTCCTCGCAGCATCCAGGTGCAGCGTAGCCAGCGTCTTCTTGCGCACTTCATGCAGTAACGTCGCATTCTCGTCCAGCGACTCGCCGTAAGACGGAATCATCTCTTTCATCTTGCGCTTCCACTCGGTGCTCTTCATGCGCTGTTTGAAGCAGCGTTCGATCACCTCGATCATCGCCTGCACGGAGGTGGATGCGCCGGGCGATGCGCCCAGCAACGAGGCCAGCGTGCCGTCTTTGGACGTGACGATCTCGGTGCCAAATTCCAGCTTGCCGCCTTTCGTATCGCAACCCTTGATGATCTGCACGCGCTGCCCGGCCGAGGCCAGCTGCCAATCCTCTTCTTTGGCCTCGGCATAGAACTCGCGCAGCGCTGCGACGCGGTCCTTGTGCGACTTGAGGGCCTCGATGATGAGATAACGCGTGAGATCGATGTTGTCGCGCGCCACGGCCAGCATCGGTTTCAGGTTGCCCGGCTTCAGCGACGAGAACAGGTCCAGTACCGACCCTTCCTTGAGGAACTTGGTGGTGATACTGGCGAAAGGGCCAAACAGCAACGCCGACTCGCCATCGATGATGCGCGCATCCAGATGCGGTACCGACATCGGCGGCGCACCCACGGCGGCCTTGCCATACACCTTGGTGGCATGCTGCCGCACGATCTCTGGATTGCGGCATATCAGCCACTGGCCGCTGACCGGGAAGCCGCCGTAGCCCTGGCTCTCGGCGATGCCGGACTTCTGCAATAACGGCAGCGCACCGCCGCCCGCACCGAGGAACACGAACCCGGCATCGATCGTGCGCGTCGTATTCGCGTGGTTGTCCTTCACTCGCACATGCCAGCGACCATCCTCGTGCTGCTTCAGGCTGGTGATGGTATGGCTGAGTTTCAATTCGAAGTTGGGCAGGGCGCGCAGCGCCTTGACCAGCCTGCGCGTGAGGAAGCCGAAGTCCACATCGGTGCCGTGTTTCACCTGCGTCGCGGCAACCTTCTGTTGCGGATCGCGCTGGCGCATCACCAGCGGCATCCACTTGTGCAATTGCGCATGATCTTCGCTGTACTCCATCTCCCCGAACAGGTGATGCCGGTGCAAGGCCTGATAACGCTTGCGCAGGAAAGCGACGTTCTCCTCGCCCCACACGAAGCTCTGGTGGAACACCGGATTGATGAATTTTTCGGGCGTGGGCAACAGGCCCTGTTTGACCAAGTAGGACCAGAATTGTAAGGAGACCTCGAACGCGGCATTGATCTCCAGCGCACGATCGATCTTGATGCTGCCGTCCGGCTGCTGCGGGGTGTAATTGAGTTCGCAATAGCCGGCATGTCCCGTACCTGCGTTGTTCAGGCCGTGCGAGCTTTCGTGCGCCACATTGGCGAGACGCTCGACCATCACGATCTTCAGCGACGGATCGAGCTGCGCCAGCAACTTGCCCAGCGTCGCGCTCATCACCCCTGCCCCCACCAGCAGCACATCTACTTTTTTATGCGACATGATCCAGCCATCCCGATTCGATATATCCCGATTTTAACTGCTTAGCCCGGCCAGCATCTTCTCTAATCGTTTCACCGACACGATCACCGGCGTCTTCAGTTCCTGCGCATACAACGACACGCGCAGTTCCTGCAGCATCCAGCCGAAATCCTCCAGACGCATATCCGCTTCTCCATGTTGCGCGGACAGCCTGCGTTGCCATTGCTGCAGCAGCGGATTCATCTGCGCCATGTTCTGCGCATCGCGCGCCGGATTGCCGCGCAGTTTCTCCAGCCGCACGTTGATCGCCTTCAGGTAACGTGGCATGTGCTGCAGGCGCTCATATGGCGTGCGGGCGACCCACTCCTTGCCCAGCAGCCATTCGCATTGGCTGCGAATATCCTGCAGCACTTGGCCGTGAGCCTTGAAGCTGGGCAATGATTTCTGCAATGCCTGGTGCTCGGTCAATACCGCTGCGACCAGGCGTGCGATCTCTTGTGCCACCAGATTCAGGCGCGCCTTCGCGTCTTTGCAGCGCGTGGCGAACTCCTTCTCGCTTTCCGGCCACGGCTCGTTCAAACAACAGCGGTCGAAAGTCACCGCAAGGATCTGCCGCTGCAGGTCCTGTTGCGAACCGAACGGCAGAAACTGCATCGCCATGGCCTGCAGGCCCGGCAGATTCTTCTCCAGATATTTCACCTGCTCTTTCAGCGCGAGCTGGAACAAACGCCGCAGCCCTAAACGTTGGACAGCTTGGGCCTCGTCGCGCGTATCGAAACGCTGCAAGGTCACCGCGTCTCCCTCGTCCACCAGCGCGTTGAACACGGTGATGGACTGCCCGGCGCGTTGCTCTGTGCTGGTTGGATTGAAATCGCCGAAGCGCCATTCGGCATAGCGTTCACCGCTGGACTTCTGCTGCTGCGCGGCATTCTTCGCGGCGGGCGTGGGTGCGACGACGGCTTGCTTCGGCGCCCATTCCCCGCGCAGTTGTGCAAAGTTGCGCGACATGCCGAGCTGCCGCCCGTGCTCGTCCGCCACACGGAAATTCATCAGCAGGTGTGCGGGCAGTTGTTCCAGGCGGAAGGCGTCCAGCGGCACTTCGAGCTGTTTCTGCTCGCGTATGTAGCGCGCCAACGCTTGCAACAGCGGCGTGTCGGAAGGCTGCACCGCAGCACAGAACGCCGCCGCGAATTCCGGCACCGGCACGCAATGACGGCGCAGTTTCTGCGGCAGCGATTTCACCAGCTGCGCTATCTTCTCGGCCAGTATGCCCGGCACCAGATATTCGCAACGCGCCGCCGATACCTGGTTGAGCAAGGCCTGCGGCACGGTGAGCGTCACGCCGTCATCGTTCTTGCCCGGCGCGAAGTTGTAGGCCAATGCATAGCTCACGTTATTCATCAGCAGCTGCGGCGGAAAATGCTCCGTCGTAATCCCGGCCGCCTCATGCCGCATCAGGTCGTCTTTTTTCAGGTACAGCAACTTGGGCTGCTCGCGCTCCGCTTCCTTGCGCCAGTGCTCGAACGCCGCGCCGTTGTGG
Source organism: uncultured beta proteobacterium (assembly GCA_963734585.1). Lineage (GTDB taxonomy): Bacteria > Pseudomonadota > Gammaproteobacteria > Burkholderiales > Gallionellaceae > Sideroxyarcus. Next base: position 299,014 of record CAVTHJ010000003.1, read on the forward strand.
ATACCGGCCGGGATGCGTTGATCGTAAAAGGCGAAGATGAGCTCATCGTCCACCAGCACATCAGGACGGCGTGCCTTGTGCTCCAGCGCCTCGATGTCGGCGATGAGTTTCTGGTTGTACGCGAAGAACGGCGCCTGCGTGTTGAACTCGCCGTTCACCAGCGCCTCGCGGATGAACACCTCGCGCGACTCTTCCGGATTCATCGGTCCGTAATGCACGCGCTTCTTGGGATTGATGAGCAGGCCGTACAGGGTGCTGCGTTCCCACGCTGCCACCTGCCCCGCCTTCTTCTCCCAGTGCGGATCGAAGTAGCTGCGCTTGATCAGGTGTGCGCCGACCTCTTCCAGCCACTCCGGCTCTATGCGTGACACACAGCGCGCGAACAGCTTGGTCGTCTCCACGATCTCGGCCGCCACCACCCACTTGGTACCTTTCTTCGCCAGCACCGAATTCGATGCGATGAAGAATTTTATCTCGCGCGGACCGAGGTAATACGGCTCCCTATCCACGCCTTTGCAGCCGATGTTGCCCAGCAGCCCGGTCAACAGCGCCTTGTGTATCTGCTCGTAGGTCGCTGGCTGCTCGTTGAAGCGAATGCCCATCTCCGACACCTGCGCATGCAACTGCTGGTGCAGCTCGTGCCATTCGCGCAGGCGCAGCGGCGACAGGAACTTGTCGCGGCACTCTGTCGCCCACAGCTTGTTGGTCTTCTTGTGCTTCAGCGCTTCCTGGAACCACGCCCACAACTTGATGTAGGCGAGGAAATCCGAGCGCTCGTCGTTGAAGCGCTGGTGCGCGGCGTCCGCCGCTTCGCGCCGCTCGGATGGACGGTCGCGCGGGTCTTGCAAAGCCAGCGCACTGGCGATGATGAGTATCTCGTGCAAGCAGTGATACTGCCGCCCCGCCAACAGCAGGCGCGCCACTTTCGGATCGAGCGGCAGCTTGGCCAATTCGTGTCCGAGCGGCGTGAGCGACCGCTGGTCGTCGATGGCGTTGAGTTCCTGCAGCAACTGGTAGCCGTCGGCGATGGCGCGCGAACCGGGCGGCTCGATGAACGGAAACGCCTCTACCTCGCCCAGGCCAAGCGCACTCATACGCAGAATGACCGTCGCCAGCGACACGCGGAATATCTCGGCATCGGTGAACTCCGGGCGCTGCAGGAAATCCGCTTCGTCGTACAGGCGGATGCAGATACCGCTCATCACACGGCCGCAACGTCCCGCGCGCTGGTTGGCGGCGGCGCGCGAGATATTCTCGATGCGCAGCTGCTCCACTTTCTGCCGCACGCTGTAGCGGTTGATGCGCGCCAGCCCGCTGTCGATCACGTAACCGATGTTGGGCACGGTGAGCGAGGTCTCCGCCACGTTGGTCGCCAGCACCACGCGGCGCATGCCGGAGGCGGGCTTGAACACGCGGTCCTGCTCGGCGATGGACAGGCGCGAGAACAGCGGCAGTATCTCGATCCCCTTGTGCTGGTGCTTGCGCAAAGCTTCGGCAGTGTCGCGTATCTCGCGCTCGCCGGGCAGGAACACCAGCACATCGCCCTTGAGACCGCCGATACTCAGTTCATCCAGCGCACTGCATATCGCCTGCGGAACATTCTGTGTGTCGCCTTCCTCGTTCTGCTGCGGCGCACGGTAGCGCACCTCGACCGGATAGGTACGGCCGGAGACCTGGATGATGGGTGCTGGCATTGATGCCGACATCCCCTCTCCCACCGGGGGAGGGTTAGGGAGGGGGTTGGCTTTTAGCGCCTCAGAAATCCTTTGCAGAACCCCCTCGGTATTTGTTAGCGCCTCGTTATTCCAGAAGCGCAGCACTGTTACCCCCTGTTCCTGCAACCATGCACTGCGAACTGCATCATGCTTGAGTTGCGACACCTCTGCATGCTGTCCGCCATCCAATTCAATCGCTAGCTTTGCCTGATGGCAATAAAAATCGAGGATGTACGAACCCAGCGGATGCTGTCGGCGGAAGCCGAAGCCGTTCAGTTGGTTTCTGCGCAGCAATTGCCACAACAGGTTTTCGGCATCGGTTGAATTTTTTCGTAACTCGCGTGCATGGGTAAGCAACTCTTCGGGAAGTGCGGCGTGAGATTCGAGCGCCCCCCCCTCCCTCGCCCTCCCCCGTTGGGAGAGGGGACTGACGGCGAAGTGTTTGGAGAAGCGTTCTGCATCCAGCGTCGCCGAAGTGATGATGAGCTTCAGATCGGGACGGCGCGGCAACAGTTGGCGCAGATAGCCCAGCAGGAAGTCGATGTTCAGCGAACGCTCGTGCGCCTCGTCGATGATGATGGTGTCGTATTGTTTGAGCAGCGAATCGTGGTGGATCTCGGCCAGCAGGATGCCGTCGGTCATCAGCTTGATGCAGGTGTCGGGCGACACCTTGTCATTGAAGCGCACCTTATAGCCGACCAGGCCGCCCAGTTCGGATTTCAGCTCATGCGCAATTCTGGCTCCTACCGAGCGTGCCGCCACCCTGCGCGGCTGCGTGTGGCCGATGACGCCCAGCACCCCACGCCCCAAGCTCAAACATATCTTCGGCAGTTGCGTGGTCTTGCCCGAACCAGTCTCGCCGCACACGATGACCACTTGGTGTTTTTCGATGGCCTGCGCTAATTCCTCGCGCCGCGCCACCACGGGCAGATCGGCTGGATATTCGATAGCGGAGAGTTGCTGGATACGCGCCAGCCGGAGCTGGGCGATTGAAGATAAAGCAGGTTTCATGGCGCGCGATTTTACCCGCAGCGAATTACACATGCACAAAAAAACAGGGGAGACGGAAGTCTCCCCTGTTCGATACAGCAGTTCTGCTTTGAGATGAGCCTGCTTGCGCTCGGCCCATCCGGTCAGCTTCAACTTACCATGCAGATTCCAACATCAGAGTCAGCAGGTTTTTGCCAGTGCCGCCAACTGTAGCTGTATCCTTTGCGCCGCCAGCCTTGAACGTGCTGCCGGAGCCCAAGGAATAGTTGGCAACCAGCGCCACGTTCTGGGCCAGGTCATACACGCCGGTGACGGTGATGTAGTTTTCCGACTGAGCCAAATTGTTCTTGCCAGCCAGGTAGTTGGCGCCAACAGACAGTGTGTGCGGAATAACGGACACATCGATACCGATTTGAGTGGCCTTGATGTCATTAACAGTAGATGCGTTGAACAGGTTTGCAACACCGCCAACATCGCTCTTTTTGGCCACGGAATGGGCTGCGTACAGGCCAGTTTCCAATCCAGCCATTTCGCCGTGAGCCTGTGCGCTCAAGCCCATGCCCTTGGTCGCCACTTGGGTAGCCATGGTGGTGCCAGTGTAGCTGTGGCCAGTCAGGTACTCGACGCTGATCACGGAAGCCCAGTCAGCGATAGTCGGCGTGAATGCAGCGTGAACGGCCGTGGAAGAGAAGTTGAGCGCGGTAGCGCCGTTTGTAAATGCCGGAGCAAAGCGGGATACGTTGATGTAGCCCATGTCGGCATGTGCAACATATGCCAGACCGGTGCTAGCGCCGTTGCCCAAGCCGGTGTACTGGTGCGCAAACACTTGCGTACGGTTTTCAGCCCAACGGATCGCACGGTTCACACCGTTGCTGGATTCGGTGTAGCCATAGAATGCGCCCAAGCTGTCTGTTGTGTATGGAATTGCCAGCAACTTCACGGAGTCCATATCAACCACAACTGGAACGCGCAGACCTGCAGCAAATGCGCCAGCAGCGATGAGGTTGTTTTCCATCATCATACCGACCTTGATCATGCCCTCGTCAGCCACGCGGCCGCCGAAGAACAGGGAGAACTCGTCCGGGAACTGCCATTGGCCACGGTTGGTGCTTGCGCCGGAGATGGTGCCAACAGCATCGGTACCGTTAGTCTTCTGGTAACGAACCTTCAACAGCACAGCAGCGTTCAGCGTGTCGGGAATGGACAGGTGTTCGCCTTCAACCTTGCCTTGGGCGCCCATCAGGGTGAAGCCCTGCGCCTTGAACGCACGACCGAAACCGTTCAGGACTGGGAAGTGTTGTGCGTGGCAAGCGGAACATGCCATGCCGGTTTGACGCGCAAACGCGGGGATAGCGGAAGCTTCTGGAGCAAATGCGGCTGCTGCCAGCACGCCTGCCAGAGAGAGGGCTACTTTTTTCATCATTTCTCCTCGAGGAATTTAACTGCGAAAAAATCATAATCGGCAATCGCACCACACACCCTTTTGCGATTACCGGTGCGCAAGATAGCGGCAGCGGGAAGGGAGTGTCAAAGCTTTGTGAAATTGACGTCGCATTTTTGCAACAACGCCATTTCGCTCAATTCCTGTAATCACGTCATTAGCCCTGTTTAAGCTCGAACCTCACTTGGCCAGCTTTGTTCTCGCTCAATGTCAGTTGATAGCCGGATTGCGCAACCCAGCGTGCGACCTGATACAAGCCCACCCCCAAGCCGTCCTCCGAGGACATGACGGTATGCAGCAGCTGGCGCGCCGTCGCTTCGGGGATCGCGCTGCCGCTGTCGCTGACGCTGAACGCGAACGGATCGCCGCGCAAGGCCACACTTACGGTGATGCCAGGTTCGCGCAGGCGCTTGTTGCAGGCGTTGTCGATCAGGTTGTCGGCGACGCAGTCGAACAAGGCGACCGGGATCAATAGCCCGCCACCCGACTCATTACCCCCCTCACCTTCACTTAGCCATTCGAGGTTGCGATGCTGGTGGCGCTGGCGCAGATTCTCCCACCAGGTCGCCAGCGGCAGTTCGACCACGTCTTCTTGCGCTTGCGGAGTCTTGAGTTTGGCCAGGATGAGCTCGATGCGCTGCGTGAGCACGGGCAACTGGCGCTGCAGGATGGGCTGCGCTTTTTCGGGCTGGTGTTGCGCCACCGAAGTCAACGCGAACAAAGATTGCAGCATGTTCTTCAGGTCATGCGTCAGGCGCGCACCGGTCTCATAGATGGTCTGCAGCCGGGTGATCTCGCGCAAATGCTGCTCGCGCCGTTTGGCCTGGTAGAAATGCCCCAGCAGCTGGGTGAGCAGGCGCACATGCAACAGCACCGAGGGCGACACGACCTGGCGACTGAACAAAGTGAGCACCAGGTCGTGATCAGACATCTCGATGCGATGCTGGCTGGATGTCCCCAGCGTCCCGTGCCCCCGGTCCGACACCCAAGTCAGCCCGCTCACCCAAGGCATCTCGATCAGGTATTCGGTGGCACGCGCCAGAAAGGTCTCGGGGTTCTGTTCTTGTTGCGCCGTTTCGGCCAGCTGCTTGAGCCACACTTCGAGCGGCGTACCGATGGTCAGCAGGTAGCGAGAGAACAAGGTCTGCAAGCCGGAAAAACCCAAACGCGGATTCCACAATCCGCCCAAGGCAAAGAGCGTGAGCGCAATGATGAACAAAGTACGCAGCAACGCATCCAGGTAGGCCAGATGCCCCAGGGTCATGAAGGCAAGACTACCCAGCACCAGCACCAACAGCAGCGTGAACAACAGCAAGATATAGATGAAGTCCACCGCTTGCGTGCTTTCCGCACGTTCGCGTTCGACGGGAATGAACACCATGATAAGCAGCAACAACGGCAACCCGATGTTCATCAAGCCATCCGTCACTTCATCCAGTCCAGACAAGGCGAACAGCTCCGGCGTAACGTACAGGACCAATATCGCCAACAGGTATGTCATCACCAGCAGGTAATAAAAGCGCTGCCAGCGCGCATGGAAAGCGAACACACGCCCGCCCACCAGCGCGAACAGGCCACTCACCCAGAAGGCGAGCACCCACCAATTTAGCCAGAGCAACGCCCCCAGACTGATTGCCAGGATGAGCGCTGCACTACCCGGGCGCAGCTTGCTTTCTCCCCGCCACAGCGGTTGCCATAACAAGAACAATCCCAGATGCATCATCAACAGCGGACGCGTCCAAATATTCTGCATGCCCAGCCATAGCGCCAAGTGCAAGACCACCAACATATAGAAAGAAAGCCAGCGGCTGGAACGTGTCAAAAATCCGAACACCCGTGTCAACATTTCGTCATCCTTGTCAAAGTTTCGTCATTCTCACAAAAAATTACTGCGCACCTCAATTGGGATAACGCATCGCCTTTGGCCGCACCCATCGCCCATTTTGAATAGTCAAAGCAAGCGCAACTCCCCGTGCCCGCCGCGCAACACCATTGCCTCTCAGCCCTGCATGCCAGCACAAACCAAGCCATACCAATCTGGTCGGAATTGTGTGGCATGAACATTGCTGTCGTTCCGTACGCAAGGCTACATGCAATCAGAAAACTAACCCTTGGGAGTTGAGAAATGAATCGCAAGCAATCCGGTTTTACTTTAATTGAAATCGCCATCGTACTGGTGATTATCGGCCTGCTGCTCGGCGGCGTGCTGAAAGGACAGGAACTCATCAACAGCGCACGGGTGAAAAACCTGGCAACTGACTTCAAGAACATTCCGGTATTCATCTATGGTTATCAGGATCGTTTCCGTGCATTGCCAGGCGATGATGCCGCCGTGGTGGCGCATATCAATGGCACTTTGGCCACCACGCCCGCTGGCACCCAAGGCAATGGTGTGATCAACGGCAACTGGAACAGCACGACCCAAACGGATGAATCCTACCTGTTCTGGCAGCATGTGCGCTTAGCCGGACTCGCAGCCGGCTCCACGATCGTGGGCGCAGCAGACTATCTGCCGATTAATGCTTCCGGCGGCACGATTGGAATTCAAAGTGGCACCACCGTCGCCGCTAACGTGCCGATTTTTTCCGATGCCGCCAAAACGCTACCGATTCGTGGCTCGTACGTGATCTGCTCCACCGGCATCCTTGGTCGCTTCGTCAGACAACTGGATATCCAGATGGACGACGGCAATACCGCCAGCGGGTCCATGATGGCTACCCCAGTGGCCGCCTATGCGCTCGGAGCTGTCGCCACAGCCACCGCCGCCATTGACGATGCAGCTCCCTACGTCGTCTGCCTAGGCGTCTAATCAAACTCCGGCGTGACACTTCAAAGCCCGCTTCGGCGGGCTTTTTTCATGCCTGAATATTTTTGAATTGAATCTGCGCCACGACTTAAACATGTTAGCGATTAAGGATGGGAAGGCCGTGCCGGGGAGTATTCAGAGGGCGCAATTACCCTTGCATATTGCGCCGTACACTTGCACCAAACGGTGGGGCACAACCGCATCTCTGAGAATTCTCCGGGGGCTCGTCGCCTAACCGCGTTTTTGAACCCGCCCTGCGTCAATCCCCCTTGCGCAGCCGTTTCTCCGCAGCCTCCAGCGTCACCGGCTGTCCAAGCAGCACCAGCACATCGCCCGCGCACAGCACCATGTCTCCCGCTGGCTGGCTGCCTTCCACATTGTGGCGGCGCACGGCGTTCACTTCGACGCTGAGTTCATCCAGTTTCATTTCTTTCAGGCGCGCACCGACGGCGGCATCGCCCACGTTGAGCAACACATTCTGAAAGCGCGGCTGCTGGTTTTCGATGTCTTCGCTCACCGCTTCCGGCGGCGGTGTGCTGCGGAAATAGCCGCTGAACATGCTGTAGCGTTTGGCGCGCGTCTCCTGGATGTGACGGATGACGCGACTGAGCGGCACGCCGGACAGCAGCAGCGCCTGCGAGGCGAGCATGACGCTGCCTTCGGTGACTTCGGCCACCACTTCGGCAGCACCCGCCTGCTTGAGCACGGCGATATGTGTGTCGTCGGCAGTGCGCACCACCACGGGCAGATCGGGGCGCGATGTCTGCACGTGGTGCAATATCTTGAGTGCGGAGTGTTTGTCGTCATAGGTGATGGCGAGCGCCTTGGCACGCATCAAACCTGCTGCCTGCAACACCTCATGTTTGCCCGCATCGCCATACACCACACGCTCGCCCGCCGCTGCCGCTTCGCGCACGCGGCGCGAATCAAGATCGAGCGCGATGAAGCTGATGCCCTCTTCGGTCAGGAATTTCGCCAATGCCTGTCCGCTGCGTCCGTAGCCGCAGATGATGATGTGCTGGTTGCTCGACATGCTGCTCACAGCGATCTGGTGCATCTGCATGGCGCGGTTCATCCATTCTTCCGGCGATACGCGGCGCACGATGGCCTCCGCGTGCTGGATCAGGAACGGCGCGATGAGCATGGAGATGAGCATCGCGGCCAGCACGTTCTGCATCACATCATGCGGCAGCAATTGCACATCGCCCGCCAGCGTCAGCAACACGAAACCGAACTCGCCCGCTTGCGCCAAGCCAAGGGCGGTGCGCAACGCCGCACCCCATTCGCCCGCAAAGGCCCGCACCAGCAAGGCAACCACGGCAGCCTTGAACGGGATCAGGATCAGCAACAGCAGCAGCACCCAGCCCCAGCCGGCGATCACCGCATGCATATCGAGCATCATGCCGATGGTGACGAAGAACAGGCCAAGCAGCACATCGCGGAACGGCTTGATGTCTTCTTCCACCTGATAGCGATACTCGGTCTCGGAGATCAGCATGCCCGCGACGAACGCGCCCAGAGCCAACGACAGCCCGGAGAGTTCGGTAAGCCAAGCCATGCCCAGCGTGAACAACAGCACATTGAGCATGAACAGCTCGGAAGATTTTTGTCCCGCCACCAGATGGAACCACGGACGCAATAATTTTTGCCCGAACATCAGCAGTGCCGCCAGCAGGACCGCGGCCTTGAGCATGGCGATGGCGATCGTGCCGCTAAGATCGGCCCCGCTTTCCGCCAGCGCGGGGATGACAATGATGAGCGGCACGACCGCCAGATCCTGGAACAGCAACACGCCCATGATCTTCTGTCCGTGCGGCGTGTTCAACTCGGCGCGCTCGACCAGCATCTTGCTGACGATGGCGGTGGAGGACATCGCCAGGATGCCGCCCAATGCCAGGCCCGCACGCCAATCCAGCGCAAAGAACAGGGATGAGAGCATCACGATCAGCATGGTGGCGATCACTTGCGCCGTGCCCAAGCCAAACACCAGACGCTGCATGGCACGCAAACGGGCGAGGCTGAATTCGAGGCCGATGCTGAACATCAGGAACACCACGCCGAATTCGGCGAGGTGGCGCGTCTCCGGTGCATCGGGTATCCAGCCCAAAGCATGCGGACCGATGGTGATGCCAACCAGCAGGTAGCCCAGCATCGCGGGCAATTTCAAAATCCGGCACAGCACGACCACGCCGACCGCGACAGCCAACAAAATGAGGATGAGATGGAGAGAACTGTTCATGCCCCGATGATGCCTCAACTTGGCGCACTTGCAAAATTTAGCCGCGCATTAGGGGCACTGATATAATTTGCGGCATGAATAAACCACTCTCCGCCGCACCGCATGCACTCGACCTCGCTCGTCAGGTGTTGATCATCGAAGCCGATGCCGTCCGCGCGCTCACGCAGCGCATCGACGACAATTTCCTGCACGCACTGAATCTCATCCTCGCCTGCAAGGGACGGGTCATCGTCAGCGGCATGGGCAAGTCGGGCCACATCGCGCGCAAGATCGCGGCGACCATGTCCAGCACGGGCACCCCGGCGTATTTCGTGCATCCGGGCGAAGCCAGCCACGGCGACCTCGGCATGGTCACCGCGCAGGACGTGTTCATCGGCATCTCCTATTCCGGCGAGAGCGAAGAATTGCTCACCATCGTGCCCGTCATCAAACGCCAGGGCGCGCATCTGATCACATTGACCGGCAATCCGAAATCCAGCTTGGCGCAAGCCGCCGATGTCCACCTCAACGGTGCGGTGGCGGAAGAGGCTTGCCCGATGGGTCTGGCACCCACCGCCAGCACCACAGCCGCGCTGGCCTTGGGCGACGCGCTGGCCGTGGCCTTGCTCGATGCCAAGGGCTTCGGCGAAGAGGATTTCGCGCGCTCGCATCCCGGCGGCAGTCTGGGCCGCCGCTTGCTCACCCATGTGCGTGATGTGATGCACACGCATGCCAGCATCCCCTCCGTGCGCGAGGACGCAACGCTGGCCGATGCCGTACTCGAGATCTCGCGCAAAGGCCTGGGCATGACCGGCATCGTGGATGACAACAAACATCTGCTGGGCATCTACACCGACGGCGACCTGCGCCGCACGCTGGAAAAGAAACTGGATTTCAGCACCACGCCGGTCAGCAGCGTGATGTCGCGCAACCCGCGCAACATCGGCCCCGACGCGTTGGCGGTGGAAGCCGTGCAACTGATGGAGCAATACAACATCAACCAGTTGCTGGTGGTGGATGCCGACAAGAAACTGGTCGGCGCGTTGAACATGCACGATCTATTGAAAGCAAAGGTCATCTGATGTCTCTCGCAGCAAGAATCAAACCGCTCCGCCTGGTCGCTTTCGATGTGGATGGCGTGCTCACCGACGGCGGTCTCTATCTTTCGGATTCCGGCGAGGAGTTCAAGCGCTTCAATTCGCTCGACGGGCATGGATTGAAGATGCTCAAAGCGTCGGGTGTGGAACTGGCCATCATCACCGGACGCACCTCGAAATGCGTCGAGTTGCGCGCCAGGAACCTCGGCATCACGCGTTTGTACCAGGGCGTGGAAGACAAGCTCGCCGTGATGCAGTCGCTGCTGGCGGAGTTGAAGCTCGCTCCGGAAGCCGCTGCCTTCATGGGTGACGACGTGGTCGATCTGCCGGTGCTGCGCCGCGTCGGACTGGCGCTGAGCGTGCCTGACGCACCGCAGGTGGTGCGCGACCACGCGCATTACGTGAGCCAGCGCGATGCGGGACACGGCGCGGTGCGCGAAGTGTGCGAACTGATCCTCGGCGCGCAGGACACGCTGGATGCGCAGCTCGCGCCCTACCTGAGATAATGAACCGGTCCCGCCTCTCCGAAAAAGCACGCGCATGGCTGCCCCTGTTGCCGCTGCTGCTGTTGCTGGCGGCGACCTATTGGCTCAACCAGCAAGTGCTGCCGCTACCGCAGGCCCAGGGGCAACAGCGCCACGATGTAGATTATGTCGTTAACGATTTCTCCGCGGTCACGCTGAACGCAGAAGGCCGCCCGCGCTTTACCCTCGCCGCCGAAAAACTGTGGCATTACCCGGACGACGACAGCACGCACTTGCAGATGCCGCAAATCACCAGTTTGTATGCGGATCGCCCGCCAACCCTTACCACGGCACAGACCGGCATGCTCTCCAGCAAAGGCGAGGAAGTCTTCCTCTACGATGAGGTGCGCGTGGTGCGCCCCGCCAGCGGCGACATCGGCGAGCAGCGCTTCGCCACCGACTATTTGCATGTCGTACCCGACCGCGACTGGGCGGAGACCGACCAATCGGTGGTGGTGACCAACCAGTACAACATCCTCCGTGCCGTCGGCATGGAGCTCGACAACAAAGCGCGCACGGTCAAGCTGCTGTCGCGCGTCAGGGCGACCCATGAGCCGATCCGCAAATAAACATGTCGTGCTGTGCAGCTTGCTGCTCCTGTCCTGGAGCGGGCTGGGATTGGCCGAGAACGCGGACCGCGACAAACCCATCCACCTGGAGTCGGATCGTGTCCTCGTCGATGACGTGAAGCAAACCAGCGTGTTCGAAGGCAAAGTGGAACTCATCCAGGGCACCCTGGTCATTCGGGCCGAGAAGATCGTGCTGACACAGGACAAGCAGGGTTACAAACACTGCACCGCCACGGGCAAACTCGCCAGCTTCCGCCAGAAACACGAGGGCACGGACGAATACATGGAGGGTTACGGCGAGCGCATCGAGTACGACACGCGCGCCGAGACTGTGGACTTCTTCGTCAACGCGCGCGTCAAGCGCGAGCAGGACGACGTGCAGGGCGACCACATCTCCTACAGCACTCGCACCGAAATGTTCCAGGTCAGCGGCGATCCGGAGCATGCCGACGACCCGGACAAAGGCCGTGTCCATGCGGTGATCCAACCCAAGAGCAACGCGCCGGCGAATAGTCCCGCCTCGAAAGATGCGCCGCTCACCATCCAACCCAGCTCCACCCTGTCGAAACCCAAGCCATGAGTGAACTTCGTACCGTCTCGCTGAAAAAACGCTATCGCTCCCGCACCGTGGTGCAGGATGTCTCGCTGTCCGTAAAGAGCGGCGAAGTGGTCGGGCTGCTCGGCCCCAACGGGGCGGGCAAAACCACCAGCTTCTATATGATCGTCGGCCTGGTCGCTGCCGACGGCGGCGATATCTTCATCGACGACCAGGACCTGACCCACTTCCCCATCCACCGCCGCGCGCGCTTGGGGCTGGCCTATCTGCCGCAGGAAGCCTCCATCTTCCGCCGCCTGACGGTGACCGAAAACATCCAGGCCGTGCTGGAACTGCAAGGCTACGCGCCGGCCGAGATGAACACGCGGCTGGAAGCCCTGTTGAACGATTTGCACATCACCCATATCCGCAACAACCCGGCCATCAGCCTGTCCGGCGGCGAACGGCGCCGCGTGGAGATCGCCCGTGCGCTGGCCACCGATCCGCGCTTCATCCTGCTCGACGAACCGTTCGCCGGCGTCGATCCCATCGCCGTGCTGGACATCCAGAAGATCATCCGCTTCCTCAAGGAACGCGGCATCGGCGTTCTGATCACCGACCACAACGTGCGCGAGACGCTGGGCATCTGCGACCGCGCCTACATCATCAATGCCGGCTCGGTGATGGCGGAAGGCAAGCCCGAGGAAATCATCTATAATGAGGGCGTGAGGAAGGTGTACTTGGGCGAGCACTTCAAGTTATAAGACAGCGCCGCCTCCCACACCAAAACCCGGCAATGAAACACTCTCTCCAACTCAGGCAATCCCAACAACTGACGCTGACGCCCCAGTTGCAACAGGCTATCAAGCTGTTGCAACTCTCGACGCTGGAGATCAATCAGGAGACCGCGCGCCTGCTGGACGAGAATCCTTTCCTCGAACGCGAGGACGACAACACCAACCAGACCTACAGCGGCAACAGCAGCAGCGACACGCCCGCCCCTTCGAGTAGCGCCGACAGCGCCCCCGCCGAGACCGAATCGCGCAACGACAATGACAACGAATGGCCGGAGCCTTCGTTCTCCTCGTCATCCGCCAGCCCGGACGACGAGGACGATGGCTATGCCGAAGTCGCGGCCGACAAACCCAGCATGCGCGAGCACTTGCTGTGGGAATTGAACATGAGCCAGCTGGATGCGCGCGACAAGAAGATCATCGGCCTGCTCATCGACGCCCTGGACGAGAACGCCTACCTGGCGCAACCGCTGGAAGAGATCGCCGAGTTGCTGCCGCCCGAACTGGACATCACGCTGGACGATCTGGAGACCGCGCTAGTGCAGCTGCAGCACCTGGACGCGCCCGGCATCGGCGCGCGCAGCCTGAGCGAATGCCTCGCACTGCAACTGCGCGCACTGCCGGAGGATATCCCCGGTCGCGAGCTGGCGCTCAGCCTGGTCGGCCAACATCTGGACTTGCTCGCCGCGCGCGATTTCAACAAACTGAAGAAGGCCCTGCACTGCGACGACGATGCGCTGCGCTGTGCGCAGGATCTGATCGTGCATCTGCAACCCAGGCCGGGAGCCGCTTTCGAGCATCGTGCCGCCGACTATGTGGTGCCGGATGTGCTGGTGGAACGCCACGGCGGCATCTGGCGCGCGCGCCTCAATCCGGAAGCGATGCCGCGCCTGCGCATCAACCAGGTGTATGCAAACATCCTGCAGCAGCGCGGCGACAAGAGCGCGCAGGAGATGTCCACGCAACTGCAGGAAGCGCGCTGGTTCATCAAGAACCTGCAGCAGCGCTTCGAGACCATCCTGCGCGTGTCGCAGGCCATCGTCGAACGCCAGCGCCAGTTCTTCGAGCACGGCGACATCGCCATGCGCCCGCTGGTGCTGCGCGAGATCGCCGAGCAGCTGGAACTGCACGAATCCACCATTTCGCGCGTGACCACGCAGAAGTTCATGCTCACCCCGCGCGGCATCTACGAATTCAAATATTTCTTCGGCAGCGGTCTCGCCACCGAAGCGGGCGGTGCCTGTTCTTCCACCGCCATACGCGCACTCATCAAGCAACTGGTCAGCGAGGAGGATGGCAAGCATCCGCTCACCGACAGTCGCATGTCAGAAATCCTGGCACAGCAGGGCATATTGGTTGCCCGCCGTACCGTGGCAAAATACCGCGAGGGAATGAACATCCTTCCGGTAAATCTTCGTAAATCACTCTAACCAAAGGAGCAGGCCATGAACCTCAACCTCACAGGACGTCACCTCGAAATCACCCCGGCCATCCGTGAACACGTAACCAGCAAACTGGACAAGGTAAAACGTCATTTCGACAACGTGATCGATATCAACGTGATCCTGTCCGTGGACAAGCTGATACAAAAGGCCGAGGCCACCGTGCATGTTTCCGGCAAGAACATCTTCGCCGAAACCGAGGACAGCAACCTGTATGTCGCCATCGACACGCTGTTCGATTCGCTGGATCGCCAGGTGCTGAAGCACAAGGAAAAACACACTGCGCGCCGCCATGACGAATCCGGCAAACACCCAGCGGCAGAATGAAGTGATGCGGGGCAACCAGAAGTGGTTGCCCCGTTTTTTTTGTAATGGTGAATTAGCATGAGTCTAATCAGCAAAATTTTGACCCCTGAGTGCGTGTTGCTGGACAACGAGTCTGCCAGCAAGAAGCGCGTATTCGAACGCGTCGGGTTGTTGTTCGAGAACACGCAGCACATCGCGCGCAGCCAGGTGTTCGACAGCCTGTTCGCGCGCGAGAAACTCGGCTCCACCGGTCTGGGGCAAGGCGTGGCCATCCCGCATGGCCGTGTCAAAGGCCTGCGCGACGCGGCAGCCGCCTTCGTCAAGATGCAGAACCCCATCCCCTTCGATGCGCCGGACGGGCTGCCGGTGAACTTCATCTTCGTGCTGCTGGTGCCCGAGCGCGCCACCGACCTGCATCTGCAATTACTGGGCGAACTGGCCCAGATGTTCAGCGACAAATCGTTCCGCGACAAATTGCAAAGCACCGATGATCCCGCCGCGATCCATAAACTGTTCACCGACTGGCAAGGCTGAACGACATGGCACAGGTCAACATCCGGCAACTCTTCGAAGACAAACAGGAACGTCTGGGCCTGACCTGGGTGGGCGGCGCGGAAGGTGCGGATCGCGTACTGGAAAGCGAGACCGTCAACGCTTCCAACCGCGGCCTGATCGGCCACATGAACCTGGTCCACCCGAACTGGGTGCAGGTATTCAGCAGCACCGAGCTGGATTATCTGCACGCGCTTTCCCCCGCCGAACTGTCGGCCGCGCTGCGCAATCTGGAACAAGGCGAGCCGCTGTGCCTGATCGTGGCGGGCGATACCGAGATCCCCAAAGGCCTGCTGGATTTCGCCAACCGCGTCCATATCCCGCTGTTCCGCTCGCCGCTGGGCAGCGTGCAGCTGATGTGGATGATCCGCCACTACATCGTCAAGGCACTGGCCGACTCGACCACGCGCCACGGCGTGTTCCTCGATGTGCTCGGCGTGGGCGTGATGATCACTGGCGACAGCGGCGTGGGCAAGAGCGAACTGGCGCTGGAACTCATCACGCGCGGCAGCGGCCTGGTGGCAGACGACATCACCGAGCTGTACCGCATCTCCCCCGAGACGTTGGAAGGGCGCTGCCCCGATCTGCTGCGCGACTTCCTCGAAGTGCGCGGCTTGGGCATGCTCAATATCCGCACCATGTTCGGCGAGACCGCGGTGCGCCGCAAAAAGAGTCTGAAGCTCATCGTGCATCTTTATCGTCCGCCGCATGACGACCTATCCAAACTGGAACGCCTGCCCACCTCCGGCTCCGAGGAGATCATGGGCGTCAAGATCAGCAAGGTGGAGATCCCGGTGATGGCCGGCCGCAACCTTGCGGTGCTGGTAGAAGCCGCCGCGCGCAACTTCGTGCTGCAGCAGCGCGGCATCGACAGCATGCAGGAATTCATCGCGCGTCACGACCAGCACTTGCAGGAGCAGTGAGCATGCAACTGTTCCTGATCAGCGGCCTCTCCGGCTCCGGCAAGAGCGTCGCACTCAACGTGCTGGAAGACAGCGGCTACTACTGCGTGGACAACCTGCCCGCCGAACTGCTGCACGTGCTGACCAACAATCTGAAACTGGCCGGCGTGCGCAAAGTCGCGGTCAGCGTCGATGTGCGTAGCGGCAACAGCGTCGTGTTGTTGCCGCAATACATCGACAAACTGAAGCAACAAAACGTAGATGTGCATGTGCTGTTCCTCGATGCGAAGGATGAGACGCTGGTGAAGCGCTTCTCCGAGACGCGCCGTCTGCACCCCTTGAGCGATGGCGTGAAGACACTGCCGGAGTGCGTTGCATTCGAGCGCGAACTGCTCGCCGAGATCGCCAGCATCGGCCACCATATCGACACCAGCGAACTCAATGCCAATGCGTTGCGCGCCTGGATCAAGCAGTTCATCGCACTGGACCGCGCGCGCCTCACCCTGTTGTTCGAATCGTTCGGCTTCAAGAACGGTTTGCCGCTGGATGCCGATTTCGTGTTCGACGTGCGCTGCCTGCCCAACCCGCATTACGACCCGGCACTGCGCCCGCTCACCGGCCGCGACCAGCCGGTGATCGATTTCCTGGATGGCACGCCGCTCGCGCAGAAGATGTACACAGACATTCGCAGCTTCATAGAAAGCTGGATGCCCAGCTTCGTCGCCGACAACCGCAGCTACCTCACCGTCGCTATCGGCTGCACCGGCGGCCAGCACCGCTCGGTCTATTTCGCCGAAAAGCTGGCGCAACATTTCAAACCGCAGCAACAAGTGCTGTTGCGCCATCGCGAACTCACTCAATCCTGACCGTGCTGCGCCACATCAGACCCGGCGACTTCCTCACCTTACTGGCCGGTGTTTTTTTCACGGTATGGATATCGATCACAGTCTGGTCTGGCGGCATTGCCGACACCGTCCTCATCCGCAGTGGCGGCAAAGTGTTCAAGGAAGTCCCGCTGTCGCGTGACCAGCAGATCAAAGTGCCCGGCCCGCTCGGCACCAGCATCATCACCATCGAGAAGCGCAAAGCGCGCATCAGCTCCGACCCCAGCCCCAGGCAATACTGTGTGCGCCAGGGCTGGATACAGCAAGCAGGCGAGATCGCCGTGTGTCTGCCGAACCAGGTGAGTGTCGAACTGACCGGAGGCCAGAAGAAATATGACAGCCTCAATTATTAAGCTCGACACCACGCCCGAAGACCATCACATCGCCAGGATGGCGGCGGTGGCACTCGGCCTCACCGTGCTGGAGAACGCCATCCCCTCGCCCCTGCCCGGAGTGAAACCCGGGCTGGCCAACATCGTCACGCTCATCGTGCTGGCGCGCTTCGGCTGGCGCGCGGCGGCATGGGTGTCGCTGCTGCGCGTGGTCGCGGGCAGCCTGCTGTTCGGCAACTTCCTTGCCCCCGGATTCTTTTTGAGTTTGAGCGGCGCGGTGTGCAGCCTTGCCGTGCTCGCGCTCTCCATGCACTTACCTCAACGCTTCTTCGGCGCTGTGACGCACAGCATCCTCGCCGCCTTCGCCCATATCACCGGGCAGATGGCCGTGGTCTACCTGTGGCTCATCCCGCACAGCGGTATCGCCTACCTCATCCCCATCTTCGCCACAGCGGCCTTGGTGTTCGGCACCGTGAACGGATTGGTCGCGGCGCGTTTCATGGATAATGGCGGAAAACCCGAACAGGAACCACAGACATGAAGACGATAACGTTAGCGCTCACTGGCGCCTCCGGCCTGCCCTACGGTATGCGCCTGCTCGAATGCCTGCTGCAAAGCGGCCAACGTGTGCATCTGGTGTATTCGCAAGCCGCGCAGATCGTCGCCAAACAGGAACTGGACTTCACCCTGCCCACACGTCCGCAGGATGCGGAGCAATTGTTCAAGGAACGCTTCGGCCAATTCAGCGGCGAACTCAAAGTGTTCGGCATTCAGGACTGGTTCGCACCGATGGCCTCCGGCTCCAATCCCGGCGATGCGATGGTGGTGTGCCCCTGCACCATGGGCACGTTGGGCAAGATCGCCGGCGGCATCAGTGACGACCTGATCTGCCGTGCGGCGGATGTGATGCTCAAGGAGAAACGCACGCTGATCCTGGTGCCGAGAGAGATGCCGTTCTCGGCGATCCATCTGGAGAACATGCTGAAGTTGTCGCATGCGGGGGCGGTGATCATGCCGCCGAATCCGGGGTTCTATCATCATCCGCAGAGTGTGCAGGATTTGGTGGATTTTGTGGTGGCTAGGGTGATGGATCATCTTGGGGTGGAGCAGACTTTGATTGGGAAGTGGGGCAAGTGACGTCCTCCCCGTTCGTGCTGAGCTTGTCGAAGCATGAACGTTTTCAACACCCAAACCGTCGGGGGTTGCCCGACAGCAAGTTACTTTCTTTTGCTTCGCCAAAAAGAAAGTAACCAAAGAAAAGGCGACCCCGGTGCGCCGCCCCTTCGGGGTTCCCTGCGTTGCTCGACTGGTCAGGCGGCTGCGGAACTCGCGCTACGCGCTCAGACAGTCCTCGCCGACTACCCCTGACCAGTCTGCGCTACTCGGCGGACGCACAGGGGAGGGAAAGTCAAAACCTGAAACTAACAGCGTGGGCACTTCGTGCCCACCCTACTCGACTTCATATGAGAAGATAGCCAAAATAAATTGACTCCAGTACATTGGAGTTAAACAAGTAAACAACTCCTCAATTTGAATGCAGGAATCAAAGTTCAGATGGTAGAAATTCTTAGAGACGGTATATGGCAATTCATCGGTGCTGCATTGGCGGCTTTCGCGTTTGCCGCAAGCGTATTGATATATTTTGCTCAGCGCAAAACAAAAGAACTAGCCTTTGGTGTAATTTCAAACGGCAATTTACTTACCGTCACAGAAGAACTCCAGCAACGTGTGAAAATAACATTTGATGGAAACCCAGTCCCGAACTTGCAGATGGTCATCATTGGTTTAAAGAATTCTGGCAACGTTGAAATCCTAGCGTCGGATTTTGATAAACCATTTTCTGCCCACTTTGAAGAAGGCACAAAAATATTGTCCGTTGATATCTTAAACGCCAATCCAACTGACTTACCCTGTAATATTTCTCACTCTGAAGACACCTTCACTCTTGAGCCGCTCTTACTGAACCCTGGAGAGTGGGTTGCGGTAAAAATTCTTGCGACGAACTTTAACGGAAACGTTCGGCCAATTTATAGAGTTGTTGGTGTTTCTTCGGTTGCCTCAATAAATAAAGGAAGGCGTTCAAATCCCGATGCCGCTTTTAACATAGCTGCAAATGCAGTCATTTATTTTGTTCTTGTATTAGTTTTAATATTGCTCGCGAATTTCTCTGGCCATGGTTCTGACATTAAAGAGCTATTGGTAATTTTCAGCGCCTTATTCGGATTGCTTATCCTTGTCCACCTATCAAATTGGCTACTCGATTTTTTTAGCAATGCTGCCAATCGTTACATTGATACTTGATACTTGATTTTACGGCCCCTCTTCAAGAAAAAAGACTTGTTAGCTAGCACGTAGGGCGCAATCCATATTGCGCCGCATGAAATAACATGGCGGGCATTGCCCGCCATGTTTGCTTTTGGGTTTTCGCTTTTGACTTTCCTTCCCCTGTGCGTCCGCCGAGTAGCGGAGGCTGGTCAGGGGTAGTCCGACGAATATGTTTGAGCACGTGGCCGCGTAGCGGATCGTGCGAGTTTATGAGGAGGCCTGACCAGTCGAGCAACGCAGGGAATCCCCGAAGGGGACGGCGCACCGGGGTCGCCTTTTCTTTGGTTACTTTCTTTTTGGCGAAGCAAAAGAAAGTAACTTGCTGTCGGGCAACCCCCGACGGTGTTGATTTTAGAGTTGCTCCAACACCTTCCGTACCGGCGTCGGTATCGCCGCCCCCAACGCCTCCCCCACATCCAACCACACGCTACCTGGCTGCGCAGCATGCAAGGGCTTATGCGCAAGCCGAACCATCAACGGCGTGATATGCAACTTGAAATGCGTAAAGATATGCGTGAACGTCTCCAACTTTTCTCCGCCACTCGCCTCCATGCCGTTGCGCAAGAACCAATCCCTCGCCGCCACTTCATCATCGAACTGCGGCGGACACCACAACCCTCCCCAGATGCCGCTGCCGGGTCGCTTCTCCAGCAGGATGTCGTTGCCATGCATGAGCAACAGGAAGGTAGCGTGCCGTTCCGGCACAGCCTTCTTCGGACGCGGTGTGGGCAGTTCGCTAGTGCGCTCGGTCGCCAGCGCAACGCAATCGCCCTGCACCGGACAAGCTGCACATCTCGGACGACTGCGCACACAAACGGTGGCTCCCATGTCCATCAGCGCCTGCGTGTAGGTGGCGACATCGTTTTGCGGCAGCAATGCTTCCGCCTGACGCCACAATCTTTCTTCCACCTTCTTCTCGCCCGCCCATCCTGCGATGCCGCAGTAGCGCGCCAGTACGCGCTTCACGTTGCCATCGAGTATCGCGCGGTGTTCGTGATAAGCCAGCGCACAGACAGCGGCGGCAGTGGAACGGCCGATGCCGGGCAGTTCGACGATGTCTTCGAAGCGGCGCGGAAATTCGCCATTGAATCTCTCCACGATAATCTGCGCCGCCTTGTGCAGGTTGCGACCACGCGCGTAATAGCCGAGGCCGCTCCAGTGCGCGAGTACCTGCTCTTCGCTCGCAGCGGCGAGGGCGGAGACATTGGGAAAGGAGGCGACGAAGCGCTGGTAATAGGGGATGACGGTGGCGACCTGCGTCTGTTGCAGCATGACCTCGGACAGCCACACGCGGTAGGCATCCTGCCCTTGCCAAGGCAGATCGTGGCGGCCGTGCGTGCGTTGCCAGGCGATGAGGCGGGAAGAAAAATTCATTGCGTTGGTTCAGCCGTTCCTGCTCCGTCGGCGCAGGAACGGCGTAGCGGCTAGCGAAGCAAGTCTTTCAGGCCGCGCTTCAGTTCTTCCTGCAGCTTGGTCTTGGCTTCTTCTTTCACTTGCTCTTTCTTCTCGTCGAACTTCTGTTTCGCGATGTCGGTGAGCAATGCGCTGTAGTCCACCTTGAACTTGAGATCGTCGAACGCTCCGCTCACGTTCACCGGCAGGGTCGCTGTCTTGCCTTGCTCGGTCTTGGCGAAGATGGCCTTGGCGTTGTAGTTCAGGTTGTCGTGGCCGATGTCGATGTCGCCGTTGCCGGTGATGCGCAGCACGGTGGATTTCACCGCGAGGTCGTCGTTATGCGCCACGCCGTTGCGTACTTTGAACGTAGCCTTGAATTCGCTGAATTCGGTCTTCTCGTTCTTGTCCACGCCCAGCGTCTCTGCCTTGGTGTCCTTGCCCAGGCTCTGCACGCCCTGCACCAGCTTGGCCAGGTTGATGCCCTTGATCGCACCGTTCGCCAGGTTCACCGACGCATTGCCGTTCAACGCCTTCTTGAGGCCGCTCACGGTGTTGCCCTTGGTGACGAGATCGAACGCGACATTGCCTTTGCCTTCGACCAGATCCAGATCGGCGGCGTCCTTGACCAACGGACCGATATCGACGCCCGTCAGTTTCTCGTTGATGGTGAAGTTGTTGGTCGCCGCGTTGATGCTCACTTTGCCGTCCATGCTGCCTTGGTACAGTTTGGCGGAGAGCGGCGCGATGTTCACTTGTCCATTCTTCGCCTTCACATCCACGCGCAGCTGTGCGACCTTGACGTTGGCCGCCTTGAACGAACCGACACGCAGGCTGCCTTCCAGATTCAGCGTCTTCAAGGCGGAGAGGTCGAACGGTTGTTCCGGCTCGGATGCGGCTTGCTTGCTCTTGCCCTGCTCTTTGCTCTCCGCGGTCTTCTTCGGCATATACGGATCGGCGTCGAACTGGTCGACCTCCAGGTCGTAGCGAATCACCGGCACCTTGAAGTTGTTCACCGCTGCCTTGGCCTTGATCTGGCTTTGCAGCAGGCCGCCCGCGAGATTGGCCTGGATGCTTTGCCGTCCGAGGTCGGCCTGGATGCTGCCTTTCAGTTCGCTGCTGATGCTCTTGCCCGGCAACTTGTCACCCGTGGCATTGAGCGCCAGCTTGAGGTCGGACAGGTTGAACTGTTGCGCCTCGATGCTGCCGGTGACCGGCGTGGTGAGTTTGAGCTTGAAGGCCTGTTCCGGCTGCTTGAGATCGACATCCAGCAACAACGAGCTCACCTTGAACGAACTGGCGTTGCCTTCGATGCCGGGCAGCGAAAGCGCCGCCACGATATTGCCCAGCGCGCCGTCCAGCTTGGCGCTCAAAGCGATGCCGTCGCCGGTGAATTTATCCTTGGTCAGGTTCAGAGACGGCGCGTCCAGTTTGGCCTCGAACTTGTCCTTGCCTTTCACACCGCTCGCGCCGAGCGCGAATTTCTTCATCGAGAATTCCTGCGTTGCCAGATGCACGCTGGCGTCGCCGCTGGCCTTCACCAGCAGATCGGTGATGTCGAGGGCCGCACCCTTGGCTTGCAGATCCAGTCCCTGCACCTGATACTGGTTCTTTTCCAGATCGAAAGTGAGCGTGGTCTTGACCTGCGCAGCGATGTCCAGTTTGGGTTGGTTTGCCAGCACATGTGCGGAGAAATCGATCTTGCTCGGCACGCCATTGGCGATGCGTCCGGTCTTGAGGCTCAAGTCCTGCACGCTGTAGTGCGCACCGGTAGTCTCATCGCGGTAGCTCAGTTCTGTCTTATCCAGTTGCACCGAGGCGATATCGAACTGCATCGGTGTGCTCGTGGCGGTAGCCGGCGCTGGCGCAGCAGGGGCGGCCGCTGTTGTGCCCAGCAGGTCGTCAAGGTTGGTCTTGCCGTTCTTGTATTTGATGAGTTCTGCCCTGACACCGCTCACCTCCACCTCGTCCACCACGATCTTCTTGGCGAGCAAGGGCAACAGCTTGAGCGAGACGCTGGCGCTCTCGACCGAGACGAACTCCTGCTCGCTCTGGAATTCGGACAACGCCACCTTGCCGAGGCTGGCGCCGATGCTGGGGAAGAAATACAGCTTGATGTCGCCATCCAGCTTGAGGGTGCGCTGTTTGCTGTCCTTCACCGCCTGGATGATCTGCGGCTTGTAATCATTCGGGTTAAAGGTCAACGCGATGTACGCGACAACACCGACAACCAACGCCACTACTGCAGCGACGGACCACAGACCATATTTGAGATATTTGTTCATATCGTCACCTGTCGAAAAAGGTTATGTGGATTATAAACGATGCCCAATCCAAGCCTGCCACGCGAACCGTGCTGCGCTTTTCTGGTGCCCGGTAATCGGGCGAAACTGCTTGAAGAGAAGACAGGAAGGGCTCAGCAGCCCTCCCACTCATTAGCCCGGCAACGCGACCTTGTTGTCGGTGCTGAACTGATAGTCTTTGAAGATGTGCTCGGCAGAGAGTATCTGGTAGCTACCGTCCGCCGCTTTGCGCGTGGTGTCCTTGAGGCGATAGGTGTATTGCCCGCAGGTCCAGCATTTGAAGTTGCGCATGTGGGTGCACAAACAGGTCTTGTCGAACACCGCGATCTTCTTGGCATCCGGATGCAATGCCACTTCGCGGTTGTAGGAGTCGATATAGTCGCAATGGCCGTTGGCATCCAGCAGATAGCCATAGGATTCGCAGCCGGGACGGATGCCGGAACCGATGGAGGGGCTGTTCTTCAACATGCGCATCGGATAGCCGGTGGGCGAGGTCGTGTTGACCTCGATGTCGCTTTCGCTGGCCTTGAAATATTCCTGCTGCACGTCGGCCGGCAAGCCGCATTCCTTGGCCACGGTGAAGCGTGTCGCCACCTGCACGGCCGCCGCGCCCTCTTCCAGGAATGCCGCTGCGTCGCTGCCGGTGAAGATACCGCCGGCTGGGATCACCGGGATATCGAGTTTTTCGTCGCGCAGGTATTGGTGGATTTCGTTGGTGATCGTGCGCAGGTCATACTTCATCCAGTCGTCCAGACCGAAGCCCAAGTGACCGCCCGCCAACGGGCCTTCCACCACGATGTAATCCGGCAGGCGGTTGGTGCGTGCATTCTTGCGCAGGAACAGCTGCAGCGCGCGCAGCGAGGACACGATGATGCCGAGCTTGACGTCGCGGAAACGCGGATGGTCTTCGATCAGCGCGAACGAGCCGAGATGCAAACCGGCTGCCAGCGTGATGCCATCGATACCGGCCGTCATCGCTTCCTGCAAGCGCACCTTGAGCGTCTCTTTCGGCGCGTTCATGGTGAGTTTTTCCATGCAGTTGATGAAGATCATGCCGGAGCCGCGCTTGGCTTCCATGGTCTTGCTCACGTGCAGGCGGGTGGATTCGGCGATATGGCCGAGATCGAACTTGACCTCCGACTTGTCGGAGTTGTCGATGTTGTATTTGTATTGCAGAAGCTTGGTCTTGACGAAATCGGTGTCGTAGCGACGATCCGATACGGTAGGCAGCATGGCATCTGAGATATGACCCACTCCGCCCAGACGCGCCGCCTCCAATGCCAACTCCGCAGTGGAGATGTCCACGCCCATACCCCCGATCATGATCGGGACCAGCTCTTGTTTGCCGAACTTCAGGCGGAAATCATCGACACGTTTCATTGTTTCTCTCGCTCCTAACGAGTACATTTTACCCCAAAGTGTCAGGAAACCTCCGCAAATGTACCAGCGGTGGCGCCCTGACTTTTTAGCGGGGGTCTCTAAATGACTTTTGAGTAATGGGCGTGTTGTTGTTTTGCACGCAGGTATTTGTCAAAGATCATGCAGATGTTGCGAATCAGCATGCGTCCTTTCGGGGTAACGCTGATCCACTGCGGCGAGAGTTCGAGCAGCCCTTCTTTCTCGTATTCGGCCAGCTCCTTCAGCTCGGTGGCGAAATATTGGTCGAAATCGATGAGATAAGAGATGTTGAACGACTCTTTGGAAATCTCGAAGTGGCACATCAAAGCCTGGATGATGGCACGGCGCACCAGATCGTCGGCGTTCAACTCCATGCCGCGCATGATAGGCAATGTGTCGTTGTCCAGCGCATCGTAATACGGTTCCAGTTCGCGGAAGTTCTGGCTGTAGGTCGGGCCGACCTTGCCGATGGAGCTGACGCCGACCGCGATCAGGTCGCAATCCGAATGCGTGGAATAGCCCTGAAAGTTGCGGTGCAAACGGCCTTGGCGTTGTGCCACCGCCAGCTCGTCGTCCGGCTTGGCGAAGTGATCCATGCCGATGTACACATAACCCGCGTCGGTCAGTGTATTCACCGCCAACTTGAGAATGTCGAGCTTGGTTTGCGGTGCGGGCAGGTCTTCTTCGTGGATGCGGCGCTGCGGCATGAACAGCTTGGGCATGTGCGCATAGTTATAGATGGACAGCCGATCCGGGTTCACCGCGATGACCTTGTCCAGCGTGGCCTTGAAGCCGGCAATGGTCTGCTTGGGCAGGCCGTAGATGAGGTCGATGCTCACCGACTGGAAACCGTTGGCGCGTGCCGCCTTGATGACTTGCAGCGTCTCCGCTTCACTCTGGATGCGGTTCACTGCCTTTTGCACTTCCGGGTCGAAATCCTGCACGCCGATGCTGATGCGGTTGAAGCCCAGCTCGCCGAGCAAGGCGACGGTGGCATCGCTCACTTTGCGTGGGTCGATCTCGATGGAGTATTCGCCGTCTTCCACCAGTTGGAAATTCTTGCGGATCGCGCCCATCACCGCGCGCAACTCGTCGTCGCTCAGGAAAGTCGGCGTGCCGCCGCCGAAGTGCAATTGCTCGACACGGCGATCCTCACCCAGCAACGCGGCCTGCATCTCGATCTCTTTGATGAGGTAACGCACATATTGATCGGCCTTGCTGAAATCCTTGGTCACCACTTTGTTGCACGCGCAGTAGAAACACAGCGTGTTGCAGAACGGGATGTGGACATACAACGACAGCGGACGACTGATGCCACCCACTTCGCGTTTGCGCACCCAATGGGCGTACATTTCGGCATTGAAGGCTTCGACAAAACGGTCTGCTGTGGGGTAAGAGGTATAGCGCGGTCCGTTCTTGTCCAGACGACGGATCAAATCCAGATCGACTTCCAGGTGGGAGCTAATTTCTTTATTCATGTCCATGGAGATGCTTCAAATTGTTCGTTTCGAAATGTGGCAGCATACCGCAAAATGCGTTTGATATAGGTCAAAAACCGTGTCATATTGTAGTTTGGAGAGTGTGGATATTATAAGATTCAAATGCAAAACGCTGTCGTAAAACCTTCCCTCCGGGTTGCTTGTTCATGCTGCAACCTGCGCGAACTGTGCCTACCCGTCGACTTGGACGGTGCAGAGATGCTGCGTCTTGACGCGCTGATTTGCAACAAGCGCTTTTTCCGGCGCGGAGAATACCTTTTCCGTTGCGGGGAACAATTCCGCGCGCTGTACGCCATCCATACCGGCTTCTTCAAGACCCAGGTACTGCATGAAGATGGCCGTGAACAGGTGACCGGCTTCCAGATGCCGGGCGAGATCATCGGCATGGACGCGATCTGCTCGGACGTACACACCTGCGACGCGGTAGCGCTTGAAGACGGCGAGATATGCGAGATCCCTTTCGACCGGCTGCAAGACCTGAGCCGCGAATTGCCCAGCCTGCAACGCCATCTGCACAAAATCATGAGCCGCGAAATCGTGCGTGACCAAGGCATCATGATGCTGCTGGGTTCGATGCGCGCCGAGGAGCGCCTGGCAGCCTTTCTGCTCAATCTTTCGCAGCGCTTCAGCGCGCGCGGCTATTCACCCAACGCCTTCTACCTGCGCATGACGCGGCAGGAGATCGGCAGCTACCTTGGGCTGAAGCTGGAGACGGTCAGCCGCACCTTCTCGCACTTCCAGGAGCATGGCCTGCTCAACGTGCGGGTGCGCGAAGTCGAGATCATGGACATGCTGCGCCTGCGCAGCTTCGTCGGCAGTGCCTGATATGCGTCGTTTCGCCGCATTCTAACTACCCGCCAAAACTGGTATCCTGCGCAGCCAGCAGTCTTCTATAACTAATTAATTCAGGGGGGAACAGACATGCACCAGCGATTCGACATATCACCCGAAGAAACCACCCGCGCCAAGTGGCCGCACGAGATTTTCCTGATCAATCTGGTGTTCAACCATATCTTGGTGTTCGCCTCCACTTTTGGCGTGTTCAGCACCTTTCCGCTGATGGTCTTGATCGTGCCGATTACTTCCTTTGTCATCACCGGCTATATCTTCTTCAAGGCAAAACAGGTCGCCAAGAGCAACGAAACCTGGTTTGTCCGATCGCACTGGCGCATCGCCGCGGTACGCAATAACCATTTCATGAAGCTGTTGACCATCACCTGCACCCTCATCGGCGGCGGCATCCTGATCTCGAAAATGATGGGCTGGTCGAAGATCGCCACCATCGCCTTGATCGGCGGCTGTGGACTACTGCCGTTCATGGTATCGTTGCTGGTGCTGATCGTGCTGGGAAACGACTCCATGTACCAGGCGCGCCACGGCAAATTGCCCAAGCGTTTCGTTGAGCAAAACCCTGATGCGTCGGCTCCGGCCACTTCCGCTTAATCCAAACTTCGGCTCACTATGTCTACAGAAAGCAAAATCTATTGGGGTGTCGGCATCGTGTCGCTGCTCCTCATCGTCGGCGCCTTTTTCATGCCCAGCGACCCGCGGCGCGGTGACGACCTGCCGTGGCACATCGAACACCCGACCCCCGATTCGGTTCGCGTTTTCGGCCTGACGCTGGGCCAGGCGACCACCAACGAGGCAGAGCAACGCTTCAAGGAAGAGCCGAAACCCAGCCTGTTCAAATCGCCTGACGGCAAGATGATCGCCGAGATGTTCTTCGAGCAAGTCGATCTGGCGGGCTTGCGTTCCAAGATCGTGCTGACTATCGATGCCTCGGAGGCTGAGCTGAAGGGCATGTACGAGCGCGGCTTGCGCATGAGCGCGGCACCCAGCGGCAAGAAGATCACGCTGGCTCCTGATGATGTGAGCAGATTGCGCACGTTGCCGTTCAACAGTCTGACTTACATGCCGGGGGTACGCGTCGAGGAAGCTATGCTCTACAAGCGCTTCGGGCAACCAGCACAGCGCGTCCAGGAAAAGAAGAGTGGCGCCATCCATTGGCTGTATCCGCAGAACGGCCTGGACATCACACTGGGTGGCGGGGAAAAGCCGCTGCTGCAATATGTTCCGCCCAAGGACTTTGACAAGCTGACCCGCCCCTTGCTGGCGAACGGTGAAGTATTGAAATAACCGGTCTCGTAAGCGCTTACTTTTTGTCGGCGCTTACTTCCTTTTTTTCCGGGGTGGACAGCAGCATATCGTCATCGTCATCCAGCAGAATACGATTGGCGCTGCCCTCCATATCCTCGTACTGCCCCTTCTTCACCGCCCACACCAGCACGACCACGAACAGCACCCCGAAGAACATCATGCCGGGAATCAGACTGTAGATCACTTCCATAGAATCACCTCATTGCTTCTTGAATAGCGTGCGGATGCGCGCTGCATTGCCAATCACGATCAGCGAGCTGATCGGCATGCTGATCGCCGCCACCAGCGGACTGACCTTGGCCGCCATCGCCAGCGGCACCATGATAGCGTTATATACAAAAGATAGCCCGATGTTCTGCTTGATGGTGAGCAAGGTTCGCCTCGACAACTGCGTTGCCTGGCGCACCTTGTCCAGTTCGTTGTACATCAGCACGATGTCGGCGCTTTCCACCGACACGTCCGTCCCCGAGCCCAGCGCGATGCCGACATCGGCACGTATCAAGGCCGGTGCGTCATTGATGCCATCCCCCACCATCGCCACCACTGCGCCGTTCTGCTGCAAACGCCGGATCACCTGATCCTTGTCTTGCGGCAACACTTCAGCGATGACTTCCATGCCCCCCAGCTGCTGCGCAACTGCTTCCGCCACAGGCCTGCGGTCGCCGGAAAGCAACGTCATCGTGATGCCTGCCGCGCGCAATTCGTTCACCAATTGTTGCGCATCGCTGCGCAGCTTGTCCGCCAGGGCGATGATCGCCACATGTTTTCCATCGCGCGCCATGTATACGCAACTCATCGTCTGCGTTTCCAGCGCGTGTGCCTTGGCTTGCAAAGCCGCGTCCAGCACGATGCCGCGCCGCAGTAGCCACTCCGCACTACCCAGCAGCACGCTCTGCCCGGCGACGCTCCCTTCCACTCCCAAGCCTGCCGTCGCATGGAAACCGCTTGCCGCAAGCTCGCGTTGCTGCAGTTGCCGCGCTTCGGCTTCGGCCACGATGGCCTTGGCTACGCTGTGTTCGCTATAGCGTTCCAACGCCGCCGCATGGCGCAGCACCTCTTGCTCATCGTATCCCGCTGCCGCATGCAGCTGTGCCACACTCATCCTGCCCTCAGTCAACGTGCCGGTTTTGTCGAATACAAAATGTGTGACCTTGGACAAGGTCTCCAGCACCAAGCCGTTCTTGACCAGAATGCCGTGCTTCGCCCCCAGCCCTGAGGCCACGGCGATGGACATCGGCGTAGCCATGCCCAGCGCACAGGGGCAGGTAATGATGAGCACCGAGGTCGCCGCCATCAGCGCGATCTCGAAATCATGGCTGTTCCAGATGAAGAAAGTAATCGTCGCGCAGATCAGCGTAACCAGCACAAACCACGGAACGATGGTGTCGGCCAAGCGCTGGATCGGCGCCTTGGAAGATTGCGCCTCTTCCACCAGACGGATGATCTTGGACAGAGTGGTGTCCTGCAATTGCGTGCGCACTTCCACCAACAGCGCACCGTTGCTGTTTACCGTGCCGGCGAATACCTGCGCGCCCGCAGCCTTGCTCACCGGCACAGACTCTCCGCTCAACATGGATTCGTCCACGGCGCTGTGACCTTCCAGCACCACGCCATCCACCGGCACTTTGTAACCGGGCTTGATGAGATACGTGATCGCCCAGCTTTACGCCGCGTATCGGCGTCAGTTGCTCCTGTCCGTCGCGCATGACGATGGCGACGCGCGGTTGCAGTTCCATCAGGCGTTTGGTGGCAGAAACCGCCTGGTGACGGAACATGCCCTCCAGATAGCGCCCGATCAGGATCACGAAAGTCAGGTTGGTGACGGTATCGAAATACACTTCGCCGATGGCGCTGTGCGTGACGGTCACATAGAGCGAATAAACGTAGGTGACGGTGAGGCCGATGGCGATCGGCATATCCATGGTGAGATGACCGCCGCGCAAACCGCCCAGCGCACCGCGGAAGAAGGGGTAGCCGGAATACAACAATGTCGGCGTCGCCAGCGCCAAGCCCATCCAGTGGAAGAATTGGCGGAACTCATCCTGATCGGCGCCGCTGTACAGCGCGATGGAGATCCACAGCATGTTCATCATGGCAAAGCCGGCGAAGAACAGGCGGAACAGCATGGCGCGGTTGGTTTTCTTGATCGCGCCCTCCGCGCTTTCCGGGTCGTAGGGCACGGCAGAGTAGCCGATCTTGGCCAGCGCCCGGATCAGATCGGAAAGTTTGCTGCGCGAGTTATCCCAACGCAGATGCAAACGCTTCGCCGCCAGATTCACGTTGGCGGAAAGCACGCCCGGTGCGCGCTGCAGGCCGCGCTCGATGAGCCATACGCAGGCGGCGCAGTGGATGCCTTCAACCAACAGATGGATATCGCGAACATCGCCGGAACAAGTGGTGAATTCCTGCTGAACCTCATCGAAGTCGTAGATTTCGATGTCTTTGGGAGGAGCGGGGGGCGGAGCTAGCAACACGCCTTCCGGTGTGCGCTGGTAGTAGCCCTGCAGTCCAGCTTCATAGATGGCGCTGCTCACCGACTGGCAACCGAAGCAGCAAAAATCCCGTACGGCATTCTCCAGATTTGCATGGAAATCAGCCTCGGACGGGATGGGCAGCCCGCAGTGGAAGCAGGCCCCCAGGTGGTCGCTATGCGTCATGGGTACTACCGTACGGATTATGGCGCAGTAGCAGCCACCACGAACCTACCCGTATCCACACCGAACGCCTCTTCACCGCGCTTGATGCGAATATGCAGCTCCCAATAGCCTTTGAGGGGGAAATTGATATAGCCCTGATATTGACCGGGAGCCACTTCCTTAAAGGCCGTGGTGAAATCCTTGCTGGCATCAGCAGCCCGATAGGCTTCAACTTCCAGGATCCCGCTAACCGGTTTTCCATCACGATCTTTGACACCGATCTCATATGCCGTCGGGACGCCCATCACGATGGATTTCGGCTTTTTGATCTCAGTCTGCCAGGACAATGCCTGTTGTGCCCTGAGCTCGCTGAGCAGAGCCTCGTTCGATTTCCGATCCTTGGTCTTGTAGTCACGCTCGATCAGTGCCGAACGGTTTTCTTTGGTCGCGTACCAGATGAATGTGGCATTGACTGCCAGCACCACCACGATCAGCGTCAACATGCCCAATACCCAAGGATTGCGCAAGCCGGATTTGTTGCTTTGTGAGATCATTTTCGTCGCTCCGTTTCAACGCTTGGGGCCGTTGAATTTAGTGTTGTATTCGGCAAAGACAGTCGGGTCATCAACGTTCTCCACACGGAACTGAATCGGCGTGACTTCTTGCTTGATACTCGCCCCAGGCGCCCGGACAAAGATGGTAAATGAAGTACCACGACCGTGGTGTGTCAACGGGGGATTCTCGGCACCAATGATCACTTGCCCCGCCACCCCACCCTCGGCAGTGACCCTCACATTGAAATCTTTATCCGTCTTGTTAAGCACCTTGAAGTCGTACTTATTCTGAACCGACCCGTCGCTCATGCTGACGAACAGAGGCTGCCGTTCCGGAATCACCTTCAACGTCATGGAACCCATGTGCGTCAAACCATAGACGATACCAGCCAGCGCGATGACGATGATGCCGATATAGACCAGCGTGCGCGGATGTTGATACATCTTCCTGGCCGGCTTGCCCGACAGCTCATCCAGCGATGCATAGCGGATCAAGCCGCGCGGCTTGCCCACTTTGTCCATGATCGAATCGCACGCGTCGATGCATAGTCCGCAAGTGATACAGCCTAGTTGCTGCCCCTGACGGATGTCCACGCCGGTCGGACAGACTTGCACGCACTGGAAACAGTCGATGCAATCACCCTGCGGCGCAACAACTTCACCACCGCGACGCAGCTTGCCGCGTGGTTCACCGCGGTTGTAATCGTAGGTCGGCAGGATGGTTTGCGCATCAGACATGACCCCCTGGATACGTGCATAGGGACAGAGCCAGAAACACACCTGTTCACGCAAGAAGCCAGCGAGGATGTAAGTACCGAGGAAGAACATGACGATCACGACCCAACCGACCATAGGCAGGTCGAAGTGGACTAGGCTGCTCCAATAGTCACGGGCATCGACGAACCAGATGGAGAAGCTGATGCCGGTGAACAAGGCGATCAACATCCAAAGGGCGTGCTTGAGAGTCTTTTTCTTGAGCTTGTCCAAACTCCATGGCGCTTCATCCAATTTGCGCCGGGCGAGCGGATTGCCTTCGATCTTGTCCTCCAGCCAGGTATACCAGTCGGTCCATGCGGTCTGGAAACAGAAATAGCCGCACCACACGCGCGAGGCCACGGAGGTCACCGCGAACAGCGTCATCGCCGCTACCAGCAGGATCAAGGACAGCATCCAGATGTCCTGGGGCAGCACGGTCAGATTGAAGAAGTGGAATTGGCGGTTCTGTATGTCGAACAGAATGGCCTGTTTGTCGTTCCAGCGCAGGTATGGAAGGAAAAAGAACGGCAGCCAGAGGCTGAGTTGCGCATAGGTTTTGAATGTTCTGAAAAAACCCGGCATGCGCTTGGCATGAATGGTCTTATCGCCCTTGTTGACCTGCCATGACTCGAACTCATGATAGATGGTTGTGACTGTACCCATCTCCTTCTTTTCTACTTCGTCATTCACGCTCTCTCTCCTTAGATCTTATAAATTTCTGATTCTTTGCTCAGCCTCAAATAAAAACCGTAAATCAAAATACTTCCGAATCGGCTCGCCAAATTTCTAAAGAACCAATTCGCAAATACCTTGATCCATATGAAAAAGGGAGGAGAGTATAACTCTCCTCCCTTTTGCAGGACCAAAAACTTACTTCTTTTCCTGATCCTTGGTCGCGTTCCGGAACGCCATGAAGAACAGCCAACCAACAACTGCGGCCGCCCCCACGACGCAGATAATCACGCCCCAGAGAACCGCATCGTTATTTATGTGATTCATCTCTTACTCCTCGTCCTTAATCAAAGGGCTGCACGGGCGAACCCGTGCAGGTTGAGACAACCTTACTTCTTGGCTACTGGAGCGTCGGCCTGACCACCGCCGAACTTGTACACGTACACTGCCAGCTTCTTGATTTCGGCATCGCTCAGCTTGCCGGCCTCTTTGAAGGATGGCATCACTGCCACGCGAGCATCCGGTCCGGCATTCACGCCGTTCTCGATGGTGCGCTTGATTCCTTCAACAGAACCTTCGAAACGCCAGATCTTGTCAGTCAAGTTGGCAGAGCCCATAGCTTGCATGCCCTTGCCATCCGCGCCGTGACATGCCGTGCAACCCTTGTCAGCGAACAGCGGTGTCGAAGTCGGCTTGCCTGCTGCGACAGCGTTGGCCAGCGTATTGATCTCAGCATCGGACAAAACGCCCTTGTGCGGAGGCATCACGCCTTGGCGACCACCAACGATAGATGCATGGATGTCGTCGATCTTGCCGCCGTACAACCAGTCGTCGTCGTTCAGGATCGGAGCAAACAGGCCTTGCTTGTCGTGTGTGCCGACGCCGTTCTGACCGTGACAGGCTGCGCAGTTGTCACCGAACAGCACCTTGCCGGAACGGGTCACATATTCGCTCAGCTCGTTGTCAGCCAGGATCGCTGCGGGCGTCATGTCTTTCAGCTTGGCTTCATACTTGCCACGCACTTCGTCCACCACGCTCTTGTCAGCTTCCATCTCGGCAATCGCCGACCAGCCACCGAACCCCTTGAAGAAGCCTTGTGTATTGGAGACCGGAATGGACGGATAGTACAACCAGTACACCACCACCCAGATCGCACTGGCTGTCAGACCCAACATCCACCACTTCGGAGGCTGATTGGTCAAGTCGCCCAAGTCATCGTCCCAAACGTGCCCAGTTGTCGGCACGCCACCTGCATCGTGTTTATCACTCATCTTTTTTCTCCCACATTGATATGGTCTTCGTCATCCAGCGCCATAGAGCGCTGGGACTCGAACGTGGCCTTGTTAGCAGGACGGAATACCATGAAATAGACCGCCGCCATACCGATCGCCGAAACCAGGACGAAAAACACACCTAGCCAGTCGTTCGTGGTCATGGCCTCGACATCCATGCCAAGGTACCCCATCAGCTTAATCACGGTAGTTCACACCCTCTTCGAACTTGATGTGATTACCCATGCCCTGCAGGTAAGCAATCAAGGCCTCCATCTCGGTCTTGCCTTCCAACTGCGCAGCTGCGCCGTCGATGTAAGCATCCGTATAGACGGTCTTAGGTACTGGGTTGAACGGCATGATGGTCATGACCTTCATGGTCTGCACAGTCTCAGCCACATCCACCTTGCTGTCTGCAAGCCAGAAGTAGTTCGGCATGACGGACTCCGGCACCACTTCGCGCGGATAGCTCAAGTGGCGACGATGCCATTCATCCGAGTACTTGCCGCCTACACGGGCCAGATCCGGACCGGTACGCTTGGAACCCCACTGATAGGTGTGGTCGTACATGGACTCTTCAGCGATCGAGTAGTGACCATAACGATCCTTCTCGTCACGGAACGGACGAATCATCTGCGAGTGGCACAGGAAGCAGCCTTCGCGGATGTAAATGTTACGTCCAGCCAGTTCCAGCGGCTTGTATGGACGAACGCCGTCGCCAGGCTGCCAGTCTTCCAGAGTCTTGTGTGCGGAAGTTGCAGGATTCCAGACGATCTTGTCCATGGAGATGACATTGCCGTCCTTGTCCTTGTGGGCTGTTCCGTTAAAGGTACCGTCGCCACCGCTCATCGCAGTGTTAGGCAGGTAAAACAACGGAACGATTTCCACGATACCGCCGATCGCCACGGCGATCGCGGTCAGCACAAACATCAGAACGGTACTGCGTTCAGCTTTGTCCTGAAATTTGGTCGAATAAATTTTGCCGTGATCAGACATGTCTCACTCCTTATGCTTTAGCGGGAACGGCGCCGGCAGAGCGCAGAGCGCTCGCCTGACGCACGGTCATCACGATGTTGAACAGGGCGATCCAAGTACCGATGTTGAAGATCAGGCCGCCGACGGCACGCATCGCGTAGTACGGATGCATTGCGGAGACAGACTCAACGAAGGTATAGGTCAGTGTGCCGTACTCGTCATAATCGCGCCACATCAGACCTTGCATGATGCCGGAGACCCACATCGCTACGACGTAGACAACGGTACCGATGGTCGCCAACCAGAAGTGGACGTTCACCAGACCTTCGGAGTACATCTTTTCCACGCCCCACAGCTTCTTCACCATGTGGTACATCGCGCC
Organism: uncultured beta proteobacterium; assembly: GCA_963734585.1. Taxonomy (GTDB): domain Bacteria; phylum Pseudomonadota; class Gammaproteobacteria; order Burkholderiales; family Gallionellaceae; genus Sideroxyarcus. The sequence goes on from CAVTHJ010000003.1 coordinate 334,441, forward strand.
GTAGGCAACCATCGCCATCCAGCCCAATGCGCCAGAGTGCACGTGGCCAACGGTCCAGTCAGTGTAGTGAGACAAAGCGTTCACGGTCTTGATGGACATCACGGGACCTTCGAAGGTGGACATCGCGTAGAACGCCAGAGCCACAACGAGGAAGCGCAGGATGTAGTCGGTACGCAGACGATCCCAAGCGCCGGACAGCGTCATCATACCGTTCATCGCACCACCCCAGGACGGGATGATCATCGCCAGAGAAACTGCGGCGCCGAGAGAGCCGGTCCAGTCAGGCAAAGCGGTGTATTGCAGGTGGTGCGCACCCAGCCATACGTAGCCGAATGTCAGCGCCCAGAAGTGCAACACGGACAGGCGATAGGAGAACACCGGACGACCAGCTTGTTTAGGCACGAAGTAGTACATGATGCCCAGGAAGCCGCCAGTCAGGTAGAAACCAACCGCGTTGTGACCCCACCACCATTGCACCATAGCGTCTTGTACGCCGGTATAGATAGAGAAGGAGTTGGTCAGGCTGACCGGGATAGCCAAGCTGTTAACCACGTGCAGATAGGTGATCATCACGATCATGCCCATGGTGAACCAGTTGGAAACGTAGATATGCGAAGTCTTGCGGATCGCCGTGGTCATGATGTGATTCAGACCGAAGGCCAGCCAAACGACTGCGATCAGGATGTCGATCGGCCATTCCAGCTCGGCATATTCCTTACCGGAAGTCATGCCCAGAGGCAAAGTGACCACTGCCAGCACGATGATCAGGTTCCAGCCCCAGAAGGTGAACCATGCCAGACCATTGCTCCACAGCTTGGTCCCACCGGTGCGCTGCACCATGTAGAAACCGGTCGCCATCAAAGCACAGCCGCCGAACGCAAAAATCACCGCATTGGTATGCAACGGACGCAGACGTCCAAAGGTGATGTAGGGAATATCAAAGTTCAAAAACGGAAACGCCAATTCCGATGCAATATAAACACCGATGAGCGTACCTACCACTGCATAGATGGCAGCCGCGATGGTGAACCATCGGACGACTTCCATATCGTACTTTACTGGTGTCGCTTGAGTAGCTTCCACAGTAGTCTCCTCCTCGAGCAAGTTAACAATACAAATGCGCCAAGCACATCTTGTAGCTGTCGATGTGTCTAACGCACCTTCCCTTACAGCTTTCTAAAAGCGGCGCAATAATCGCACAGCCCTCCGCGGCAAGTAAAGCCAAAGTTAGCTCCGAAGCCACGCATACCCAAGCGATTACCTCGGGTTAGCGCGCCAGAAGCCAGTTGGAATGCTAGAGAAAAACCGCACGCTGAAAGTTGACATACATCAACTAGCGAGCAGGCTCTAGATTGAACTCGTTCAAGAAATATTTTTGTGGAGCGGGTGAACGGGATCGAACCGTCGTATGCAGCTTGGGAAGCTGCCGTTCTACCATTGAACTACACCCGCCTGTAGTAGAATGCGGCGCGGATTCTACCACGGACAATAGCAAGCAAAGTGATCACCATCAGCATTAATGGCGTGGCTCGCCAACTTTCCACCATCACCACTGTCGCCACCCTCATTGAGGAGATGGGATTAACGGGTAAGCGCATCGCGCTGGAACGCAACGGCGAGATCGTTCCGCGCAGCACGTTCACCACTCAACAGTTGTCGGATGGCGACAAACTGGAAATCGTCGTCGCAGTGGGCGGCGGCTAACCAATGACTTAAATTGGCGCAGTTTGACAACCAGGCCTGATGGCCAGCAAAGCTGAGCAATTCAACAGGAACATAATCAATGAACGACAAATTAGTCATCGCAGGAAAAAGCTATTCATCCCGACTACTGGTCGGCACGGGGAAATACAAGGATTTCGCCGAGACCCAAGCGGCAGTTGAAACCAGCGGTGCGGAGATCATCACGATTGCGATCCGCCGCAGCAACATCGGGCAAAACCCGAACGAGCCCAGCCTGCTGGAAATCCTGCCCCCGTCGAAATACACGCTGCTACCCAACACCGCCGGCTGCTACACCGCCGACGATGCGGTACGCACCCTGCGTCTGGCGCGCGAACTGCTGGACGGACACAGCCTGGTGAAACTGGAAGTGCTAGGCGATCCGCAATCGTTGTATCCCAATGTGATCGAGACCATCGCCGCCGCGAAGACATTGGTGGCGGAAGGCTTCCAAGTGATGGTCTACACCTCGGACGACCCCATCATCGCCAAACAACTGGAAGATATCGGCTGCGTCGCGATCATGCCACTAGCCTCGCTGATCGGCTCGGGCATGGGCATCCTCAATCCGTGGAATCTGCAACTCATCATGGAACGTGTGCAAGTGCCGGTGATCGTGGATGCGGGTGTCGGCACCGCTTCGGATGCGGCGATCGCGATGGAGCTGGGTTGCGACGGCGTACTGATGAACACCGCCATCGCGGCAGCGCAGAATCCCGTACTGATGGCCTCCGCCATGAAGAAGGGTGTGGAAGCCGGACGCGAAGCCTATCGGGCCGGACGCATGCCGAAAAAACTGTACAGCGCCAGCCCGAGCTCGCCGACAGCCGGAATCATCGCCCCGACGCGAAACTGAGCATGACCGAGACCACCGACCTCAGTAAGCGGCATATCCGCAGTTTTGTATTAAGGCAGGGCCGCGTATCGGTGGCGCAACAGCGCGCCATCGATACTTTATTGCCGCGCTTTGGCATTCCATACGCCGCCAGGACGCTCGATCTTGCACAAACCTTTGGGCGACCCGCCCCAAAGATATTGGAGATCGGCTTTGGCATGGGCGACAGTACCGCCACCATCGCACAGTCGCGCCCTGAGAACGATTATCTAGCCCTTGAAGTCCATACCCCCGGCGTGGGCAACTTGCTCAAGCTGATCGATGCACAACAACTCACCAACATCCGCATCATGCAGCACGATGCCGTGGAGGTGCTGCGCGACATGGTAGGCGACGCCACGCTGGACGGCGTGCACATCTTTTTCCCCGACCCGTGGCACAAGGCACGGCACAACAAGCGCCGCCTCATTCAGTCACCGTTCATCGCGCAACTGGTGCAGAAGCTCAAGCCCGGCGGTTACATCCACGTCGCCACCGACTGGCAGGACTATGCCGAACAAGTGCTGGCGGTGTTAAGCGCGGAACCGCTGCTGCAGAACACTGCAACGGACTACGCCCCGCGCCCGGACTATCGCCCGCTAACCAAGTTCGAACAGCGCGGAATAAAGCTGGGACACGGGGTCTGGGACCTGATCTTTACCCGCAGACCCGCGGCTTGAGTTCCAGACCGGCGGCTTGAGGTTCCAGACCGGCGGCTTGAATTCTTGCATCATTTCACTGGTAGAATCGCCGCCGCAGCACCCTTTCAAATCAATGTTTGTAATTTCAAGGAGCCTACATGAAGTACATCGCCGCACTGACTTGTTTGTTGCTGACCACTATCGCCACCCCAGCCGTTGCACTGCAAGGTAACGATTGCGCAGCAAGGGGCGAAAAGGTCAAACCTGAAGAACGCGAAGCTTTCATGAAATCCTGTTTGGCGCAGGCAGAAGCCCCCGCCAACGTCAAGGAAGTAGAACAGAAGCACAAGAGCGCACTGTGCGAGCAAAACGCCAAAAACAAAAAATTGCAGGGCAATGACAAGTCCAACTACCAGTCGAACTGCATGAACAAGAACGAGGCTGTCGTTGCTGCAAACACTCAACCGCACAATGTTATTGCCGCCCCCAGCCACAAGGCCGCAGCCAGCGACAAGCCAAAGACCGCACCGCATAAAGCCGCAGCCAATAAGCCGCAAAAAGAACACAAGAAGAGCGCCAAGAAGCACGAAAAGCAATCCGCTTCCGCCGCGCTCTAAAATCTGCGATTCAAGACCCTTCTCGCAGAAATATCTGAAGTAAGTCGTTTAGAAAATGTCGCCCCGATTCTGTCGGGGCGATTTTTTTATGGTCTTGCAACAACAAGCCCCGCCCTTCCGCCTCCTCCAACTCGCGGCGTATCGATAGCAGCGGCAGACTGGTGCGCTCGGTGAACAGCATGCTGTCGAAACCCTCGTTCAAACGCAGTGCATTCATCATGAACTCGAAAGCAAGGTCGTTGTGCGAAACCTCATGCCCTTCTTGCACCGGCTCCCCGCGCGCCACCGCTTCCAAATATGCCTGCGGTTGCTTGTAGCGCATCTGGCGGATGACTTTGTCGTGAAAGCTCAACTTGCTGTGCGCGCCGGCGCCAATGCCGAGGTAATCGCCGAACTGCCAGTAATTCAAGTTATGCCTGGCCCGCCGCTTGGGCTGCGCGAAGGCCGATGTCTCGTAATGTTCGTAGCCATGCGCGGCCAGTAACGCTTCAACGGATTGCTGCATATCACTGCTCGCATCGTCATCCGGCAATGGCGGCGGATTGCAATAGAACAAGGTGTTCGGTTCCAGCGTCAGGTGATAACAGGACAGATGCTGCGGCTTGAACTGCAATGCGGCTTGCACATCCTGCAACGCCTCGTCCAGCGTCTGCTGCGGCAGCGCATACATCAGGTCGAGATTGATGTTGTCGAAATGCCGCTGCGCGGTTTCGATGGCACGCTTCGCTTCATCGGCTGAGTGGATACGCCCCAGCGCCTGCAGATGTGCATCGTTGAAGCTTTGAATACCCAACGATAGCCGGTTCACGCCCGCTTCGCGATACGCCGCAAAACGGTCCGCCTCCACCGTACCCGGGTTCGCCTCCAGCGTGATCTCGGCATTGATATCCAGCGGCAACAGCATGCGCACCTGGCGCAATATCTCCGCCACCCCTTCGCCGGATAGCAGGCTGGGCGTGCCGCCGCCGAAGAACACGGTATAGACCTTGCGCCCCCAGATCAACGGCAACGCCAGTTCCAAATCACGCACCAACGCAGCGACATATTCTTTTTCGGGAAACGCCCCCCGTGCCTCATGCGAATTGAAGTCGCAATATGGGCATTTGCGTACACACCAGGGAATATGGATGTACAGCGACAGCGGCGGCAGGGCCTGAAAATTGACTGCTTGGGATTTGATACCGACAGGGTGCAGCGGATGTATAGCCATGGTACAGAGGGACCGAGCCCTACATTTTCAACTTCAATTTTTCCAGCAACACCTTCAGCGCCTTGGCACGATGGCTAAATTGCGCCTTCTCGTCGTGGCTCAGCTCCGCGCTCATCCTGCCCTGATCTGGCAACCAAAACATCGGGTCGTAACCGAAACCACCATCTCCGCGCTCTTCCAGTGCGATCTCGCCATGCCATTCACCCTCGGCGATGATGGGTTGCGGATCGTCGGCATGGCGCACCAGCACCAATACACAATAATAGTGTGCTCCGCGATCCTTCACTCCCTGCATGTCCTGCAGCAGTTTGTCGTTGTTGCGACGGTCGGATTTTGGCTCGCCGGCATAACGCGCAGAGAGCACACCGGGCGCACCACCCAGGGCATCGACACAGATACCGGAATCATCTGCCAGCGCAGGGAGGCCGCTTTCGCGACTGACGTGGCGTGCCTTCGCCAACGCGTTCTCGACAAAGGTACAGTGCGGCTCTTCGGCTTCGGTGATGCCCAGTTGCGCTTGCGTCAGCACCTCGATGCCGAGCGGGGCCAGCATGTGCTGGAATTCGCGCAGCTTGCCCTGATTGTTGGAGGCAATGACGAGTTTGTTCATCACTTCAAGGCGGTGCGCTGCATCTCGATCAGTTGCGCGATACCGTTCTTTGCCAGTTCCAGCAAGATGTCCATCTCTTCGCGCGAGAACGCATGGCCTTCGGCGGTGCCCTGCACTTCGACGAAGTGGCCGCTGCCCAGCATCACCACGTTCATATCGGTGTCACAGGCGGAATCTTCGACATAGTCGAGGTCGAGCACGGGCGTGCCCTGGTAGATGCCGACGGAGATGGCGGCGATGAAGTCTTTCAACGGAGTTTCTTTGACCAGCCCTTTGTTCATCAGGCCAGTCACCGCATCATGCAACGCAACGAAGGCGCCTGTGATGCTGGCGGTGCGCGTGCCGCCGTCGGCCTGGATCACGTCGCAGTCGATCTGGATGGTGCGTTCGCCGAGTTTGCCGAGATCGACCACGGCGCGCAGGCTGCGCCCGATCAGGCGCTGGATCTCCTGCGTGCGGCCGGATTGCTTGCCTTTGGCCGCTTCGCGGCTCATGCGCTCACCAGTGGAGCGCGGCAACATGCCGTATTCCGCCGTCACCCAGCCTTCGCCGCTGCCTTTCTTGTGCGGCGGCACTCGCTCCTCGACGCTGGCAGTGCAAATGACCTTGGTATCGCCACACTCGATCAGCACGGAGCCTTCGGCGTGCTTGGTGTAACGGCGGGTGATACGGATAGCACGCAGCTGGTCGTGCTTACGCTGACTGGGACGCATAACGGGGAACCTCGGAAGTATTGAGAACGGCGCGGATTATAGCTTGCTGGTCAAAGTACGGACTGTTCGTCCAGCATGACACATATCGGCGATTCGGTAGCATGCTCTTCCTCACGCTCGCTCAGCCTTGCCACCACGGCGGTGGTGTTGTCGGCACGCGCTGCCTCGCGATACACGGCCATACCGACCAGCTCATCCAGTCTCTCCGGCAAAGCAGTCGTGGATGAAAGCTGCGCCATCTCCCCGTCGGTTAGCGGACTCCAGAAGCCGTCGCTGCAAAGCAGCAGCGTGTCGCCGGATTGGACGGGGGTCGGCTCCGAAACATCGACATAGAACATGTCTTCCACGCCGCCCAGGCAATTGGTGATCTTGTTGCGGTCGGGATGCGTCTTCATCTCGTCCGGACTGATGATGCCCCAGTCCGCCCACTGCTGGACCACGGAGTGGTCATGTGTCACATCGGCGACTGCATCGCCGCGCAGCAGATAACAGCGCGAGTCGCCGGCATGTGCCCACCACATCTGCCCGTCCTGCACCAGAGCGGCCACGCAGGTCGTGCCCGGATTTCCGCCCAGATCCTTCTCGCGCGCGTAGTCAAAGATGGCATCATGCCCGGCACGCATGGTCGCGCGCAGGAATACTTCCGGCTCCTTCACCCGCGTCTGCTCAAGACGGCCGAACGCACGCATGAAAGTCTGGACGGCGATCTGCGCGGCGATCTCGCCATGCAGATGCCCGCCCATGCCGTCAGCCAGCACCAGCAGCAACGCGTCATTGGTATAGGCGTATCCCACTCGGTCCTGGTTGTACTTGCGACCGCCGATGTGATTGGCCTGGTGAACTGCAAACTTCATCTTTTTCCTAGATTTTTTGTGGCCCGGATCCACTCCGAAACACAGTGATAAGGTGCAATCGTAATATAATGCGCCGCGTTCAGCCCATGTTTTTTCCACCTCTTTCGGAGTCCTCAATGATCTACAGCATGACCGGCTTTGCCGCCGTCGCCGCCGAACTGGATTCCGGCTCGCTTACGCTTGAGCTGCGCTCGGTCAACTCCCGTTATCTCGACCTGCAGTTGCGCATGCCGGACGAACTGCGCTCACAAGAACCAGGTTTGCGTGAGGCCATCGCGGCGCAAATGGGCCGGGGCAAGGTGGAATGCCGCATCAACCTGGCCACACGCCAATCCGCGCAGGAGCCCGCCCGCCTGAACCAGAACATGGTGCAGCAACTGGCTTTGTGGAGCACCCAGGTGCGCGAAAAGCTGCCGGATGCACGCGAACTTTCCGTGGCCGATGTGCTGCGCTGGAACGGGGTGCTGGAAAGCCCGGCCCTTTCCGCCGAGACGCTGCACGCCACCCTGCACACCTTGCTGCAACAGGCATTGAAAGATTTTGCCGCCGCACGCCAGCGCGAGGGCGAGAAACTCAAGACTTTCCTGCTGGAGCGCGTAACGCAGATCGAAGCGCTGCGCGTAGCCGTGGCACCGCGCATCCCCGGGGCCATCGCCGCTTACGAAGCCAAGTTGCGCACACGCCTGTTTGAGGCTCTGGGCAGCGAGGATGACGAGCGCGTGCGTCAGGAGATCACCCTGTACGCCAGCAAGATCGACGTGGACGAGGAGCTTTCGCGTTTGCAGACCCACCTCGCCGAGGTCCGGCGCGTGCTGGACAAAGGCGGTGCGGTCGGCAAACGCCTGGATTTCCTGATGCAGGAACTGCACCGCGAAGCCAATACCCTGGGTTCTAAATCCGTGGACACCGAAGTCTCGCGCAGCGCGATGGAGATCAAGATCCTCATCGAGCAGATGCGCGAACAGGTACAGAACATCGAATAGGAGAACAGCATGTCCGGCAACCTTTTCATCATCAGCGCGCCTTCCGGCGCAGGCAAGACCAGCCTGGTCGGCGCGCTGCTCAACAGCAACAAACAGATCGCGTTGTCCATCTCCTACACCACCCGCGCAGCGCGCCCCGGGGAGACGAACGGCAAGCACTATCACTTCGTCAGCCGCGAACAGTTCCTGCAAATGGCCGAACGCGGCGATTTCCTTGAAAGCGCCGAGGTATACGGCAATTTTTACGGTACCTCGCAATCCTGGATAGAAAGCGAGCTTGCCTCGGGTCGTGACATCCTGCTGGAGATCGACTGGCAAGGTGCAGCGCAAGTGCGCAAATTGATGCCGCGCGCCATCTCCATCTTCATTTTGCCGCCGTCGCTGGCAGCCCTGGAGACCCGTCTCAAGGGGCGCGGCCAGGACAGCGCCGAAGTCATCGCACGCCGCCTGCATGCTGCACAGGAGGACATCTCGCATGTCGCCGAGTTCGACTATGTTATTATCAACGACAAGCTGGACGTGGCTTTGCAGCAACTGGAGGCGGTGATTACCGCCGTCGGCTTGCGCCGCGATAGCCAACTCTCACGTCACGCAACCCTCATCAATCAATTGCAAGAATAGGAGCACACCATGGCACGTATCACCGTCGAAGATTGCATGAAATACATCCCCAACCGTTTCGAGCTGACCCTGTCCGCCGCCTATCGTGCGCGCCAGCTGGCCAACGGCGCGGGATATCTGGTGGAGAACACCAAGGACAAGCCTACGGTCGTCGCTTTGCGCGAGATCAGCGAAGGCAAAGTCGGCATCGAGATCCTGAATCGCGGCATGGCCTGATCGTACGCCGCCGGGCTTCTCCGGCGGCTCTTTCGCTACATGCCCCATGCCGCAGACCGATGCTGAAACGCTCCTGCAAGAGGTCTCCGCCTACCTGAAGCCTAAGGATGTGGCGCAGATCGAAGCTGCGCTCGCCTTCAGCAGCGCCGCGCACCAGGGTCAGTTGCGCCAATCGGGTGAACCTTATGTCACCCACCCCATCGCTGTCGCACGCATCCTCACCCCGCTGCATCTTGATGCGCAAGCCATCACGGCAGCCCTGCTGCATGACGTGGCAGAAGACACCAGCTTTAGTATCGAGCAGATCGCCGGGCAGTTCGGCAAACCCGTAGCCGAGCTGGTGGACGGCCTGAGCAAGCTGGACAAGCTCCAGTTCGAGACACTGGCCGACGCGCAGGCCGAGAACTTCCGCAAGATGCTGATGGCGATGGCGCGCGACGTGCGCGTCATCCTGATCAAGCTGGCCGACCGCCTGCACAATATGCGCACGCTGGATTCGGTGTCGAAAGAAAAGAGCGAGCGCATCGCGCGCGAAACGATGGACATCTATGCTCCTATCGCGAACCGCCTCGGATTGAACACGCTGTATCAGGAGCTGGAGGATCTCAGCTTCAGGTATCTGCACCCGCACCGCTACCACGTATTGTCCAAGGCACTGAAAGTCGCGCGCGGCAACCGGCGCGAAGTGGTGAGCAAGATACTGGAAGCCATCCGCCTGCGTCTGGATGAAAACAGCATTCAAGCCGAAGTACGCGGCCGCGAGAAACATCTGTATGGCATCTACCAGAAGATGCAGACCAAATCCCTGGCTTTCGCGCAAGTGCTGGATATCTACGGTTTCCGCGTGCTGGTCGAGGATGTACCGTCGTGCTATCTGGCACTGGGCGTCCTGCACGGGTTATATAAGCCCTTCCCCGGCAAGTTCAAGGATTACATCGCCATTCCCAAAGCCAACGGCTACCAGTCGCTGCACACCGCGTTGTTCGGCCCTTTCGGCACGCCCATCGAAGTGCAGATCCGCACGCACGAGATGAACAAGCTGGCGGAAAGCGGCGTGGCCTCGCACTGGCTGTATAAATCGTCGGAAGCGCAGATCAATGAGCTGCACCAGAAAACGCACCAATGGCTGCAAAGCCTGCTGGAAAGTCTCGCCCAAAGCGGCGACTCGGTCGAGTTCCTCGAACATCTGAAGATCGACCTGTTCCCGGATGAGGTGTATGTGTTCTCGCCCAAAGGCAAGATCTATGCGCTGCCGCGCGGTGCGACCACGGTGGATTTCGCCTACAGCGTGCACACCGACATCGGCAACCGCTGTGTCGCCGCCAAGGTGAACGCCGAACTCGTCCCGTTGCGCACCGAATTGCACAACGGTGACCGCGTCGAGATCGTCACCGCACCGCTTGCGCACCCGAATCCTGCCTGGCTGAGCTATGTCGTCACCAGCAAGGCACGCGGCGAGATACGTCATGCGCTCAAGACCATGCATCTGGAGGAATCCGCCAAGCTGGGCGAACGCCTGCTGGGACAGGCCCTCAATTCGCTCGGGCGAAAACTGCAAGACATCGAGGACATGTGCTGGGAGCGTGTACTGAAGGAAACCGGTGCCAAATCAAGGCAAGAGCTCTGTGCCGATATCGGCCTGGGACGCCGCCTGAACATGGTCATCGCGCGCCAACTCGCCAGGATGCATGAGGGTGAAAACACTCGCCCGAATGTCAATTCGAGCGGCGTCATCACTTTGCTCGGCACCGAAGGCATGGCCGTGCAATATGCCAAATGCTGCCGCCCCATCCCCGGCGATCCTATCATCGGCGTCATCAAGAGCGGACAGGGCCTCATTGTCCACACTCACGACTGCCCTTCGCTGCGCAAGGGGCGCAGCGGCAACGAGGAATGGATGGACGTGGTGTGGGACAAGAGCATCAGCAAACTGTTTGAGGTCAGCATCAAGCTCATCGTCGCCAACCAGCGCGGCGTGCTGGCCAAGGTCGCCGCTTCCATCGCTGATGCGGAATCCAACATCGAGAACGTGCACTTCACCAGCGAAGGCGAATACACTGCCCTCTATTTCACTTTGCAGGTAAATCACCGCCAGCACCTGGCCAGTGTCATGCGCGGCCTGCGCAAGATTCCCGAAGTGATACGCATCACCCGAGTAAAGAGCATTCCCGCCTAGCATTTGAGGCCACCATCAAATGAAAGACACCTTGCGACCCGGCATCAAATACCAGCACAAATTTATGGTGCCCTCCTCGAAAACCGTTCCCGCACTCTATCCTGAAGCCGAAGAGTTTCTTGCGATGCCGGAAGTCTTCGCTACCGGGTTCATGGTCGGTTTTCTGGAATGGGCCTGCATCAAATGCGTCAATCCACATATCGACTGGCCGCAGGAACAAACGGTCGGTACGCATATCGACGTCAGCCATCAGGCAGCCACCCCGCCCGGCCTGGAAGTCACCGCCCGCGTCGAGTTGATCGAGGTGGATGGCCGCAGGTTGGTCTTTCAGGTCGAAGCGCACGATGGCGTAGACCTGATCTCCAAAGGCCGGCATGAGCGCTTCGTCATCAACAAGGAAAAGTTCGACGCCAAGGTCGGCGAGAAGCTGAAACGCTGATATTGAGATATGTTAAAAGCACCGCTTCGCGGGGCCAGCTAATCGACCTTGCCGCCGAAACGCCGCAGTACTTCCAGCATTGCCACCGCTTTGTCCAACGTCTCCTGATATTCCGCAGCACACTGCGAATCGGCCACCAGCCCCCCTCCCGCCCAACAACGTATCTCGCCATTTGAATACACCAAGGTACGGATTGCGATGTTGGTGTCCATGTTGCCGTCGTGCCCGATATAGCCGATAGCCCCGCAATACACACCGCGGCGGTGTGGCTCCAGCTGCTCAATGATCTCCATGGCACGCTGCTTGGGAGCCCCGGTGACGGAGCCACCGGGAAAACAGTCTTGCAATACCTCAAGCGCATCGCATCCCGCAGCCAACTTGCCCTGCACTGTGCTGACCAGATGATGCACATTGGAAAAACTTTCCACTTCGAACAGTTTCGGGGTGCGTACCGAACCGGGTACGCAGCTTTTGCCAAGGTCGTTGCGCAGCAGATCGACGATCATCAGATTCTCGGCGCGGTCTTTCGGGTGCTGACGCAACTCTGCAGCCAGCCGCGCATCTTCAGTTGCATCTGCATTGCGCGCTCGCGTGCCCTTGATCGGCCTGGTCTCCACCAAGCCCTCCTTTACCTGCAGGAATCGCTCCGGAGAGGCGCATAGGATCTGGGTTTGCGGCCAATCAAGGAAGGCGGAGTACGGCGCAGGACTCAAGCGGCGCAACTCGATGTAGGCGGAAAACGCATCGCCCGATGCCGGTGCAGCATAGCGTTGCGCAAGATTGACCTGATAGCAATCGCCTTCGTGCAAATATTTCTGCACCGTCTCGAATGCATTTTCATAAGTCGTCGATGTAAAGTTGGAAGTGATCGTTCCCTGCACGCAAAACGACTCCCTCCGCCCCGTTGCTGATGTGTGGTTCAGTCGCGCCAGAATCTGCGGCAGAATTTGCGCTGTTTCGGCATGGCGCTGCCGCGACACCAACCGCGCGCTCAGCTCCTGATGGTCGAGGATGATCGCCCAATCGTAGATGGCGACTGCCATCTCCGGCAGATGTTCGGCATCTTGTGCAATTTCTGGAATGCGCTGATAGCGGCGCGCAAGGTCATATCCCCAATAACCCAGCGCACCTCCGGCAAACGGGATGTCCGGCATAGGCAAAATCGCCTCACCCAGCTGCCCGCGCAATATCGAAAAGGGATCATCCTGCGAATAATGCAGACCGGAGGCATCTCGTAACTCTGTTTGTTCGCCGTACGTGACCAAAGTAGCAACTGGCCGGGCGACGAGGATGTCATAGCGCCCGCTTCCACCGCTATCCAGCCATGCGGCCCAAGGCAAATCGCGGATTGCCGCAAAGTAGGCACTGGCATCTGCCGGGTAAGGGAGCGGGGTGCTATACAACATCGATGATAAAATTGCGCCTAGGGCTTATAAAGGAAGTTTCGTATGACTACTATCGTCGCTGTCAAAAAGAACGGTTATGCCGCCATCGCGGCCGACACCCTGACCACTTTCGGCAACACGCGTTTGCATGCCATGCAGGACGCGTCGCACGACAAGATTTTGCACATCGGCGACAGTTACGTCGGCGTATGCGGCAGTGCGGCACACCATCTGGTGCTGTCCAACCTGCTTGCCAAAACGCCGGATGTGCAGCTTAACAGCAAGGCAGCGATTTTTGAAACCTTCCGCAAGCTGCATCCCATCTTGAAAGAAGAGTGCTTCCTCAATCCAAAGGAGGATGAAGAAGATCCCTACGAATCGAGCCAGATCACCGCACTGATAGCCAATGCCAGCGGCATTTTCGCCATCTATTCGATGCGCGAGGTATTCGAATACACGCAATACTGGGCTATCGGCTCGGGGCATGAGTTCGCTCTGGGCGCCATGCATCAGGCCTATGCACGTTGCAATGATGCCGCTGACATCGCACGTGCTGGCGTTGAAACAGGGATCGCTTTCGACAAGAACAGCGACGCTCCCATCACCCTATACAGCGTGAAACTAGCCTGAGCGCCTTGTTTGTACTGAAAATCGAGAGAGAAAACAGACTCACTTTTTTCAGAGGGAGCAAACCCCCTCCAGTGATTTGGATGTTTGTCTGCACCTGATTCGATAGAGGGCACGAGTCCCTCCACGCAATCATGGCAAGAATTGCCGAACTTGCCGTTGTCAGATAGCGGTACGAGCCTTTGCACTACGCAGACCGCTACGATACGCCAAGCAAAGTTACCTTACGTTTCCTAGAGGGGACAAACCCCGCGCACCTTCTCAAGCACGAAAGCACACTACTACCGAGCCTGTCCGGCTCGCTATCCGACAACCGTGAATCAGCCCCAATGCTGCCTATTTGGGGCTGCCTTCACAGCCTCCCACCACATTAGTTCGGCTTGCTGATGCCGGGTGTGGGAAAAGGCCAAGTCGCAGCTGGGCGCACAGGAGCCGGAGCCGAAGGAGCCAGTGTCGTCGCAGCCGGGGTTGCTACGGGCTTAGCCGCTACTGCTGGTTTCTTTGCTACAGCTTTTTTAGCAGCTGGCTTCTTGGCTGCTACTTTTTTCGCTGCTGCCGGTTTCTTTGCTACAGCTTTTTTAGCAGCGGGTTTCTTTGCTGCTACTTTTTTCGCTGCTGCCGGTTTCTTTGCTACAGCTTTTTTAGCAGCGGGTTTCTTTGCTGCTACTTTTTTCGCTGCTGGTTTCTTTGCTACAGCCTTTTTAGCAGCTGGCTTCTTTGCTGCTACTTTTTTCGCTGCGGGTTTCTTTGCTACAGCTTTTTTAGCAGCTGGCTTCTTTGCTGCTACTTTTTTCGCTGCGGGTTTCTTTGCTACAGCTTTTTTAGCAGCTGGCTTCTTGGCTGCTACTTTTTTCGCTGCTGGCTTCTTCGCAGCAACTTTCTTTGCTGCCACGGGCTTCTTTGCTGCTACTTTTTTAGCTGCGGGCTTCTTTGCAGCCGCCTTTTTCGCTGCTGGTTTAGCTTTCTTTGCTGCTACCATTTCAACCTCCTTGAGTGGTGAAAGTTAACAAAAAACAACACTACAACTAGACAACTACTACACCCTCAGCACACCGCCATGCGGCATGACTGAAGCTCTTGCAACAAAGACTGCCTTGGCAGCCCTTGTCTATTCACGGAAGCCGCCCCTGCCTCGCAGGCTTGGTAAACACAAACGATTCCGTGAATTTTGACTGACAACCTTCCCTTTTAAGACCCGCAACGACAGAGAGGCTGGCCCCGATACAAAATCGGTTTGTGCTATGTCACCCCTTGTCATCATCAAGTGGGGATCTTTCATAGCCTGTGGGTTGAAATTACTTTGCAGAGAGATCGATCGCGCAGCCACATTAACTCTTGCCGATGATCCTAAATATTGGAGGGAGTGATTCCCCTGAGAAAGCTTCTCGCTATTCAATTGCGCCATAAGCACAAAGGGCACCATTAGATATTTGTTCCTTCTTGGATATCAAGTACGCGCAAATCAAGTCCCCTTTTTGGGCCATTTCAGCCACTATCCCTAGTGGCGGTTGATGTATTTTTTTACTACATCTTGCGGTTGCGACTTTAGCTGATTTGTGCTCCATGTCAATATCTAATTGTAACTTTTTACATTTTTTGCATAACTTTCCCTCTCGCATTTTCCAAATCAGGACGACGATAAAATTTCATCTGCTTTTTTGTCCCAGTATTTCAACCAGACAACATATCGACTTACGCATACCAGCCTCATCGGGAGAGGGCGTTCGTTCGATGCTTAAAAGAAAACGGCCCGGTTATAAACCGGGCCGTTTTGGGATTACTGCATTTTAATTCGAGGCGGGTTTCCCCGTCCGTGATGATGATTGATTGACCATCAATCCCAGGATAGTGCGCCACCTGTCTGGTATTCCGTCACGCGCGTCTCAAAGAAGTTCTTCTCTTTCTTGAGATCGATCATCTCCGCCATCCACGGGAACGGATTGGTCGCTCCTTGATACAAGACTTCGATACCGATCTGCTGGCAACGGCGATTGGCGATGAAACGCAGATATTCCTTGAACATGCCCGCATTCAGACCCAGCACGCCGCGCGGCATGGTGTCTTCGGCATAGCGATATTCCAGCTCTACCCCCTTCTGGATCAGACCTCGAATCTCTTCACGGAAAGCCGGGGTCCACAGATGCGGGTTCTCCAGCTTGATCTGATTGATGACGTCCACACCGAAGTTCAAGTGCATGGATTCGTCGCGCAGGATGTACTGGTATTGCTCGGCCGCGCCGGTCATCTTGTTCTGGCGACCCAGCGCCAGTATCTGCACGAAGCCGACATAGAAGAACAAACCTTCCATAATGCAGGCGAACACGATCAGGCTGCGCAACAGTTTCTGGTCGTTTTCCGGCGTGCCGGTCTTGAATTCAGGGTTGGTCAGCACGTCGATGAACGGCAACAGGAACTCGTCCTTGTCGCGGATGCTTTGCACCTCGTGGTACATGTTGAACACTTCCCCCTCGTCCAACCCCAGGCTTTCCACGATGTACTGGTAGGCATGGGTGTGGATCGCCTCCTCGAAGGCCTGGCGCAGCAGGAACTGGCGGCACTCCGGATTGGTGATATGGCGGTAGGTGCCCAGCGCGATGTTGTTCGCCGCCAAGCTATCGGCCGTGGTAAAGAAGCCCAGATTGCGCTTGACCAGGCGACGCTCGTCCTCGGTCAGACCGTTTGGATTCTTCCACAGCGCGATGTCGGCCGACATGTTGATCTCTTGCGGCATCCAGTGATTGGCGCAGCCGGCGAGATACTTCTCCCAAGCCCACTTGTACTTGAACGGCACCAGTTGGTTGACGTCGGCACTGCTATTGATGATGCGCTTGTCTTCCACCCGAATGCGCCCGGTAGAGGTCGAGGCAATCGTGTAAGAGTGCTCGTTCGTATCGCTTTTCATCGCAGCACCGATTTCCATCGATGCCATGCGCGCAGCAGCCGAAGCCGCGGCAGGAGTGATATCGTCTTCAAAATTTAGCATGTTATTCCTTTACTTCTTAATGTTCGCCGTGGGCGAACTCATTAGCCTTACTGGCAGGCTTCGCACTCGGGGTTATGGCTCCGGCCACCCATTCCGGGTTTAACTTACTTCACAAGTTAGCCTTCACCGCAATCAACATGCGGACAAATTACTGACAAGCCTCACATTCAGGATTGTCGATAGAGCAGAACTTCGCTTCTTCCACCACTGGGGCGGCAGATACATCGCCTGTACCGCCACCGCTCGAGACCGCATTCAACGAACCGGCACGTGAAGTGGATTTTTCTGCCGATGTCGCACCCAAAGTGCGCAAGTAATAGGTGGTCTTCAAACCGCGCAACCATGCCAGTTTGTATGTTTCATCCAGCTTGCGGCCCGACACCCCGGACATATAGATGTTGAGCGACTGCGCCTGGTCGATCCACTTCTGACGGCGCGAGGCGGCTTCGATCAGCCACTTCGGTTCAACTTCGAATGCAGTGGCATACAAGCTGCGCAATTCGGCCGGAATGCGGTCGATCTTGGCCAGACTGCCGTCGAAATACTTCAGGTCGGCGATCATCACTTCATCCCACAAGCCCATTTGCTTCAGGTCGGCCACGAGATGCTCGTTGATGACCGTGAATTCGCCGGACAGGTTGGATTTCACAAAGATGTTCTGGTAGGTCGGCTCGATACAGGCCGACACGCCGATGATGTTGGAGATCGTCGCGGTCGGCGCGATGGCCACGCAGTTCGAGTTACGCATGCCGAATTGCTGGATGCGTGAACGCAATGCGTCCCAATCCATGCTGGACGACATGTCCACATCGACAAATCCGCCGCGCTGTTCGCGCAGCAGGTTCAGGCTGTCTTGCGGCAAGATGCCCTTGTCCCACAGGCTGCCGCGGTAGCTCGCATAACGGCCACGCTCTTCCGCCAATTCGCTGGATGCCCAATACGCGTAATAGCAGACCGCTTCCATCGAACGGTCGGCGAACTCGACCGCCGCTTCGGACGAATAGGGAATGCGCAGATCGTGCAGGCAATCCTGGAAGCCCATGATGCCCAGACCGACCGGACGGTGCTTGAGGTTGGAATTGCGCGCCTTGGCCACTGCGTAGTAGTTGATGTCGATCACATTGTCCAGCATGCGCATGGCCGTATTTACCGTGCGCTTCAGCTTGTCATGGTCAATCTGCCCCGCCTTGGCATGCCCCTTGGGATACAGATGCGCCGCCAAGTTGACCGATCCCAGGTTGCAAACCGCGATTTCGCTGTCCGAAGTATTCAGCGTGATCTCGGTGCACAAATTGGAGCTATGCACCACGCCCACGTGTTGCTGCGGACTGCGGATATTGCACGGATCCTTGAAGGTGACCCACGGATGGCCGGTTTCGAACAGCATGGTCAGCATCTTGCGCCACAGCGACTGCGCAGGCACTTTCTTGAACAGCTTCAGTTCGCCACTGGCGACCTTGGCCTCATAGCCCAGATAAGCCTTCTCGAACTCCGTACCAAATTTGTCGTGCAGATCAGGGCAAGTGGAAGGTGAGAACAGCGTCCACTCCGCCCCGTCCATCACACGTTTCATGAACAGGTCGGGAATCCAGTTCGAGGTATTCATGTCGTGCGTGCGACGACGGTCGTCGCCGGTGTTCTTGCGCAGTTCCAGGAATTCCTCGATGTCGAGGTGCCAAGTCTCCAGATACGCGCACACCGCGCCCTTGCGCTTGCCGCCCTGATTCACCGCCACGGCGGTGTCGTTCACCACTTTCAGGAAAGGCACCACGCCTTGCGACTTGCCGTTGGTACCCTTGATGTGGCTACCCAGTGCACGCACGTTGGTCCAGTCGTTGCCCAAGCCGCCGGCGAACTTGGATAGCAGCGCGTTCTCTTTCAACGCCTCATAGATACCGTCCAGGTCGTCCGCCACCGTGGTCAGGTAGCAGGAAGACAGCTGGGAACGACGCGTACCCGAATTGAACAAGGTCGGCGTGGAACTCATGAAATCGAAGCTGGACAACAGGCGGTAGAACTCGATCGCGCGTTCTTCGCGATGTATCTCGTTCAGACTCAGCCCCATCGCCACGCGCATGAAGAACGCTTGCGGCAATTCGATACGGCGGTCTTCCACGTGCAGGAAGTAACGGTCATACAGCGTCTGCAAACCCAGATAATTGAACTGCAGGTCGCGGCTGGAATCCAGCGCCTTGGCCAGACGCTCCAGGTCAAAATGCGCCAATTCTTCGTTCAGCAACTCGGCTTCGATGCCGCGCTTGATGAATTTCGGGAAATATTCGGCGTAACGCACCGCCATATCGTCCTGAGTCACTGCCTCGCCAAGGATCTCGCAGCAGATGTTATTGAGCAACAAACGGGATGTAACAAAGCTGTAGGCCGGATCTTGCTCGATCAGCGTACGTGCGGAAAGAATGGCGCACTTGCGCACCTCTTCGAGGGCGACGCCGTCGTACAGGTCCTTCAATGTGTGCTTGAGTATCTTTTCTGCATCGACAGCGGAACCCAGCCCCGCGCAGGCAGCCTTGATCTGCGCAGCCAATTCCGCCACATCCAGCGGACGGAGCGTGTCGCCATCCCTTACGTTCAGCGCATGCGCCGTCTCAGTCTCGGCCTTGCTCTTGGAGCGCTCACGAGTACGCTGCTCGCGATACAGCACATAAGAACGCGCCACGTCGTGCTCGCCGGAACGCATCAGGGACAACTCAACCTGATCCTGAATATCCTCGATATGCAAGGTGCCGCCATGCGGCTGACGACGAACCAGCGCATTCACCACGTTCGCGGTCAATTGCTCAACCAGTTCGCGCACGCGCGCCGACGCAGCCCCTTGCCCGCCGTTGACCGCGATAAACGCCTTGGTCACAGCGATAGAAATTTTGCCCGGCTCGAACGAGACCACGGAACCGTTACGACGAATTACCTTGTATTGATCCAGCGGCAAACCAGAGGAGGATGCGACTGACTCAGAATCTTGTTTTACAAGCATGGATGGAACAGCAGAAGAAACACTATTAGAAGCAAGCAACATATAAATTCCCCTTTAATTGCTTGAGCCGGGCTCGGCAAACGCGCCGAACCCCGCCAAAACCAAAACCACTACATCTAGTGGTATGACACCTGAATTTCGACTAATTCTAGTGCATCACTAAATTTATGCAAGAAGAATTTTGGTCTATATCTTTTACTTATTGGTCTATAACTTTTTTATTTTTGGCGCAGTGAAGAATTCGTGAAAACCGGAATTCATTTCAGCCGTTTTTTATACATATCCCAATCAAAAAACGGCCCGGGATCGGTCTTGCGTTCAGGCGCAATATCGGAATGGCCCGTAATATCGCGTATCGGATAGGCGCGTTTGAGGCACCGAGTCAGGCGCACCAAGGCAGCATACTGGCGCTCTGTAAATGGCTCGAAGTCGCTACCTTCAAGCTCGATTCCGATGGAGAAGTCGTTGCAGCGCGTGCGCCCGCGCCAAGTCGAGACGCCGGCATGCCAGGCACGTTTGTTACACGGCACGAACTGCACTATCTGTCCGTCGCGCCGCACCAGAAAATGGGATGACACCCGAACCCCCTTGAGTTGCTCAAAGTAAGGGTGCTCCGAATGATCCAGCGCATTGGTGAAGAAGCGCTCGATCGCGTTCCCGCCGTATTCATTGGGCGGCAGACTGATATTGTGGATGACCAGCAATCCGGTGGGCGTGCCCGGCGGGCGGGCGTCATGATTGGGCGAGGCCACGCGCCGCACCCCGCTCAACCAGCCTTGCGCATCCAGCTTCAATCGACTTTATCCTTATCGGAGATGGACAGCCGCTCCATGCGGTAGCGCAGGGCACGGAACGTCACCCCCAGTATCTTGGCGGCCGCAGTGCGGTTGAAATGCGTCTGGTGCAGCGCCTCCAGGATGGCTTCACGTTCGATTCGATCAAGATAGTCAGTGAGCGGGTACTTGCCAGCGCCTCCTGCCCTGACCTCCCCAGGCGCCGTCTGCACTGATCTCAACTGCAAGTCCACGGGCGTAATGACACCCCCCTGACACAATGCCAGCGCACGCTCGATGATGTTCTCCAACTCGCGCACATTGCCGGGGAAGTCGTAGCTCGCCAGCTCCCGCAACGCCTGGGCAGAGAACTTGGCCGTCGAATCTCCGCGCAGCCGCTCCAGCACCTGACTGGCGATCTCCGGCACATCCTCGCGCATTTCGCGCAAAGACGGCATCTGTAGCGAAATGACGTTCAGGCGGTAATAGAGGTCTTGCCGGAAGGTGCCTTGTTGCACACATTTCGCCAGATCACGATGAGTGGCGCTAAGAATGCGCACATCCACCGCTTCTTCCTGCGTCGCGCCGACGCGCCGCACCTTTTTTTCCTGAATGGCGCGCAACAGCTTGACCTGCATCGCCATCGGCAGATCGGCCACCTCGTCCAACAGCAAGGTCCCCTGATTCGCCGCCTGGAAAAAACCCTCCCTATCCTTGTCGGCACCGGTAAAAGCGCCTTTGCGGTAGCCGAAAAACTCACTCTCCATCAGGTTTTCAGGGATTGCACCGCAGTTCACCGCGACGAACGGCTGTTCGCGCCGCGCGCTCTTTTCCACGATCAGGCGCGCGGCCAATTCCTTGCCGCTGCCGGACTCGCCGCTGATATGCACCGGCGCCTGGCTGCGTGCCACGCGCCCGATCAATTCGCGCACTTGCGCCATGGCGGGCGAGCTGCCCAGCAAGGTGCGCTCGCCCTCTCTCGACGTCGCATTGGCCGCGGGCAGCCTGAGCGCCGAGGAGACCAGTGCCCGTAATTGATCGAGTGCCACCGGTTTGGTCAGATAGTCGAACGCTCCCGCCTTGAGTACCGCCACGGCATTTTCCAGATTGCCGTGCGCGGTGATCACAGCCACGGGCACATCCAGCCTCCGTTCGGCGATATGGCGCACCACCTCCACCCCTTCACCGTCCGGCATGCGCATGTCAGTGAGACAAAGATCAAAGCCCTGCGCATCCAGACATTGCTTGGCCTGCTGTACGCCGCTCGCGCGCACCACTTCCAGCCCCATGCGCACCAGCGCCAGTTCCAGCAGCTCCAGGATGTCCGCCTCGTCATCCACCACCAGCACACGCGGAATGGCTCTTGCCTCAAGACTCATTACCACCCCCAAATATGATGCGGAAACATGCCCCGCCCTCAAGCGTTCGCCTGTATTCGATCATCGCGCCATTCGCCTCGCATAGTTCACGCGCGATGTACAACCCCAGACCCGTCCCTCCCGCATCCGTGGTGAAGAAAGGCTCGAACAATTTCTGCACCGCATCGGCCGGCACGCCCGTTCCGTCATCCAACACCTCCAGCACCGCCCTTCCTTCATCGGAAACGAAAGCGCGCACTCGAACACTAGCCGGTCGTTTTTGACTATAACGCAAGGCGTTGCGACACAGGTTCCATAGCACCTGCTCGAAGTGTCCGCGATCGAAGCGCGCCTTACATGACGGATCGACATGCAAATCGAACACCGAGCGCGACACCTGTTCCACCTGACACAGGTTCTCGACCACCTCCTGCAGACGCGCCTCCAGATCCAAGGTCTCCGTCTGCACGCGGTCTCGACGGTTGATCTGCATCACATCCTGCACGATACGGTCCAAACGCGCCGCGTTGTCCAGGATGATCTCGAATAAGCGCGCCTGCGCCGGAGCGTGTTCCTGCTCCTTCAATAACTCAGCCGCATAGCTGATGGACGACAGCGGATTGCGCACCTCATGCGCGATGTTCGCGGTCAATCGCCCCAGCGCAACGAGCTTGAACTGTTGCGCCTGTTCCTGCACGCGCTGCAAATCCTCCAGCACCAGCACCGCCCCCCAAAAACCTTCGCGCTGTACCGGCAGGAAGCGCACGCGCACCGGATGGTTGGTGCCTGGCAGACGCAGCACTTCATGTCCGAGCGCTTTATTTTGGCGCCAGGCGGCGAACAGCGCTTCCAGCACAGGCGAGCACTCCGCCAACCGCGTCTTTCCGCTCGGCGGGAACACATAACCCAGCATTCTTTCTGCACCGGGATTGGACTGGCGCACAACACCGCGCTCATCCACCACCAACACCCCATCCGGCATATCCTGGATCATCAGGCGGTTGGCTTCGGCCATGTTGGACAGATCCACCCCACGCAGAAAAGCCAGTTTCTCGCTGGCCACGGCATATTTGGACAGCGTATGAGCCAACCAGGCCAACGCAAAATAAGAAGTGCTCAGAATCCCCGCCTGCAGGAACAGGGCCACCGACGCATCGCGCGTCAACACCGAATAACCGTGTTCCAGCAGTATGGCGATACTGGCGAGCGCGGCATACAACAAGGTGATGCGCCCCCGGCTGATCAGGCCGGCCAGTGCCAGCGATACCAGCAACAACATGCCGAGATTGCTTTGAATACCGCCGCCGAAATAGATCAGCAGCATGACGGCAACGATATCGGTGCAAACCTGAAATCCCAGTTGCAGACCGGCGCGTGCCTTGCGCAGATTGACCGCCAACACCGAAGCCAGCACCAGCAAGGTGTAACCGGCACTGACCCAGAAGAACCACGACTGCTGCCCCGTACCCAATGACAGGGCTTCGCCGAAGATCGATGCCATCAGCATCAACACACCGCCCAAGACCAGGCGGTAGAGATTGAAAAAACTGATTGAACGCCACAGACTCTCTTGCGATAACGGCGCCGCCGTTTGCAAGGAAGGGAAAGAACCGGTGAGGGACAGGCTATCCCGCATCGGGGCTACCTGGAGGTGTGTTCGCGGCGATGCGCATCAGTGCAATAGAAATTGCCGCCCGCCATGATGCTTTCGCTTTTGGGCAGGTGCACGCCGCACTGCGCGCAACGCACCATCTCTTCCGCCGGAGCAGACACGTCCTGCTTGGGCGCTTGTCTGCGAAAGGACCTCAGCAGCAGATAAACGACCACGATGACGGCCAGCAGAAAAAGTAAGCGACTCATGCGCCCCACTCCACAGAAGGCCGCACAGTGGCGGCCAAAGAATTGGTCGGGGTGAGAGGATTCGAACCTCCGACTCCTGCGTCCCGAACGCAGTACTCTACCAGGCTGAGCTACACCCCGAAATTGGTAGAACTAAAATTGCCGCGTAGCGGCAAAGTGCGCCAATTCTAACAGACACTGCTTGTATTTAGAATCGGCAAGTGAAGCGATTGCGGCGCAAGCAGCCTCCGTTTCGCGCAATGCCTGCTGGCGCGTGAACTCCAGCGCGCCTGTATCGCGAATGATCGCCAACACCTCGGTGAACTTGCCCACGTCGCCCTGCTCGATAGCTTCACGCACCACGGCAGCCTGCTCTTTCGCGCCGTGCTGCATGGCATAGATCAAAGGCAGCGTCGGCTTGCCTTCGGCCAGATCGTCGCCAAGATGCTTGCCGGTTTGCGCTTCGTCGGCGGAGTAATCCAGCACGTCGTCGATCAACTGGAACGCGGTACCGAGATGCATACCGTATTTGGCAGCCGCCTCTTCATCGGCAGCAGAAGCCTTGCCCAGAATCGCACCGAGCCGCATCGCCGCCTCGAACAATTTGGCGGTCTTGTAGTGAATGACGCGCATGTAATTGGGAACGTCGACATCCGCATCGTGGCAGTTGAGCAGTTGCAACACTTCGCCCTCGGCGATCACGTTGGTCGCGTCGGCCAAGGTCTGCATCACGCGCATCTCGCCCACGTCCACCATCATCTGGAAGGAGCGCGAGTACAGGAAATCGCCGACCAGCACACTGGCCGCGTTACCGAACAGCGCATTGGCCGTTTCGCGACCGCGGCGCAGCTCGGATTCATCCACCACATCGTCATGCAGCAGGGTCGCAGTATGGATGAACTCCACCACCGCCGCCAGCTCGTGATGCTGCTTGCCGCCATAGCCGAAAGCCTGTGCCGACAACAGCACCAGTGCCGGGCGCAGCCGCTTGCCGCCGCTGTTGACGATGTATTCGCCGACCTGATTGACCAGCGCGACTTCGGAGTGCAAACGGGTGCGGATCACCGCATCCACTGCGGCCATATCCGATGCGAGCAATCGCTTGAGGTTTTCCAAAGAGATCCCTATTCTGAAAATGTGGTCACTGCTCGGCGCGTTCTCGCGCTCTTTTCGGCGCGCATTGTCGCACAAGCGCGCTACCTGATAACCAACTCATGCCGCCGCAGATACATGCCCAACCCCACGCCGACCACACAGAGTGCGGCCACATAATGCGCAGGCGCCAAAGCATCGAAACGCAACAGCAGACTCACCAGCACCGGCGTCAAACCACCGAATACGGCATAGGCCACGTTGTAGGCGAAGGACAGGCCGGAGAAGCGCACCGCAGGCGGGAATAACCGCACCGCCGTGCTGGGCACGACGCCGATCACTCCGACGAAAAATCCGCATAATGCATACAGCGCATAGATGTATTGCGGCGCCACGCCCATCTGTTGGTAGAACAACCAGGAAGTCGCCCCCAATGCCACGCAACCGGCCGCCAGCACGCGGCCGGCGCCATAACGATCGGACAGCGCACCGAAGGTGATGCAACCGATACTCAGAAACAAGGTGGCGATGCTGTTCGCCTGCAATGCAGTAGCTGCAGGAATGGCAAACAGCTTCTGCACCAGAGTCGGGGTCATCAGGATCATCACCACGATGGCGGCGGAAAGCAGCCAGGTCAGCAGCATGGTGAGCACCACTGCCGGACGGTGCGCTCGCACCACGGTCTTCAACGGCAATTCATCAGCCAGCTGTTGCCGCGCCTGCATCTCCTTGAACACCGGCGTCTCATGCAGATACTGGCGCAGCCATACCGACACCAGCCCGAAGACACCGCCCAGGATAAACGGCACACGCCACCCTTCCGCCAGCAGCTGGTCAGGCGCGTAAGCGCGAATCACGGCAGCCGCCACCAATGAGCCCAGCAGGATGCCGCCGGTCAATCCGGCGGTCAGCGTGCCGCAGGCGAAACCGACATGGCGCGACGGCACATGCTCGGTGACGAACACCCACGCCCCCGGCACTTCGCCGCCGATGGCTGCGCCCTGCAGCACGCGCAACGCCAGCAACAGCAACGGCGCCCAGATGCCGATCACCGCATAGGTCGGCAACAGACCGATGGCCAGCGTCGGCAGCGCCATCAGCAGGATGCTCAACATGAACATGCGCTTGCGCCCGAACAGGTCGCCGAAGTGCGCCATGACTATCCCTCCCAGCGGGCGCGCCAGATAGCCCGCCGCGAAGATGCCGAAGGTCTGCACCTGGCGCAGCCAGTCCGGCATGTCGGGCGGAAAGAACAGTTGCGCGATGACCGCCGCGAAGAACACGAAGATGATGAAGTCGTAGAACTCCAGGGCGCCGCCCAACGCAGCCAGCAGCAAAGTCCGGTAATCGTTGCGACCCAAGCTAGGCATGCATCTTTCTCCAACCTGCCAGCCGGTGCTTTAGCAGCATCGCGCCGGCATAGATCGCCAGCCACGGATCGAGCAGATAGTCCCAAAGGTTGGGGGACTCGTACCAGCCGGCAGTCCATGCCGCCACGGCCAGGGCGACACACAGCGCGAGCAGTGTGGAATAGCGCAAGCCGGACCACACCGCCAAGCCCAGCAACGCCAGCATGAACCACAGGTTGCCATACCCCAGGCGATAGGGATCGAACAGGCTGAAACCCAACGCGAATGGGTAGAACACCGCGGCGGCGATCAGGATCGCCTTCAGCATCGAATACCGGTTCGCTTCTTCAACCAGAACGTATCCCGATAACGAGCGCACCGCGGCCAGCGCCAGCAACACCAAGGTTGGAACACTCAGATCACCCGTGATGCCGCGCACGAAGCCCGCCAGCGAAACACCCCACAGCGGAATCGAAAACACGACGATCGCACCAACCAATACTCCGGCCCTTTGGCGCGACGGGAACGCCATGACACGCGGCACACGGACGAGCAGCGCGAAGAGGGCGAGCGTGATACCGAACAGCCCGGTCAGATCAGTGTCGAGTTGCATCTGCACCCTTTTTCAAATGACGGTTCAACCAAGTCTGATCGAACGTGACGTGTTTGATGAATACCCGGTTCCAGGTGTAAGTGAGATGGAAATCGCCATTGCGCGCCTGGATCAGATAGGGATAGGAGAACTCAAAACCGCAGCCGCCGTCGGCGCGCACTCTGGCTTTGGCGGAATCCACATATTCGTCCAGCGTCGCAGCGGGAGCGTGCGCCAGCAGCGGGTCGGAATTCTGTATCAGCCCCTGCACGATGCGCAGACATTGCTTCTCGTCCAGTTTCTTGTCGCGCACCACGCGCATCTCTTCCAGGCGACGCAGCTCTTTCCAGCTGCGCCCACCGTCCGCCGACAACATCAGGGACAGGCTGTCGCGCCCCTGCTCCTGATGGTTCAGCACTGCCAGCAAACGTCCATCCTGCAACACCGTGGCCGACAAGGCCGCATCGGGGTTGGGGAAGGACGATTTTTCCAGTGCACTCCAGTGCCGTCCGCCATCTTCGGTCGAAAGACTGCGCGCCAGATGCGGATTGTCCTGGCCGGAATAGCGCGTCAGCACCAAGGCCTCCTTCGGGTTCTTCACCAGCACCACCGGTTGCAACGTGCCTTGGCCGGCCCGGGCCAGACGCTGCTTGTCGGTCACATTGCCTGCCGCATCCAGATGCAGCATCTCGGCGAACTTGCTCAAGGATTCGTGATACACCGGCAGTCCCATCGACCCGTCGGCATACAGGAACGGTGCGCCTTTCACCAAAGTGCTGATGTTGATGAACGGCGAAGTGATCAGGCGCCGCGGCGCACTCCAGGTCTCGCCTTCGTCGTTCGACGTCATGCTGGTGATGGAGCTGCCGGCCCAACCGCCCAACGAAACAGTGACATAGAACAGGCGCAGCGAACCATCCGCCGCGCGCCCCACCACCGGGTTGCCCAACTTGGCGACATAACGATGCAAAGCGCGCTGCGTCGTGGCACGGCTGGCGACGACCTGCTCGGCGCTCCATTCGCCGCGCGCCGGATCGAACAGTGCACTGTTGATGGTCACGTCCGAGGCGCCCTCGCGGCTGCCGGAGAACCAGAACGCGCGGATGCGCCCATCCTTGAGCTCGATCAGGGAAGAGGCATGGGTCTGCGCATGCAGTCTGGAAGAAGCGAAATGGCTGCCGAAGCGCCCGATGACTACGTTCGGCTCTTCGTCACGGAGGAAACGGCGCCGACCTTTTTTACGCACGGGCGGAGATTTCTTCGCCACCACCGCTTGCGCTGCGGGCGGGTCGATCACCGGCATGCGGAACCCGAAGGCCGGCTCAGGCTGCTGCCAGGCCTTGTGCAGACCCAAACCGAAGGCCAGCACCACGACCCCCAACGTCAGAGACTTCTTCACCATTTCCCTAGCCAACATTCAGATCACCGACACTCGCTTCTGGGTTTAGCCAAGGTGGGCACCGCCACTTTGGATTCGATCAGCACTTCGCGCACAAACAGGTGCTCGAACACTTTGCCTTCCAGCAGCATCTGCTTGATCTCCGGCGGATATTGCCGTCCGTTGATCTCCAACCGCTCGCCGATCACTTTGCAGTCGGCGCACGGTTTGTCCTGGAAACCCATGCGCGCGGCGAAGTAGCGATAGCGTTTCGCCAGCGCGGCGGAATCCAGCCCTGCGACGTCATCGTAATAGCCCAGCACGTTCGCGCCCGGCATCAGGAAGCGGTGGCCTTCATCCTTGGCGATGAATTTGTTGCACGGCGTCCACACATCCTTGCCCGCCATGTATTGCTGCGCCTCGGCACTGAAGTTGCCGCGCGCACCGTCGAAGGGATGCACGAATGCAGCGAAAGTGAGGTACACCAGCAGCATCACCACATTGACCGTCACCCGCGTGGCCTTGGGCACGAAGAGTGCAACCAGCAGCAACGACGAAGTCACCGTCAGCAACGTCCAGTAGGTCCAGTCGTACAGGGCGCCGCCGCTCTCCTCCTCAAGACGCAAGGACATACGCACCAACAACGCCAGTACCAAGCCCGCCATCACCAGCGCACCGATGAACCACTTGCGGTCGATGCGCTCCCAGTAGAACGCCATCAGCACCGCCAGCGCGGGCATGGCTTCCAGCAGGTAACGCGCGGAACGCTGGCTGGCCAGGCTGAACATGAAAAACAGCGCCGCCATCCAGATCCACAGATATTTCTCAGCATCGGTGGTCTGCTTGCGCTGCCGGAATGCGGTCCAGAACAAACCGATCACCGGCAGTGCCAGCAAGCCCGCATTCTGCGCATAGCCCAGCGACAGGCTCCAGATGCTGCTCGGCCCCCACAGCATGGTGCCCAGATAATTCGAGCTCTGCACCTTGCCCATGTTCTCCTTCCAGAAGAACTCGCGCCACAGCCCGGCCGTGTCCGGCTCCAGCAGGAACCACAGACCGAACACCAACAGACCGAGCACGCCCGTGACCACCGGCTTCCAGGAGTCCTTCACCAGAAACTCGCGCCAGCGGTATTGGCGATGATGCAGATACCACCAGGTCAGGCCGAGACCGACCGGCAGCACGAAGAAGAAAGACTTGTAGAGCAGGCCCACACCGGTCAGCAGCCCCATCGCCAAAGGGATCCAGAAGCGCGACTCGAAGGTGAAGGGCCGCCAATATATGAGTGTGAAGAACGGCAGGAACAGCCAGAACACGGTGCCGGGATCGGTCAGGTAGGGACGCCCGAAACGGTAGGTGCTGAAAAAGGCCAGGAAAGTCAGCAGCGCGACGAAGCCGGTCTCGGTCTTGCCGCTCAGGCGCCTAGCCAGCAGAAACACGAGCAAAGAAGTCAGCAGGGTGTAGATCACGCTGGGGTAGCGCAGATGCCACAGGTCCCAATTCTTGCCCCAATCGGTCGCCACGATGGCATGCCAGAACATCATGGGCGGCTTGAAGTTGCGCCCGTAGTCCAACTCGGATTGCAGCGGCAGCCAGTGGCCGCTGTCCGCCGTCATGCGCGCGACGTGCACGTACAGATATTCGTCGCTGTTCTTGGGAATGTGCTGGCTGCCGAGTCCGTAGAAATAGACGAACACGGCGAGCAGACTCGCCATGATGAACCACGCCAGACGCAAGCGCGCATCGCGATTTGGATTGAGCATAGTGACTAAATTAATGTATTAACGGAACGCAAAAGTTGACGCTCCCTGGAGACCCGATGACCTCGCAAAGTGATCGGTGTCGCGGCGCGGCATGGTAGCATGGAAGCCTCGCTTCGAGCGATTCCCCGGGCAAGCAGCCCAGTACAGATTGAAAGGAAAACCTTGAGAGCTCTGGTTCTCGGCGGCGGCGGTTTCATCGGTTCGCACCTGGTCACGAGCCTGTTGGCGCAAGACGCGAAGGTGCGCGTACTGGAACGCCCCTACCGCCAGCGCTCGCCTGTCTTGCCCGCGCATCCTGCACTGGAATGGCAGGAAGGCGATTTCGGCAACACGCAGGACATCCATCGCGCGCTGGAGGAAGTGGACATCGTGTTCCACCTGGTCTCCACCACGCAGCCGCAATCTTCCAACGACGACCCGGTCTTCGACGTGGAGAGCAACCTGGTCGCCACCCTGCGCCTGCTGGAACAGCTGCGCGGCCGCAACACTGCGCTGATCTTCGTCTCCTCCGGCGGCACCGTGTACGGCAGACCGCAGCACACGCCCATCGCGGAGACGCACCCGACCGAACCGACTTGCTCCTACGGCATCGTCAAGCTCGCCATCGAGAAATACCTGGCTCTGCATCATCTGCTGTACGGTCTGAATTATCGCGTGTTGCGCGTGGCGAACCCCTACGGCCCCGGCCAGGAAACGAACCACGCCCAAGGCGTGGTCGGCACCTTCCTGTCGCGCGTGCTGCACGATGAACCGATCACGGTGTGGGGCGACGGTACGGTGGTGCGCGACTATCTGTACATCGCCGACACCGTTTCCGCCTTGCAGCGCGCCGCCGAATATCATGGCACGGAGCGCATCTTCAACATCGGCTCCGGTAGCGGCCACAGCGTGCGCGAGATCGTCGCCGCCATCGAGCAGGTGACCGGCAAATCGGCGCAGTTGCAATACACGGCTGCGCGCAAATTCGACGTGCCCGTCAGCGTGCTCGACATCGGCCGCGCCCGGCAGGAA
Source organism: uncultured beta proteobacterium (assembly GCA_963734585.1). Taxonomy (GTDB): domain Bacteria; phylum Pseudomonadota; class Gammaproteobacteria; order Burkholderiales; family Gallionellaceae; genus Sideroxyarcus. Next base: position 365,256 of record CAVTHJ010000003.1, read on the forward strand.
CTCGGCTGGCAGCCACAGATATCCCTGGCCGAAGGCTTGCGCCTGACCCGTGCCGGCATCCTCGGCCAAAGCTGAATCGACTGCCGCAAGCGGGGGCTTACGGTAAAATCCGGCACCAGCATCTTGAACGAGTCACCATCCAATATGAACGCATCATCCCGTTGCACGCTGTCCATCGTCATCCCGGTCTACCGCAGTGCGCAGATTCTGCCCAAGCTGGTGGAAGCCATCGCCGCCGAGATGCGCGAGGAAAACCTGTCCGATGACTTCGAGTTGATACTGGTCAACGACTGCAGCCCGGACAACAGCTGGCAGGTGATCCGCAAGCTGGCCGAGAGCAACGCCTTCATCAAAGGCATCACCCTGCGCCGCAACGTCGGCCAGCACAACGCGATCATGGCCGGCCTGCACCACGTGAACGGCGAATACGTCGTGCTCATGGACGACGACCTGCAGCACCCGCCGTCCGCCATCGCCGACATCGTGAAGGCGCTCGCAGACGGCCATGACGTGTGCTACACCAATTACCTGAACCGCCAGCACGCCGCCTGGAAGAAACTCGGCAGCCAGTTCAACGACCGCATGGCGACGCTGCTGCTCGGCAAACCCAAAGGACTCTATCTTTCCTCGTTCAAAGGTATGCGCCGCGAGATCGCCGACGAAGTCATCAGCTACGACGGCCCCTACACCTACATCGACGGCCTCATCCTCGACGTGACCCGCTCGATCACGACGGTGGACATCGAACACCAGGCGCGCTTCGAGGGCGAAAGCAATTACACCTTCACCCGCCTGCTGTCGCTGTGGATGAAGATGGCGACCAGTTTCTCGGTGTTTCCCCTGCGCCTCGCCACCTACGCGGGCTTCGCCCTCGCCGCCTTGAGCTTGGTGATGATCTTCGTGGTGATCGTGCAAAAGACTGCTGTTCCCGGAACTGCCGCGCGGCTGGGCTTCGACTATCGCCACCATCCTGTTCATCGGCGGCGTCCAGACCTTGTGTATCGGCATGGTCGGCGAATACCTCGGGCGCACTTACCTGAAACTCAATCGCAAGCGGCAGTTCGTCATCGGCAACACGACCTGGAAACGAACCGGGCGTGACGCGTGACCACACTCTCTTCCGGTAAAGACATGAAACACGACGAGATCCTCGGCAAATACCGCATCATCAAAAAACTGGGGCATGGTGCGACCAGCACCGTCTATCTCGGACACGATCCCTTCGCCGACCGCACAGTGGCCATCAAGGTGCTGAAGCAGGAGATCCTGAACGACCCGAAGATGGGCAAGCTGTACCAGCGGCAGCTGGACAACGAGGCTTCGCTGGCGGGCAAGCTGTCGCACCCGCACATCGTGGCCATCTACGATGCGCTGATCAGCGACGATGTCAGTTACATCGTGATGGAATACGTCGGCGGCGGCACGCTGGAAAAACATTCCGAACCGAACAACCTGCTGCCCATCGACCGCGTGGTGGAATACATGTTCAAGTGCTGCCGCGCGCTGAATTACGCGCAGTTCCACGGCGTCATCCACCGCGACATCAAGCCCGCCAACATGCTGATGACCGAGGAAGGCGATATCAAGATATCCGACATGGGCGCCGCCCTGCTGCTCGACATCGAACAGACGCAAGTAAGCAACATCGGATCGCCCGGCTACATGTCGCCGGAGCAACTGCGCGGCGAGGTGCTGACACACCAGACCGACATCTATTCGCTGGGGGTGGTGATGTACCGCCTGCTCACCGGGCGCGCGCCCTATCAGGCACAGAATCTGGCCACCCTGTGCCAGCAGATATTGCACGTCACGCCGCCGACCCTGCGCGCTCACCGGCCCGATATCCCGCCGCAGCTCGAACGCGTCGTGTTGCGCGCCATGCACAAGGACAAGGCCGAGCGCTACCAGAACTGGAAAGACTTCGGCAGCGACCTGGCCGCACTGGGGCGCTTCGAACAAAACGACCTCGAGGTCAACCAGACCAAGAAGTTCATCACGTTGCGCGAGATGTCGCTGTTCAAGGATTTCACCGACATCGAACTGTGGGAGATCCTGCGCGTCGGCGAATGGCAGAAACAGCCGCCGCAGACCGTGCTGATGCGCGAGGACGAGATGGGGGACACCTTCTATATCATGATCGACGGCAGCGTGAGCGTGACCAAGAACGGGCGCCTGCTCAATGTGATTCGCAGCGACGACTGTTTCGGCGAAATGGCCTACATCAGCGGCAAGACCGTACCGCGCTCCGCCACCGTGACGGCAGGCACGGAGGTTACTGTGTTGAAGATCGCGCCGGCCTTGCTCGCACAACTTTCCGATCATTGCCAATTGCATTTCAACCAGGCCTTTTTGCGCGTCATGGCAGACCGGCTCCGAATGGCAGACGACCGTTTTGCCAAGCTTGCCAACTAGAACAATTACAAGGAGAACATCATGATGAACAAATTCGTAGTCCAAACCCCGGATGCTCCCGCCGCCATCGGCACCTATTCGCAGGCAGTGCGCGTCGACCATACCGTCTATCTCTCCGGCCAGATCGGCCTCGACCCCAACACCATGGTGATGGTCGAAGGCATCGAAGCGCAGATCCATCGCGTGTTCCAGAACCTGCGCGCCGTGTCCGTCGCCGCGGGCGGCAGCCTGGACGATGTGGTGAAGCTGAACATCTTCCTCACCGACCTCGCCCACTTCGCCAAAGTGAACGAGATCATGGCGACCTACTTCCATCACCCCTATCCGGCCCGTGCCGCGGTGGGCGTCGCCTCGTTGCCGCGCAATGCGCTGGTCGAGGCAGACGGCGTGATGTTCCTGCAGGACTAAGACTTCCGCCTTTTAACGGATCCATTCGATGAGCCACAGATCGCATCTCGGCAAATATCACCTGATCAGAAAGCTGGGGCACGGCGCGACCAGCGTGGTCTATCTGGCTCACGACCCTGCGGCCGACCGCGAGGTCGCCATCAAACTGATCAAGCAGGAGTTCCTCGACGACCCGCGCACCGGCAAACTGAACCGCAAACAATTGCAGAACGAGGCCGCGTTGGTCGGCAAGCTGGTCCATCCGAACATCGTCACGACTTACGAGGCGGTCATCAGCGACGAAGCGAGTTACATCGTGATGGAATATGTGCCGGGCGGCACACTGGAACAACATATCCGCCCGGATACCCTGCTGCCGCTCGACCGCGTCGTGGATTACCTGTTCAAGTGTTGCCGCGCACTCAACTACGCGCATTTCAACGGCGTCATCCATCGCGACATCAAACCGCCCAATCTGCTGCTGGGCCATAACGGCGACATCAAGGTCTCCGACCTTGGCGCCGCCATACGCATCGACATCGAACAGACCCGCAACAGCGTCGGCTCACCCAACTACATGTCGCCGGAGCAGGTGCGCGGCGACGATGTCACGCACCAGACCGACATCTACTCGCTCGGTGTCGTGATGTATCGCCTGCTGACCGGACACTCGCCCTATAGCCCGAGAAACCTGGCCCATCTGTACCAGCAGATCCTGTACGAACCGCCGATCCCGCCCAGACAATTGCGCAACGACTTGCCGCCGCAACTGGAACGCATCGTGATGCTCGCCATGAAGAAAGACCCGAAGGAACGCTTTGCCACCTGGCGCGACTTCGGCAACGAACTGGCCGCCCTCGGCCATTTCGAAAAAGGCGATCTGGAGATCAACGAGAACGAAAAATTCACCGCGTTGCGCAAATTGCGCCTGTTCCAGGACTTTACCGACCTTGAACTGTGGGAACTGTTGCGCGTCGGCGAATGGCAAAAGCAACCGGCAAAGACCGTGGTGCTGCGCGAAGAAGAGCTAGGCGAAGCCTTCTACATCCTGACCGAGGGCGGCGTCAGCGTGACGCGCTGCAATCGTTTGCTCAATACGCTGAGCAGCGGCGACTGCTTTGGCGAGATGGCCTACATCAACCGCAGGCAGATGCCTCGCTCCGCCACGGTCACGGCCAACACCGAGATCACCGTGATGAAGATCCTGCCCGCCCAACTCGACCAGCTCTCCGACCGCTGCCAATTGCATTTCAACCAGGCGTTCTTGCACACACTGGCCGACCGTCTGCGCATCGCGGATGACCGCGTCGCCAAGATGCCGGGTTAGCCCGACAGCCTCGTGCAGGATGCCGGACAAGTGTCGTTGAAGATCGCTCCCGCCACCCAGGGCAAGTTCGCCAAGCTCGGCATCCACACCCCGTTCGATCTGGTGCTGCATCTGCCGCTGCGCTACGAGGACGAGACGCAGATCACGCGCATCGACGACCTCGCCCCCGGCGAGAGCGCGCAGGTGGAAGGCGAGATCATCCACTGCGAAGTGATGTACCGCCCGCGCCGCAGCCTGGTGTGCCAGTTGCAGGACGACAGCGGCATCCTCTATCTGCGCTTCCTCAATTTCTATCCCAGCCAGCAGAAGCAACTCGCCGTCGGCAAAAAGATCCGCGCGCTGGGCGAACCGCGCATGGGCTTCTTCGGCACGGAGATGGTGCACCCCAAGTGCCGCGTGGCTGGAGAATCCGTACCGCTCAAACAGGCGCTCACCCCCGTCTACCCGACCACCGCCGGCTTGCCGCAGGCGACGCTCACCAAACACATCCACGCCGCGCTGCACGAACTGGCACTCGACGACACGCTGCCGCCGAAGATATTGCAGCGCCTGCATCTGCCGGAGTTCGCCGCCAGCGTGAAACTGCTGCACCAGCCGCCGCCCGACATCGACGAGGATGCCTTGCTGGCACGTGCGCATCCCGCCTGGATGCGCATCAAGTTCGACGAGCTGCTGGCGCAGCAACTTTCCATGCGCGTGCATTACCGCGAACGCAGCCAGCGCGTCGCGCCCAGGCTGACGGCAAAGAACAAACTCACCGATGCGCTGCTGAAAGACCTGCCGTTCGCCCTCACCGGCGCGCAAAAGAAAGTGTGGCACGAGATCAGCAGCGACCTTGCGCGCGCGCATCCGATGCAGCGCCTGCTGCAAGGCGATGTCGGCAGCGGCAAGACCGTGATCGCCGCACTCGCCGCCTTGCAGGCCATCGAGAACGGCTATCAGGTCGCCTTCATGGCGCCCACCGAGATCCTCGCCGAACAGCATTACCTGAAACTGCGCGACTGGCTCACGCCGCTCGGCATAGCACCGGTGTGGCTCTCCGGCAGTCTGAAGAAGAAAGACAAGACCGCCGCCGCCGAGCGCATCGCCTCCGGCGACACCATGCTCGCCATCGGCACGCACGCGCTGTTCCAGACATCTGTCGAGTTCAAAAAACTGGGCTTGGTCATCGTCGATGAGCAGCACAAGTTCGGCGTGCAACAACGGCTGGCCTTGCGCGGCAAGGGCAGCGAGCCGCACCAGTTGATGATGAGCGCCACCCCCATCCCGCGCACCTTGGCCATGAGCTACTACGCCGACCTCGACGTGTCGGTCATCGACGAACTGCCACCGGGCCGCACGCCCATCGTCACCAAGCTGGTGAGCGATGCGCGGCGCGAGGAAGTGTTCGAGCGTGTGCGCGCCGCCTGCCTCGAAGGCCGCCAAGCCTACTGGGTGTGTCCGCTCATCGACGAATCGGAAGCGCTGCAATTGCAGACCGCGCTGGAAACGCACGCCACGCTAACGCAGATATTCCCCGAGCTGCGCATCGGCCTCGCCCACGGCAAACTCAGCAGCACAGAGAAGGCCGCGACCATGGCCGCGTTCAAGGCAGGCGAGTTGCAACTGCTGGTCGCCACCACCGTCATCGAGGTCGGCGTGGACGTACCCAATGCGAGCCTGATGGTGATCGACCACGCCGAACGCATGGGGCTGGCGCAACTGCACCAGCTGCGCGGACGCGTCGGACGCGGCGCGGCGGAGAGCATGTGCGTGCTGCTGTTCCAGCAACCGCTGTCCGAACTCGCGCGCGCACGGCTCAAGATCATCTACGAGAACACCGACGGCTTCGAGATCGCGCAACAAGATTTACGATTGCGCGGCCCCGGCGAATTGCTGGGCGCGCGCCAGAGCGGCGTGCCCATGCTGCGCTTCGCCGACCTGGGCGAGGACGACAAGCTGCTGGACAAGGCACGCGACATCGCCGACGAGATGCTGCGCGATTTTCCCGAGGCGGCGCAGGCGCATCTGCAACGCTGGATGGCGAACGAACCGGACTATCTGCGCACCTGATCGCTACTTGCCGTAAGCGCGCCGATACTCCGCCAGCGTCAGTCCCGTTGTTTTCTTGAACGCGCGATGCAGGCTGGCTTCGCTGCCGTAGCCCAAGTGCATCGCTGATCTGTTTGATGGAAGCGTCCATGCCGCACAACGCTTCGCTGACCTGCCGAGCTTGATGCGCCGCAGCCAATCGCCTGCGGCCAGACCTGTCGCGAGTTGCACCTGGCGGCACAGCGTGCGCACGGAGACATTCAAGTGATGCGCCGCATCTTGAAGATTCAGTTCACTCGCTGGCGTGCGCTGGGCGAACAGCAGCAATTTGCGCAGACCGGCATCCTGCATGGTCATGATATCGACAGCGCGAAACGCATCGTGGCGGATACGCGGTTGCGGCAGCATCAGCACCTCGCGCACATCGCGCACCACCTCTGCGCCATACACGCCCGACAGCCGATCCAGCATCAGCGGCAGATAGCCGCTGGCCCCCGATGCCGTGACTGTGCGCCCGTCCACCACCAGGCTTTCGGCTGGCCGCCAGTGCGTCTTCGGAAAGCGTACCAGCATGCGATCGCACAGCCACCATGTGGTGGTCGCATTCTTCCCGTTGAGCCGTTGCGCTGCGGCCAGCAACGCCACTCCGGAGCAATAGCTCCACAGCTTCGTGGCTCTTGGCAAGGCACGCAACTGGGCGATGAGAGTGTTGTTGCTGTTGCAGTATGGACTCCAGCGCGTCCGCCGCAGTCAGCCACAGCCCGGGCACCAGCAGCACATCGCAGGCCGCATCGGCGAGCGTCACCTGCGGTCGCAGTGCCGGGCCTCGCCCGCTGCTGACCGGTTTGTCATCGACGCCGACCCAGACGACCGAGATACGCTCGCGCCCCGCACGCAGATTGCATGCACTGACCATATCCGACACCGCAAACAATCCCACAGGCAGACAGCCCGGGTAGAGGAGCAATCCCAAACGCAATGAGGTGGAGGAGTCGGATGGCAAGATAGGTCAGTAGATTGGCAATTCGTGCCATTGTAGCCATACCCCACGGCTTCCTACAATCAGCACATCGATTAACCGGGAGTGCCTCGTGAAAATAACCCATATCCGCAACGCCACCTGCCTGCTCGAATTCGAATCTGCCGGAAAGAAGATCGGCATACTGGTCGATCCCATGCTCGCACCCAAGGGCAGCATCCCCACGCTCAAATATCTCGGCCGGCAAAAGCAACGCAATCCGCTAGTCGATCTGCCAGGTAACACCCCGGACCTGCTCCGGCGCGTCACGCACGGTCTGCTCACGCATTGCCAGCGCGGCCACTTCGACCATCTGGATCGAGCCGGCAAGAGGTTCTTTCGCGAATCCAGCGTACCGGTCATCTGCATGCCGCGGGATACTGCTTATCTCACCGCCCGCAGCATCGCAACACAACCACTGCTCGGCGCACACACGCAGCCGTTCTTTCACGGGCACATCACGCCGATCCCTTGCGTGCATGGACGCGGCCTCATCGGACGTTTGATGGAACACGGACACGGCTACTTCATCGACCTGCCCGGCGAACCGAGTGTCTATATCGCCGGCGACACCATACTCACCGACGAAGTGAAGCAATGTCTGACCCAACAGCAACCGCGCGTTGCCATATTCCCCGCAGGAGGCTCGCAGTTCGACTTCGGCCAGAAGGTGAACATGGACGCAGGCGAAGTGCTTGATGCATGCACGCTGACCTCCGGGATTGTCATAGCCAACCATCTGGAGGCGCTGGATTTCTGCGCGACTTCGCGGACATATCTAGCAGCTGCCGCCACCAGTGCCGGTTTCAATGACCGTTTGCTCATCCCGCAGGATGGCGACACATTGGAATTTCAAGTGTGAACACACCAGAACTGCGGGAGAAAATCTTGCGCGCCCTCAAAGCACTGCTCATCCGCAAGATCGCCATCACCGGCCTGTTCTGGTGTGTGCCGCTTTTGGCATTTCCTTCCGCATGGTTCGTCGCTCTCGGCATCCCCTCACCCGAACCACTGATCTTCGTGCGATTGCTGGGTGCAGCGTATCTGGCCCTGCTGGTCGGCTACTACATGGGCGTGCGGGGCATGGGACAAGGCGAAAGCCCTGCGCAAGTGATCCATATGGGCATTGCGAGCAATGGCCTTGCCTGCTTGCTGCTGGTTGTTTTCGGCACCACTAGCGCATGGTCATCCTGGGACACAGGGGCGCAGATATTCATGTGGCTGTCCACTGCCGGCGCATGCGCAATGACCTTCAGTCTTCTGCGATTCAGACGCGCACTTTGCCAAAGCGGGGGGCCCGAATCAAAGCAGCAAGCTCACGCGCGAATGGCAGGTTAAAATCGCGCCATGAACCTGACCGAACGCCTGCACCTCTACATCCAGCTCACCCGCCTGCACCGTCCCATTGGCATTCTGCTGTTGCTGTGGCCGACGCTGTGGGGTGTATGGATCGCGGGTAACGGACATCCGGCGTGGCACATCGTATTCATCTTCACGCTCGGTACCGTGCTCATGCGCTCTGCCGGCTGTGCGGTGAACGACTACGCCGACCGCCACATCGACAAACATGTGCAACGCACGCAAGACCGCCCGCTCACCAGCGGCAAAGTCAGCGAACGCGAAACGTTGTGGCTGGCTGTCGTGCTGGCGCTGCTCGCCTTCACGCTCATCCTGCCGCTCAACCCGCTCACCTGGCTGATGTCCTTCCCCGCCGCCTTCCTCGCCGCGAGCTACCCGTTCACCAAACGTTTCTTCGCCATCCCGCAAGCCTATCTCGGCATTGCCTTCGGCTTCGGCATCCCGATGGCCTTTGCCGCAACACAAGGTCATGTGCCGCCGGTGGCATGGGTGCTGCTGCTCGCCAACGTGTTCTGGGCGGTCGCCTACGACACCGAATACGCGATGGTGGACCGGGATGACGACATCCACCTCGGCATCCACTCCTCGGCACTGTTCTTCGGCAAGCACGATGTGTTCGCGGTGATGATGTGTTATGCCGTCACCCTGCTCTTGCTGGCTGCTACCGGGTGGATGGCTGACATGGGCGTTGCCTATTTCATCGGCCTCATCGTGGCGGAAGGCATCACGCTCTACCACTACGTGCTGATCAAGGGCCGCTCACGCGAGAAATGCTTCGCGGCTTTTCTGCATAACAACTGGTTCGGGGCGGCGGTGTTTGCGGGAGTGGTGGGGGATTATTTGCTGCGGTGAAGCTATCACCAGTTACGGTGTTGTTTGCCACGTAATGTCGATTTTACGATGGCTTAAAACACAGTCGCGCAAATACAGATTGATAAGACTTTGGTAGGGAACGCCTTGCTCATCCGCCATCTGTTTGAAATATCCGATCACATCTTCACTCAAGCGCATGGTGACCGACTTTTTTAGTTTGCTCGCATAAGGATTCTTGCGAGATTTCATCTTCGACAAATCGTATTCGGTTTTCATGGTTTTATCCCCTTGTAATAGCTACGCTCATTTTTCGTGGCTTTCCTGGCTGAGATGATTCGAATCGTGTCACCTTGGTCTCGCTCGCAATGGCAAACAATCAAGAGACGAGCCTCATCACTGAACCCGAGCATCAAAAATCTATCTTCTGAATCAGCGTTATCTTCATCAAAGAACTGCACTGCGAACTCATCGTAGAAAACAGATTGCGCCTCCTCGAAAGAAACACCATGTTTCTTCTTGTTTGAGGCCGCTTTAACTGTATCCCACTCGAACTTAATCATGAATACATTGTATGTACGCAAGAGTGATTGTCAAGGAACACCTCAGGCATCGCAAGGCCTGCCGGGGCTTGCTGCTGGAATTCGGCTACCCGATCGCCCGCAGTACGGCGGCATTTCAGCGCGGACTGCAAACCTGTCTGCATGAAGAAAACCTGCCCGGCAATTTGCGCCGCTTGCTAGCGCAGATCGACGACCAGCTACGCCAACTGGATCAGCAGCTCGCCCTGTGCGACCGTGAGATCGCACAATCTGCGCGCAACGATGAGGCCGCCAAACGTCTGCAGGCCGTGGCCGGTGTGGGTGTCATCACCGCCGATGCAGTGTGTGCCAGTGTCGGCAATGCGCATGACTTCAAGAACGGCCGCCAGTTCGCCGCCTGGATAGGACTCACGCCCCGCCAGTATTCTAGCGGTGGCAAAACCCAGTTGGGCCGCATCAGCCGACGCGGCGATGCCTACCTGCGCAGCCTGCTGGTGCAAGGCGCACGCTCGACATTGCAGGCCACGTTGAAGAAAGCACCGGACAAACTGAACCGGCTGCAGCAATGGATCATTCGTCTGTATGGGCGCGTGGGATATCACAAGACACTGGTCGCCATCGCCAACAAACACGCCCGGCAACTGTGGGCCTTGCTGGCGAAGGAAGAGACCTATGACCTGAATGCCTGGCAGCAGTACGCCATCGGCGAGGCATCTTGAGTTGGAGGGTTAATGAATTGAGTTCAAACCACTGCGACATGAAGCGCGATAGCTAAACAGGTCAGACCGACCACTTGCGAACCTGGCTAACCTGATGGGAGCCAATCACCACAACGGTTGATCCCCGGAGTGGCGGCAAGCCCGATGAGCGAATGAGGGCAAGTGGAGCGGTTTATATCGTGGCCCGAACGAAGTTGGTTCAACAAGGCCGATTATGGAAATGCAGTCTGTTCTTGTGACGGCGCAGCGCACTGTGCAGTGATGAAGTTGGAATGTTCCGGGCTTGCTCAGAACGAGCAGCGCGTTATGTAACGGAGGAAAACATGTGAATCCAAAATCTAGCTTGACGGGGAAGTCCTTATGGCCGGGTTAGGCAACTTGCACATATTGCAGCGCAGCCAACCGTTTTACGTAGATGACCTCCCTGCTATCCGGAAGATGCTCTACCCGTACTTCCTCTTCTATCCAGTCTTCCGACAGCGCAATTCCGGCTTCTGGCTCAAAGATTGGATTCCATGAGATTTCATATATTGGCAAATCGCTATCTATAGGATAGCGAACAGCGAACACGATAAGCGGACTTTGTTTGAGCGAAATTCGGCTAGCGTTTTGCCAGAACTCTGGGTTTTGCTTTTCGGAAATTGGACGGGCAAACTCGAGCGCGTTATCCGTTTCTTTGAACGCCGCCTCAATGGTTGCCTGGGCGACTGCCAATCTAGATTGCATTGGCTTGTCATCGCTGTAGCTCACGTAAATCATCGTCGCGCCGTGCTGAAACTCGCAGACCTTTGGCTCGCAGTGCGTCCAGTGGCCGTACATGTTAGAGGGCGAAAGAATGATTGCCATGGTGGGCGCCTAACGAAGCTGTAGAAAAAGTTTATTCATAGCCGCATCGTGCCGTGAACCAAATGAAATATCAAGGTCGAATGTGGGGACGATATTTCGGAGAAATAAATGGCTCGCTACAAGCACATCGACACCAGCCCACGCTTTCTTGCAGTGGACCTGCAGCGGCAGTTGTTGCCTGGCACCTTTGAGCATGCACTGAACCATCTGCTCGACCGCGAGATAGACCTGACCGGCTTCGATGTGCGATATGCGAACGATGTCACCGGCGCTTCTGCCTATCCGCCAGCCATGTTGCTTAAGGTCGTGCTATTCGCCTATTCGCAGGGCATCGTCAGTAGCCGCAACATCGAGCGAGCCTGCCGCGAACACATCACCTTCATCGCCCTGTCCGGCGACAGCCAACCGCACTTCACCACCATCGCTGGATTTGTTTCCTCGCTGGGCGACGGCATCGCAGCGATCTTCAGTCAGGTGCTGTTCATCTGCGACAAGCAAGGCTTGATCGGACGCGAGATGTTCGCCATCGATGGCGTGAAGCTGCCGAGCAACGCCTCCAAAGCCAAGAGCGGCACCCGTGCTGATTTTGAACGCCAAGCGGCCAAACTTGAAACGGCAGCCAAGGCCATGCTCGAACGGCATCGCGAAGCAGACCGGCGCACCAACGAGCCTGACCTCCAAGCCAAAGAAACCCAACGTCTCACTCGCCTGCAAACCGATGCCGCACAAGTTCGCCAATGGCTGACTGACCACCCCGAGGAGAGAAAGGGCAGCAAAGGCACTATCCGCAAAAGCAACCGCACCGACAACGAATCCGCCAAGATGGCGACTTCCAAAGGTGTCATTCAGGGCTACACCGGCGTCGCTGCCGTTGATGCCCGACACCAGATCATCGTTGAAGCCCAAGCACACGGCACCGGCAGCGAACAAGAACTACTCATCCCTGTCGTTCAGGCCATGCAAGGCACACTCAGCGCAGATTCACTCATCACAGCCGATGCCGGATACCACAGCGAAGCTAACCTCAAGCAACTATCGAACATGAAGATCGAAGCATTGATCGCCGACAACAACATGAGAAGCCGAGATGAACGTTTTGCTGACCAAGGCAAATACAAAGCACTGCCCGACCCGATCCACGACAAAGGCGGCAAGCCAAAACAAGCCGCACGCTACCAACCTAAAGACTTCGACTACGACCCGCAAACAGGCACCTGTATCTGTCCCGCAGGTAAGCAACTTTATGGCAACGGTAGCGACTGCACGATCAACGGCTATGCAGCAGTAAAGTTCCAGGGCGCACAACGCGACTGCCTCCCCTGCACACACCGAGAGCGCTGCTTACTCACCCCGCACAAAACCAAGACCCGGCAGGTCGCCTTTTTCCAGGGCAAGGCTGACGGGCACGAAAGCTACACCGACAAAATGAAGCGGCGCATCGATAGCCCGGAAGGACGAAGCCAATATGGCAGACGCTTCGCCACCGTAGAACCCGTGTTCGGCAACCTGCGCCACAACAAACGGCTCAATCGCTTTACGTTAAGAGGCAGAAAGAAAGTCGATGCACAGTGGAAGCTATTCTGCCTGGTGCACAACATCGAAAAACTGGCGCATCACGGGTATGCGCAATGAGGAATAGGAAAGAGAGCGCAAGACACTTCAACGAGCCGCATTGAATTGAAATAGCGGAAAGACAGAAAGCAAAAATGCGCGGTGAGACCGCGCATTTTTTTTTGTTCATGTTTGTGCTGAAAAGGGGTTTTTCTACAGCGTCAACGTATAGCTAAGGGGCGCGCCGAAGGCGCGTCCCAGCGACCGGAGGGAGCGAGCTTGAGCGTAGGGTTAGAGGTGGCGCTGTTCACAGCGAATAGTCCTCAAATTTGACGAGCTGCCAACAAGAAGATGTTTTTTCAAAACTAAACGCAAATGAATAGTCGGTGTCCGGTTTGGTGAATTGCACTAAAAATTGCTCCTGCTTTGAGCGCACCAATTTTCTAAATGGAATCGCGGCTTGTTTTTCCTTGCTCGGGTAAATAATGCGCGAGTATTTCGGATCAGCCGCGCTGCTGATTTTGTATTTGACCGTTTTTGGTTCTGGCTCAGCGAAGCCATCAACGTATGTGGCAGAAAGTGGAAAGCGGGTATTTTGCCTTTGAAACTCCTGCGAACTTTCGAACTTGAATAAGAAGGAAGCAAAGTCTGAGGCGCATGGTTCTGCAGCTAGTGCAACAGACGACATTAGCGAAAGCGCAATACAGCAGGAAATATATCTGTGCATATAACCTCTAACGTGAAGGTAAGGGGCTGCGCTTTAGCGCAGTCCCAGCGCAGCGAACTTGACCGCAGGGTTAGGCATCAGATGAACCATGGTAACTCGAAGCCTAAATGCGCCACGACCTTGGGCGGTAGTGCAAGGCCGAGCCAAACAAGAATAATTCCTGCACCAAGAATAAATGATGCGAGAAACAATTGTTCATGTGGGTTGTGATAAGAAAACCACCCGCCGATACCAAGCAGAACTGTACCAACTAAACAAAAGACAGCACGCCCAAAGCGCACTGCACGCGCCGTGGGTTCCTTGGGTTCGGCCCAGTCGATCTCCGCCATATTGAATGCCTAACGTAACGCTAAGGGGCGCGCCGAAGGCGCGTCCCAGCGACCGGAGGGAGCGAACTTGAGCGTAGGGTTAGAGGTATTCGTTGTCATCACCCACCCTCACCCTCGACACAATACAAGACTGACCGGTTGATATTTTTGGGATCAGTGGTTAACTCAGGCGCTTTGCCTTCTCTCGATTTACTGGACGCCTTGAACACAGTGCCGAACTTAGACGAAATAACCTTCCTTGCCTTTGCAATCGGCACGTCAAATATCACCGCGTGGAGGTCTTGTGTTCCAGGGACAACTAACTCCACTACCGGTAGACCAAACATCTGCTCCTTAACATGAAAGTAATACAACCCGTCTTCTTCCTTGTAAGGTTTAAGTGCACGTTCAATGAAGTAGGTGTGCGGCTGGTTCCGGGTTGGTTCGTCGTAATAGAATTTGTCGAAATGGCAAGTTGCCACATTAGAAAACAAACTTTCTAAATTCGCTGCTTCTCCTGCCCCAGCGAATGAAAAGCACATGAGTAGTGACAGTAGGCGAAGTTTCATAAATATTCCTCTAACGTGCAGCTAAGGGGCGCGCCGTAGGCGCGTCCCAGCGACCGGAGGGAGCGAACTTGAGCGCAGGGTTAGACATCAGCTCAGCAATGCAGCCCATTGAGGGTGCTCCAAAATTGGCAAGATGTCCTTCGCAGTCTTGAAGCTCGATAGGTACGGAATTGCAAACGATTCGAGTGCTGGCAGTACAGCTGACAATACCGTAGCCTTCAATGCAGCCTCATTGGCATAACTGAATTTCGATGCACCGTGACCAACGCCAAGCTTTGCGTTTAATCCAGCACCACCGCCACTCGGAACACCAACTTGGTTTGGGAAGTCTTTCCATTGGTCGGCTCCGAAGCGGGGACTGCCTGGAAAGACTTTGATATCGAATGCCTTCTTCCCAGCAAAGAGATCAAACGCGATAAACCAGTACAAGTCATTGTCTATTCTTTTAAACCACGTTGCACCTTTTGATCCTTCAATCGAAAAACCTGCTTCTCGCAGAAAGGGCGATACAAGTTGGTTAATAAGCGTGAATGCTTGGCGCTGGTTCATGTTGATAATGTCTAACGTGAAATTGAGGGGCGCCGATAGGCGTCCCTCTCGAATGCATGGTTAGGTGTTTCACTTGGTGAAGCGTGTTTCATAAATTTCACCAGTTTGATAATTGAACCTATGCTCATAGCCTGAATATGAACCCGCATAAAATTGCCTATCTTTTACCCACACATTAACGATGTAGTCATATTCAGCTTTCGTTTGTGGTGACAAGCACCAAATTAGCTTGAGATTTTTGAATGCTAACAACTGTGAGTTAAATGGCTTTGGCGCATTTTCATTAAGAAGCACCAGAATAACGCCTTCATAGGAGAACTCCCATCGGCGGTACCCATCAGTATTTCGGTACTCGGTAATTGCCATAGACACCTAACGAAGCTGTAGAAAAAGTTTATTCATAGCCGCATCGTGCCGTGAACCAAATGAAATATCAAGGTCGAATGTGGGGACGATATTTCGGAGAAGTAAATGGCTCGCTACAAGCACATCGACACCAGTCCGCGCTTTCTTGCAGTGGACCTGCAGCGGCAGTTGTTGCCTGGCACCTTTGAGCATGCACTGAACCATCTGCTCGACCGCGAGATAGACCTGACCGGCTTCGATGTGCGATATGCGAACGATGTCACCGGCGCTTCTGCCTATCCGCCAGCCATGTTGCTTAAGGTCGTGCTATTCGCCTATTCGCAGGGCATCGTCAGTAGCCGCAACATCGAGCGAGCCTGCCGCGAACACATCACCTTCATCGCCCTGTCCGGCGACAGCCAACCGCACTTCACCACCATCGCTGGATTTGTTTCCTCGCTGGGCGACGGCATCGCAGCGATCTTCAGTCAGGTGCTGTTCATCTGCGACAAGCAAGGCTTGATCGGACGCGAGATGTTCGCCATCGATGGCGTGAAGCTGCCGAGCAACGCCTCCAAAGCCAAGAGCGGCACCCGTGCTGATTTTGAACGCCAAGCGGCCAAACTTGAAACGGCAGCCAAGGCCATGCTCGAACGGCATCGCGAAGCAGACCGGCGCACCAACGAGCCTGACCTCCAAGCCAAAGAAACCCAACGTCTCACTCGCCTGCAAACCGATGCCGCACAAGTTCGCCAATGGCTGACTGACCACCCCGAGGAGAGAAAGGGCAGCAAAGGCACTATCCGCAAAAGCAACCGCACCGACAACGAATCCGCCAAGATGGCGACTTCCAAAGGTGTCATTCAGGGCTACACCGGCGTCGCTGCCGTTGATGCCCGACACCAGATCATCGTTGAAGCCCAAGCACACGGCACCGGCAGCGAACAAGAACTACTCATCCCTGTCGTTCAGGCCATGCAAGGCACACTCAGCGCAGATTCACTCATCACAGCCGATGCCGGATACCACAGCGAAGCTAACCTCAAGCAACTATCGAACATGAAGATCGAAGCATTGATCGCCGACAACAACATGAGAAGCCGAGATGAACGCTTTGCTGACCAAGGCAAATACAAAGCACTGCCCGACCCGATCCACGACAAAGGCGGCAAAACCAAACAAGCCGCGCGCTACCAACCCAAAGACTTCGACTACGATCCACAGGCAGGCACCTGTTTCTGCCCCGCTGGTAAGCAACTCTATGGCAATGGCAGTGGCTGCACGATCAACGGTTTTGCGGCAGTGAAATTCCAGGGCGCACAACGCGACTGCATACCGTGCACACACCGAGACCGCTGTTTGCTCACCCCGCAGAAGACCAAGACCCGGCAGGTCGCCTTCTTCCAGGGCAAGGCTGACGGGCACGAAAGCTACACCGACAAAATGAAGCGGCGCATAGACACACCCGAAGGACGAAGCCAATACGGCAGGCGCTTCGCCACCGTAGAACCCGTGTTCGGCAACCTGCGCCACAACAAGCAACTCAACCGCTTCACGTTAAGAGGCAGAAAGAAAGTTGATGCACAGTGGAAGCTATTCTGCCTGGTGCACAACATCGAAAAACTGGCGCATCACGGGTATGCGCAATGAGGAATAGGAAAGAGAGCGCAAGACCGCTTCAACGAGCCGCATTGAATTGAAATAGCGGAAAGACAGAAAACAAAAATGCGCGGTGCGACCGCGCATTTTTTTTTGTTCATGTTTGTGCTGAAAAGGGGTTTTTCTACAGCGTCAACGTAAAGTTAAGGGGCGCCGCGCTTGCGCGGCGTCCCGCTTGAACGACGGGTTGGGCAGCTTAGCTAAGATTTGTTTCAATTACCCACCCCTGATTTTGCTTTACGACCTCTCGGAAGAGCCGCATTTCAAAAGGCACACCTGTTTTCTTTAGAAAGTCTTTTACTTCTCCCGCAGGATCATCAGCCGTCTCCTCTTGAGCTGACTCTACTTCGATGCCATTTTCAAAAACAAACCAAGCGTTCTCTCCTGCCGTTTCGTACAACTGGGCACAAACGGTAACGCATTTGATGTTTTCCGATATAGCGCGAGCAACATCCAGTGGAGTGTTGTCATGTGACTCGAGAATTTGGATCCAACCGTCCAATGGCGAAGATACGGCCACTTTCCATTTTCTTTCCGCAAACACAACCGAAACTGACCTCAAGAGAGCATCACGGTCAGTGGTTTGAACAAACAAATTGTCCGCGTTATAGCCCATATGCTTTTACTGCCCAACGTGTAGCTAAGGGGCGCGCCGAAGGCGCGTCCCAGCGACCGGAGGGAGCGAACTTGAGCGAAGGGTTAGATTTCATTTTTGACTAACACCGTTTCACTGTCACCAAAACCCACACCAATTCGTTTTATATTTGATAGGTTACTATTTTTGGAAATAACATACTCGCCAATTATTGATGAAACATCATTCAGTGCCTTTCTCCAGCCGTCAGCCGCACTAAATGGTATCTCGGTATTTTTGGTAGAAAATACAAAATCGCATGCCCAATCTTCATCATCTTTATCAAATGGCCCAATGCCGAAAAATTCAACTTGAAGAGTATCAGGCGATTCAACTAAATTGATATATATGGCCTCAACTTCATCTGGAATCGTTTTTTCGAAGATATTATCAAGCCATTCAAAGATTACTTTTCTACTATCCATCAAATTAACTTTCGAAATCTAACGTGTAGCTAAGGGGCGCGCCGAAGGCGCGTCCCAGCGACCAGAGGGAGCGAACTTGAGCGTAAGGTTAGGCATGTTTATAAACATACATCGTAGGTATATTGCTAGCCGTTGTATGCAAAAACAACCCTTCGAGTCTCAGGAATGACTATTATCATTCCAATACGGCCATAAGCAAAAAAGTTACCTTTCTTTGAAATTGCCGTATCAATCGCATTTTCAATAGCTGGAGCTAACGGAATGCCGAAGCCATATTTAAGTAAATATGTTTCAATTTTTGGCACAAATGTATCTTGCGTGGTTTTATTGTCAGATTCTGTGTATGACCAACTATCGCCATAAGGAATAGGAGTGCTATACCACTTTTCAAACCGCCCATGCCAATCGTGACTGTCGCCAGATTGAGGCGGTAGCGATGAAAAGTAATCAATGCCGACTTTGCTTATTTGTTCACCAATGGTGTCTGGTAGCTCATATACGATTACTCCTGTTTCATTACCACCTGGACCAAAGCCCCAAGACTCCTCGCTAGCGTAAATGATTTTCTCAACTTTAAGCCCTTCTGGAACGTAGCTAAGTCTAAGCTGTTTTTCAAAGTGTTTGTAATAGATGACAGAGCTGGAAACTAATACGGCAGTAACGATTAGTGATGAAATTGGAAATCGGATTGCACAACGAACAGCCACATAAAGTAAACCGCCAACGAGGGCGAGCAACAACAACGGTACTGCAACTATTAATATTTGCGTCATGAATGCCTAACGTGGAGTTGAGGCGCCTGCGCGGCTTTTCGCGCAGGTCGCCTCGAACGCAGGGTTAGACATCGACTTTCCGGAAGCACAAGCGCTAAGCATCGTTCTGCTCATGATTTCACACCGCGATTGATACCCTCCGCGACGCCTTGAATCTTTGCCTTTTCACTCTCAGGTAGATCGTCTAGCGAGAGTACCCCTTGTGCAACACCAAATGCGACCGCTAGAAATGTATCGGTCATTGCGTAACTTCGGTAAAGGCTCCGCGCGATCTTGTCGTGGAACTCGTGAATACTTTGCTCAATATCCCAGACGGTCATCTTTCCGTCTTTCCATTCTTTCATCTGCGCGTGCAGCACATCAATGCAACGGGAGAGGTCCCGTTCATACGCGAGCTGCGCAAGCTCCTTCATCCGTTTGTCAATTTTTCGGGAGGCCATAGAGCACGGTCTTTCGATGTCTAACGTTAAGTTGAGGGGCTGACGCGGGCTGCTTCGCGGCAGTCCCGCTCGAACGTAAGGTTAGGCCAAAATGCATTATTTGTAGGCCACGACAAAAAGCCGACGGAAGGGAAACAACACTTTCCCATCGACTTGCGGCATATAAGTCTCAGCCACCCGCTTTCCGAGGATTTTGACGAAGCGCTGCTTTTGAGTCTCGGTTTCCAGAGCCGCTAAAAATGGACGCAAGCCCGTGCTGCTAATCCAGCTAATAATTGCCTGCGTGCTTTCCATCACATGACAGTATTCGGTTTCCCAGATATCGAGCTTCGAAGCGGCGCCGACCAAAGCATCATAGTAGTAAGAAGGGCTCTCAATAGTAAGCGCATTCTTTGGGTATTTCATCAAATGGGCCCATTCCGCCTCATTCGCAACTTCCACAATGAGTTGATGCAGTGGGGAATTAATGTGGGCAGGTATTTGAAAAGCGAGCACCCCGCCGGATGAAACATAACCGAAAAGCCGATTAAGTAGTAGATTGTGCTGTGGTATCCATTGAAATGCAGCATTAGAAAAAACAATATCGTAGGCAGAGGATGGTTGCCAATTTTCTGCATCAGCCAAAATCCATTCTTGGTCTGGATAGTTTTTTCGACATGAATTAATCATTTCAGGTGAACTATCGAGACCTGTTACTGTTGCCTTAGGCCAACGCTGCCGCAGAATTTCTGTGCTATTCCCCGGCCCACAACCAAGGTCGATAATTTTGTTTGGGTTTATTGTGCTTATTTTTGAAACGAGGTCTATGGCTGGCTGAGTACGCTCATTTCCAAATTGCTTATATAAATTTACATCCCAATCGAACATATTTTCTCCATTGCCTAACGTTAAATTAAGGGGCTCGCCCGCTTCTGGGCGAGTCCATCTTGAATGCCGGGTTGGGCCAAACCATCGGCACGAAGACAAGCAGCAGTCCAGATCGCACCGGCAGCATCTATTGCACCAAACAGTAGTAGAACTGGTGGTGCAAAACCAAATGCAACAAAAGCACCGAAGAATATTGGAACTGCCAGCCTGGCATGAACTGACCAGCGAAAAAAGACCCGCAATTCAACGCCGGAAGCCATGAAGGCAAGGTACCCGATAACGAGCAACGGCACACCAACAACACGGATCCAGACCTCATGTGTTTCTGGAATACCGAAGAAGGACAGCATCAGGTTTGGTGCGGCCACGAGTACTGTTCCGAGAGCGAACAAGTAAATTGAAAACACGCGAAGGCTAAAAGCGGACTTGCTCATTTATCTTTCTCCATATGATGATGCCGGGGTCATTTTGTGATGTGCCCAACGTGTAGCTAAGGGGCGCGCCGAAGGCGCGTCCCAGCGACCAAAGGGAGCGAACTTGAGCGTAGGGTTAGCGATCAGTGAATGTGTTAAATGCAACTCGAACTCCCTTGACTTTGCTTTCTGCGCGAAAGATGCGAACAAGCGGATGATGTTGAAGCTCTGCGCTGGAATCGGTTAACCAGCGAAACCTGATTTCTGGGCCGCCGCCAAGACCGGAGGGGGCTCGATCGTGGTCTGTATCAGCTGAAAATAGATTGGCACCTTCATTTTCAAGGACGTTTCCAGCCTGAACGATGGAAACTTGGGTTGAAAAACCCGTTGTCGCCCCGCAGTCACGCTCAAAGACAACGGCCTTCAGTTTGCCGCTCGGTGATGGGTATTCTTTCAGAACTTGATTTCCGCACATGTCGGGGAATGGCGGAAAGAAATAGATAAACACCCCTATCGCTCCGACTGTGCCAAGAAGGAGTACACCAAGTCCTATTGCTACTTTCTTCAAGAGTGTCATATGGATGAGCGCTAACGTAAAGGTGAGGGGCGACGGGCCGGCCCCGCCGGCACGGCGTCCCAGCGGCGAAGCCGCGCCTCGACCGATGGGTTAGCCGGCTTAGCGCTCAGCATAAGTCCCAACCGAAGAGCACTTGACCGCAGTGGCGACAGACAAACTTGTAAAGCGCCGAGTCTCCACCTGGCTGATAGCCATCGGTAGCGAACTTCCATCCGGCTTCATCTTGTTTGTACTCTTCAAGCCAATATTGCTTCGTTTCTTGTGACGCGGTTTCAACATCTTCGACGGTGGCATCACCATGGAACTCGCACGCGTCGTTGCAGTGAGAAAGCCAATACTCCTGCTGCCATGAGACGTAACCGGGAGTTCGAAGATTTACCTCTTCAATGACGTTTTCAGGGACGCCAGCCTTGTGAAGTGGATAGGAGTCAGCAAATGACGCGTCGAGTTTTGTTGCGGCAGAGCCATCGGAGATGCACCAAGGACAGAGCGACTCGTCCAAATCGTTGGTCGAATAGACTGGACCAACATAAATGTAACCTCTAGCCTGGCTACAACATATGCATACCTTGGCGCTGGGTGATACGGCACCAGTAGCCAGTGGGTTTGGGTGATAGCGAAAGCTTGGAAGTGACTCTGACATAGCTGGCTAACGTGCAGCTAAGGGGCGCGCCGAAGGCGCGTCCCAGCGACCGAAGGGAGCGAACTTGAGCGCAGGGTTAGCGGACATGTGCATCAGCGAGAACAAAAGAAAAAGACACCTAGAACAATGATACACAAAATCGCAAGTACGACACCAAGCCCTCGAACGACCCAGCCTGTGATAACCGCATACCTTGGGGTGTTCGCCCCATCGGGGTTGTTGAAGCCACCAGGTAAATCGTCTTCCAGCGTAGCAACCCAACCATTGATCAAGATCGCCCCCGCAACAATTAGAAATGCCCACCAGAACTTCAAACCTGATATTGAAGAGAGACCTGCGGCGAGCAGCGCTACAACCAATAACCAGATCGATGGCAAGAGCACGCGTTTCATGTTCGCTAACGTGCAGCTAAGGGGCGCGCCGAAGGCGCGTCCCAGCGACCGGAGGGAGCGAACTTGAGCGTGGGGTTAGGCATATCAGTCTCCGATGACAAGTTGGAAAGGCTGGTTACCATTGAATTCAACCCCAACGATTGCCTCGAATTCAAGTTCCGTGTCGAAATAGACACTCCATTCTTCGCCAGAATTAATGAAAACATTCGGATCCGTCAGTGAGTCTGCTTCGAGTTTATAGTCGACTCTGCGCAGTTCCACGTAGGCCAAACACTGACTGACGATGGCTGCCCAATTCGAACAAATGTACTGAGCTCGGCTTTCTTGCTCGGGTGAAATTTCAGCGGATTCGATATTTAGAGTCGACTCGCCAAGTGCAAGTGGCGCACATTCCCAATGGTCTGAACACATCGCGAATTCACCTACACCTTTCACACTTATCGTATCCATGTTGTAAATGCCTAACGTGCAGCTAAGGGGCGCGCCGAAGGCGCGTCCCAGCGACCAAAGGGAGCGAACTTGAGCGTAGGGTTAGACGTTTTCTTCAATTTTAAGTAGCTCGACTGCACGATAAACCACCATAGAAAAAACACGATCATTAAGTTTGTTGATGCTCCGAATCAGCTTCGGGTGTTGTTTTAGATGGGGCATTAATAAGCGCGCAAAACCATCCTTGTACTCAGTCTTCCACAACCCCTCAGCATGCCAGTCAAAAACGTGAGCCGCTTCGTTCAAGATGGCGCTGAGTCTAGCATTCGTTTCTGCGTCGGGCGTTAGCGGGTACATCGGCGTACCGAATTCATTTAGATTGGGCTCTAAGATACTCATGACGTCTAACGTGGAGCTAAGGGGCTGCGCGCTTTTGCGCAGTCCCGCTTGAGCGCAGGGTTAGATGACACTCTCATTGATTGAGCCCCAAATCTTTAACGAAGTGTGCCTCTGGCACTACACGTTCAATCGGAATCCTAAACATTTTGGCAATCATTTGTTGAAGCTGTAAAAGTACAACATCATACGGCAGAGGTGATTCTGTTTGGGTGCGTAACTCACAAAGCAGACGAGCAAACTTTTCAACGGTTTCCGATTTCTCTGCTCGCTCGTCAGGAACCGAAACACCGAAGTGTTTTTCAGCTTCCAGAATTAGCTCAATCGCGTCGAGTCCCATGGCATCTAACGTTCGAGTTGAGCACCGGCCTCGCGCAGCGAGTGGCGTGTGCTCGGACGAGTAGTTGGACGTGAGAGACAGCGGTGAGCTTCAACTGATCTATTTGCGAGCGGTAACTGGTGCATTAAGACTCCCTCAATGAATCAACCAAAGCGTTGTGTCGACCGTGCGTTATAACGCTCGCGTTATACGACGGTACGTGCAACGCTTTGCACCGTACCATATAGGGCAGCCATTTATACACCCTCAATTTCTGCGCTAAACTTTCCGGCTGCCCTCTAGCTGTCTATCTCGACCAACGTAAAGTAGACACCGTCAACGGTGTATATCCTGTAAAACAGCGGTGTATAATCTGGCGCATTCGAGTAAGTAACCCTTTGTTTGTCTTGAGTCTATCAAGTCGGAGGCAATGAGATGGTTATTGAAACTGCACCGCCCGTCCCCAATCCCCCAAAACTGCTCGATCAAGTCCGTGACAAGATCAGGGTGAAGCATTACAGCATCCGTACCGAAACGCAATATCTGCAATGGATTAAGCGGTTCATTCTTTTTCAGGGCAAGCGGCATCCAAAAGATATGGGCGCGGCCGAGGTGGAGGAGTTCCTTTCACATCTGGCTACCGACGGTAATGTCTCGGCCTCTACACAGAACCAGGCGCTTTCCGCATTGCTGTTTCTCTATCGCGAGGTGCTGGGCATTGCTTTGCCTTGGATGGATACGATGGTGCGCGCCAAAAGGCCGCAACGCTTGCCTTCGGTGCTGACTCGTTCCGAGGTGGTGCTGGTGCTGGAGCGCATGGAAGGGACTTACGGTTTGATGGCGCGGTTGCTTTACGGCACCGGTATGCGTTTGATGGAGTGCTGTCGTTTGCGCGTGAAGGATGTTGATTTCGGTCAACGCGAAATTCTGATTCGCGAAGGCAAAGGGGCCAAGGATCGCGTGACGATGTTGCCTGCTTCGCTGATTCAGCCTTTTCAGGAGCATTTGGCAAAGCGTCGCCGACTTTACGAGGATGATTTTGCCAAGGGAATGGCGGAGGTGTTTTTGCCGGATGCGCTGGCGCGCAAGTATCCCAAGGCCGCTCACGAATGGGTTTGGCAATATGTGTTTCCATCCGGCAGTTATTCAGTTGATCCGCGCAGCGGGCATGAGCGGCGACACCATATTGATGAGAAATTATTGCAGCGAGCGATGAAAAAAGCCGTGACAGCTTCCGGTATTACCAAGTTTGCGACGCCGCACACTCTGCGACATTCTTTTGCCACACACTTGCTGGAGGGCGGCTACGATATCCGTACGGTGCAGGAACTGCTCGGCCATTCCGATGTTTCCACCACGATGATTTACACTCATGTGCTGAACAAGGGCGGCAGGGGAGTGGTCAGCCCGCTGGACAAATGAATTAGAGCAGCGTGACTCTGCGCACAGCATTCCCGAACAGTTACTCTTCCAACAATCTACCTGGCACCAGCGCATTCTGCTCATGCACCATCATGTGCTCTGAGAGCGGGTCATTCACCCGCTGGACATCCGGTTGTGCGCTCAGCACCTCACACTATTAGATTTCCACTACACTCGCGGCCATGAAGAAAACCGACCAACCCTACCGCCAGAACCCGCTGCTGCGCCTGAGCTACAGCCTCGTCGCGCCGCTGTATGACCTCGCCATCGAACGCCCGATGCGCGCTGCACGCGAACGATCGCTGCGCGCCTTGCCGGCCGATGCCGGCAAACGCATCTTGATCAGCGGTGCGGGCACCGGGCTGGATTTGCCTTTGCTGCCGGCGCAGCACCGTTACACCGCACTTGATTTCAACGCTGCGATGCTGGCGCGCGCCAAGGCGCGTGGCACAAAACTGGAGGTGGAGTTCGTGCTGGGCGACAGCATGGCGCTGCCGTTCGCCGATGCGCAGTTCGACCATGTGGTGCTACATCTCATCCTCGCCGTGGTGCCGGAACCGCAGCGTTGTTTGAGCGAGGCGGCACGTGTACTGAAACCCGGCGGCACGATCATCCTGTTCGACAAGTTCCTGCAACCGCAGCAGCGCGCACCGTTGCGCCGTTTGCTCAATATCATCACGCGCCGCTTCGCCACGCGCATGGATGTGGTGTTCGAGGAGGTGTTGCGTGCCGCGCCGGAACTGGAAGTGGTGAGCGATGTGCCGATGCTGGCGGGCGGCTGGTTTCGCGGGATCGTGCTGAGAAAATCCAAATGATATCGAATGTCCGAAGCCGCCTGACTGCCCTCTACGGAGCAATCCCCCTTCTCGTGTAAACTCTCCCCGCATCGAATCAATTTGTCCCAAAGGAAGTCGTGATATGAATCTCGCAGTGCGATCGATCGTCGGTCTGGCAGTCTGTGTGTGGATGCAAGCGGCATGGTGCGCGGAGGCGATCCCCGGCACTTATGAAGAGTGCATCGAAGACCCGATCTTCGATGGCAAGGTGTGCACCGTGCAGGCCAACCGCGATGCCAAGATCGGGGTGATCCTGATCCACGGGCTGGGCGGCTCGGTGGATGACTGGAAGAACACCATCCCTGCGCTGGCGACGGATTTCCATGTGGTCACTTTCGATCTGCCGGGCTTCGGCAAATCCGACAAGGGCAGCCAGGTCTATTCGCCCACGCGTTATGCGAAGCTGGCGCATTTTCTGGCCGACCATTATTTCGAGAACAAGACTTACTACATCGTGGGGCATTCGATGGGCGGAGCCATCGCCCTGCGCTTTGCCTCGCTGCGCCCGGCGCGCTACCAGCGTCTGGTCCTGATCGATGCCGCCGGCATCCTGCATCCGCAGGTGCTCTCCAAATTTTCCGCCGGCTCTCTGTTGGAAAGCAAAAGCGGCGTGCAGCAAACGCGGGGATTCGCCGAACGTTTCTCGGCCAAGGTGCTGGAGCAGGTGGATCGGCTGCCCATCACGCCCATCGATATCGCCAACTCTGCACTGGGTCGAGAGCTCGTGCTGCAGGGCGGCCCGGAAAAGATCGCCGCGCTTGAGTTGGCCGGCGAGGATTTCAGCAGCGCCATCCCTGCCGTCACCGAACCTACCCTGATCATTTGGGGCGACAACGACCAGACAGTTCCGCAGCGCACCGGCAAGGTGCTTGCCGCGCGCATGCCGCATGCGAGGCTGGAGATCATTTCCGAGTCAGGTCATGTCCCCATGGAGGACCAACCGGAAGAACTGAACGCTTTGGTACGCAAGCAGTTGCTGGCCAGCAATGAAGCTCTGGCCGAGCAATACAAGCAGGCACCACCCCGCCCCGCATTCAGCAGCGAGCGCGTAGGTACCTGCTCGCTCGAATCCGACAAGGTGTTCAAAGGCGACTATCGCTCCATCGAATTGCGAGACTGCAGCAACATCACCATCCGTAACGCACGGGTGGGACAGCTGAACGTGATCAACTCCAGGCTGAGCATGATCGACACCGACATCATGGGCAAGGATGAGGGGCTGCATGCTGACAACTCCGATGTCACGATCACCAATGGCGAAATCTCGGGAGTGATCGCGATCAAATCCGAACGCAGCCGTTTCGATATTGCCGGCGTCCTGCTGAAAGGCAGCAAGGATGCGGTCAAGGGCGTGGACAGCAAATTCGTGTTCTCCATCAGCCGCGCGATCAGTCCGCATACGGACGGCCCTTTGCATATCTACAAGAAGATGGTCGACGAAGTGTTGTGAGCGCGGACAGGAAGGGGAATCAGCAAAATGAAATATCGACACTACAAGGGCGGCATCTACGAAATCATTTGCGAAGCCCAGCTCGAGTCAGACCCCAAGGTCACCATGATGGTCTACCGATCTGAAGAAGGGCGGATCTGGACTCGCCCCAAGGACGAATTCTTCGAACCCGTGCAACACGAAGGAAATACCGTACAACGGTTCGCTCCGATCAACTGATGTTGCCGCCTATCAAACCGATTGCCGTAGCGGGAGCATTGGCAAGATAATGCCGCCCCCGCCGTAGCGCGCAGCGTCCACAACGGCAAAAAGGTTTTCAATCCAACGGAGTAGCTCCATGCAAGCACGTACCACCCCCGGCTTCCTCGACCGGGAACGCATCATCGCCCGACCGGGCTTCAACCGCTGGCTGGTTCCGCCCGCCGCACTGGCCATCCACCTCTGCATCGGCATGGCCTACGGCTTCTCGGTGTTCTGGCTGCCGCTGTCGCATGCCATCGGTATCACCGCTGCGGTGGACTGTCCCAAGGACATGGGCTTCTTCGCCGAAATGTTTGCTGCCAGCTGCGACTGGAAGATCTCCACGCTGGGCTGGATGTACACCCTGTTCTTCGTGTTCCTCGGCACCTCGGCCGCGATCTGGGGCGGCTGGCTGGAGCGCGTGGGCCCGCGTCGTGCAGGCGTGGTTGCGGCGATCTGCTGGTGCGGCGGTCTGCTGATCTCCGCGCTGGGCGTGCACCTGCACCAGATCTGGATGCTGTGGCTGGGCTCCGGCGTGATCGGCGGCATCGGCCTGGGGCTGGGCTACATCTCGCCGGTGTCGACGCTGATCAAGTGGTTCCCGGACCGCCGCGGCATGGCGACCGGCATGGCCATCATGGGCTTCGGCGGCGGCGCGATGATCGGTGCACCACTGGCCAACAAGCTGATGACCTATTTCGCCACGCCCACCTCGGTTGGCGTGTGGGAGACCTTCGTCACGCTGGCCGTGATCTACTTCGTGTTCATGATGGCGGGCGCGTTGGGCTACCGCGTTCCCGCGGACAACTGGAAGCCTGCCGGTTGGCAGCCACCGGCTGAGCCCTCCAAGAAGAGCATGATCACCGACCGCCATGTGCATCTCGACGTGGCGTGGAAGACGCCGCAGTTCTGGCTGGTGTGGGGCGTGCTGTGCCTGAACGTGACTGCCGGCATCGGCATCATCGGCATGGCCTCGCCGCTGCTGCAGGAAGTGTTCGGCGGAAAATTGATCGGACTCGATCTCGCGTTCAACGATCTCGACGCCGCGCAGAAGACGCAGATCGCCGCCATCGCTGCGGGCTTCACTGGCCTCTTGTCGCTGTTCAACATCGGCGGCCGTTTCTTCTGGGCATCGCTGTCCGACAAGCTGGGCCGCAAGCTCACCTTCTCGATCTTCTTCCTGCTGGGCTGCGCGCTGTATGCCTCCATCCCCAGCATGGCGGCGGCAGGCAACCTCGCCTTCTTCGTGGCCTTCTTCTGCATCATCCTGTCGATGTACGGCGGTGCCTTCGCCACCGTGCCGGCCTACCTCGCCGACCTGTTCGGCACCAGGATGGTGGGCGCGATCCACGGCCGCCTGCTCACGGCCTGGGCGGCCGCCGGCATCTTCGGTCCGCTGCTGGTGAACTACATCCGCGAATACCAGCTCGACCACGGCGTGGCGCGCGCCGAGGCCTACACCGTCACCATGTACATTCTCGCCGGATTGCTGGTGCTGGGCTTCATCTGCAACTGGCTGATACAGTCGGTGGCTGCACAGCACCACATGAGCGAGGAAGAACTCAAGGAAGAGAAGAAGCAGGCCGACGACACCCACGAGCATTTCGTGCAGGACGCCAAGGCGCTGGCGCATGAAGCCAGCCACAGCTGGAAGGTAACGCTGGCTTGGCTGGCAGTGGGCTTGCCGCTGGCTTGGGGTTTCTGGATGACGCTGCAGAAGGCAGTGGTGCTGTTCCGCTGAACCGCCGCGCATCCGGCGCCTGCACCTTCAGGTACCACACAAACAAAAACCCGCCGTTGGCGGGTTTTGTTTTTTAGCTTTCGGATCGTCGAGCTTCCTTCCCTCTCCCGGCCTTTCGGCCCCCCTCTCCCGCATGCGGGAGAGGGCAAGCGTCTTACACCCAATCTTTGGGTACGAGGTACTTGTCGTACAGCTCCGCTTCCGGTGTGCCCTTCTCCGGGTGCCAGTCGTAGCGCCACTTCACCAGCGGCGGCATGGACAGCAGGATGGATTCGGTGCGGCCGTTCGACTGCAGGCCGAAGATCGTGCCGCGGTCGACGACCAGGTTGAACTCGACATAGCGCCCGCGGCGATACAGCTGGAAGTCGCGTTCGCGTTCGCCATAAGGCATGTCCTTGCGCTTCTCCAGGATGGGCACATAGGCGGACAGATAATGGTCGCCCACGCTCTGCTGGATGGCGAAGCAGGAATCGAAATCCGGCTCGCTCAAATCGTCGAAGAAGATGCCGCCCACGCCGCGCGGTTCGTTGCGGTGCTTGAGGAAGAAATATTCGTCGCACCATTTCTTGTATTGCGCATGCAGCGAAGGATCGAACGGGGCGAGCGAGTTCTTGCAGATCTGGTGGAAGTGCTTCGCGTCTTCCTCGAAGCCGTAGTAGGGCGTGAGGTCCATGCCGCCGCCGAACCAGAACACCTTGCTGCCGTCGGGCTTGTGCGCCATGAACATGCGCACGTTGGCATGCGAGGTCGGCGCATAAGGATTGCGCGGATGCATCACCAGCGACACACCCATCGCCTCCCAGCTGCAGCCGGCCAGTTCGGGACGGTGCGCCGTGGCGGAGGCGGGCATCTTGTCGCCCTGCACATGTGAGAACGCCACGCCGCCGCGCTCCAGCACATTGCCTTCTTCGATGATGCAGCTGATGCCTTCGCCCTTGCCGATGCCGCCCGAACCTGTGGCGCGCGTCCACTTGTCGCGCAGGAATTTCTTGCCGTCCACTTGTTCCAGACGGTCGACGATGAGTTCCTGCAATTCGAGCAGGTATTTTTTGACTGCACTGCTATCCATGATCTCTCCTGAGCGTGTGTTGTTATTTGCGCACGATTCTACCATCGGCCCACGCGCGTATCGTCGAAGGCTGCTTGCGTTTTCCTACACGACCGCGCAATACCCACACTTTTTTTCCGAACATTCGCTGGCACTCGGCATAGGTCTTTGCGGGCCGCATCCCGCTGCGGTTGGCGCTGGTGGAGACCAGTGCGCTTCCCGCGTTGCGGCAGAGCTGTTTGGCGAAAGGGTGCGCGGTGAGGCGAACCGCCAGCGTGTCATGTTCGCCGCGCAGCCAGCGCGGTGTGGAGTGACGTGTTGGCAGCAGATAGGTGACGGCTTGCGCGCCATCGTTCTGCAGCTTCGCTTGCTCATTCAGCGTGAGCAGTTGCAGGTAGCGCGCGACTTGATGGTAGTGCGCCGCGATGAGGATGAGGCCCTTGCGTTGCGGGCGCTGTTTGAGTTTGAGGATACGTTGCACGGCTTTGCGGTTGGCCGGATCGCAACCGAGTCCGTAGCAGGATTCGGTGGGATAGGCGATGAGACCGCCGCGCTTGAGGTGGGCGGTGAGGCGACTGGAAGGTATGGCGAATTGGCGCAACTTGTTCCCCCACCCTAGCCCTCCCCCGGAGGGAGAGGGAACATGGATTATTTTCTGCCGATGGCGCGGAAGCCGATATCCCTGCGCATCTGCTGTCCATCGAAATGGATGGTGTCGGCGATGTCGTAAGCGTTCTTCTGCGCCTGCCTCACCATGTCGCCCAATGCGACGACACACAGCACGCGTCCGCCGTTGGTGACCACCTTGCCGTCCTGCATGGTCGTACCGGCATGGAACACATGTGCGTCTTCCAGTTTCTTCGGCAAACCGGTGATGGCGTCGCCCTTGCGCGGTGTCTCTGGATAATTCGCGGCGGCCATCACCACGCCCAGCGCGGTGCGGCGGTCCCATTCGGCTTCCACCTTGTCCAGCGTGCCGTTGACGGCGTGTTCGACGATATCGGCGAGGTCGCTCTTCAAGCGCATCATGATCGGTTGCGTCTCGGGATCGCCCATGCGGCAGTTGAATTCCAGCACCTTGAGGCCGCCGTCGGGCGAGATCATCAGGCCGGCATACAGGAAGCCGGTATAGGTGATGCCTTCGGACTCCATGCCGCGCATCACGGGCTGGATGACTTCGCGCAGCACCTTGGCGTGGATGGTGGGCGTGACCACCGGTGCGGGCGAATACGCGCCCATGCCGCCGGTGTTGGGGCCCTGGTCGTTGTCGAGCAGGCGCTTGTGGTCCTGGCTGGTCGCCATCGCCAGCACGTTCTTGCCGTCGGCCATGACGATGAAGCTGGCCTCTTCGCCTTCGAGGAATTCTTCGATCACCACGCGCGCGCCAGCATCGCCGAGCTTGTTGTCGGACAGCATCATGTCGATAGCTTCGAACGCCTCATCCTTGCTCATCGCCACGACCACGCCCTTGCCCGCCGCGAGGCCGTCGGCCTTGATAACGATAGGTGCGCCGTGCTTCTCGACGTAGGCCTTGGCCTGTGCGATGTCGCTGAAGGTTTCGAAGAACGCAGTGGGGATGTTGTGGCGCGTCATGAAGCGCTTGGCGAAATCCTTGGAGGATTCGAGCTGCGCCGCAGCCTTGGTGGGGCCGAATATCTTCAGACCCGCCGCGCGGAACGCATCCACCACGCCCGCAGCCAGCGGCGCTTCGGGGCCGACCACGGTGAGCTCGATGTCCTCGCGCTGCACGAACTCGATGAGTTCGGGGATGGCGGTGATGGCGACGTTCTCGACGCCTTCTTCCAGCGCCGTGCCTGCATTGCCCGGTGCGACGTACACCTTCTGCACCTTGGCGCCCTGCGCCAGACGCCAAGCCAGCGCGTGTTCGCGACCGCCGTTACCGATGACTAGTATTTTCATGATTGCCTCTGGTGAAACTCAAAAGTCCGCTCGCCCTGAGCATGTCGAAGGGTGGGCGGCTTACTGCTTAAACGATTCTCCGTTCATGCTTCGACAGGCTGGTGAAACTACTAGCCATTCGACTAGGTTGTCAAACTACGACAACCAAGTCGCTGGTTATCAGCACGAACGGAGATGTTGCCCCTCTCCCGCAAGCGGGAGAGGGGAGTCAGGTTAATGGCGGAAGTGGCGGAAACCGGTGACCACCATGGCGATGCCATGCTCATCGGCTGCAGCGATCACTTCCTCGTCGCGCATCGAGCCGCCCGGCTGGATGACGGCTTTCGCGCCCGCTGTCGCCAGCACATCCAGACCGTCGCGGAACGGGAAGAACGCATCCGACGCAACGACGGAACCGACCAGGCTCAAGCCTGCGTTTTGCGCCTTGATGCTGGCGATGCGCGTGCTGTCCACACGGCTCATCTGGCCGGCACCGACACCCAAGGTCTGTCCGTCTTTGCAGAACACGATGGCGTTGGACTTCACGTACTTCGCTACACGCCATGCGAACAGCAGATCGACAAGTTGTTCCTTGGTGGGCTGCGCCTTGGTCACGACCTTGAGTTGCGACAGTTGCACGTTGAGCGCGTCCGGTGTCTGCACCAGCAGGCCTCCGCTCACGCGCTTCACGTCATACTGGTTGTGTGCGTTGGACAGCGGCACGCTGAGCACGCGCACGTTCTGCTTGGCGGCGGTGATCTTCAGCGCGGCTTCGGTGGCACTCGGCGCGATGATGACTTCGACGAACTGGTTGGCGGTGATCTGCGTGGCGGTCTCGGCATCCAGTTCGCGGTTGAAGGCGATGATGCCGCCGAAGGCGGAGGTGCTGTCGGTCGCGTAAGCCAGCTTGTAGGCGTTCAGCGCGCTGTCGGCGATTGCCACGCCGCAGGGGTTGGCGTGCTTGACGATGACGCAGGCCGGCTCTTCAAAGGTCTTTACCAGTTCCCATGCCGCATCGGAGTCGCCGATGTTGTTGTAGCTGAGTTCCTTGCCCTGCAGCTGGGTGTAGCCGGCGATGCCGCCGGGCAAGGTGATGAGGTCGCGATAGAACGCGGCCTTCTGGTGCGGGTTCTCGCCGTAGCGCATGTCCTGCACCTTGGCGAAGTTGAAGTTGATCTGCGCGGGGAACTCGCTCTTGCTGCCGTCATTGTTGATGGCGGTGAGGTAGTTGCTGATCATGCTGTCGTAGGCGGCAGTGTGCGAGAAGGCCTTTTTCGCCAGGTCAAAACGCGTCGCGTCGGATACCGAACACTTGTTGGTCTGCATCTCGGCCAGCACGTCGCTGTAGTCGGCCGGATCGGTGACGATGGCGACATGCGCGTGGTTCTTGGCAGCGGAACGCACCATGGTCGGCCCGCCGATGTCGATGTTCTCGATGGCGTCTTCCAGCGTGCAGCCGGGCTTGGCGATGGTCGCCGCGAACGGGTACAGGTTCACCACCACCAGGTCGATGGTGGGGATGTCGTGCTTCTTCAGCGTGGCGACATGTTCGGGCAGATCGCGACGCGCCAGGATGCCGGCGTGCACTTTCGGTTGCAGCGTCTTCACGCGGCCGTCGAGCATCTCGGGGAAGCCGGTGTAGTCGGCCACTTCGGTGCAGGGCACGCCGTTGTCGGCGAGCAGCTTGGCGGTGCCGCCGGTGGACAGGATCTTCACGCCGAGGGCATGCAATCCCTTGGCGAATTCGAGGACGCCGGATTTATCCGATACGCTGATGAGTGCTTGTGTGATGGCCATTTGCTTTCTTTCAGTTGAATTACTTGATTCGGTGATCCTGCATCTTCTTGCGCAGGGTATTGCGATTGATGCCGAGCAGTTCGGCGGTGCGCGTCTGGTTGCCGCCCGCGTGGAACAGCACGGTCTCGATCAGCGGCTTCTCCACGCAGCACAGCACCATGTCGTAGATCGCAACGGACGGTTCTTCGCCATCGAGGTCCTTGAAATAGTCGTTCACCGCCTTGCGCACATGCTTGGCAATATCGTTCTCGTTGATCGGAAAATCGTTCATGCTGCTACCTCGTTATTGTTTTCGTTAACCCTGCCTGCTCCATGCCGGTGGTTTGGCTGCCTACGCTGCCAACTCCCCTTCATAAAGCAGTCTCGTGCTGCTTGCTTTTTGTTCTTCAAAAAATTCCGTGACGGCCTGCATCTGTTCGTCCACGCTCTCCAACTGGTTCATGCGATGGCGGAACACGGCGGAGCCGGTCAGCCCTTTGGTGTACCAGGAGATGTGTTTGCGCGCCACGCGCAGTCCGGTGTGCTCGCCGTAGAAATCGTACAGGTCGGCCAGATGCTCGACCAGCACGCCGTGTATCTCGTCTACCTGCGGCGACAACAGGTGCGTGCCCGTCTTCAGGAAATGTTCGATCTCGCGGAACAGCCAGGGACGGCCCTGCGCGGCGCGGCCGATCATCACCGCATCGGCGCCGGTGTGCTCCAGCACGAACTTGGCTTTTTCCGGCGTGGTGATGTCGCCGTTGGCGATGATGGGGATGCGCACTGCCGCCTTCACGGCGCGTATGGTGTCGTATTCGGCATCGCCGGTGTAGGCGCAGGCGCGCGTGCGGCCGTGGATGGCCAGCGCCTGGATGCCGCTGCTTTCCGCGATGCGCGCGATGTTCACCGCATTGCGGTTGGCCTTGTCCCAGCCGGTGCGTATCTTCAGCGTGACCGGCACATCCACCGCGCCGACCACCGCTTCGAGGATCTCGGCAACCAGCTTTTCGTTCTGCATCAGGGCGGAACCCGCCATCACGTTGCAGATCTTCTTGGCTGGGCAGCCCATGTTGATGTCGATGATCTGCGCGCCGTTGTCCACGTTGTATTGCGCGGCCTGCGCCAGCATCTTGGGATCGGCGCCGACGATCTGCACCGAGATCGGATCGACCTCGCCTGCATGGTTGGCGCGGCGCTTGGTTTTTTCCGAGCCGTATAACAAGGAGTTAGAGGCCACCATCTCGGACACCGCCATGCCCGCGCCCATGCGCTTGCACAACATGCGGAACGGCCGATCGGTCACGCCCGCCATGGGGGCGACGATCAGGTTGTTCTTGAGTTGGTAGCGACCGATTTGCATGAACCAGTGTGCGGTGGTTTTCGAAGGGGGAGCGATTATAAATTAATCAACTCGCCCATGCTATGATGCCCGCGAAATTTTGCGAGCAGGCGCGATGCTTGCCTGCTTACCCCCTTTCTGCGGAGGTGTCACAAATGGAATTCGACATCGTCATCATCGGCGGCGGCCTGGTGGGCGCCAGTCTTGCCGCAGCTCTCAAGCCCAGCGGGCTGCGCCTGGCCTTGGTGGAAGGTCAGCCTTTGCCCAGCCTCGATTCCGAGTGGGATAGTCGTATATATGCCTTCACTCCCGGCAACGTGGAGTTTCTGCACGATTGTGGTGCATGGCAGCGCCTGGATATGTCGCGCGTGCAGCAAGTCGAAGCGATGCGCATATTCGGCGACACCGGCTCCAAACTGGATTTCAGCGCCTATCAACTCGGCGCGCCCGAACTGGCTTTCATCATGGAAAGCCGCTTGCTGCAACATGCCCTGTGGCAGACCCTGCGCGAACAAGACAACCTTACCCTGCTGCATCCGGCACAGTGCGCCGAACTGTCGTGGCAGGAAGAGGCGGCTCATTTGAAACTGAAGGATGGGCGCGAGATCAAGGCCAGGCTCATCGTCGGCGCGGATGGCCGCGACTCCTGGGTACGCCATCAGGCCGTCATGCCCGAAGTGCCCACGCCTTATCACCAGCACGGAGTGGTCGCCAACTTCAACGTCAGCAAAGCGCATCGCGGCATCGCCTATCAATGGTTCACCCCCGACGGCATCCTCGCGCTGCTGCCACTGCCGGGCAGGCGCATCTCCATCGTGTGGTCGGTCAGTCCGGAGAAATCGGCCGAGCTGTTGGCGCTTACCCACGAAGAACTCTGTGCCCGCGTGTCCGCAGCGTCCCAACACACGCTGGGCGAACTGCAAGTCATCACCCCGCCCGCCGCCTTCCCGCTGCGCGTGCTGAATCTCGCCCACATCACCAAGCCGCGCCTGGCGCTGGTGGGCGATGCCGCGCACAACGTGCATCCGCTGGCAGGACAGGGTGTGAACCTCGGCCTGCGCGATGCACGTGAGCTGGCGCACACCATCCTGCAGCGCGGCACGCTGGACTGCGGCGATCTGCGCCTGCTGCGCCGCTATGAGAAGGCCCGGCAGGAAGACATCCTGTCCATGCAGCTCACCACCGACGCGCTGAAACACCTGTTCGTCAACGACAACCCGCTGCTGCGCACCCTGCGCAACGTCGGCCTCGCTGCCACCAACAAGATCGTGCCGCTGAAGAAGATGCTGGCACGCCACGCACTCAACTGATTTTTACTCAAGGACTCCGATAAATGTTCAAAACCCTGTTGCTGTTGCTGCTCTCCGTTTCTCTCGCGCATGCCGCCGAAACCGACAAGACCGCTACCGCCATCAAGAACACATTGCACAAGAATTACGAGCAGCTCATCGGCCCGGTCGATCAGGTAAGCAAATCACCCATCCCGGGTTTGTATGAAGTCGTCACCGGCGACCACATCTTCTACACCGACAAGAGTGCGCAATTCATCATCGATGGCAACATGATCGATCTGAAAGCGCGCCGCAACGTGACCGAAGCGCGTGCCCGCCAGTTGTTCGCGAAGGATTTCGACAAGTTGCCGTTCGAGCTCGCCGTGAAAAAAGTAAAGGGCAACGGCAGCCGCAAGATGGCGTATTTCACCGACCCGAACTGCGGCTACTGCAAAAAACTGGAGCAGGAGTTGCAGAACGTCACCGACGTCACTCTCTACCTGTTCCTCTATCCCATCTTCGAGGGCTCTGCCGAAAAAGTGCAAGGCGTGTGGTGCAGCGATG
The DNA here is from genome assembly GCA_963734585.1 of uncultured beta proteobacterium. Taxonomy (GTDB): domain Bacteria; phylum Pseudomonadota; class Gammaproteobacteria; order Burkholderiales; family Gallionellaceae; genus Sideroxyarcus. The sequence continues at coordinate 402,309 of CAVTHJ010000003.1, forward strand.
ACAAGGTCAAAGCATGGGACAACCTGATGCTGAACGGCGTGCAGCCCGCCGCCGGCAAGTGCGAGGCGCCTAGCGCCAAAGTGCTGGCCTTGGGCAGGAAGCTCCGCCTGAACGGCACGCCCGCATTGATCTTCGCCAATGGCTTCGTCAATCCCGGCTACATGCCCGCTGCCGATCTGAACAAAGCCCTTGATAGCAACAATAAATAGCCACAGCCACAACAAATGACCGTGCGCGACCTGCCCCGACACCTCGCCACACTCAGTCTCGCCTTATGGGTGGGCGGCATGTGGATGCTGGGCTACGTGGTCGTGCCCGTGCTGTTCAAGCTGCTGCCGGATCGCCAGCTCGCGGGCATGGTGGCAGGCCAGCTGTTCAGCCTGCTGGCTTTCATCGGCATCGCCTGCGCGCTCTATCTGCTCTTGTATCAACTGCAGCAATTCGGACACACCGCATTGCGGCGCACCACCTTCCGCATCACCTTGGCGATGTTGCTGCTGGTGCTCATCGGACAATTCGTCCTGCAACCCATCCTCGCCGATCTCAAAGTTCAGGCACTGCCGCTGGATGTGATGAAAAGCGCCCTCGCCGCGCAATTCAAGACATGGCACGCCGTCTCCGGCATCCTCTACCTGATACAAAGCGTGCTCGGCATCGCACTGCTGGTGCTCGATCCAAAAAAATCGTAATTCCTCTACTTGGGTAACGACCATGCGCTATGTGTTCCTGGTAATACTGATGCTCTTTGTCATGATCGGACTGATCACCTGGGCAACCAGACCGGACATGCTGGAAACGCAATACAATCGTGTCGTCGCTCCCATCGAAAAACATTTCGCGGAAAAACGCGCCGCCACCTGGCAAGCCGCCAAAGAACTGGCATGGCAGCAATGGCTGGCGCAAGCGCACTTGTCAGGCGAATGCGCGCAAGCAGCTAGCTCACTGCGCACGCTCGAATGCAAAAACGAATTGCAGATGCAGGAAAATTATTTTGAACGCGACTGGGCAAACAGGATCGCCAGTGGCTGGCGTCCGGAAGGCATGGATTAATTTACAACGCAGGCGCGTCTCAGCGGGGAGCGAGCTTGAGCGCAGGGTTAGAGCACATTTTTCAAGAGCAGCGGTTTAACAACTTCGGCCACTGCGTTACCAAGAACCAAATGCTGCTCAAGATCAAGATGCACTCCATCTACGTAGCTTGATGTGATCACCCCTCCAGCATCGAAAAAATGGCAACCAACTTCTTCGCACGCCGTTCGATAGGCAGCGGCCAACCCAACACACTTTACTTCGCCGCCCTCGAATTTTGGCGCAATCGGCCCTTTTGGCGTTCGGATGGCTGGTGGCGCAACCACGAGTATTTGTGGCACGGGCATGCCTGGCTCAATAGGCGCAGTGCGGATGGCAGATATGAGGGCAATAATGCCTTGAGATGAATGCCATGCGTTGTACTCGTGCATAGACTGGAAGTCGTTTGTTCCGAGCATGAGAACGACAAGCTCAAGCGGCGAGTGAATTTCGATTCGTTGAGCCAACCCGACAAGACCGTTCCGTCCGGGTTTGAAGGGATCATCCCATACAGTACGCCGACCGTTCAGACAATCTTCGACGACACGAACTTTCTGACCAGAGGAACAGAGGGACATTTCCATGACGCCAGGCCAGCGTTGCTCGAAATGCAAACGCCTTCGTGTCGTTGGGACAATGCCCCAGGACAAGGAGTCCGAGTAGACAAGTATGTGCTGCATGGCGGCTCCTGGGTATGTGCTCTAACGTGAAGCTAAGGGGGGCGCCGAAGGCGCGTCCCAGCGACCGGAGGGAGCGAGCTTGAACGTAGGGTTAGGTGCATTTAGCACAATATTTTTCCCAAAACCATGATGCAAGAAAACAAATGATAAAGCTAATGGCTGTGTATAGAACTGAAAAAATCGCCCCGGTAATTGGTGCCATCGCGCGCCCAGTATCATTTACCAAGTCCGCCATAGCAGCCTCCTGCGCCGGACTTATTTCAGTCCCAGAGAACACGCCATCGCCATTCAGGTCAAAGGCATATAGCTCTCTTTCCAGCCTGGCATCAATGAAGTGCACTTGTAGGATAAGTGCGGCATACACAAACACGACGCTTACTAAGACCGAAACTAATTTGTATTTCCCGTGAAAGAACTTGATGTCTGCAATGAAAATTGCCCAAGGAAAAAGAAAAGCAATAACAGACAGAGTTTTCTCAAGAATCATATTTACATTTAGGCAAGCATCTAACGAAGCTGTAGAAAAAGTTTATTCATAGCCGCATCGTGCCGTGAACCAAATGAAATATCAAGGTCGAATGCAAGGACGATATTTCGGAGAAGTAAATGGCGCGCTACAAGCACATCGACACCAGTCCGCGATTTCTTGCGGTGGACCTGCAACGGCAACTCCTGCCCGGCACCTTTGAACACGCATTGAATCACCTGCTCGACCACGAACTTGATCTATCTGGTTTTGATGCGCGATTCTGCAACGACGAAACCGGTGCGGCTGCTTATCCACCCGCGATGCTATTGAAGGTTGTCCTGTTTGCTTATTCTCAAGGCATCGTCAGCAGCCGCAACATCGAGCGAGCCTGCCGCGAACACATAACCTTCATTGCCCTGTCCGGCGACAGCCAACCACACTTCACCACCATCGCCGGATTCGTATCATCCCTTGGCGACGACATCGCCCGCATCTTTACCCAGATACTGTACATCTGCGACAAGCAAGGCCTGATCGGGCGCGAGATGTTCGCCATCGATGGCGTGAAGTTGCCGAGCAACGCCTCCAAAGCCAAAAGCGGCACCCGTGCCGACTTCGAGCGCCAAGCAGACAAGCTTGAAGCGGCAGCCAAGGTCATGCTCGAACGGCATCGCGAAGCAGACCAGCGCGGTATCGAACCAGACCTGCATGCCAAGGAAATTCAGCGCATCGCCAGACTGGAAATAGATGCCGCGCAAACGAGGCAATGGCTGACTGACCACCCCGAAGATAGAAAGGGCAGCAAAGGCACGATCCGCAAAAGCAACCGCACCGACAACGAATCCGCCAAGATGGCGACCTCCAAAGGAGTCATCCAAGGCTACACCGGCGTAGCCGCTGTCGATGCCCGCCACCAGATCATCGTCGAAGCTCAAGCACATGGCACCGGCAGCGAACAAGAGCTACTCATCCCAATGGTGAAAGCCATGCAAGACACACTCGGCACAGACTCCCTCATCACCGCCGATGCCGGATACCACAGCGAAGCCAACCTCAAGCAACTGGCGAACATGAAGATCGAAGCCTTGATCGCCGACAACAACATGAGAAGCCGAGATGAACGCTTTGCTGACCAAGGCAAATACAAAGCACTGCCCGACCCGATCCACGACAAGGGTGGCAAACCCAAACAAGCCGCTCGCTACCAGCCCAAAGATTTTGACTACGATCCACAAGCAGGCAGCTGTATCTGTCCTGCGGGCAAACAACTCTACGGTGACGGTAGCGACTGCACGATCAACGGCTATGCGGCAGTAAAGTTCAAAGGTGCACAACGCGACTGTGTGCCGTGCACACATCGAGAACGCTGTTTACTCACCCCGCACAAAACCAAGACCCGGCAAGTCACCTTCTTTCAAGGCAGAGCCGATGGAAACGAGAGCCACACCGACAAGATGAAGCGGCGTATCGACAGCCCAGAAGGCCGCGCACGCTATGGCAGACGCTTCGCCACGGTAGAACCCGTGTTCGGTAACCTGCGGCACAACAAGCAACTCAACCGTTTCACCCTCAGGGGGAAAAAGAAGGTGGATGCGCAGTGGAAACTCTATTGTCTGGTGCACAACATCGAGAAGCTGGCGCATCACGGGTATGCGCAGTGAGGAATAGGAAAGAGAGCGCAAGACACTTCAACGAGCCGCATTGAATTGAAATAGCGGAAAGACAGAAAACAAAAATGCGCGGAGAGACCGCGCATTTTTTTGTGTTTATGTTTGTGCTGAAAAGGGGTTTTTCTACAGCGTCAACGTAAAGTTAAGGGGCGCCGCTTAGCGGCAGTCCCGCTTGAGCGTAGGATAGAGCGCATTACAGCAAATTGATAAACATTCATCGCGCCTCCACATTTTATTTGTCGTCGTTGACCGAGAACAAAATAACCCAAGCAGCCGTTTCAAATAACAAACCGATGATTGCTAGTCCTGCGGCCACACCGCTCCATGCAAACGAATAAAAGAACAGAGCAAGGGCAAAACAAATTATGGCGCCTATGTGCATGGGTTGGTGCTCTCTAACGTGGAGCTAAGGGGCACGCCGCAGGCGCGTCCCAGCGACTGGAGGGAGCAAGCTTGAGCGCAGGGTTAGACGTTTTCTTCGATTTTAAGAAGCTCGACCGCACGATAAACCACCATAGAAAAAACACGATCATTAAGTTTGTTGATGCTCCGAATCAACTTCGGGTGTTGTTTCAGATGGGGCATTAACAAGCGCGCAAAACCATCCTTGTACTCAGTCTTCCACAATCCCTCAGCATGCCAGTCAAAAACGTGAGCCGCTTCGTTCAAGATGGCGCTGAGTCTAGCATTCGTTTCTGCGTCGGGCGATAGCGGGTAAATCGGCGTACCGAATTCTTTTAGATTGAGCTCTAAGATGCTCATGACGTCTAACGTTGAGCTAAGGGACGCGCCGAAGGCGCGTCCCAGCGACCAGAGGGAGCGAACTTGAGCGCAGGGTTAGACATCGTGTTCATGGTTTCCAAGCGCGAAACACTATGCCGCGTAATGCAACATTCATGGGTATAGAAGCGCATAGCGCCACAAGCCCCCCAATAAGACCAGCACGAGTTACACCAGTGATGGTCTGTGACTGCTGAAGCCATGTGAGTGCAAAATAGAGTACGCCAAGAGTAATAATGCAGATCGGTATCGACCAGAGCACATATGACGTAAACACCGTCTTCAATTCAGCGCCACATTTTTCGCAGCGGTGAGTTGGCGATGTAAAAGGTACCCGTCCATCTATTGGTTCGACGGCAATTTCACCGCATACGGGACATTGTTTTGAAAGTACGTTGAACTGTGCCATTGATGAGGTCTAACGTGTAGCTAAGGGGCGCGCCGAAGGCGCGTCCCAGCGACCAAAGGGAGCGAGCTTGAGCGTAGGGTTAGGCTAATGATCAAGATAACCTCTCGCAAAAACAATTACAGCCCAACACACAATTACGCCAAATATGGCGGGGGCTAAGGCAACACGATGTTTGTTACCTTCCGGAGTAAATTGGCTGGGCATAAGCAATACGAAAGGCCCGAGGAAATTTCCGTACTTGCCTGTTATGTTCGTTACCACATGATACATGTGGTAAATCGCTTTGCCTGTAAACACGAAAGCGCCAACGAAGGCGATGAGTAACAATGCTAAAACAAATGTCGACATATCCGAGGCCTAACGCAAAATTGAGGGGCAGCCCGCTTCTGGGCTGTCCCTCTCGAATGACGGGTTGGGGCTCATAGGGCGCAACCAAGCGACCATACAATGACCCCTGTGGCATTTGTTGTTGCCCCTTGATACGGGCCGGCTTCGTACTCAGGGCTCATGAAAAGCACGTAGCGATGCTTAGCGTTAGCAGTTGAAACCTTCTTAATGTCATTTGCCAGTTTGCGATTATTCCGTGGCGTAACGGCTGCGAATACCTCCGCCGCGATTCCACCGCCCTCTAGTGTTTCGATGTCAGAGCCAGCAGAGGTGCCAAGATTAAGCGTGAGACTCTGTACTTTCGGGTGACGCGTAAACAGAAACTCTGCGCCGTTGAGAGACGCGAGATACGTGAATGTTTGGTTCAGTTGCTCAATCAGATTTAGCTGCCGAGAAATGTTCAAAGGGTCACAGCCGACCGACTGAAACTTAAGCTGAAAAAGAAACTCAAGCGGACTTTCAGTTCCCGCGAGTTCTGCAATTTGAATTTGCGTTTGCTCAGCCGACGCGCGGAGACTTTCTCGGTACTCTTCAATGTCGGATTGCGTAATGGAGATTTGCTTACTCATGGCGTAGTGGTGATGAGCCCCAACTTAAATTAGACGACAAAAGTGTCGGATAATCTGGCGCGGAATGTCGCCTAATCTGGGCAGAAAGTCCCAATCCTTTGATTTGCACAAGAGTGCCATTCATAAACACCCCATCCTCGCCAGAAAAAACGACATCGCCACATCTCCCCGAATAAACGGCAGTGAAAAGATGTTACGCCGACGTCGATTTGTTTACGCAAACGCACACGGGCTGAGTTAGCCCGCTCTCGCTCAATTCAACGCCGGCTCGCCGCCCTTGGGAAACAGCACCCACATGCGTCCGGACTGCCGCATGCTTCCGGCGCGCACCGCGGCGTATTCACCGAAGCCCCAGAAGAAGTCCGCGCGCACCGCACCCTTGATCGCGCCGCCCGTATCCTGTGCGAACATCAGGCGATTGAGCGGGTCGTTGGTGTTCGGGTGGGTGGTGGCGAGGAACACCGGCACGCCGAGGGGGATGGTGCGCTGGTCGACGGCGATGCTGTATTCGTTGGTGAGCGGCACGCCCAAGGCACCGAGCGGCGCGGAGAGCGTATCCGGCAGTTCGCGGAAGAATACATAGCTGGGGTTATGGCCCAGCACAGTGGAAAGCCGCTCCGGATTTTTGTCCGCCCAGTTCTTGATGCCTTGCATGGAGGCTTCTTCCGGTTTGAGCTCGCCCATGTCGATGAGCTTTCTGCCGGTGGATGCGTAGGGATGGCCGTTCTGGTCGGCATAGCCGATCTTCACGCGCGTGCCGTCTTCCAGCTCGATGCGGCCGGAACCTTGTATCTGCAGGAAGAACAGTTCGATCGGGTTTTCCACCCAGAACAGTTCGCGTCCTTGCAACGCGGGTGCCATGCCGGCATCGATCTCGGCGCGATTGAAATAAGGCACGACGCGTTTGCCTTGCAGGCGTCCGCGCACGCGCTGTCCGCGGAACTGCGGATAGAGTTCGCCCATGTCCACTTCCAGCATGTCTTCGGGCGGCGCGTAGATGGGATAGGCGAAACGCTCGCTGCGTTTGCGGCTGCCCAGCAACAAGGGTTCATAATAGCCGGTGATGAGTCCGGTATCGGTGCCATCCGGATTGAAGACTTGATAGGGCGTGAACCAGGTCTCGTAGAAGGTGCGTTGCGCCATCACGTCGTCTTTGTCCACCTTCTCTGCGGCGGCGCAGATCGGCAGCCACACCGGCTTCAGGCGGAGCGCACGGCAGCTTTGCTGCAAGGCGGGCCACGAGGCGGACAGGTCCTGGGTGAGCCAATCCGGCAGCATTTCCCATTTGCTGAGCATGAAGTCGGGGGCGGGTTTGCCCACCGGGATCTTGACTGCCGCCGGGGGAGGCGCCTGACAGGCGGCGAGCCACATACTCAGGGCCAACACCGGCCAGATCGATTTGTTCTTTAGCATTTCCACTTTCATTAACTTAGTGCAGCACGCGCGGCACGCTCAATACGAATTGCGGGATGGGCACGGAGAACTCCCCGCCGTCCACCACCTGCATCTTGTAGCTGCCGGCCATGGTGCCCACCTGCGTCGCCAGCACCGTGCCGCTGGTGTATTCGAAACGTTGTCCCGGCTTGATGACCGGCTGCTCTCCCACCACGCCTTTGCCTTTCACTTCCTGCACGTGGCTGTTCGCATCGGTGATGACCCAGTGCCGGCTCAGAAGTTGCACGGCATGCTCGCCTTCGTTGGTGAGCGTGATGGTGTACGCAAACACGTGACGGTTGTCGGCTTCATCGGACTGGTCGGCGAGGTAACGCACCTGCACGGCGACCTGGATGCGGTAGAGGGAGATATCTTCCATCGCCGCATTTCACCGTATTTTGCGCGGCATGACAAGCGGTGTTTCGAACGGGCAAAGACTCGCGGAGATGATGGAGCGACGCGCTTACCCGCGCAGCAATTCGAGGCTCTTCAGGATATTCCTGGCGAAGCCCGAGGCGCGGGCTTGCTCGGGCGCCTCTACCTTGTGCGCCCGCACCAATACCGGCGCTTGCTGATACGCGAGATGGCGCTGCAATGCGGCGTGTATCTGCGCTTTCAGTGTCCCGACATTGATCGGTTTGTGGAGTATGCGGAACACCTGCGCCTGGTTGATGAGATCGATCACCAGTTCAGCATCCTTGGCCTTGGTGGCGATGATGGAAAGGATCTGCGGATATTCCTGTTTCAGCAGTTTAAGCATCGAGGTCAGCTGTTCCTGGCTCGATTCGACATCCGCGACCACGACCCCGATCTTGTGCTTTTTCAACATGCCCAGTGCCGCTTCGGTACCGTTCGCGTACACCACCGGACATAGCCCGCCGATCAATTCCCTGACGACACGGAAGACTTCTTCGTCCTGGTCGATCACCAGCACGCCCGCTTCCATCTTTTCCGGCAACGACACCGCCGGTGTTTTGGTGTCGGCCAGTTCCAGCGCGATGGTGGATGCCTCGGCCACCACGCTCTGCAGCGATTGGTTGTCCCACGGCTTGCTGATAAAACGGTAGACCTCGCCGTCGTTGATCGAGCCCACGATGGCCGCCAGATCGGAATAGCCGGTCAGCAATATGCGCACGCTGCGCGGCGAGATCTCGCGCGAACGCCGCAGCAGCTCGGAGCCCAGCATCATGGGCATGCGCTGGTCGCTGATGATGACGTGCATCTGGTAGCGGGTGATGAAATCGAGCGCCTTGTGGCCATCCGTCGTGGTGAACACATGGTAGCGCTGTCGGAACACCGATTTCAGCGCAGTCAGGATGCGCTCTTCGTCATCCACGATCAGCAGCCGCGCTTTCTTGATGCCGGTATCGATGAAGATGGGGCTATCCTCATCCAGCTCTTCCGGCATGCTTGTATTGTCCTCAACGACCGGCGCCTTGTTCAGCATGCGTGCGGCATCGAACAGCTTGCCGACATCCGGCACGGCCACTGCGGGGTGCGGCACGCCTTGACCCAACGTGACGTCGACCGCTCTTTTGAATGCATCGGCAAATTCGCCGGCGGTCTTGAACCGATCCGCACGGTTCTTGGCCAATGCCTTGCCCAGGACCTGGTCGATTTCGGCTGACAGTTTGCTATTCAGCACGGAAGGCTTTTCCGGTGCCGTATTCACCACCTGGTGCATGATGGCCGCCAGACTGCCGACGAAGGGACGCCTTCCGGTCAATAGCTCGTAGGCGATCACGCCGATCGAATACAGATCGGTGGTACCGTCGATCTCGCCGCCTTTGAACTGTTCGGGCGACATGTATGAAGGAGTGCCGACCAAGTCGCCGACTCTGGTCAGCGTTGACGAATCGACACGCGCAATGCCGAAATCGTTGATCTTGATGCGCCCGTCGTTGTTGATCATGACGTTCGCCGATTTCATATCGCGATGCACCACGCCTTGCGCGTGCGCATAGCCGATCCCGTCCAGCGTCTGCGTGATGATCTGGGCGATCTCGCGCAAACCGAAACTGTCTTTCGCGTCCAGATGTTGCGCGAGCGTCTTGCCGTTCACCAACTCCATGATGATGTAAGCCGACTCTTCATCCTCGATGTAGTCGTAGATCTGCACGATGCGCGGATGCACCAGGCGACCGACCGCCTGAGCTTCCTTGCGGAAGCGGCTCAGCAGGTTTTCACGTTCGCTGTGCGGCAAAGAATTCTTGTTGAGTCCCTTGATCGCCACTTCCCGAGTGATGGCGGGATCCCAGCCTTTATAGACGACACCCATCCCTCCCGTGCCGAGCTCGCCCTGTATCTCGTATTTGCCGATCCTGGTGACAGGCGCGCTCATGACCAGCTCTCCAATTGGGCTTCGGGCGGCATCAGCGGCAACCACACCGTGAATTTTGTGCCCGCATCTGGCTTCGACTCGACGCTGATCTTTCCGCCGTGCTGCTGGATGATCTTGTACGAGATCGACAAGCCCAGGCCGGTTCCTTTGCCCACTTCCTTGGTGGTGAAGAAGGGATCGAATATCCTGGACATCACGTCGGGCGGGATGCCCGCTCCGTTGTCTTCCACATCGACCGCCACGCCCTCGCCCTCCGCGCGCGAGGTCAGGGTGATCGCGCCCCGTTCGTCCGGCATCGCCTGCACCGCATTGGTGATGAGATTCAGGAACACCTGATTGATCTGCGAAGGCGCACAGGTGATGTCCGGGATCTCCCCGAAGTTCTTGTTGATGTTGACCGATTTGAGCTGGTGCTTGGCCAGCAGCAGGGTGCTGTTCAGGCACTCGTTCAGATTGGAGTGCGCCACTTTGCTGCGATCCAGGCGGCTGAAGTTTTTCAGGTTGCCGACGATCTCGGACACTTGCCCGGTGCCGAACAACCCGTCCTTGACCAAGCCGCTCAACTCCTCGAGGACATGCTGCTGTTTGAGCGCGCCGATGAGTGCTGTCGCCTGCTGGAACTCGCGCGACAGGCCTTCCTGATCGTCCCCCGCCCTGAGGAAATCCAGCAATCTTTCGCAATGCTCCAGCGTGCTGCCGATCGCCGGCAATTGTTCCGAGACCTGGCCCAGACTGTTTTTCACATAGGCAAGTGGTGTGTTGATCTCATGTGCCACCCCGGCCACCATCTGCCCAAGCGATGACATCTTTTCCGACTGGATCAATTGCGCTTCGGATTCCTTCAGGTGTTTCAGCGCATCCGACAATTCGCGGGTGCGTTCCTCGACGCGATGCTCCAATGTCTGGTTGGCCACTTTCAGCTTGAAGCCCAGATACGTCAGCAAGATCAGCAAACCGGTCGCGTAGTAAACCAGATAGATCCGATAGCGTTCCTTTTCCTGGAACACCTCATCCAATTCGCTGTTGAATCCCAGGGTCAAGTTGATCAGGCGCGGTCCCGAGGTCAGCTGTTCCAGCTTGGTGAAGTGTTCCTGCTCGAGCGGGATCTGTACCAGCAACACCTGCACCGATCTTTCAATCCTGCCCGCCTGCTCGCGCCATGCGGCCGGCGCCGAACCCAATTGCGCTGCCGCCTGCTGCAGGCTGGCGCGCTGCGCTTCTTCGCCATGCAGGAAATATTGCGGGGCGATCTCGTCCAGTTGGCCCAAGGCATGTTTGAGCGCGGACGGGGAATTCTTTTGCGCGGAAAGCTGGTCGTTCAACGCCGCGATCTCTTTGAGCAACGCTTGCAGGGTTGCCTTGTTGTCCCGGTTTTCCGACTTGAATTGCTGAACCAACTCGGATTTGAGTTGCATGGTATTTCTGAGTTCGGGAAGCCCCGTGCGCAGCGCCTTGCTGAAAGTCAGTTGCGCGAAACGCGTGATGTCGCGCAATGCCTTCTCGCCCGCATCGGCGCGGGAACCCATCGATTCCTGGGTGTCATTGAAATCGATGCGCGCGCGTTGCATTTCCATATCCCAGCGCGCATCGATCTCTTTCACCTCGTTCAACAGACTCATCACTTCGTTCTGCTCGCGCAGGTCGACCGCTTGTGTCTTGTCATACAAGAGCCACAGGACGCCCAACAGGATCAGCACAACCAGCCCCATCAGCACGTTATGCATGATCTCGTTCTTGTTCATGTTTACCCTGCTAGTCTTTACGTCGAATTTGTTTTTCATTGCGCAAGCTCCAGACGCCGAAGCCGTAGATCGAACAATGTTGCCGCGCCCCAGGCACAAAGAAACAGCGCCACCGTCATTTCGCCGGTAGCGACTGCGCAACTGTTGGTCCTACATCCTCAGAGATTCCCCAAGATATACCGCAACTGACCCAAGGCTCCCCAGCCCCGTATCAGCCACGGGCATCTTATACCGAAGGCGTTCTCATGCACATATGCCTAAATATATAGATACTCTTCTATATACCCGCCGCCAATCACATATGAATACCAAGGTTAATTCGCTTCCGGCCCACGCCAAGTCCCAGAAAGCCGCCAATATGCCCGGAAGAGTTTCGGGTAAAATGCGCGCCTCGAATTCAAACCCAGCCTTAAGGACCTAACCATGGATTACCAGATCGCCCCCTCGATTCTTTCCGCCAACTTCGCCAAGCTCGGCGAAGAAGTGGACAACGTGCTCGCCTCCGGCGCAGACATCGTGCACTTCGACGTGATGGACAACCATTACGTGCCCAACCTGACCATCGGCCCGCTGGTGTGCGAAGCCCTGCGCAAGCATGGCGTGACTGCACCCATCGACGTTCACCTGATGGTGAAACCCGTTGACCGCATCATCCCCGACTTCGCCAAGGCCGGCGCGACCTACATCACCTTCCATCCGGAAGCTTCCGAGCACATCGACCGCACCATCGGCCTGATCAAGGAAAGCGGTTGCAAGGCCGGCCTGGTGTTCAACCCGGCCACTCCGCTGGATATTCTGGAATACACGCTGCCCAAGCTGGACATGGTGTTGCTGATGTCGGTGAACCCCGGCTTCGGCGGCCAGAAATTCATCCCTTACGTGCTGGACAAGGCACGCGCTGTGCGCAAGATGATCGATGCTGGCAAGTACAACTGCCGCCTGGAGATCGACGGCGGCGTGGGCCCGGCCAACATCAAGGAAGTGGCTGAAGCAGGCGTGGATACCTTCGTTGCCGGCTCCGCTGTTTTCGGCAAATTCAATGCCGCCGACAAGAACCACTACAACACCATCATCGGCGAACTGCGCGCAGAGCTGGCAAAGGCCAAGAAGTAATGAGCTTCAAGCAGTTCCCGCTGGCCGTCTCGGCCATCGTCATCGACCTCGACGGTACGCTGCTGCATACCGCACCGGAGTTGGCGGAGGCGGCGAACCGCATGTTGCGCGACATGGGCCGTCCCGCCGTGTCGCAAGACCTGCTGATGAGCTACATCGGCAACGGCATCTCGTGGCTGGTGAAGCGCGCGCTGACCGGCGACATGCACGCCGAGCCCGATACCGCTTTGTACGACAAGGCGCTGCCCATCTTCGAGAAGCATTACACCGAACTGTTGCTGCAAAGCAAACCGTTCCCGCGTGTAGTCGAAGGACTGGATGCGTTGAAGGCTGCCGGTTTCAGGCTGGGCTGCATCACCAACAAGGTGGCGCGCTACACCGAACCGCTGCTGAAGGGTATCGGTCTCGCGCACTATTTCGACATCGTGCTGTCCGGCGATACCTTGCCGGAGAAGAAGCCGCATCCGCTGCCGTTGCTGCACTCGGCCCAGTTTTTCGGCGTGCCGATCAAGCAACTGCTGCTGATCGGCGATTCGTTGAACGATGCCGTCGCGGCCCGCGCTGCAGGCTGCCCTATATTCTGCGTGCCTTATGGTTATAATCACGGCGAACCGGTGGATGGCCTCGATCTGGATGCAGTGGTCGCCGACCTGCCCGCCGCACTGGAACTGATCAAACGCGTTTAAACATGACACATAACGACCTCTCTTCGAAGACGACCAGCTGGCGATGGTGATCCCGCATCACCGGACGCTGCGTCCGCCCGTCGTCATCGAAAATCACTAGAGAGGTTTTTATGCTGTCCCCCATCACCGAACAGGAATTCCTGAAACTTGCCCAGCAAGGCTACAACCGCATCCCGTTGGCGGTTGAGACCTTCGCCGATCTCGATACACCGCTGTCGCTGTATCTCAAGCTCGCCAACAAGCCCTTTTCCTACCTGCTGGAATCAGTGCAGGGTGGCGAACGCTTCGGGCGTTATTCCTTCATCGGCCTGCCCGCCGAAACGCGCCTCACGGTGCGCGGCAAGCAGGTCACGCTGACCACGCCTGCCGGCGAGACCACGCAGGAAGTCGCCAATCCGCTCGATTACATCGAGGAATACCAGGCACGCTTCAAGGTCGCACCGCTGTCCGGTTTGCCGCGTTTCACCGGTGGGCTAGCCGGTTACTTCGGCTACGACACGGTGCGTTACATCGAGCCGCGCCTGAACAAGACCGCCAAGAAAGATGTCATCGGCACACCCGACATCCTGCTGATGCTCACCGAGCAACTGGCGGTGGTCGATAATCTGTCCGGCAAACTGACGTTCATCGTGTATGCCGACCCGGCGCAGGACGACGCCTACCCGTTGGCGCGCGAACGCCTGCGCGAACTCGTCGGTCTGCTGCGCCGCCCGATAGACATCCCGTTCGCACCGGTCATCCCCCGCCAAGAGGCGAAATCCGAATTCGGCGAAGCCGCGTTCAAGGCCGCAGTGGAAAAGGCGAAGCAATATATCTTCGACGGCGACATCATGCAGGTAGTGCTGTCGCAACGCATGTCGCAGCCCTTCCCTGCACAGCCCTTGTCGCTGTATCGCGCCCTGCGCAGCATCAACCCGTCGCCCTACATGTTCTATTACGACATGGGCGACCATCATGTGGTCGGCTCCTCTCCGGAGATCCTGGCTCGACTCGAGGGCGACACCGTCACCGTGCGCCCCATCGCCGGAACCCGTCCGCGCGGCCAGACGCCGCAGCAGGATGTGGCACTGGCCGAAGAATTGCTGGCCGACCCGAAAGAATTGGCCGAACACCTGATGCTGATCGACCTCGGCCGCAACGACATCGGCCGCGTGGCGCAGAACGGCACGGTGAAACTCACCGACAAGATGGTGATCGAACGTTACTCGCACGTGATGCACATCGTCTCCAACGTCGAGGCGAAACTAAAGGAAGGGCTTTCTGCGATGGACGTGCTCAAGGCCACCTTCCCCGCCGGAACCGTGAGCGGTGCCGCGAAAGTGCGCGCGATGGAGATCATCGACGAACTGGAACCATCCAAGCGCGGAATCTATGCCGGTGCTGTGGGCTACCTCGGTTTCAACGGCGACATGGATGTCGCCATCGCGCTGCGCACCGCCGTGGTGAAGGACAAGACGCTCTATGTGCAGGCAGGTGCCGGCATCGTCGCCGACTCGGTGCCGGATAGCGAATGGATGGAAACGCAGAACAAGGCGCGCGCCGTGCTGCGCGCGGCCGAGATGGTGCTGGACGGGCTCGATGCCCCGTCGCACCGCTAGGAGAACACCATGCTATTGATGATCGACAACTACGATTCCTTCACCTACAACCTGGTGCAGTATTTCGCCGAGCTCGGCGCGGATGTAGTGGTGAAGCGCAACGACGAGATCACGGTGGAACAGATCGAGAAGCTCAATCCGCAACAGCTCGTCATCTCGCCCGGCCCCTGCACGCCGAACGAGGCCGGCATCTCGGTCGCCGCGATCAAGCACTTCGCCGGCAAGATCCCATTGCTCGGCGTGTGCCTCGGCCACCAGAGCATAGGCCAGGCTTTCGGCGGCAAGATCATTCACGCCAAGACGCTGATGCACGGCAAGACTTCGCAGATCCATCACCACAGCAACAGCGTGTTCACCGGACTGCCCAACCCGTTCACCGCCACGCGCTACCATTCGCTGGTGATCGAGCGCGAGACGTTGCCTGATTGTCTGGAAGTCACCGCGTGGACGGATGACGGCGAGATCATGGGCGTGCGCCACAAGACGCTGGCAGTGCACGGCGTGCAGTTCCACCCCGAGTCCATCCTCACCGAACACGGACATGACATGCTGCGCAACTTTTTGAACGGAGCGAAATGATGAACTACTCGCAGACCCTCACTCAGTTATTGGAACGCCGCGACCTCACGCACGCGGACATGCTGGAATTGATGCAGCACATCATGGGCGGACAGCTCACCGCTGCGCAGATCGCCGCCGTGCTGGTGGCACTGCGCGTGAAGGGCGAGACGGTGACCGAGATCGCCGCTGCCGCACAAGTGATGCGCGAACTGTCCACCAAGGTCAATGTGAGGGACGACGGGCATCTGCTCGATACCTGCGGCACCGGTGGTGACGGCGCGCAGACCTTCAACATCTCCACCGCTTCTGCCATCGTCGCCGCGGCGGCAGGTGCCAAGGTCGCCAAGCACGGCGGACGTTCCGTCTCCAGCACCTGCGGCAGTGCGGATGTGCTGGAGAAGCTGGGCGTGAATGTGAACCTGACGCCGGAACAAGTCGCGCATTGCGTGGAGAGCATCGGCGTCAGCTTCATGTTCGCCCCCAACCATCACAGCGCGATGAAGCATGCCGCTCCGGTACGCAAGGAACTCGGTGTGCGTACGCTGTTCAACCTGCTGGGCCCGCTGACCAACCCGGCCGGCGCCAAGAACCAGGTGATGGGCGTGTTCCTGCGCGACCTCACCGGCAAGCTGGCGCATGTGTTGAAGCAGCTCGGCAGCCGCCACGTGCTGGTGGTGCATGGCTCCGACGGCATGGACGAGATCTCCATCAGCGCGCCGACGTTCATCGCCGAACTGAAGGACGGCAATATCAGCGAGTACACCGTGACACCGGAACAGTTCGGCCTGAAAGCCGCACCGCTGAACGATATCCGCGTGGCCAATGCCGACGAGGCGAAAGCAATGCTGCTCGGGGTATTCGAAGGCAAGCAGGGTGCCGCGCGCGACATCGTGCTGCTGAACGCGGGTGCCGCGATCTACGTGGCCGGGCTGACCGGCACGCTGGCGCAAGGTGTGGAGAAAGCCGCGGCGACGATCGCTTCCGGTGCCGCAAAACACAAACTGGCGCAACTGGTCCAGGTCAGCAACAGTTAACCGCCACTTCCCCGTGGTCTCCGTCCAGCATCAATTCCCCCCGCTCGCCGGAGAGGACAACGCCGACATCCAGAACTGGCTGGCGGCGCTGTCCGACGTATATGCCCCAGCCGAGATCGAACTGATCCGCAAAGCCTGCGAATTCGCCGCGCCGCTCTACCACGGCAAGACTGTGGTCACCGGCACATCGCTACTGCAGCACGCGCTCGGTTCGGCCTCCATCCTCATCGGTCTGCACATGGACCACGAGACCGTCGCCGCCACCGCGCTGCATGCCGTGCCGAACTATCTGGAGGATTGGGCAGAGGTATTGAACGAACGCTTCGGTCGCAACGTGACCACGCTGGTCGATGGCATCTCGCGCATGGAGCAGATCCGCCAGTTCAGCGAAGAGCGCAGCCCTGCGGCCAAGGACAAAGAGGCGAACGCCGAGCAGATCGAGAGTCTGCGCAAGATGCTGCTGGCGATGGTGGAAGACATCCGCGTGGTGTTGATCAAGCTCGCGGAGCGCACGCAGACATTGCGCAATCTCTCGGGCGCGAATCCGGAACAACAAAGGCAGATCGCACTGGAGACGCAAAGCATCTTCGCCCCGCTGGCCAACCGCCTTGGCGTGTGGCAGATCAAGTGGGAGCTGGAAGACCTGTCGATGCGCTATCTGGAACCCGTGCTGTACAAGCAGATAGCCAAGCTGCTCGATGAACGCCGCGTGGACCGGGAGCGCTACATCGCCGATGTGCTCGCGCAGTTGCGGCAGGCGCTGATGCAAGCCGGCATCAAAGCCGAAGTGAGCGGACGTCCGAAACACATCTACAGCATCATCAACAAGATGAAGCGCAAGCATCTCGATTTCGAACAGCTCTACGATGTGCGGGCAGTCAGAGTTCTCGTCGAGGACATCGAGCAATGCTACGCGGCGCTATCCATCGTGCACGAGCTGTGGACGCCCATCCAGAAAGAGTTCGACGACTACATCGCGCGCCCCAAGCCCAACGGCTACCGCTCACTGCACACCGCCGTGCTCGGCCCTCGCGACCTTTCCGTGGAAGTGCAGATCCGCACACAGCAGATGCACCACGACTCCGAACTCGGCGTGGCCGCGCACTGGCGCTACAAGGAGAACAAGAAATCCGAAAGCGGCGTGGACGAGAAGATCGCCTGGCTGCGCCAGATCCTGGCGTGGAAAGCCGAACTGGCCGACAGCGGCGAACTGCAGGAACAGTTCAAGAACGAACTGCTGCAGGACCGCGTGTATGTGCTGACGCCTCAAGGCAAGGTGATCGACTTGCCCAAAGGGGCGACGCCGGTGGATTTCGCTTATGTGGTGCACACCGACTTAGGCCACCGCACGCGCGGCGCAAAAGTGGACGGCAGCATCGTGCCGCTCAACTACAAGCTGCAGACCGGGCAACGCGTCGAGATACTCACCACCAAAGTAGGCGCGCCCAGCCGCGACTGGCTCTCGCCACAGCTCGGCTACCTAAAGAGTCCGCGCGCACGAGCCAAGGTGCGCCACTGGTTCTCCGAACAGAATCTGGACGACAGCATCGCCGAAGGCCGCACCCTGCTCGACCGCGAACTGCACCGCCTGGGTGTCACCGACATCAATCAGGAGAAGCTCGCGCAGCGATTGCACTTCAGCAAACTGGATGACCTGCTCGCCGCACTGGGACGCAGCGAGATCACCCCGCGGCGCATCGTGCTCGCCATCCAGCAAGAACTGCCGACCAAGGTCGTCATCTCCAAGCCCGCACCGCAGAAGATCGCCGCACCGCGCACTTCCTCCAGCGGCGTGCTCATCGAGGGCGTGGGCGGTCTCACCGTGCGCATGGCGAAATGCTGCAAACCCGAATCGCCCGACCGCATCGTCGGCTACACCACCCGCCTTGGCATCACCCTGCATCGTGTGGACTGCACCTTTGTGCAGCGCGTGCCGCAGGACAAGCGCGACCGGTTGCTGGAGGCTGCGTGGGCGGTAAAGAAGGTTTGATCGCTCACGGGCTGTAAAACAAAACCGTCGGGGGTAGCCCGACAGCTAGTTACTTTTCTTGTCTTGCCAAGAAAAGTAACCAAAAGAAGTCGCCCCCGGTGCGCCGCCCCTTCGGGGTTCCCTGCGTTGCTCGACTGGTCAGGCGGCTGCGGAACTCGCGCTAAGCGCTCAGACAGTCCTCGCCGAAATCCCCTGACCAGCCTCCGCTACTCGGCAACGCACAGGGGAAGAAAGTCAAAAGAAAAACAAAACCACGCATGGCGGGCAATGCCCGCCATGCTTAAACTAATAGGCAAAGCAATTCGACTCCAGTACATTTCAGCCTTTAGATTTAAATCTAAGCAAGCTCAAAGGAGGATATGTGACTCAGCCTGGAGAAAACCTTACCAAACAGGTATTCGTCGCCTATGCGTACAATCTCTATGACCAACGAGATTACCGCAAGGTATATGCGGCGCTAGAAAAATCGTTCGGCATCAAGTTCATCTTCGCCGATGAAAAGATCACGAACATGCATATTCTTCAAAAGATTATTAGCTACATTCGCGGTTCGGATTTTTCGCTATTCGATATTTCCGCATGGAACCCAAACGTTACTCTTGAGTTAGGAATTGCGCTTGCTTCGTCAGATGATTGGTACATCTGCTTCAACCCGGAACAGACGGATATCAAGGAGGTACCAAGCGATATTAGAGGACTAGATCGAATCCAATATACAAGCTTCTCGGAGCTGGAAGATCGTCTCTCGGTGCTTCTCGATCAGTGGTATCCAAGAAGCACAAGAACAACGGTTGATGATTACTTCGACAAAGCACAAAAAGAGGTGCTGACTCTCGTCAGCAAGCAGCCCGGCTTGAAGGTCAATGAAATTGCCGACATCCTAGGCATGAATCTACGAATGGCCCAAGTCGTAGTAGGCCAACTCATGTCTCATAGCTCTATCCGGGCGGAAGGAAAGACTCGCGGCGTCAAGTACTTTCCAGTATGAGCACGTAGGGGGCAGTCCATATTGCCGCATGCAATAACATGGCGGGCATTGCCCGCCATGCTTTTCGCTTTTGACTTTTCTTCCCCTGTGCGCCGCCGAGTAGCGCAGGACAGCCCGGGGTAGTCCGACGAATATGTTTGAGCACGTGACCGCGGAGCGGGTCGTGCGAGTTTATGAGGAGGCCCGGCTGTTCGAGCAACGCAGGGAACCCACGAAGTGGGCGGCGCACCGGGGGCGACTTCTTTTGGTTACTTTTCTTGGCAAGACAAGAAAAGTGACTAGCTGTCGGGCTACCCCCGACGGTTCTGGTTCTAATTGAAAAACGCGCGCTGAACCCGTTCATGCTTCGACAAGGCTCAGCACGAACGGGGATATCACAAACCACCTAGAGTCCCTTTAACACTTCATCACCGTCGGAGACTTCAACCTCACCCTCAACTCCCGCTCCATCCGATGATGCTGAAAAGTCCCTCTAGTTCCACAAGGGGCGACCAGCATGATCCTTGATCTGCACCTTCCACAGCTCACGCACGCTTTGCATCACCTCAGCGGGAATCAAGGCAAATCCAAGCTTCTGTGCGATCACGCCGCCATTCCGGAATGACCAATCAAAGTATTTCAGTGTTTCTTCGGTTCCTCCGGCCTCCAAAGGCGTGCGCGCAACCAGGATGTAAGTGACTGTGACGAGGGGCCAGCTTTCCGGGCCAGGCTGATCGGTCAGCGATTGAATGTAGGCGTTTTCCGCACTCCATACTGCCTTTGCAGCGGCAGCTGCAAATGATTTTTGATGCGGGCTGACGAACATACCATCACGATTGCGCATCTTCACAAAGGCCAGGTGCTTTTGCTGAACGAGCACGGGATCCAGGTAGCCGATGGAATTGGGCGTACTACTGATTTGATTGGCGAGGTTTTCGCTGCCTTCGATGCCCTCACCCACCGCCCAAGCGACTGCGGTTCCTGCTCCCATCGTGGATTTCCATTCGGCGCTGACTTTAGACAAATAATCGGTTAGGACGAAGGTGCTGCCGGATCGGTCAATGCGATGCATGACGTTGATCGCTTCGTTAGGCAGCACCAAGCGGGGGTTGAGAGCAGTGATGGCGGGAGCATTCCAGCGCTTGATCTTGCCCAAGTAAATGTCTGCCAGGACAGCCCCGTCCAATTGGAGTTGCCCTTCGCCGACATTTCTTATATTGACTACCGGAACAACGCCCCCGATCAAGGCAGGAAACTGCATCAACTGGTTCTTTTCAAGCTCTTCGGGAGTTAACGGTTTGTCCGAAGCGCCGAAATCGGATTTACCCGACAAGATCGCCTCAACGCCCTTGCCTGAGCCGCGCGCGAAGTATGCGAAAGTGTTGCCGGTCTCAGTCTTGTATTGTTTTCCCCATTCCTGGTAGACATGTTTGGGAAATGTTGCACCGGTTCCTAAAACGATGCCGGCTTGGGCCAGGTGGGGCAGCACCGCCAGTGCGGCAAGAACGGTCAGGGTAGCCAACTGCAAATCTCGTTTCATTTGTCCATCTCCTTTCTTTCTACAACACTGCAGGCACCAACAATGACTGCACGTTGGCGTCGTCATTTCTGCATGAGCGACTGAGCAGGCACGAAAACATGTCCGCCGCACCGCGCAGAATTCAAATGTGCTGCAAAACTGAAGGACTTTAGGAGAAGGGGGCAGACGGAGATTGGCCGCGATGGCTTGCACTTTCTTATCTGGCGATCCCGCTGTCATAGCGCCGAAGCTCCTTAGACCGGTAACTTTGCGTCCTAGCCTTTCGACTAGTTTGCCTTTTGCAGATTCTGCTGCACAGCTTGCCTCGATGTGAACCTATTCGTGGCAAACGTTTAGCAGAATAAGGTTAGTGATAAGAGGTGTCAACCTGTCAGAATTGACACAGCAAACGGCAACTTGCCTATCGTGCCGGGCGCTCAGGTCAATTACCCGGCTGCAGCAATGATGACTCGCTGCTCGATGCCAGAAAATCCCCGAGCGTCGGATAACACAGCCCTACCCTCAACTCTTCCTGCATCCGCTTATTCATCAACCGCCGCGACTCGTTCATGAACGACAGCAACGATTCCGGCAACACGCGCTGCGCTTCAGCGCGACTGATGCGCGGTGGGCGCGGAAGATGGTGTGCGTCAGCCACGGCATCGAAGTAGTCGCCCATCTTCATCTCGCCGTCGTCGCTGGCGTGATACACGCGGTTCGGTCTGCCGTGGCGCAGCGTCGCAACGATGATGCGTGCGAGGTCGTCGGCGTGGATGTGGTTGGTGTAACTGTCCTCTGCCGCCACGATGGCTGGGGTGCCGGAGCGCAAGCGTTCCAGCGGCAGGCGGTCGGCAGCATAGATGCCGGGCACGCGCAGGATGCTGGCGTTCACCCCGTTTCGTTTTGCCCAAGCGCGTATCTGCAACTCGGCATCCTCGCGGCGTTGCGCACGCGGTGTCTGCGGGTTGAGCGGATGTGTCTCGCTTATCCTTGCTCCGCCGCAATCGCCATAGACGCCGCTGGTGCTGATGTAGATAAGTTGTTTGGGCGGCATGCTATGCGACAAGGCTGAGAGGAGGTGGCGGGTGCGAGTGTCGCCATCAAACCCCTCCCGGCCTCCCCTTGCCAGAGGCAGAGCAGAACTCGGCGGTGGGGCGAGATGCAGCACGATGTCTGCCAGCCCTACCAGCCGGGAGAGACTGGCATGGTCATCCAGATCGCCGACGATGGGAGTCACTCCCTGTGCCCGCAAAGCCTTGCGCTGTATAGCGCTTCGAACCAGCGCATAAATGCGATAACGCCCTCGGAGCAATGGGATGGTGCGGCGCGCGATGTCGCCGCAGCCGATGATGAGCAGTCGTTCCATAGCGGGATTATGCGATAAAATCGCGCCCTTCATTAAACCGGAATCCAGACATGAGCTTCAAGACCACCATTCAGCCGACCAATCACTCCTTCCCCATCGCCAAGGACGAGACCATCCTTGAGGCCGCGCTGGAGCATGGCTACGCATTGCCGTATAGCTGCCGCAACGGCGCCTGCGGTGTATGCAAGGGCAAGGTGCTGCAAGGTTCGGTGGATCACGGCAAGTCGCAGGCATTCATGCTGAGCGAAGAGGAAAAAGCCGCCGGGCTGGCGCTGTTCTGCTGCGCGAAGCCGCTCTCCGATCTGGTGATCGAGAGCCATGAAGTGACGACAGAGCAGGACATTCCGGTGAAGACGCTGCCCTGCCGCGTGGAAAAGATGGTGAAGCTGGCAGACGACGTGATGGCGCTGTACCTGAAGCTGCCTGCCAACGAACGCCTGCAGTTCCTCGCCGGACAATACATCGACATCCTGCAGAAGGACGGCAAGCCGCGCAGTTTCTCGCTCGCCAATGCGCAGCATAACGACGAGTTCCTGGAACTGCATGTGCGCAACATCGCGGGCGGCGCGTTCACCCATCATGTGTTCAACGAGATGAAGGAGCGCGACATCCTGCGCATCAAGGGCCCGCTCGGCACCTTCTTTCTGCACGAAGATTCGGACAAGCCGATCATATTCGTGGCCAGCGGCACCGGCTTCGCACCGGTCAAGGCGATCATCGAACACGCGCTGCATATCGGCTTCAAGCGCGAGATGCATTTCTACTGGGGCGTGCGCAAGCAGTCCGACCTCTACATGCTGGACTTGGTGAAGGGGTGGGAAGCGCAGGGCATCAAGTTCACTGCAGTCGTCTCCGACGAGCAGTGGAACGGTCGCATGGGATTCGTGCATCAGGCGGTGCTGGATGACTTCAAGGATCTGTCAGGCTACGCGGTGTATGCGTGCGGTGCGCCGGTGGTGGTGGAAGCCGCTCACCGCGAGTTCACTTCCCAGCGCGGTTTGCCGAATGACGCGTTCTATTCGGACGCGTTCACTTTCGTGCCGAAGAGTTAATACTTCCTCGATAGGCGCATCTGGCCGTTGTCCTGCTCGACACGGAACTGCCGCAGGACGTTCATGCCCAGCAAAGGCTGGCTCAGGTTGGGCATGACTACGGCCTCCACATAGCGCAGCGTGAAACTCCCGAATCTGAGTTTCTGGATCGTGGCCGAGCAACCCTCGGTTACGCCGTTCCCCGTTCGCATCAACGCCTGCTTCTGGCATTTCACGCCCGCGTTGACCGCCAGGGCGAGCGGCAAAGCAACCAGCGTCGCGCCGGTATCGATGACGAAGTTCAGGTAGTTATCGTTCACCGCACCATCGATGAAGTAGTGCCCGCCGTTTCCCTGGCCGATAACGAGCGGCGCATCTTTCGCGGGAGCATTGGGATCGGCATCGGACTCCACCGTTGCGGCGGATGTTGACGCCCAGGAAGAGACCGCTTGAACTTCCTTCTCGCACGGCTTCTCCTGATACAGCATCACGCCCGCCGCGTTCTTGCACTTGAAGATCGTGCCCGCACTAACGTCCGTCGAGAAGACAACGGCGACAGACAACCAGAGTATCAGGTGTTTCATATGCACTCCCTTGCTGCTCAACTTCGTTTTGTGGACGAATGACAAGGCGGCATGACTTATTCAGCCAAGCCCACCTGTGTCGCCTTCTGAAATGAAATCAGCGCTTCTTCATGCTTGCCCAACTTCTCCGCCAGTTGGCCAAGCGCAGCGTAGGCCGCACGGCTTGGCTCCAAGCTGAGACTGGCGTCCAGATAGCTTTGCGCCTTGCCCCACAATCCCTGGTACAGGCAGAGTTTGCCCAAGGCAAGCAACAGCCCCGCATCCTCGGTGTGCTCTTTCAGCCAGCGTTCCGCCTGGTTGATCTGCGCAACGTTATTGTCGCTATGACATTCGCCGTAGAGCGCGACCAGTTCGCTATCCCATTGCGCGTTGAGACTTTCGGTGAGCAGTTGCTGCGCACTCTGGCAATCGCCCAGCTTGCCGAATGCCTGGGCGGCGACGGCCGCGATCTTGCTGCGGCGTTTGAATTCGCCGGGAACGGATTTCCACAGGGCGCGCAACGATGCCGCATCCGTCGCTTGTGTGCGCAGTTTTTCCAGCCACGCCTGTTGCCGCATCTGCACGGCGACGACTTTGTCGATGGCGTTGCGCTTTTCCATCTGTGCCATCACTTCCAGCACCGCATCCCAGTTGCGCGCCTGCTGCTGCGCCTTCAACTCCAGGCTGAGTGCGCCGATATGCTTGTGCATGCCCGAGTCGTTCAGCTCCTTCAAGGAACTGAGCGCCGATTGCGGCTGTTTCTGGTCCAGCATGAATTCTGTCTTCGCCATCAGGCGCATGGTGGCTTCGCCCACGGTCTTGCCTTCGGCCTGGGCCAGATAGGTGTCGCGCTTGTCGAACTCGCGCAGCTCATGTGCCGCGCGTGCAGCGACGATGGAATTGAGTCCCGAATTCTCGCCCAGCTCCATGGCGCGCACGGCAGCCTTTTCCGCAACCGCGAAGCGCCCTTCGAAATACGCCGTGAGCGCTTCGATCATCGCAGTACGTCCCTTGCCGGTCGCACGCTCCTCCCGGAAAGCACGCACATATTCCGGCAAGCGCAAGGTGGCAAAGGTCAGCCGTACCAGCAGATAACCCAACACGAACAACGCAAGCAACGTGAGCACGAACATGGTCAGCGACATCTCCATCTTGTACGGCGGATAGACGAACTGCACATAACCCGGATTGCGCGCGACCTGAGTCAGCGCAACCGCGGCCGCGAACAAGCCCAGAAACCAGAACAGCCATTTCATCGCGCACCCCTCTCATGCGAAGCGCGGTAGTTACGCACCGCCTCCAGGCTGCCCCCGACATCCGGCAAATCGATCACGATGTTGGACGCGGCAAGCCGTTGCAACTCGGCCAGCGCCTGCGCACCTTCTTCGCCTTTGACATCGAAATAGCGTTGCAGCCAGTCCTGCGCGGTCTTCACATCGCGGCGGAAACTCACCTCGTCGCGCGACAGCAATGCCATACGCGCGGAGAGCAGGCGCAATTTCAGGTTCTCGCGCAGGAAGAAAGTCTGCGTCGGCGACAGCAGCGGCAGCTCTTCTTTCTGGGTGTTCTCGATGCGCACCAGGTGCTTCGCCTCTTGCCACACTTCTTGCCAGAAACGCTTCCATGCGCTTTGCTCCGGCGCAACTGCTGCCGCTTCCGTTTGCGGCAGGATGCGCGCATCCTGTGCCAGCGGCAGGCTGGCCACTGTGCCGATCATGGCGTCAAGCTTCAGGTTGATCGCGGGCACATCGATGCTGGGCAAGGCGCGCAACTTGTCGATATCCTGCCCGATACGTTTGCGCAGATTGGCGAACGCCGGCCGGTCCAAACGCTGCAGCCGGCTGTCAGCCTGCTGCATGGCGATCAATGCCGCTTTCACGTTAGCCGAGAGTTGCAACTGCTGCCCGGCGATGAGCAGCATCTGCTCGACTTCGGCCAGCGCGGTCAGGTCGCGGCTGCTCGACATGTCCTGATACAACGCCTCCAGTGCAGCGCGCTGATTCTGCGTCTCGGCATAGCGGCTTTCCAGCAAGCTGAGCTTGCCGCCCAGTTCGCGCACCAGTTCCTGATTCTGCGCCACCAGCATCTGGTTGGCCTTGTTCGCCGCTTCCACTTCGGACAGGCGACGCGCAACTTCCTGTTGTGTCTGGTCGAGCTGGAAGTGCGCATCCAGCCACTGCCAGATGAAGATGACCACCAGTACCGCCAAAGTGAGTTGTGTCAGCGTCACGCGCGAAAACATCTCCCCCAGGCGATTGCCGCGCGGGGCCTGCGGCACGACCGGCAGCATGGATGCTTCCGGCGCGCCGGATTTGTCGGACGGGGATGGTTGCGGCAACTGCACCTGATCGCTCATAAGATTTATTCCCTTCGGCTATTCGCCCATGCTACCAAACCCGCCAGCAGTCCGTCATCTCCAGATTCGGTGACGATGACATGCTGCCAGCCCTGCTGCCGCGCCGCGTCGGCGATACGGTCATGCGGCACGAACAGCGGCACGGCTGCAAGCCTTGCTCTGCCTTGTTCGTCAAGCATCAGCCACAGATGAGCCAACGCTTCGCTGCTGGTAATACTGATCGCATGCGGTGCCGCGGCCAGCAGCGCGTCAACATCCAGATCAGATTTGCTGCGCAGATAACACGTGACGTATTCCACCTTCGCACCGCGCGCCTTGAGCGTATCGCCCAGTAATTCGCGTCCGCCGTCGCCGCGAAAGATCATCACGCGCAGTCCGGCGACATTCTGCAATTCCGGCTGTGCCAGCAGCCCTTCGCTGTCACAGCGTTCGTGCGGCGCGATGACGCGGGCGACACCCAGTTCTCGCAACACGTTGGCACTGCCTTGCCCAACGGTGGCGATCTTCAGCGTTGACGGAAGTGCCCCCGCTGCACGAATCGCCGCCATGCCGTAGCGCACGGCATTGGGACTGATGAAGATGGCCAGGTCGGTTTGTTGCAGATGGAATAGTTGCTGAAGCAGCGCCTGTTCGTCGCGCACCGCTGTTATTTCCAGCAGGGGAAACAGCAGCGGCTTGCTACCCAGTTGCGCTATGCGCTGCACCAGACTAGCTGCTTGTTCACGCGGCCGCGTGATAACGACGTTGAGTCCGGCTAGTGGCAAGCTGGAAACCATAAATTCATTTGCCACAGAAAACACCTGCTTCGGATTGGTGTTTCCTCTGTGGCATGAAGTCTTTTCGCTGTTTACAAAGACAGCGCCGCGAGGATCTCGCCAGCGCCTTGCTTGAGCAAGTCCTGCGCGACCAGATCGCCCAAGGCTTCCGGTTGCGCGATGTCGCCGATGTGCTCGGCACGGATCAGGCGCGCGCCATCAGGTGTGGCGACGAAACCGCGCATGCGCAGCTTGCCGTTCTGCACTTCGGCAAATCCACCCAGCGGCACTTGGCAACTCCCCCCCAGTCTGCGGCTCATGGCACGTTCCGCCAGCACACAGGCAGCAGTGTCAGCGTGGTGCAAAGGCGCCAGTACGGCTTTCAGGTCGGGGCGGTCGGCTCGGGTTTCGATGCCCAAGGCGCCCTGCCCTACGGCAGGCAGGCTATCGTCGCTGGAGATGATCGCGCGGATGCGGTCGCCCAAGCCCAGACGCTTCAAACCGGCGGCAGCCAGGATGATGGCGGCGTACTGGCCTTCGTCCAGCTTGCGCAGACGGGTCTGCACGTTGCCGCGCAGCGGTTCGATCTTCAGGTGCGGGAAGCGGGCGCGCAGCTGGCTTTCGCGGCGCAGGCTGGAAGTGCCGACCACGCTGCCCGCGGGCAAGGCGGCCAGGTTGTCGAATTTGTTGGAAACGAAGGCGTCGCGCGGGTCTTCGCGCTCGCCGATGCAGGCCAGCACAAAGCCGTCCGGCAGGTTCATCGGCACGTCCTTCAGCGAATGCACGGCGATGTCGGCGCTGCCGTTCTCCAGCGCGGTCTCCAGTTCCTTGACGAACAGGCCTTTGCCGCCGATCTTGGACAGGGTCACGTTGAGGATCTGGTCGCCCTGCGTGGTCATGCCCAGAATACTGACGGAAGTTTGCGGGTATAATGCACGCAGCCTGTCTCGAATGTGTTCTGCTTGCCACATGGCCAACGCGCTTTCGCGCGAAGCGATCACCAGACGGGCTGGAGGAGTAAGTGAAGCCTGACTCATCGGGGTTTCCTAACGATAAATAATTTTCGGTTGCTGCGCGGCGCATTCTAGCAGGTGCGCCGCGCTTTTGCGCCTACGACACACTTAGAAAACATGAACCTGATCTCAGCACCTGCCGACATCTCCAGCAAAGACCTGCCGCTACGCGACGACGTGCGCCTGTTGGGCCGTATCCTGGGTGACACCCTGCGCGAACAGGAAGGCGAAGAGACCTTCCAGTTGATCGAGAGCGTGCGCCGCGCGGCAGTGCGCTTCCGCAAGACGCAGGACGAGCGCGACGGTGAGGCGCTGGAGCAGGTGCTGGATGCGCTGTCGCCCAGCGAAACGCTGGCCGTGGTGCGCGCGTTCAGTTATTTCTCGCAGCTCACCAACATCGCCGAAGACCTGCACCATAACCGCCGTCACCGCGCCCACCTGAAGGCGGGCAGCGCTGTCAAAGACGGCAGCCTGGAACTGGCACTGGATCGCCTCGAAGAAAAGAAGATCGACAACAAAACACTGCAGGCTTTCCTGAATAGCGCGCTGGTTTCACCGGTGCTGACCGCACACCCGACCGAGGTACAGCGCAAGAGCATCCTCGATTGCCAGCTCATCATCTCCAGCCTGCTCTCCAACCGCGACCGCATGGACATGACGCCGGACGACCTGGCGGAGAACGAGGAAGCCCTGCACCGCTTCGTGCTGATCCTGTGGCAGACGCGCATGCTGCGCACGTCGAAGCTGACCGTGCGCGACGAGATCCGCAACGGCCTGGAGTATTACCGCTACACCTTCCTGAACGAGATCCCCAAGCTGTATGCAGGCCTGGAGAAACAACTGGAAGCGCGCTTCGACAAGGACATCAAGGTGCCGCCGCTGTTGCGCGTCGGCAGCTGGATCGGCGGCGACCGCGACGGCAATCCCTTTGTCACGCATGACGTGATGTCGGATGCGGTGCAGCACCATTCCGCGCTGGCGTTCGAACACTACCTGAACGAGACCCATATCCTCGGCACGCGTCTGAGCCTGACCGACCGTGTGGTGGAAGTCACCCCCGAATTGCGCAAACTGTCCGATGCCTCGCCGGACAAAGCCTCCGCCCGCAACGACGAGCCGTACCGCCGCGCACTGATCCTGATCTATTCCCGCCTGTCGGCCACGGCCAAACATCTCGGTCACGACCTTGCCCACCTGCGTCCGGTCGATGCGCATGCGCAGCCTTACGCCACCGCGCAGGAGTTCATCGCCGACCTGGACGTGCTGATCGACTCGCTGTTCAAACACGGTGCGGTGTATCTGGCGCGCGGCCGTCTGGCCAACCTGCGCCGTGCCGCCGAAGTGTTCGGCTTCTACCTCGCGCCGCTGGACATGCGCCAGCACAGCGCGATCCTCGAGCAAACGGTGAGCGAGCTGTTCTCGCACAGCTCGGGCAAAGCCAACTACGCCGACCTCGACGAAGCGACCAAACGCAAGGTGCTGCTGGAAGCCCTGCAGGCCGGCAAGATCCTGCTGACCGACATCGAGCGTTACTCCGACGTGCCGCAAAGCGAACTGCGCATCATGCAGGCCGCCGCGGAGATCCATCAACGCTTCGGCCACGGCGCGCTGCCCAACCACATCATCTCCAAGACCGATGCAGTGAGCGACATGCTGGAAGTCGCGCTGATGCTGCAACAGGTCGGGCTGCTGCAAGGCAGCGACCAGCTGCACGTCAACATCATCCCGCTGTTCGAGACCATCGAGGACTTGCGCGGCGGCGCGGCCATCATGGACGAGCTGTTCTCCATCCCGTGGTACCGCAAGCTGCTGGCCAGCCGCGGCGACACGCAGGAAGTGATGCTGGGTTATTCGGACAGCAACAAGGACGGCGGCTACCTCACCGCGAACTGGGAGCTGTACAAGGCCGAGGTCGAACTGGTGAAGGTGTTCGAGAAACACGGCATCGAGCTGCGCCTGTTCCACGGCCGCGGCGGCACCGTCGGTCGCGGCGGCGGCCCCAGCTACGACGCGATCCTGGCGCAACCGCCGGGCAGCGTGAACGGGCAGATCCGCATCACCGAGCAGGGCGAAGTGATCGCCAGCAAATATTCCAATCCGGAGATCGGCCGCCGCAACCTGGAGACGCTGATCGCCGCGACCATGGAAGCCACGCTGCTGCACCACCACGGCGCGGACAGCACCATGCCGGAGTATCACCGCATCATGGAAGCGCTGAGCCGCGACGCCTTCGCCGCCTACCGCAAGCTGGTGTACGAGACGCCCGGCTTCACCGATTATTTCTTCACCGCCACGCCGATCCGCGAGATCGCCGAGCTCAACATCGGCAGCCGCCCATCGTCGCGCAAAGCTTCCGACAGCATCGAAGACTTGCGCGCCATTCCCTGGGTGTTCAGCTGGGGCTTGAACCGCGTGATGCTGCCGGGCTGGTTCGGCTACGGCAGCGCCGTGAAGCAATTCGTCGAACGCGAGGGCGAAGCCGGTCTCAAGCAACTGCAGGCGATGTACAAGAACTGGGCGTTCTTCCGCGGCCTGATGTCCAACATGGACATGGTGCTGTCCAAGACCGACATGGGCATCGCCTCGCGTTATGCCGAACTGGTGGAAGACGTTGAATTGCGCGACCGCATCTTCGGCGCGATCAACAGCGAATGGGAATCCACGGTCGAGATGCTGTTCAAGGTGACCGGCAACACCACCCTGCTGCAGGACAACCCGGCGTTCGCACGCAGCCTGCTGACCCGCACGTCCTTACATCGACCCGCTCAACCACTTGCAGGTCGCGCTGCTGCAACGCCACCGCGCCGGCGACAACGACGAAAAAGTGAAGCGCGCGATCCACCTCACCATCAACGGTATCGCCACCGGCCTGCGCAACAGCGGTTAACGTAATCCGGCACGAAATTAGTCACCACTTAAAGAAGCGATCAATCTGGTCGCTTCTTTTTTGCTTCTCGAATATCCCCAAAAAAAGGGAGACCGAAGTCTCCCCTTTCAACATTACAACCTTTTGCTTTTGTGTGATGAGCCTCAGCTTTGGCGTTCTCTCATGCGATCCTCTGCAAGCCTCGTCCTACAGAAGATCGCGAACCTGGCAGCGACCCATTCCACAGCAGCTTGATAGTCCCTGCTCTTAGAACAGTGCTTCCAGCAACAGCGTGTTGGCAGTCTTGCCGGCAACCTCGTTGCCTGCGGCATCGGTGTTCCAGTAGCTACCCGATTGTTGAGTGCGTGTGAAGCTCAGGCCGATGTTTTGCGCCAGCTCATAGGTCACTCCCAACATCAGCGCATTGTCGCCGTTGTTGGTTGCAGCACCATTGTTACCCTTGCGGAATGCCACTTGAACCGTGGAAACGTGAGGGATGAAGCCCAGTTCGGCAGCCACGTTGAACGATGTCTTGGACTTTCCGCCAAGTGCAGTCGTATTGAGGTTGAACGGGTTGGATTCGGTCGCGGTACTTGCGGAGGCCGAACCATAGGACGCGTAGAAGCCCACCGGCATTCCAGCCAGATCACCTTGCATCTGACCATCGATGATGGTGGCCTTCGGTGCGTTGTATTGCGAACCAACGGGAGCCGTTACAGCGCTCTTGCCGCCGAAATTCTGGATACCAAAGCCGGCATCCCAACCAGCGATATCAACGGTACCTGCCACACGAATGTAGGTCAGGTTCATGTTGTTCGCCCCCCCCACTACAGAATTGCCGGCCATTTCATAGGCACCGAGGTTGATGAAGCCCATGCTGCTGTTCGCCACCACCGAAATACCGGTTGCCGCTGTGTTGGTTCCCAGATATTGCGCGGCGGAAGTTGCCTTGACGTGTTGGCCTGCCGGACCGGAGTTGCCCATCAACTTGTGCGTATTTGCCGCACCAGTATTCAACAGCTCGAAGCTGTATGCCACACCCTGACCATTGCTGGAGTGGATCACAGTACCCACGCGGAAGTCACCCACAGGGAACAGCAATGCCAATTTGGCTGCACCAACCACACCGCCGGTATTGGCAACGCCACCACCGCCCAGACCTGCTTCAGCCAAGAAGCCTGCAAATTCGGCAGCACGACCGCCCAAGAACAACGACAATTCGCCGCCGGTGCCAGGTGTACCCCATTTATCAACTGCCACGGCATTAGTCACACCAGCAGTCTTGCCTGCGGATTGTGTCTGGAAGAAGGTTGTGGTGAACACGCCAAAATTCACAACGTCAGGAATCGAGAGGTTCTCGCCTTCAACCTTGCCTTGTGCACCCATGAGGGTGAAGCCGGAAGATTTGAACGCACGACCAAAAGCATTCAGTAGCGGGAAGTGTTGATAGTGGCAGGCGGAACATGCCATGCCGGTCTGACGTGCGAATACGGGGACAGCGGATGCTTCGGGGGCGAATGCGGCGGCGGCCAACACACCAGCCAGAGACAGTACGACTTTCTTCATTACGTTTCTCCTCCAGAGATATAGAAATTCCCACCCGGATGACGCCCTCGTGCGGCGGGAAGACGAAATCACTTGCACAAGTCGGAGCCGATGCTAGCAATGGCTCTGTGATGAACTTGTCAATGGAGCGTCAAAGAAATGTGAATTTGTGTTTTTTACAACAGCAGTAACAACAAAGGCGATGGAGATGATGGAGGCGGGAATTTATTCTGTTTTCGTCGCGGGAAAAACAACCTCGGCTCTGGTCCCTTGACCTTCTGTACTTTCAAGGGAGATGCGCCAACCATAACGGTCGCAGATGCGTTTGACCAACGACAGGCCGACGCCCGCTCCGGCACTCGATGCCCCCTTGAAATGCCGCTCAAGCGCACGCGCCAATTCCTCCGGGCGCATACCGACGCCGGTGTCCTGCACGATGAGTCGTTCCGCGTCCAGCTGGAGTCGCACTGAACCGACATTGGTATTGAATAAAGCATTCCGCAACAGGTTGCCGATCACGATCTCCAGCAGCGGCCGTTCGACAAGCAGATCCGGCTTGGCCCTCAATTCCACTTCCACGCGAACCGCTCGATCGCCGATCAGGTGCTGGTGTTTCTCCACGCAGCTGCGCACAACGTCGGCCACATGGCACGGCGATTCTTCCGCTGCGGGTAAATGTTCACGTGCCATCAACAGCAAGGCTGCGGTCAGGTCGATCATGTCTTGCACGGCATGGCGGATGCGCGCGACCCGCTCCTTTTGTTTCGACGATAGTGTCTCATCCTGCTCCAACACCTCGACCGTACCCAGAATGATGGCGAGCGGCGTGCGCAATTCGTGGCTCACATCCGCCGTGAAGTAACTCTCGCGCTCGATGAATTCCCGCAGGCGGCGCAGGTAACGGTCGAAAGCACGTGCCAACTCGCCCACTTCGTCATTACGCGCCAGTTTGGTCAACGACAGATTCGCGTCACCCGGTTCAGACTGACTGACTTGTTCAGCCAATCGCGTAACGGGGGCGGTGACCCGGATCGCCAGCCAGAAACCGCCGGCCGCAGAGCAGATCGTCATGAACAAGGCAAAGATCGCCAGAAAGCGATAGAACCTTTCTTCGCGACGATGCTGGCTCTCGGTATCAAATAGCATGTAATAGCGTGCACCATTCCGATCCGCCACCAGGATGCGATAGTCTTTTCCGTCGACCACAATGCTGTGGCTGCCGGGCAGCGTTTTTTTGATTTCGGCCGGAATATTTTTCTCCGGCTCGCTGCCGGACATGACATAACCCTTGATGGACACGGTATTGGGCGGCACGAATACCGAGTCGCGAGCGTGCCGTTCAACTGAGTCATCCAGCTCCGCACGCAGCGTCTCATCCATGAGCCGATGCCCCATCTGCTGCACGCTCAGGAATACCCCCCAGGAAAGCAAGAGGCTGAGCCCCGCTCCAAACAGTGCATAAAAAAACGCGACGCGAAACCGCAGGCTATTGAATTGAAACATCGGGGCTGGCTAATTGATAACCGAAGCCGCGCAATGTGTGCAGCAACTTCCGATCAAATGGTTTGTCGATGAGCTCGCGAAGCAGATGGATATGTGCCCGCAGCGAATCGCTATCCGGACGGCCCTCGCCCCATACAGCATGCTCGATATCATCGCGGTTGACCACTTGGGGCGAGCGCGACATCAGCACCTCCAATATCTTGTAGGGAATCGGTGGTAGATCGATGGTTGTACCCCCACGCTGCACCAGGCACACCGAAGGATCGAGACTAAGATCTTCCACAGCCATCTTTTGTTTTTGCGTGCGCTCGCCGCCGCGCCTATACAGCACTCGCAAACGCAATTCCACTTCGCGCAGCTCGGCGGGCTTGACCAGATAATCGTCGGCGCCCGCCTCCAGCCCGGCGATCTTGTCGTCCAGTGCATCGCGTGCGGTGATCATCAGGATCGGCGTGGATTTACCTCCCTCCTCGCGCAATTTTCGGCATAGCGTGATGCCATCCATCCCCGGCAACATCAGATCGAGCACGATGGCATCGTATTGGTTGATCAGTGCCAGGTGCATGCCCGTAATTCCATCCCCTGCCGCATCCACCACATGCCCCTTGGCTTCCAGAAAATCGAACATATTGGAAGCAAGATCCCGGTTGTCTTCAATGATAAGTATGCGCATGCTTATTTCCCATATTCCTTCACGATGGCTTGTTGTCTTCGACTGACCGGTAAGCGCTCGTCCAAGCCTTTCAGCTTCAACAACCAGCCGCTTTCGCCTTCGTCACCCCCTTTTTCAAATCCCGTTATGGCTTCTTTGGCCACCAGGCAGCTGCGATGGATGCGCACAAAACGTGCAGCGAATTCCTTTTCCAGTGCGGTCAGCGACTCTTCGATAAGATATTCGCGATCGGCCGTCCGCACCGTGACGTACTTCATTTCGGCGCGCAAATAGAGAACATCCGCGATGGGCACGAGAAGGAGCTTGCCGCGTTCG
The DNA here is from genome assembly GCA_963734585.1 of uncultured beta proteobacterium. GTDB lineage: Bacteria > Pseudomonadota > Gammaproteobacteria > Burkholderiales > Gallionellaceae > Sideroxyarcus. The sequence goes on from CAVTHJ010000003.1 coordinate 437,312, forward strand.
TGCACCGAAAGATGCGTGCGCGGTTCAGGCATGAGCTCCTGCAGCACCTCGGTTCGCAACGGTACGGCATCGCGCGCCCGCGAGAGCGCATCGAACAGGCGTCCCAGCCGGATAGGCTTGAGCAGATAGTCGATGGCGCGCTGCTCGAAAGCCTGGATGGCGTAAGCATCGTAGGCAGTGGTGAAGATGATGACTGGTGGTTGATCGAGTTTGTTCAGGTGGCGCGCCAGCTCGATGCCATCCATCTGTGGCATACGAATGTCCATCAACACGACCTCGGAAGGATTTTCGGCGAGCTTGTCCAAGGCCTCTTGCCCGTTGCCGGCCTCACCCACCAAGTGCAGCGGGAATTGGGCCGCACAGTCGGCCAGCAGGTCTTTCAGCCGATTGCGCGCAGGCTGTTCGTCATCCACGATGAATACGGTGAGCGGCAAAGTAACGGTATCGTTCATGTTGTCTACCCTTTCAGATAAGGGATGCGGATGTGGACACGATAATGACTGGCGTCCCTCTCGACCTGGTATTCCGCCTCGACATCGAACTGAAGCGCCAGTCGTTCGCGGATGTTGGATAGTGCCATCTTGTTGCCGTTCGTATGGGTCGCAGCCTGGCTGCGCGCGGGGTTGCTCACTTCCAGATGCAAATCATCGTGATCCCGATAAAGCCTGACCTCGATGACGCCACCCTCCGACATCGGTTCGATGCCATGATAGACAGCGTTCTCCAGCAATGGCTGCAGGATCAGCGGCGGGATGAGTGCATCCGGCGGCATGTTTGGAGTATCCCAACTTACTTTTAGGCGCTCGCCCAGGCGCAATTCTTCGATAGCCAGATATTGCCGCGCAAGTTCCACCTCATGGCTCAAAGCGACCAGCTCTCGCGGTTCCTGCATTGCCATGCGAAACAGGTCCGCCATGTCTTCCAGTGCCGTCTCGGCGCGCTTGGGATCGGCGCGAACGATGCTCAGTACCGCATTGATGCAGTTGAACAAGAAGTGCGGCCGGATGCGCGCCTGCAGGGCTTGCAGCCGCGCTTCATGTTTCGCCGGGAAGAGCGCCTGCGCGCGCAGGCGGAAATATGCCAGCAAAAACAACGTAAAAACGAAGCCCACTAATGCATGGCGTGTGTAACGGAACCAGCCGGCATCGCTTGGCGCTGAAAACAAATCACCGCCCAGCATATCGATCAGAACCGTGGCAACTGCCACTACAGCCGCCACAGTCAGCAAACTCTGCCAATATTTCAATCGTGTCAGTACCGGATTGAGTACATACAACAACAGCAAGCCACTCAGCAGAACGGGTTGCAACAATGCCGAACCTTGCAACAGATTATTCTGCAAGTCTGTGAAAGAAATAGCCCGCGATACGGCGCTGAGCAGTGCAAAGCCGTTCGCCAGCAACACGACGCGCAATACCGTGCCCAAATTGCGGAAGTTGGGCATCAGCTTGGCCTGAATGTTTTGATTTATACTGCGCGTCTCCGGCATATCCACCTTTCAAGTGCCGCTCATTCTGGACAAGACATGGCAACGATGCAAGACAATCAAACCTGGTCGGGACGTTTCAACGAGCCCGTGGCTGAGTTGGTGAAGCGTTATACCGCTTCCGTGGATTTCGACAAGCGCCTGGCGCTGTTCGATATCCAAGGCTCATTGGCGCATGCGCAGATGCTCGCCAGTTGCAACATCATCAGCGCACAAGACCTCAAGGATATCCAGCGCGGTCTGGCACAGATCGAAAATGAGGTTATCAGCGGCGATTTCGTCTGGCAGCTCGATTTGGAAGACGTGCATCTGAACATCGAGAAGCGCCTCACCGCGCTGGTCGGTGATGCCGGCAAGCGGCTGCACACTGGACGCTCGCGCAACGACCAGGTGGCAACCGACATCCGCTTGTATCTGCGCAGTTCCATCGACGACATCATCGTGCTGCTCAAAGGTTTGCAGACAGCGCTGCTTGATCTGGCACACCACCACACCCACACCATCATGCCCGGCTTCACCCACCTGCAAGTGGCGCAGCCGGTGAGTTTCGCGCATCACCTGATGGCCTACTTCGAGATGTGCCAGCGCGATGTTGAGCGTTTCAGCGATACGCGCCGCCGAGTGAACCGTCTGCCATTAGGCGCTGCCGCCCTGGCCGGCACCAGCTATCCGATCAAACGTGAGATGGTGGCCGAACTGCTGGGCTTCGAAGCGGTGTGCCAGAATTCGCTGGATGCCGTATCCGATCGCGACTTCGCTATCGAATTCACCGCCGCCGCCGCGCTGACCATGACGCATCTGTCGCGCCTGTCGGAGGAGCTGATCCTGTGGATGAGTCCGCGCTTCGGCTTCATCGACATCGCCGACCGTTTCTGTACCGGATCAAGCATCATGCCGCAGAAGAAGAATCCCGACGTGCCGGAGCTGGTGCGCGGCAAGACTGGGCGCGTGAACGGTCACCTGGTCGCGCTGCTCACGCTGATGAAAGGCCAGCCGCTGGCCTACAACAAGGACAATCAGGAAGACAAGGAACCGCTGTTCGACACGGTGGATACGCTCACGCAGACGCTGCGCATCTATGCCGACATGATGCGCGGCATCACCGTCAAGCCGGATGCCATGCGCAGTGCGGCATTGCAAGGCTACGCCACGGCGACCGATCTGGCCGATTATCTGGTGAAAAAAGGTTTGCCGTTCCGCGATGCGCACGAGGCAGTTGCCTTGGCGGTGCGCTTTGCCGAACAGCGCAAGGTGGATTTGGCTGATCTCAAACTGGAGGAACTGCAACAGTTCTCCAACCTCGTTGCGGACGATATTTACGGGGTGCTTACGCTGGAAGGTTCGCTTGCCGCGCGCAACCACACCGGTGGTACCGCCCCCAAACAAGTGGAAGCGGCCATCGCCCGCGCCCGCAAACTGCTCTGATCCAACATCTGGTACCAAGCCGATAGATAACATCGGCCTAGTATCTAGTTACCCGTAAACTCCAGGCAAAAAAAGTGGGCCACCTTGCGATGGCCCAGAATAGGAGGAGAGTATGAAAGATTGAGTTGGTTACAACTCAAGGCTCTAACAACTCAGGACGGATTGTAGGTGTCCACTCTCCAGTTTCATATATGCCAAACGGCCTATATATCGGCCTATATCTTCTGCCCGCTGATTCCTGTGATTTCACCTAGCACCCGTGATTGCTTGTCTGGCGCGAAACCGTCCCGCCGCTGACCCGCTCTATCCCGGCTATATCTTTCGTTGAAGTGACGTCGACAAACCCATTTTGCAATAACAAATTCCGCACCTCTGCCGCCTGGTCATAGCCATGCTCCAGCAATAGCCAAGCACCACGCTCAAGAAAGTCTCCCGCCGAGCCGATGATGCGGCGAATATCGTTCAGCCCATCCGCACCCGAAGCCAAGGCAGTCGACGGCTCGAACAGCACGTCGCCCCGGGTCAGATGCACGTCGCCTGCCGCGACATAGGGAGGATTGGAAACGATGAGGTCGTAGCGTTGACCACCGAGTGCGGAGAACCAATTGCTATGCAAGAAGGCCACATTGCCAATAGCCAGGCGCTGCGCATTCGCGCGCGCCACTTCCAATGCCGCTTCCGATGCATCGACAGCCATCACTTCAATATCCGGCCTGGCATGTGCGATGGACAGGGCAATTGCGCCGCTCCCCGTACCCAAATCCAATACGCGGCAGGTGTGCCCTTGCGGCATCCGCTGCAGGGCCAGTTCGACCAACAATTCGGTTTCCGGACGCGGGATGAGTGTGGCGGGTGTCACCTTGAACTTCAGCCCGAAAAATTCGCGCTCCCCCAGGATGTAGGCGATGGGCTCGCCCTGCAGACGGCGGCGCAACACAGCATCATAGGCCGCTTGCTGACCCGCGCTCAATACATGTTCTGGATGCGCCAATAGATATGCACGCGCGACACTCAGAACCTGTTGCAGCAGCATCTGTACTTCGAAGCGCGCCTCGTTCGGGGTAAGCGCCAAGGTAACGCTCAGTGATTTTCCATCCTGTACCAGGATATCCTGAACGCTACGTGTACTCATCAGCTCTCTTCCGCCAGCGCTGCCAGCAGCTCGGCCTGATGCTCGGCCATCAGCGCGTTGGTGAGTTCGCTGATGTCGCCGTCCATGATGTGGTCCATCTTGTACAGCGTGAGATTGATGCGGTGATCGGTGACGCGGCCTTGCGGGAAGTTGTAGGTGCGGATGCGCTCGGAACGGTCGCCGCTGCCGACCAGCGACTTGCGCTCGGCGGCGATCTTGCTGTGCGCTTCCTGCTCTTGCTTGTCCTTGATGCGGGCGGCCAGCACACGCATGGCTTGTGCCTTGTTCTGGTGTTGCGAACGTCCGTCCTGGCACTCGACCACGGTGCCAGTGGGAATGTGTGTGATGCGCACGGCAGAGTCGGTCTTGTTGATGTGCTGTCCGCCCGCACCGGAGGCGCGGAAGGTATCGATGCGCAACTCGGCCGGATTCAGTTCCACTTCGCCCACTTCATCCGCTTCCGGCAGGATGGCCACGGTACAGGCCGAGGTGTGGATGCGGCCTTGCGTCTCGGTGGCGGGTACGCGTTGCACGCGATGCGCGCCGGATTCGAATTTGAGCACGGAATAAGCGCCCTGACCGATGATGCGCGCGATGACTTCCTTGTAGCCGCCCATCTCGCCCGGACTTTCGGAGATGATCTCGACCTGCCAGCGACGGCGTTCTGCAAAGCGCACATACATGCGAAAGATGTCGCCTGCGAAAATCGCCGCCTCATCACCGCCCGTGCCGGCACGCACTTCCAGAAAGACGTTGCGCTCGTCGTTGGGATCTTTCGGCAGCAACTGTTTTTGCAGTTCGACTTCGAGTTGCTCCAGCTTCTCGCGCCCGGCCTTGATCTCGGCATCGGCAAACTCGCGCATATCGGGGTCACCGGCCATCTCTTGCGCGGTGGCAATGTCCGCCTCACAGGACTGGTAGGCATGGTAAAGCTCGACCACAGGCTCGATCTCGGCGCGTTCCCGGTTGAGTTTGCGGAAGGCCTCCATGTCGCGCGTCGCCTCTTCGCTGCTCAACAAGCGTGTGACCTCGTCCAACCGCTCACTAAGTTGGGCGAGTTTGGATGAAATGCTCGGCTTCATTCGGTGTCGTGCAGACGATAGATGCGGTGTACCGCTTCGAGGAAGGCATCGCGCTCGCTGGCTTGTGCCTGATTCAGTGCCTGTGTCGGCGCATGCAGGAATTTGTTGGTGAGCCCCATGCTCAAGGACTCCAGCACTTTTTCCGGCGCTTCGCCCTTAGCCAGCAAACGCAGTGCCTTTTCCATTTCGTGACGACGTTGGCGCTCCGCGTGGTCACGCAAGGTGCGAATGACCGGTACGACTTCGCGCGATTCCATCCAGTGGATGAACTCGTTCACGCCAGAATCGATGATGACCTCGGCTTCCTTTACCGCCCCTTGGCGCGCATCCAAGCCGTCGCGCACCACTTCTGCCAAGTCGTCCACGGAATACAGGAACACGTCGCTCAATTCCGCGACTTCCGCTTCCACATCGCGCGGCACAGCCAGGTCGACGATGAACAGCGGGCGATGCTTGCGTTGCTTCAATGCGCGCTCGACCATGCCTTTGCCCAGGATCGGCAATGGGCTGGCGGTACAGGTGACGATGATGTCGTGCTGCGCCAATTGTTCCGGCAGTTCGTTCAGCGTTATGGCATGGCCGTTGATGCGCCGGGCCAGCGTTTGCGCACGTTCCAGCGTACGGTTGGCGACGGTGATGTGTTTTGGGTTGCGTGCGGCGAAATGCACAGCATTGAGCTCGATCATCTCACCCGCGCCGATGAACAGCACGCGCTGCTCGGAGATGCTAGGGAAGATGCGTTCCGCGAGTTTAACCGCCGCCGCCGCCATGGAAACCAGATTGGCCCCGATCTCGGTCTGGGTGCGCACGTCCTTGGCGACAGAGAAAGTGCGCTGGAACAGCTTGTGCAGCAAGAATCCCAGTGTGCCCGCCTGCTCGGCTTGGCGCACCGCCTGTTTCATCTGGCCGAGAATCTGCGGCTCGCCCAGCACCATGGAATCCAGCCCACTGGCCACGCGGAAGGCGTGCTTCACCGCTTGTTCCTGCGGCAGGCGATAGATGTAAGGCTCGATCTCGGCGGCAGGCAGGTGGTGATAGGAAGCCAGCCAATCCACCGCTTGGGCAGGGGTATTGGTACTGCAGTAGATTTCGGTACGGTTGCAGGTGGAGAGGATGGTCGCTTCTTTTGCAGCGCCGTTACCCACCAGATCGCGCAGAGCGGACTCCATAGTCTCGACATTGAACGCAATCTGCTCGCGCACGGCGAGCGGCGCGGTTTGATGGTTGATGCCAAAGCTGAATAACTGCATGGGGAAAACGACTATCCGATTTCGCAAGGAAGCGGATTATAGAGGCTGGGCGGACCGAATACCAGCCAACCCAGCTCTATGGGCTTGCGCGGCTTATTTTTTAGGCTGCAACTGCGCCAAGGCCATTTCGGCATCTTCGCGCAGGCGGCTCTCAGGGTGTTTCTTCAGGAAGTCTGCAAACGCAACCTGAGCCCCCGCCATATCGCCCGCGTCAACCAAGGCAATGGCTTTCTTGAATGCCGCCAATTCATCGGCATCGATAGATTGGGTATTGGCCTGTCCCTTCCAATAAACATCATCCGCATCAGCCTGCGAGCCACGCACCCCACCCACTGCGGTGGTGGTGCTGATCTTCTTCCTGGGCGTGAGCAGTTCGATCTTCTTGCGCAGGCGCTCCCATAACGAACCGTCCTGCTTTTCATCGGCGCTGTATGCCGGAGCAGCCAGAACCACGCCCAACATCACCAACAACGCGATTAATTTTTTCATGTGTCTCTCCTTGTTTAAGGTTGTTACGCTGTGCAATGCTACTCCGACTTACAGCGCATTCAATAGTTCCAGTGCCAACGCGCGGTGCGCATCCTTGACAGATGGATCAAGCGCCTGCGCCTTGACGAAAGCCGCCTTGGCCTTCTTGATGTCGTTGGTCGCCTTGTAGGCACGTGCCAGGTTCACCCAGACAAGGGCATCCTTGGGCGTGATCTGAGTCGCCGCCAGATAGGCCTTCTGCGCTTCCTGATGCTGATCGTTGATCATGAAGATGTTGCCGCGATTGTTCAGAGCTGCCGCATTCTTGGGTTGCAGGCTCAGCACCTTGTCGAAATACTTCATCGCTTCTTTAAGATCACCGGCCTTGGCCAGAATGATGCCCATCTGCAAATGCGCATCGACATCCGACGGATTCTTCTTGAGCACATTCAAATAGCGGCGCGTCTTGGTCTGCGAACTGATCTTCAATACTGACATCTGGTCGGCTGGGAATTTTTTCTCGATCTCGGCGCGGGTGATCTCGCTCTGTTTCCACGTCGATGCTGGCAAGCTCGCCGGCTTGTAGACTTCCCACGCAGTATGTACATCGAGCACGGTCAGTCCCTTATCCTGCCACTTGTAATAGGCAGCAGCGCCCTTCTCCCACGCCTTGATGAAGGCATTCCCAACCAGCGTAGTCTCCACCGGGATCCACAACTGATCATCATAGATCACGTACATGTGATCCATGGTGTAGCCGTCTTCATCCGCCGCGATCCCGGTGGAGAACATCATGAACATGTGCCCCGGAACTTCCAGCACGCGGGTATTGATCCCCATGCTCTCCAATGCTGCGGAATAGAACGCCACCAGATCGTCGCAATCGCCCGACTTGCGCTCCAAAGTCTCGCGCGGGAACTGGATATAGTCGACGGTATTCAACTTGCCCGAGCTCACCTGGTAGGGATTGCTCGGATCCTGGATGTAGGTCATGCCATACACGCCCAGCATATCGAACAGCGCCGCAGCCAGTTGCGCCTCGTCCTTGGTCTCTTTGAACTGTGTTGCCACCGAGCGCCCCAGATTGATGAGCGGTGCATCCTTGGGTGTGATGAAAGTGGCAAAACGGTCGCGTTCGTCCCATGTCAGGCGGTGCTTGTCGTAGACGTTCACCGTCGGATTCTTGTTGTAGGTCACACGCTTGCCGTTTTCGAAATAGCTGGCCTCGATCAGTGCTTGCACCGAACTGTCCTCGGTGAGCGTCAGGATGCTGTTATTGAACACCGCCTTCAACGCCACTTCTTCACTTTGTCCCGGCAGCAACTTATCCAGCTTAGATTCCGTCGGGAAATCCATGAAATCCCGCAATTGGAAAGTAACCTTGAGCCGCTCCATGGTCTTGTTGGTATTGTTGGTCAGCTTGATCCGACCGATCCCGTCACGCTCGTAGAGCTTGTAGGAGTTGGAAAACACATCGCGCAGCTGAACCACGTCGATCTCCAGCGGCGGGCGGTTAAATACTTGTGTAGTGGCATCGACAGCAACTTTTTCGGACTCCGTGCCGTCGCTGCTGAAAGTCGTGACGTAGTAGGTGTATTTTGTCTCCGGCGTCAGCGCATCCTTGATGAATTCCGGCTGTATGATTTCGCCGATCTTGGTGAACGCCTCGCCGTCTTTCTGGTAGATGCGATAGGCGGAAAAATATTTGGCGTCCGCTGCCGTCCAACTCAGTTTGACCTGCCACGGCGTAGTTTCCACTTTCACCGACTCCAGCGCTGGCGGCACGTACTTGGTCGGCACGCCGCTCACCACCGCGCTGGTCGCCCCCTCGAAACCGAAATGCGTCTCCGCGCCGACGCGATAATAGTAGCGGACATCCGCCTCCAGATCCGCATCCACGAACTGACTGCTCGGACTTGTACCTACTTGCGTGAAGCCGGCGTTCTCGCTCTTGGAGCGGTAGATACGATATTGTTTGATGTAAGGCGCGCTTGCTTGCGCCCAGCGCAACTCGATGGAGTGCACCTTGCCTTGTGCCGCGAGCTGTTGCGGCGCAGCCGGTTTATGCAGAGTGGCCAACACCTGCACCCGCTTGTTGCCTTCGTCTGAAATCAGGAAATTGGAACCGCCGCCATAGGCGATGGCAACCGGGTCATTGAAATTACCCGCCCCCGTGCCTTTGGCCCCGAACGAGCGCAGCAACTGTCCCTTCGGCGAGAACACCTTGACTTGATTGTTGCACAGCACCTGCACCTCATCGTTGACCGCAATCAGTGCAACCGGCCTGGACAGCTGGCTGCTGCCGTCCTTTGTCTTGCCGAACTCGCTGAGTGACTGGCCGCTGGAGGAATAAGCCAACACACTACCGCGTGAAGCATCCAGGACATACAGATTGTCGCGCTGATCAAATGCCAAAGAAACCGGCGCACTTAATTTGCCCGCGTTTTCGCCGTTCAGTGCATTCAGGAACACGCCATCGCCGCGGAATATCTGTACGTTACGGTTCGAACGATCCGCCACGAATATCATGCCGGAAGTCGACACTGCGATCGCGGATGGATCGCTGAATTGCCCGGCACCGCTTCCGCCGCTGCCGAAGCTCAAGAGCACCTTGCCGGTTTCATCCAGTTTTGCGCCACGGCGATTCTTCTTGTCCAATACCCAGATCGCTCCCGCCTTATCCACTGTCACGGCTGACAGTTGCATGTCGTCCAGCTTGATCACACCCGCTATCGCCGACTTGCGTATCACCAGCAGACTCTTCCTGTCGTTGTTCACCACATAGAAAGTCTCCTTGCCGTCCCAGGCGATTTGTCCTGCCTCGACAGGGATGTTCTCCAGCCATTTCACCGACGTTCTTCCGGCGGCTTTGGGCAGGGGCTCCAGCGATTTTCCGGCCTCGACGACGAAGGCGTCGATCAACGCTTTCTTGCTGTCCCCGACGAACACCTGCTGTGCCCTATCCACCGCCAGCCCGGACAAGCTCTTGAACTGCGCCTTGCCTTCGCCTTTGGAACCGAAGCTGTAAACAAAATTGCCTTCGAAATCATATTTCAGGACGCTGAAACTGGACTCGTCCGCCACATAGATCCCATCTTCCGCCACATTCAGCGCAAGCGGTTTGCCGGTCTTGGGCAGAGAACGAAGGTACGTGCCGTTCGGCCCATACACCTTGATCGATTTATCGTCCTCGTCATGCACATAGATACGGCCTTCGGAATCCAGCGCAATGCTTGTCGGCTCGCCTAATTTGTAGGGCGTTTTTTCCTTGTCTGAGCTGCCGGGAGCTGGACTCAAAGGCAGTGTCGTCAAAAAGACTCCGTTGATGCCGAACAGCTGTATCCGTTCGTTACCGGTATCCGCCACATACACCACGCCCTCATGCACAGCGACGCCATGCGGCTCATCGAGAGAGAAATCGCTGCCGAGATTGCCGCCCGCCTTGCTGCCGAAGCTGCCTTGATATTTGCCGCTGGCCAAGTCATACATGACGACTTGATCTGTCTTGCTATCCACCACATAGACGATATCGTCGGTCACCGCAACCGCTTCTGGTTGTTTGAGCAATTCCGTTGCGCCATTCTTGGCCGCCAGCGTCATCACGACCTTGCCTTCCTTATCCACGACCTCCACCGCACCGTCCTGCTTGGCGATGTAGAGATTGCCACCACCTACACCGAGCAGTTTATGCAACTTGGGAGAGGCGATCTCGCTCCGGAAATCCGCCTTGGTAAAACCCGTGGTCCCACTTCCTGCCGCATCCGCCGACCAAGCGCATGGTGAAAGAAGCAGCAATGAAATCAAGATGAGTGTGTGTCGCATGTTCCTACCTATTCCAAAGGGTTTGATCCGAGTCAGAGTCCGCTCTGTTCGTTTATTTTTGACGATCTACTTTTCGGCGCGATTGAACACGCCATCCCACTCATCAGCAGGCGGGGTTTGCATAAAGTATTCGCAACGCTCTGTGTATATTTTACTTGGTTTATCTTCGGGGATGGCATCCAGCACCGCCCGAAAACCCGCCCGTGCCTTTTCCCATTCGCGCGACCGATACAATGCCAACGCCGCCTCAAAACGCTCTGCCTGCGGCACATCCAATCTGGAAAGCCCATCCAGGGGCTCGTAGATTGTAACGGGTAAGTGCTTGCCAACCACGCGTATCTTATCCAGCTCTCTGTATCGGCAGAATTCGCGACTTCTTTGATAAGCATCTTCACCCACCAGATAGGCCACGCCGTAATATTTCGCCGTACCTTCAAGACGCGCCGCCTGATTCACTGTATCGCCGATCACGGTGTACTCCATTTTTTTGCCCGCAAGGCCGACATTGCCCGCCACCACCTCGCCCGACTGGATGCCGCCGCGAATGGTGAATGGTTCCAGACCTTCCGCCTGCCACTTGGCATGCAGCTCCTTCATCCGCTGGTTAATGGCCTTGATGCAGTCGATAGCCAGCTTGGCATGGTCGGGTTGTGCCAACGGCGCGCCCCAGTAGGCCATGATGCCGTCGCCGATGAACTTGTCGATGGTACCGTCGTGTTGTTCGATCACCTGCACCATCGCGCCCAGATATTCGTTGAGCCGCGACACCACCTCCTGCGGCGGATGCGCTTCGCTGAACGAAGTGAATCCCTTGATATCGGTGAACAACACGGTGACTTCCTTGTTGTCGCCGCCGATCTTGGCTGCCTCAGGATCCTTTTCCAGACGCGCCACCAGTTTGGGCGACAGGTAACTGGAGAACATCGAACGCATCTCGCGCGCACTGCGCTCCAGCACCAGATAACGGAAGCCACTTCCGACCAGCACCGAAATCACGACCGACATGACCGGGTAGATCATGCTGATCCAATGCCCGGCATTGAACATGTAGTAAGTGAACCAGATGTAGCCGGATAACAACACGACTGTCGCCGGAACCGCACGTGATTGATGCAAGTGGGTTGTCAGGAAATAGGCGAGCGCCCCCATTACAACGATAAACACCATATCGATCAGCGCCTCTATTCCGCTCTGCCGAATATATCGTTCGCTGATGATGTTGTCCGCGACTGTGGCGTGCAGCTCTACTCCCGGCACATTCTTGTCAAACGGCGTGACCCGCAAATCGTAGATCCCCAGCGCCGTGGCTCCGAGGAACAATATCTTGCCTTTCAGCTTTTCGGCGGGAACGCGGCCATTCATCACATCGGCAAAAGAGTAACGCGGGTAAACGCCCGGTCCGCCCACATAGTTGATCCACATCTTGTATTGATCATCCACCGGAATGCGGCGCTCGCCCAATGCGATATCGAAATCTCCGGGGACAAATTTCGTTTCTCCCAGTGCCAACATCGCCCCCACCAGGCCGAGCGAAGGTATTTGCTCGCCATCCTTCTCCAGCAAGAGCGGAATGCGGCGCATCACGCCATCGTCATCCGGTATCTGATTGATTAGCCCGATACCTGCCGCGCCGCGCTCGATCCCAGGCAGACTGCGAGTAATTGATGTCGCACGACCTTCTTTATCGAAGTGGAACGCCGCCGCCAACACCACATTCCCCGCCCGCTTGACCGCTGCTGCGAACAGTTGGTCGTTTTTTGCATTTTCACGCTCAGGAAAAAATGCGTCGAACAGAACCGCCTTGGCCTTTGCAGCAGCCAACTTGTCGATCAGTTGCGCGTAACGGTCGCGACTCCACGGATAGCGGCCCAATTCGGCGATACTCTTGTCGTCGATGGCGATGATGGCAATATCAGGATTGGGCTGAATCGGCCCGCGCAGGTCTTTGAACCGGAGGTCGTAGGTCTTGGCCTCAAAAGCTTCAAGGAATGAATTCTGTGTGTAGTAGAGGAACAGCACACTGGAGATAGAAAGCACAGCCAGCAATACAGAAAGTGCGGTGGCATTTCCGCGCGCCAGCACCTTTTTCCAAAATGGCATAGTGACCATGCTCGATATCTCCCTGCTGCGAACTGAAGCCGCCCTCGCGCCCCAGTCGTGCAATGATGCCATAGCCGACACACCTGAGGGGGATGGAAACGAAAGAAGCCCAACCAGAACTGGTTGGGCTTCTTTCATGTTTGGTGGCTCGGGAATATCCTTGCCCCATTTTGCGTGCTACCGCACGCGAAATCTGGTGGCTCGGGGCGGAATCGAACCACCGACACGCGGATTTTCAATCCGCTGCTCTACCAACTGAGCTACCGAGCCGTTTTTTGCACCTTTCCCCGAGGGGTTGGGTAAAACGAAGGCGCGCATTGTAGCGGCAAGCAGAGCCGCGGGCAATATAAAAAACGAACCCCGCACTTGGCGGGGTTCGTTAGGTACAACTCGTTGCCCTGGGGGCAATTACATCATGCCGCCCATACCACCCATGCCGCCCATATCGCCACCACCCATACCACCGGCTGGTTTGTCTTCCGGCAATTCGGCAACCATGCATGCGGTAGTTAACATCAGGCCTGCGATAGAAGCCGCATTTTGCAATGCAACGCGTGTCACCTTGGTTGGGTCAACCACGCCCATGGCCAGCATGTCGCCATACTCGCTGGTAGCTGCGTTGTAACCGTAGCTACCCTTGCCTTCCAGCACCTTATTCACCACAACGCTCGGCTCATCGCCTGCGTTCGTGGTGATGGCGCGGATAGGCGCTTCCATTGCGCGTAGCACGATGGTGATACCGGCGTCCTGGTCGTGGTTCACGCCCTTCAGGCCTGCAACTGCAGCCTTAGCGCGCAGCAGTGCAACGCCGCCTCCAGGAACGATGCCTTCTTCAACAGCAGCACGGGTTGCGTGCAATGCATCTTCCACGCGCGCCTTCTTTTCCTTCATTTCGACTTCGGTCGCAGCGCCAACCTTGATCACCGCAACGCCGCCAGACAGCTTGGCCAGACGCTCCTGCAGTTTTTCCTTGTCATAGTCGCTGGTGGAATCTTCGGCCAGCTTCTTGATTTCGCCGACGCGACCCAGGATTGCCTCATGCTTGCCTGCGCCGTCGATGATGGTGGTGTTTTCCTTGCCCACTTCGATGCGCTTGGCTTGGCCCATTTCAGCCAATGTGGCTTTTTCCAGGGTCAGGCCGACTTCTTCAGCGATCACAGTACCGCCGGTCAGGACGGCGATGTCTTCCAGCATCGCCTTGCGACGATCACCGAAGCCGGGCGCCTTGACTGCCACAGTCTTCAGGATGCCGCGGATGTTGTTTACAACCAGAGTAGCCAGCGCTTCGCCGTCCACGTCTTCAGCAACGATCAACAGCGGACGACCGGCCTTGGCGACTTGTTCCAGTAGCGGCAGCAGGTCGCGAATGTTGGATATCTTCTTGTCGTGTAGCAGGATGAAGGGGTTCTCCATCGCGGCGATCTGCTTGTCGGCGTTGTTGATGAAGTAGGGAGACAGGTAACCGCGGTCGAACTGCATACCTTCCACGATGTCCAGCTCATCTTCCAGACCTTGGCCGTCTTCAATGGTGATGACGCCTTCCTTGCCGACCTTCTCCATCGCAGCAGCGATCTTCTCACCGATCACGGTGTCGGAGTTGGCGGAGATGCTGCCCACTTGGGCGATTTCTTTGGTGGTGGTACAAGGCTTGGAGATCTTCTTCAGTTCGGCCACAGCAGCGATAACCGCCTGGTCAATACCGCGCTTCAGGTCCATCGGGTTCATGCCGGCGGCAACGAACTTCATGCCTTCCTGCACGATGGATTGCGCCAGCACGGTTGCGGTAGTTGTACCGTCACCGGCCACGTCGGAAGTCTTGGAAGCGACTTCCTTGACCATTTGCGCGCCCATGTTCTCGAACTTATCCTTCAGTTCGATTTCCTTGGCGACGGACACGCCGTCCTTGGTGATGGTGGGAGAGCCGTAGGAACGGTCCAGCACCACGTTACGGCCTTTGGGGCCCAGAGTTACCTTGACCGCATCGGCCAGAATGTTGACACCCACGACCATCTTGGCACGTGCTGCATCATGGAATTTAACGTCTTTAGCTGCCATATTTTTCTCCTGAATGTTCGTAAATTTAGATTAGGCCTCAATCACACCGATAATGTCGTCTTCGCGCATCTGCAGCAGCTCGACCCCGTCCATCTTGAAGTCCTGACCATATGTTTTAGTGAACATCACTCTGTCACCGACCTTCACGTTCATCGGATGAAGCTTGCCGTCATCACCGATTTTCCCGCTACCTACCGCAACAACTACGCCTTGATCGGGCTTCTCGGTAGCAGCATCGGGAATAATGATTCCAGACGCAGTCTTAGTTTCTGCTTCCATACGCTTGACGATCACGCGATCACCCAATGGACGAATCTTCATATTTTCTCTCCTGAGAACAATTGGTTAATAAATACGAATGCAAGAAGTAGGGCTGTAGACCATTCAACCAGACCTGTTTAGCACTCCCTGCTAGGGACTGCCAATAATAGAGGCTCACTCTCTCTTTATCAAGGCCGCTAAAGAAAATCGCTAATAAAACAGTACCATTAACCTGCCAACAGGTCTTTCAGCGCATCCTCGAGCTTGCCGAAGCGGAATGGCTGGCCCGCTGCCAGCATCCTTTTCGGAAGTACGCGCTGCCCTTCCAGCAGCAGACTGGCGGATTCACCCATGCTCAATTTCAGCAGCGATGCCGGTGCCACGAACGGCGCCGGGCGGTGCAACACTGCGGCGAATATCGCCGTGAATTCCTTGTTGGTGACGGGCGAAGGCGCCGTCATGTCGTACGCGCCCCGCATCTGTTCATCGCGCAGCAGACGCAACACCATCGCGACATAGTCGTCGATATGTATCCAGCTCATCCACTGCCGTCCATCGCCCAGCCGCGCTCCCATCCCCAGCCGGAAAGGCATCGCCATGCGCCCGAGCAGGCCGCCTGCCTTGCTCAGTATCAGGCCGGTACGCAACAGGCATACGCGCACGCCAAGCTTTTCCGCCGTCGCCGCTGCCGCTTCCCAATCCATGCACAGTCGCGCGGGGAAGTCTGTGCCGGCTCCCGATGCTTCGTCCAGCTCCTCATCGCCGCGACCGCCGTAATAACCGACCGCCGAACCGCTCAGCAGCACGCTCGGCTTCTGTTTTGCAGCAGCGATGCGGCGTACCAGATCTTCGGTCAGTGTGACCCGGCTCGCCCGCAGCACCTGCTTGCGGCGCTCCGTCCATCGTTCGTCCACGATCGGCTCGCCCGCCAGATTGATGACCGCATCAAAAGTCTGCTCCGGACGCCACTCGTCCAGCGTCGCCATCGCCTGCACCGGCGCGCCACATTTGACGGCAACCGTTTCCGGGCGACGGCTCAACACGGTCAATAGATGCCCCTCCGCCAGCAGCGCTTTGCATAGATGGCTTCCGATCAGTCCCGTCCCGCCTGTGATCAAGATACGCATGGCCGTCTCCTCGAATGATTTCGACGCACATATCTTACGCCACAAGCAAACTCCGTTATGATTCCGCGTATGTCACCCAATACCGATCTCCTCAGCCGCAGTCTGTCCGCCGTATGGCACCCCTGTACCCAGATGAAACGCCACGAAACACTGCCGCTGGTTCCCATCGCGCGCGGCGCGGACGTATGGCTCTACGACCTCGACGGCAAGCGCTATCTGGACACGGTGAGCTCCTGGTGGGTGAACCTGTTCGGGCATTGCAACCCGCGCATCAATGCCGCCATCACCGACCAGCTTGGCAAGCTGGAGCATGTGATGCTGGCGGGTTTCACCCATGAGCCGGTGGTGCAACTCTCGGAAAGGCTGCGCGAACTCGCCCCCGCCGGACTGGGGCACTGCTTCTACGGTTCGGACGGCGCATCGGCCACCGAGATCGCCCTGAAGATGAGCGCCCACTATTGGCGCAACAGCGGCAAACCGCAGAAGGCGCAGTTCATCAGCCTGCAGAACAGCTACCACGGCGAGACCCTGGGGGCTCTGTCGGTGACCGATGTCGCACTGTTCCGCGATTCTTATGGCGCGTTGATCAAACAGAACTCCACCGTGCCCAGCCCCGATTGGCGTGCAGCTAAAACCGGAGAAAGTGCGGAAAATTTCGCCCTGCGTTGCGCAGATGCGCTCGAGGCGCATCTGCAACAGCACCACGAACATATCGCCGCCTTCATCGTCGAACCCCTGATACAGGGCGCAGCGGGCATGGCCATGTATCACCCGGCTTATCTGCGCGCCGCGCGCGCATTATGTTCGCGTCATGGCGTGCATCTCATCGCCGATGAGATCGCCGTAGGTATGGGCAGAACGGGAACCCTGTTCGCCTGCGAACAGGCGAACATCACTCCCGATTTCCTGCTGCTCTCCAAAGGCATCACCGGCGGCTACCTGCCGTTGTCGCTGGTGATGACTACCGACGACATCTACCAGGCTTTTTATGCCGACGAGACCGCACGCGGTTTCCTGCATTCGCATTCCTACACCGGCAACCCGCTGGCCTGTCGTGCCGCGCTCGCTACACTGGACATCTTCGCGCAGGACGATGTACTCAACAGCAACCGCGACAAAGCGGCCTTATTCAACCGCATCGCACGACCGTTGCAGGAACACCCCAAGGTGCGGAACTTCCGCAACACCGGCATGGTCTGGGCATTCGAAGTGGAGACGCCGCATGCCGATTTTGCGCAGCGCTGCTTCAGCCTCGGACTGCAGCACGAATTGTTGTTACGCCCGATGGGCAACACGGTATATTTCATGCCGCCTTACATCATCACCGAAGAGGAAATGCAGATGCTGGTCACACGCACACTGACCATCATCGAATCGTTGACATGAGACTGCTCGCTTTATTGCTCGCCCTGTGTTGCCTGACCGACGCCCATGCTGCGCCGCTGCCCGCATCCGTCCGGCAAGAGCTGAAGGAACTGAACATCCCGCAATCCAGCATCGGCGTCGAAGTGATCGAGGTTGGCAAACATACGCCGCTCATCAGCATCAACACGCAACGCCCGATGAACCCGGCTTCCACCATGAAGCTGCTCACTACTTATGCCGCGCTCGACCTGCTCGGGCCGGCCTACACCTGGAAGACGGAAGCCTGGATCGACGGCGAACTGAAAGACGGCGTGCTCAACGGCAACCTGATCCTCAAGGGTTATGGCGACCCGAAATTCACCATCGAACAGTTCTGGCTATGGTTGAGCGAACTGCGCGCGCGCGGCCTGCGCGAGATACGCGGCGACCTTGTACTGGATCGTAGTTACTACGACCTGCCCGCATACGATCCTTCCGAGTTCGACAACGATCCTGTGCGCGCATACAACGTAGGTCCCGATGCGCTGCTGATCAACTTCAACACCCTGCGCTTGCGTTACATGCCGGACAGCACCGGGCTGCGCGTCGTCAGCGAACCGCCGCTCGACAGCGTGATGCTCGACAACCGGCTTGCCCCCAATGGCGAGAAGGTGAACTGCGACAACTGGGATGATTTGTTCTCAGTACAACCGAATGGCGACAGCGTCGTGCTGCAGGGCGATTATCCCGTCGAATGCGGCGAACGCGAGCAGAATCTCAGCGTGATGCCGCACACCCGTTATGTGGGCGCCGTGTTCCGTTCGGTCTGGAAAGACCTGGGCGGCACACTGCAAGGCAAAGAGCGCGACGGCATGATCGACAGCAATGCCAAGCTATTCTCCACGCATCGCTCCGAACCTTTGAGCGCCATCATTCGCGACATCAACAAGTTCAGCAACAACGTCATGGCAAGGCAACTGTTCCTGACGCTGGGCGAGACCCTGCCCGATCCTTTCGACAGCGAGCTGACATCGGAGAACACACAAGCTCAAAACGCCGCGTCTCCTCAATCCGCTTTTCCCGGAAAAGAAGAACGGACAGGTCGCATGAGCATTAAGCGCAGTGTGCTGACCATGCAGACTTGGCTGGAACGAAACCACCTGCGCTTTTCTGAAGTGGTACTGGAAAACGGCGCCGGACTTTCGCGTAAGGAACGCATCAGTGCCGCACACATGGCACAGCTACTGCAGCATGCTTCCGACCATCCGTTGAGTGCCGAGCTGCAAGCGTCATTGCCTATTCTCGGCGTGGATGGCTCGGTGAGAAAACGCCTCAAGGAAAGCACGGCCGCCAGCCATGCCCACCTCAAGACCGGCACACTGGAGGGCGTGAAGACCATCGCCGGTTATGTGCGTTCAAAGAGTGGCAAAGAGTGGATCGTCGTGTTCTTCATCAACCACTACAACGCCCAACGCGGACAGGGTGCGCAGGACGCGCTGATCGAGTGGGTGCAGCATCGGCACTGATCACTTCGGGGCTTGCGTTTCACCATACATAGATCGTTATATAGGCCGTTTGGCATATTGTTTGGCCATGGAATGGCGGATAGCATCCACTCGCTCAGTAAACTTTACTGAGCGTTTTTTTTGGAAAGTTTTTGTCCAATTTTAAGAAAGAAGAAAATGAAGAACGTCGCTTCTGCGTTGTTATCGGCGTAAAAGTCATCTCCGTGGGTGGCGTTTACAACTTCTAATTTGAAGTTGCCCTAATAAAAACCGGGGCGAACCAAGCCCCGGTTTTTTATTGCCTCAAGCCACGAAAATCACAACCCCAACTCGCCCCACATCGCATCCACCCTGGCTTTGACGGCTGCATCCATCACAATGGGTGTACCCCATTCGCGCTGCGTTTCACCCGGCCATTTGTTGGTGGCATCCAGCCCCATCTTGCCGCCGAGTCCCGATACCGGACTGGCGAAATCGAGGTAGTCGATCGGCGTGTTCTCCACCAGCAAAGTGTCGCGCACCGGATCCATGCGCGTAGTGATCGCCCACATGACTTCCTTCCAATCGCGCACGTCGATATCGTCATCCACCACGATGATGAACTTGGTGTACATGAACTGGCGCAGGAAACTCCAGATGCCGAACATCACGCGTTTGGCGTGCCCGGCGTATTGCTTTTTGATGCTGACCACCGCCATGCGGTAACTGCAGCCTTCCGGCGGCAGATAGAAATCGGCGATCTCGGGAAATTGCTTCTGCAGCAGCGGCACAAACACTTCGTTCAGTGCCACGCCCAGCATCGCGGGCTCATCGGGCGGCTTGCCGGTGTAGGTGGAGTGGTAGATCGGGCTAGAGCGCATGGTGATGCGCTCGATGGTGAACACCGGGAATTTGTCCTGCTCGTTGTAGTAACCGGTATGGTCGCCGTAGGGGCCCTCAAGCGCAGTCTCGCCCGGATGAATGACGCCCTCCAGCACGATCTCGGCGGAAGCGGGTACTTGCAGATCGCTGCTGATGCACTTCACCAGCTCGGTCTTGCTGCCGCGCAGCAATCCTGCGAATTGATATTCGCTCAGACTATCCGGCACCGGCGTGACCGCACCGAGGATGGTCGCCGGGTCGGCGCCGATCACCACCGCAACCGGGAACGGCTGCCCCGGATTCTTCACACAGTGGTCACGGAAATCCAGCGCGCCGCCGCGATGCGCCAGCCAGCGCATGATGACCTTGTCCGGCGCGATGACCTGCTGGCGATAGATGCCGAGATTCTGGCGCGCTTTGTTCGGCCCGCGCGTGACCACCAGCCCCCAGGTGATCAACGGCGCCACATCGCCCGGCCAGCAGTGCTGGATAGGTAGCTTGCCCAGATCAATGTCTTTGCCTTCCCACACAATCTCCTGACACGGTGCAGAAGACAGCACCTTGGGCGACATGGTGAGCACCTGTTTCAGGATCGGCCACTTGTCCCAAGCGTCCTTCAGGCCTTTGGGCGGCTCCGGTTCTTTCAGGTAGGCGAGTAGCTTGCCGACTTCGCGCAATGCACCGATGTTCTCTTCGCCCATGCCCAGCGCCACGCGGCGCGGTGTGCCGAACAGGTTGGCGAGCACGGGCATCTTATGTCCGGCCACGTTCTCGAACAGCACCGCTGGACCTTGCGCGCGCAGCACGCGGTCGCATATCTCGGTCATCTCCAGATGCGTGGAGACCGGTGCGGTCACGCGCTTGAGTTCGCCCATCTTTTCCAGTTGGGCGATGAAGTCGCGCAGGTCGTGATATTTCATCAGTAGAACCTTTCCTCACCCTCGGGGCGCGTCTTGAACCGCTTGTGCAACCAGAAATATTGTTCGGGCATCTCGCGCACGCGCTCCTCGATGAAGGCGTTCATGCGCCGCGCATCGGCGATGTCGTCGCCGCTCGGGTAATTGTCCCACGCCGGATAGAAGGTCAACACATAACCTTCGCAGCCAGGCATCACACGCGTGATGCTGGGCACGACTTTCGCACCGGTCATCTGCGCGATACGCGGCACCGAGGTCATCGTCGCGGCGGGCACGCCGAAGAAAGGGATGAATGCACCATCCCTGACACCCTGATCCTGATCCGGCGGATAGATGAACGGCAGTCCTTTCTTCATCCCTTTGAGGATGGGACGCAACCCCTCCTGCCGCGCATAGAGATATTGATTGCGGAAACGCGCGCGCTTCTTCAACAACAGGTCGGTCAGGTACAGATTCTTCTGCTTGGAGTACATGCACACGGTGTCCACCTGCTGCGCGATCCATTGCCCGCCGGTATCCATGCCGACGAAATGCGGCGTAAGCAGGATCATCGGCTGGCCCTTCATGGCTTCGAAATGCTCGACGCCCTCGACACGGATCAGCGAATTGATACGCTCCGCGCTCGACCACCACACGATGCTGCGCTCGATGAGGCCGCGCATGAACATCCGGAAGTGTGCGCGCAGCAACTTTTTGCGTGCTGCCTCATCCATGTCGGGGAAACACAGCTTGAGATTAATGTCGCCCACCCGGCGTCGTTCGGCGGCAAGCGGGTAGGCAAGCGTACCGAGTCCGTTGCCGATGGCGACGATGAGGCGGAACGGCAGAAAATGGATCAACCAGAAAACGAATACGCCGAGACGAGTCAGCATCACTGCTCCTTGCTTGCGTCCGGCGGCAACGCGCCGCGCGGAACTTTGTAACGGTTGTAACTCCACAGATATTGCTCGGGGTGATTGCGTATCACTATCTCCAATGCTGCATTCATCTGCCGCGGAATGGAGGTAGCGGCATCGAAAGACAACGGGGTGAAATGCAGCGCATAACCCGAGCCCTGCGGTAAACGTTCGCTGTGGCACATCACCACCGCCGCACCGCCGGATTCGACGAGCCGCCCGATCAACGTCATGGTGTAAGCGGGGCGACCGAAGAAGGGCGCCCACTCGCCTTCACCGTTACCCGGTACCTGGTCCGGCAACACGCCGATGATCTCGCCGCGCTTGAGTGCCTTGAGCAACTGGCGCACACCGCCCAGATCGGTCGGTGCCAATTTCATCTGCCCACGCTCGCGGCCCTCATGCATCAGCGTATCCAGGAACTTCCAACGCGGCACCCGATACATGCAAGTCATCGGCAGGTGTGCCGCAATGTACAGGCCGATGACCTCAAAGCAGCCGATGTGCGGCGTCAGCACGATTACTCCTTTACCCTGCGCTCGTGCCGCCTCGAAGTGCTCCCAGCCATAACAGTGTTTGACGCTGGCGACGACTTGCTTGAACGGCCGCCGCCACACCCAGGGCAATTCCAACACCCCCTTGCCCATTTCACGGATATTGGTGTGCAACAACTTGCGCGCTTCGGCTCCCGAGCGTGCCAGTCCCGCCTTATGCAGATTCTCGCGTAAACGCGCGGCATAACGCCCGGAGGAGAGATAGGTCACCCAACCGAGCAGCGAGCCGATCCGGTGCAGTACCGATAGCGGCAAGCGCGCTAACACATCAAACAGAATAACCATTCAAGAAAAACCCATTAAATCGTCAAGGCGGGGATTTGCTATACTGCGCGCCCATTTAACTACTGAAGCAGCAATCGGAGAGCCATGAGCGAATACTTTTTTACATCCGAATCCGTGTCCGAGGGCCATCCGGACAAGGTAGCAGACCAGATTTCCGACGCAATCGTGGACGCGATTCTAGCGCAGGACAAGCATTCCCGCATTGCTGCTGAGACATTGTGCAATACCGGCTTGGTCGTTTTGGCCGGCGAGATCACCACTTCTGCCAACGTCGACTACATCCAGGTCGCACGCGACACCATCAAGCGTATCGGCTACGACAACACAGAATACGGCATCGACTACAAGGGCTGCGCTGTGCTGGTCGCTTATGACAAGCAGAGCCCGGACATCGCACAGGGCGTGAACAAGGCCTACGACGACGGCCTCGACCAGGGCGCCGGCGACCAGGGCTTGATGTTCGGTTATGCCTGCCGCGAAACAGATACCTTGATGCCGCTGCCGATCTACCTGTCGCACCGTATCGTCGAGCGCCAGGCGCAACTGCGCCATGACGGCCGCCTGAACTGGCTGCGCCCGGATGCGAAATCGCAGGTCACCATCAAGTATGTCGATGGCAAACCCTACAGCATCGACACCGTGGTGCTCTCCACCCAGCACGCACCGGAGATGACACTGGAAGACATTCGTGAAGCAGCCATCGAAGAGATCATCAAACCGGTGTTGCCCAAGGAGCTGATCAAGGGCGAGATCAAGTATCTGGTGAACCCGACCGGCCGTTTCGTCATCGGCGGCCCGCAGGGCGACTGCGGCCTGACCGGGCGCAAGATCATCGTCGACACCTACGGCGGCGCAGCTCCCCACGGCGGCGGCGCGTTCTCCGGCAAGGATCCATCCAAGGTCGACCGCTCGGCTGCCTACGCCGGCCGTTATGTGGCAAAGAACATCGTCGCTGCCGGCCTGGCCGACAAGTGCCTGGTGCAAGTGAGCTACGCCATCGGCGTGGCGCAACCCACCAGCATCATGGTCACCACTTACGGCACCGGCAAGATCTCCGACGAGAAGATCACCGAGCTGGTGAAGCGCCATTTCGACCTGCGTCCGAAAGGCATCGTGCAGATGCTCGACCTGCTGCGTCCGATCTACCAGAAGACAGCGGCCTATGGCCACTTCGGCCGTGAAGAGCCAGAGTTCAAGTGGGAAGCCACCGACAAGGCAGCCGCACTGAAGGCTGACGCAGGCCTGTAACAACCCGGTGGGGCGCGGCCAGGCCCGACCCACCCACGAATTCGTATCACCCATCCCGCCGAGGGGCGCTGCAGCAGTCACCGTTTGGTGAACCTGTCAGGCTCGGCGGAGATGGTTCAACACTGTTGCAACGGCGCCCATTCATTTTTTACTGTGAATGGAGAGCATCATGTCTAAAGACTACGTCATCGCCGACATCAACCTGGCCTCTTGGGGCCGCAAAGAGATCGCCATCGCCGAAACAGAAATGCCCGGCCTGATGGCCATCCGTGCAGAATTCGCCAAGACGCAACCGCTGAAAGGCGCGCGCATCACAGGCTCGCTGCACATGACCATCCAGACCGCCGTGCTGATCGAAACACTGAAGGCATTGGGTGCGGAAGTACGTTGGGCCTCGTGCAACATCTTCTCCACGCAGGATCACGCTGCCGCTGCTATCGCTGCGGGCGGCACACCCGTGTTCGCGGTCAAGGGCGAAACGCTGACCGAATACTGGGACTACACGCACCGCATCTTCGAATGGGCGGACGGCGGTTTGACTAACATGATCCTGGACGACGGCGGCGACGCAACTTTGTTGCTGCACCTCGGCGCACGTGCCGAGCAAGACGCATCGCTGATCTCCAAGCCCGGTTCCGAAGAAGAGACCTGTTTGTTCGCTTCGATCAAAGCCAAACTGGCACAAGACAAGACCTGGTACTCCAAGCGTCTCGCTGCCGTGAAGGGTGTAACTGAAGAGACCACCACCGGCGTGCACCGCTTGTACCAGATGCACCAGCGCGGCGAACTCAAGTTCCCCGGCATCAATGTGAATGACTCCGTGACCAAGTCCAAATTCGATAACCTGTACGGCTGCCGCGAATCGCTGGTGGACGGCATCAAGCGCGCGACCGACGTGATGATCGCGGGCAAGATCGCTGTGATCTGCGGTTACGGCGATGTGGGTAAAGGCTCTGCACAAGCCATGCGTGCTCTGTCCGCTCAAGTCTGGGTCACCGAGATCGACCCCATCTGCGCGCTGCAGGCTGCGATGGAAGGCTACCGTGTCGTGACCATGGAATACGCCGCCGACAAGGCCGACATCTTCGTCACCACCACCGGCAACTTCCACGTCATCACCCATGACCACATGGTGAAGATGAAGAACAACTCCATCGTGTGCAACATCGGCCACTTCGACAACGAGATCGACGTCGCTTCGCTGGAAAAATACCAGTGGGAAGAGATCAAGCCGCAAGTCGACCACGTCATCTTCCCGGACGGCAAGCGCATCATCCTGCTGGCCAAGGGACGCCTGGTGAACCTGGGTTGCGGTACCGGCCATCCGTCCTACGTGATGTCGTCCTCCTTTGCCAACCAGACCATCGCCCAGATCGAGCTGTGGACGGAGGCGGTGAAGGGCAGCAACAAGTACCCGGTGGGCGTGTACACCCTGCCCAAGCATCTGGACGAGAAGGTCGCGCGCCTGCAACTGAAGACGCTGAACGCGCAACTTTCCGAGTTGACCGACCAGCAAGCCGCTTACATCAACGTACCGAAACAAGGACCGTACAAGTCCGAGCACTACCGCTACTAAGCGGCTGGTTGCGGGTATGATGGCGAGGGGCGGACGTCAGTTCGCCCCTCTTAACTTGTTAAAGAAAAATGCTGCTACGACTATTGCTCATCTGGACCTTGAATGCCCTCGCCCTGGTGGCGGTGGCGAACTTCGTGCCGGGCATTCACGTGGACGGATTCATGGCGGCGTTCATCGCCGCCCTCATCCTCGGTCTCGTCAACACGCTGATCCGGCCGATCTTTCTGGTCCTGACCTTACCCGTCACCGTGATCACGCTGGGCCTGTTCATCTTCGTGATCAACGGATTGATGTTCTGGTTCGCGGGTTCCATCCTGCGCGGGTTCGTGGTCGATAGCTTCTGGAGCGGCGTATTGGGCGCCGTCTTGTACAGCATATTTTCCTGGGCGCTGAGTTCAGCTGCCACACAACTACTGGTGAGAAAACATGAGCAACCCAAAGACACCGATCAGTTTTGAATTCTTCCCGCCGCAGACGCCTGAAGGCGTAGAAAAACTGGCAGCTGCACGCCAGCGCCTGGCTGCCGTCAAGCCGGAATTCTTTTCCGTCACCTTCGGCGCGGGCGGTTCCACGCAAGACCGCACGCTGGAAACCATCAAGCAGATCCATGCCGAAGGCCGCGGTGCCGCACCGCATCTGTCCTGCGTCGGTGGAACACGCGACAACATCCGCGCGCTGCTGTTCGCTTACAAGGACGTGGGCATCAAGCGCATCGTCGCCTTGCGCGGCGACCTGCCTTCCGGCATGGGCAGCATCGGCGAGTTCCAGTATGCGAACGAACTGGTGTCGTTCATCCGCGCCGAGACGGGCGAGCACTTCCACATCGAAGTGGCCGCCTATCCGGAGTTCCATCCGCAGGCGAAGTCCGCGCGCGACGACATGCTCAACTTCAAGCGCAAGATGAACGCGGGTGCCAACTCGGCCATCACGCAGTACTTCTACAACGCCGATGCCTACTTCCGCTTCGTCGAGGAGACGCGCAAGCTCGGCGTCACCGCGCCCATCGTGCCGGGCATCATGCCCATAGCCCGCTTCTCGCAACTGGCGCGCTTCTCCGATGCGTGCGGCGCCGAGATCCCGCGCTGGATGCGCAAGACGCTGGAAGGCTACGGCGATGACAGCGAATCGGTGCAGGCTTTCGGCCTCGATGTGGTCACGCAACTGTGCGAGAGGCTCATCGCGGGCGGCGCGCCGGGACTGCACTTCTACACCCTGAACCAGGCCAACGCCTCGCTGGAAATTTTGCAACGACTGGGCTATCGCGCCTAACCAATCTCACCCCCTCTCCCGTTCGCGGGAGAGGGTTGGGGAGAGGGGAAAACACTCCACATGAAAACACCCGAACTCTTATTACCCGCCGGCACCCTGGAAAAGATGCGCACCGCCTACGCCTATGGCGCGGATGCGGTGTACGCCGGACAGCCGCGCTATTCGCTGCGTGCACGCAACAACGAATTCAAGCTGGAAGAGTTGCGCACCGGCATCCATGAAGCGCACGCGCTGGGCAAGAAGCTGTTCGTCGCCAGCAACCTGATGCCGCACAACGCCAAGGTGAAGACCTACATGGCGGACATGGAGCCGGTCATCGAGATGCAGCCTGACGCGCTGATCATGGCCGATCCCGGCCTCATCGCCATGGTGCGCGAGCGCTGGCCGGAGATGGATGTGCATCTTTCGGTGCAGGCCAATACCGTCAATTACGCCTCGGTGAAATTCTGGAAGTCGCTCGGCCTCACTCGCGTGATCCTGTCGCGCGAACTGTCGCTGGACGAGATCGAAGAGATACGCCAGCAATGCCCGGACATCGAACTCGAAGTGTTCATCCACGGCGCGCTGTGCATCGCCTATTCCGGCCGCTGCCTGCTGTCCGGCTACTTCAATCACCGCGACGCGAACCAGGGCACCTGCACCAACTCCTGCCGCTGGGACTACAAGGTGGATAATGCGGAAGAGACCGGCACCGGTGACATCCAGAAGATCGACTTCGATTTCGACAAAGCACTGAGCGATAGCGCGCTGTCCGACTGCGGCTCGCAGCCGCGCCACCCGCTGGCCGACCGTGTGTATGTCATCTCGCGCCAAGACCATCCGGGCGAGCTGATGCCGGTGCTGGAAGACGAGCATGGCACTTACATCATGAACTCCAAAGACCTGCGCGCGGTAGAGCACGTCGAGCGCCTGGTGAAGATCGGGGTGGATTCGCTGAAGGTCGAAGGCCGCACCAAGTCCATCTACTACGTGGCACGCACAGCGCAGGTGTACCGCCAAGCCATCGACGATGCCGTGAAGAATCGCCCGTTCGACCTCAAGCTGCTGGGCGCGCTGGACGCACTCGCGAACCGCGGCTACACCGACGGCTTCTACGAGCGCCACCACACCCACGAACAGCAGAACTACATGCGCGGCCACTCCGAGAGCTTCCGCCAGCAATATGTCGGCGACATCGTCGCCTGTGCGAACGGCATGGCCGAGATCGACGTGAAGAACCGCTTCAGTGTCGGCGACAAACTGGAGATCATCCACCCCTCAGGCAACTCCATCATCGAAGTGAAAGAGATGAAGAGTCTCGAAGGCCAAGCCATCACCGTCGCACCGGGCAGCGGACATCGCGTGCAGATACCGTTGCAGGGCGAGTTGGCGAAGGGAATGGTAGCGAGGTTTATCTAAAACACCTCTTTCCCAAATTCATGACAGAACAACCCGACATCTCTAAAGAGCTAATTCAGCAAGCAGCTGAGAAATATTCAGAGACCACCGCGTTGCGCGCCGCGATTCAACTCATTCCTTTCGTGGGCGGCACTCTTGATACTCTCATCGGAGGAGAGGGTCAGAAAATTCAGCAGCGCCGAGTTGCGCATTTCGTTGAAGAGCTCGACAAACGACTCAGGGAGATTGAAGCGCCAAAACAATCTCTTGAGAAAGAAGAATTATATGATTTGATGGTTAACGTATTCGAACAAGTAGCGAAGTCTCGCTCTGTAGAAAAACGAATCAGATTTGCGCAGATTATTTCTCATGAGATCGCCACTCTTAACAATATTGAAGACGTAGAGTTGGCAATCCGACTTATAGGTGAATTAGATGACATCCACATCAAAATTCTCCATATTGCTGTTCAAGCCCCAGTTTCCCACGCACCATTTGATGGGTTAAAGGTATTTGTCATTTCTTCGGATGTACAGAAATCTCTCGGCGGCGGCAGCAATACCTATCCCGCACTATCCAATCTGTTTCCCGATATTCCAAAATCAGTGCTGGGATTAATTTGCTCTGAATTAATCTCGAAGGGATTGCTACGAGATGAAGGGGTTGGAAGGTATAACGTAGTTGGAATGCAATATTTTATTGCCACGGATCTTGCGTCTTGGCTACTTTCTTGGATTACCGAATAAACTTCTTGTTCAAGAATTCTTACTATGCCCTCACCTAAGTAACACTGCCGTCGCAATACCTGTAACATCTACCCACCGTCCACTGATCCTTGAAAGGAGAAGCACGATGAACTGGAAGAACACTGCAAGCCGTTACGGATCGCTTTCCATCGGTATCCACTGGTTGATGTTCCTGTTGTTCATCGCAGTGTATGCCTGCATCGAGTTGCGTGAGCTGTATCCCAAGGGCAGCGATCCGCGCGAGATGTTGAAGACCTGGCACTTCATGCTGGGCATGCTGATCTTCGTGATGGTCGCGCTGCGCCTGGCGGCGCGCCTGACCGGCCCCACACCCGGCATCAAGCCGGAACCGGCGAGCTGGCTGCAGATATCCGCTCAATTGATGCATTTTTCGCTTTATCTGCTGATGATCGTCATGCCGCTGACGGGCTGGCTGCTGCTGAGTGCGACCGGGAAACCGATTCCATTCTTCGGCCTGGAACTGCCCGCGCTGATCGGCGAGAACAAGGACCTCGCAAAGTCGCTCAAGGAAGTGCACGAGTTCGTCGGCACCGTGGGCTATTACCTCATCGGCCTGCATGCGGCGGCAGCCTTGTATCACCACTACATCAAGCACGACAACACACTGACGCGGATGCTCCCCGAACGCGACTGACCTGTGCTCTGCTTCCGCCGCATGGCGCGGCGGAAAACCATAGTGCGCGAGTCATCTAATCGCGCATTCTGCCCGTGGTGAGCTATCGGTACAGAAATCGCTCTGCTACCATCTCCTCACCAACGTCACACAAGATCGTTATGAGATTGACCGGCTCCGTGGGCAGAAAACTAGGCGTGCTGATCACCAGCGTGCTGACGGTCACTTTTGTTCTGACGGCAGTGTGGTTCAACGATCTCGCGCACCGCAATCTCGAAAAATTCCTGCACCAGCAGGCGCGCATGCTCTATCAACAGATCGTGCTCATGCGCCACTGGAACGCCTCTTACGGCGGCGTCTATGTGCGGAAGACGCCCGGCATGGAGACCAACCGCTATCTGTACGAAGTGGGGCCAGGCAACGGCGAGAAAAGCACGGTCGTGCCGGAGATCACCGATACCAAGGGCAATGTCTATACGCTGAAGAACCCGGCGCTGATGAGCAGCGAGTTGTCCGAGCTGACAGCGAAGAATGCGGATATACGTTTTCACCTGACCAGTCTGAAGACGGTCAATCCGAACAATGCGCCCGATGCTTTCGAGGCGCGCAGCCTGAAGCAGTTCGAGTCGGGCTTGCAGGAAACATCCGAGTTCAGCCAGCAAGATGGAAAGCATTATTACCGCTTCATGGCGCCGTTATATATCGAGCAAAGCTGTCTGCGCTGCCACGGTTTTCAGGGATACAAAATCGGCGAGGTGCGCGGCGGGATCAGCCTGGCCCTGCCGATGGACAGCGAACTGGAACTGCTGGCATCTGGCCAATACCGTTTCATCATTACCGCCGTGATCCTGCTGGTGCTGGTCATCGCCACCATCATCCTGGGTTCGCGCTATGTCGTGACCCGCCCGTTGCGCATCCTGCAGCGTTACGCCAGCAACATGGGATCGCTGCAGCAGTTGCCGGACTACCTGATCGCGCGTCGCGACGAGATCGGCTTGCTGGCACAGGAACTGACCAGCGCGAATACCGCGCTGCTGGATCAACGCGAACAAACCAGCCAGCGCACCACACAGCTGGAACAGGACAGCCGCACGGATGCGCTGACCGGCCTGCATAACCGGCGCCATCTGTTCTCGGAAGGGGTGCGTTTGTACGAGCGCTGGCACCATGCCGGGACCAGCATCGCCCTGCTGATGATCGATATCGACCACTTCAAGCAGATCAACGATAAATACGGACATCAGGTCGGTGACGATGTGCTGGCAGAGATCGCGCGCATACTGAAGCAGCAATGCCGCCCCTACGATCTGGTCGCGCGCTATGGCGGCGAAGAATTCGTGGTGATGCTGGAGGCTTCCTCTGCCGGCAGCGGGGTCCGCACGGCACAGCGGATTCGCCAGAGCATCATCGAGAGCGCATTCAAGTCGGAAAACAGGGAACTGCGCGTCACCGTGAGCATCGGCGTCGTCGAGGGAAGCAATCTGGGAGATTTCGATTCGGTTCTGCGCAAAGCGGATGAGGCGCTGTATCAGGCCAAAGAATCCGGGCGCAATCGCATCGTCACCCACGTCGAGACCGAATTGTGATCGTCTACGCATACTCGTCAACGCCGAATGTCCGGGATTATCTATAATCCGTTTACAAGCAAACACCGATGCGAATCGGGGAACATCAGGAAAGTCATGCAGCTGAATTTCAGGACATTGGGTGTAATCGCAATATGGTGCACATTGGCGACTGCACTGTTCTATTTCTTCAACACAAAGGTCAGCCCGAATACCGCCGAGACATTGGGCCAGGGCACCCAGGTCGAGCTGAAGCGCGACCTCAGCGGACATTACCGCGCAGAAGCCTTCATCAACGGAGTAAAGACCCCGGTTCTGGTCGACACCGGAGCAACCGATGTCTCCATTTCGCGCAGGCTGGCCAATGAACTGGGCATCCAGAGCAATGCTGCTGCTCGCACCCAGACAGCCAATGGCGAGGCAGTGGTGTACATGACGCGTTTGGCCAGCGTGAAACTGGGCGGCATAGAAGCCAGGGATGTGGCCGCGATCATCGCGAACGACCTGGGGGAGGACATGCTGCTCGGCATGTCTTTCCTGAACAGAATGGACGTGCGTCTGTACAAGGGCACCATGACCATACGCACCATCGACAACTAAGCAGACTGGAAATCGCATGATCTTTTCTTCGCTCTCCCAATCCGACCGCTACGCCGCGCTGCATCCGCTGTTCCCGCGCGCGTTCGACTACATCCGCAACACCGACCTGCACGCACTCGCACCGGGGCGCTACAACATCGTCGGCGACGATCTGATCGCCATCGTGGAACAGGTGCCGGCACGTACGCGCGAGATGGCGCGACCGGAAGCGCACCGGCGTTACATCGACATTCAGCTGGTGTTGCAGGGTGATGAACAGATGGGCTGGAAGCCGCTGGCGGATTGCCTGAACCCGGTGAGCGAGCACAGCATGGAAAAGGACATCCGCTTCTTCCACGATGCGCCCGCATCGTGGGTGGCAGTGCCACCCGATCATTTCTGCATCTTCTTCCCGGAGGATGCGCATGCGCCGCTGGTAGGCAGCGGCACGATACGCAAGGTGATCTTCAAGGTGGCCGTCACCCCGAGCGGGAACTAGCCATGCCCCGCCGCAGACGGGCGGGGCGGTACATTATTTCTTCGGTACGGCAGCTTCCTTGGACTTGGCTGCAGGCTTGGCCGCAGAAGGCTTCAGTGTCTTCACCGGCTGGGCGGGTTTCTCCCATTCCAGGCGGTCGACTCTTTCTTTCAGCTTCTTGATCTGCTCATCCTTCTCGGCCAGTTGCGCTGCCTGCGTTTCCAGTTGCTTCGCTTTTTCAGCCAACTGCTGATCCTTCGCAGTCAGTTCGGTCTGTGCCTGTTTGATCCCTTCGTTGGCCGCCTTCATGCGCGCATCGAAATCCTGCGGCAGCCGCATTGGCTTCTGCTCCCGGCCGCGTACTGGCAGCGCGCTTGATTTCCTCCACTTGTTTTTCCAGCGCCCGGTCGCGCAGGTCTTTCAGGCCCAATGCGGTGGCGATACTCTGCAGGCGCTCTTCTTCCTGCAGCACGATCTTTTCCACGGAGATCTTGTCTGTAGCGGATGGTTTGCTCTCGGCCTGCACGCCCACTTGCGCACCTGTCATGCCGCCAGTCGTAGCGCCTATCGCCGCCCCGCTTATCGCTGCG
Source organism: uncultured beta proteobacterium (assembly GCA_963734585.1). GTDB lineage: Bacteria > Pseudomonadota > Gammaproteobacteria > Burkholderiales > Gallionellaceae > Sideroxyarcus. The sequence continues at coordinate 469,944 of CAVTHJ010000003.1, forward strand.
CCGCCGCCGACGCTCACCCGCAGTTGCGCCTGCAGCAAGGCCACACGCTCATTGACCTGCTGTGCATGGCGCGCTGCGAACAGCGCTTCCGCGCCCAGACGTTGCACCAGCGCCTTGTCGTGGTGCGCCGCAGCGATCTGCGTCTTGGATTCCTGATACACGCGCAAAGCCTCGGCATAGGTCAGCGGCGCTTGCTTGTCGGCATTCTTCTTCTTGCTGTCGGCATTGATGGTCTCGCTCTCGCGCAACGCACCTTCCTGCACGGCCCTGATCACCAGGTCCAGCATATCCTTGAGCAGGGCTTCCTTATCCTTGTCGATGTTGTCCGCGCGTTCGCGTTCCACCTTTTCGATGAGTCCGGAGAAGTCGCCCATCACCCGCGCATATTCCTTGGGCAGCAGCTTGCCTGCATTGTGCTCATCCAGTTGCGCCTTGAATTCCAGCTCTTTGGCAAAGCGATACTGCACGATCGCCATCACCGCACGGCCTTTTTCCAGGATGGCATCACCCTTGGCCGCGATGTTCACCAGCTCTTCTTTGGGTTTCTTGCCTAACGCACCCTGGCATTCGCTCAGGACCTGCGATGCCTCATTGAAATAATGCGGCGCCAGGAATGGCATGTTGGCGCTCTTGGCTTCATTGAGATTCTTCTCCAGTGCGGTCACCACAGCCAGATCGGAAAGGTCGTTGTATTTTGCGACGTTCTCCGCAGAGACCTTGATGTTGGTACTCACCGGCGCGGCACAACCCGCCACGAGCGCAACGAACAGAACACCAGTCATACGAATTTGCCAAGAGCTCATCTGTTTACTCCAAATCAGGTTTAAGAAAGACACGGCGTGTGACCGTGCACGAGTGGATCAGGTTCCGTAATCAGCCTTCATGATCGAAGGCGATATCGCCCTCGGCCACCGCATCGCCCAATTTCAGGTTCGCAAAATCGAACAGCTGCGTATCCAGCAGATGCGACGGTTTGACGTTCTGCATGGCGGTGAAGATGGTCTGGCTGCGCCCCGGATACTGGCGCTCCCAGTTGGTCAGCATCTCCTTGATGTTCTGCCGTTGCAGGTTCTCCTGCGAGCCGCACAGGTTGCAGGGGATGATGGGGAACTCCATGCCGCGCGCGTAGCGCGCGATGTCCTTCTCGGCGCAATAGGCCAGCGGGCGGATGACGATGTGGTCGCCCTTGTCGGTCACCAGCTTGGGCGGCATGGCCTTCAGCTTGCCACCGAAAAACATGTTGAGGAACAGCGTCTCCACCATGTCGTCGCGATGATGGCCCAGCGCGATCTTGTTCGCACCCAGCTCGCCCGCCACCTTGTAGATGATGCCGCGACGCAGGCGCGAACACAGCGAGCAGGTGGTCTTTCCCTCGGGGATCTTCTCCTTGACGATGGAGTAGGTGTCCTGCGTCTCGATGTGGAAATCCACGCCGATGGATTTCAGATAATTCGGCAACACGTCAGCCGGGAAGCCCGGCTGCTTCTGGTCGAGGTTCATCGCCACGATCTTGAAATCGATGGGTGCGCGTTTGCGCAGTGTGAGCAGGATATCGAGCAGCGTATAGGAATCCTTGCCGCCGGAGAGGCACACCATCACCACGTCGCCGTCCTCGATCATGTTGAAGTCGCCGATGGCCTTGCCGACCGAACTCTCCAGCCTGCCCTTGAGGCGGTTGAAGTTGGTGGAGTGATGCTCGAAGTGTATGGGCTGGATGATGTCGTTCATGCTTGTTTCAAAAAAATCGTTTAAAGGTTGATGCTGCGGCCGCCATCGACTGCGATGACCTGCCCGGTGATATAGGGTGCATCGGCGATCAGGAATTGCACGGTACGCGCGATGTCCTCCGGCTCGCCTTCGCGCTTGAGCAAGGTATGCGCGACGATCTTGCGGCGCTGTTCTTCATCTTGCCACGCTGCGTTTTCCGGCCAGAGACTCACACCCGGGGAGACTCCATTCACGCGCACGTGGGGCGCCAGCTCTTGCGCCAGGGTACGGGTCAGCCCGGCCAATCCGGACTTGGCGATGTTGTACAGCAGATGTTCCCGCATCGGGAAGTCGGCATGGATATCGACGATATTGACGATGCAGCCGTGGTGCCGGCGCAACTCTGCCGCTGCCGCCTGTGCCAGGAACACCGGCGCTTTCAGGTTGGTACCCAGCAGGTCGTTCCATTGCTGCTCGTCTATTTTGTCCAGCGGCGTAGGGTAGAAACTGGAGGCGTTGTTCACCACGGCATCGAGATGCCCGAATTGCCGCACACTCTCTTCGATCACGCCCGGCAACGCCGCCACGTCCAGCAGGTCGGCCTGTATGGCACAAGCCGAGCCGGTGCGCTGCTCGTTCAACTCGGCACGCAATTCGAAGGCCTCATACATCGAGCTGCGGAAGTGGATCACGATATTTGCTCCCGCCGCATGCAAGCGGCGACAGATCGCCGCGCCGACGCGCTTCGCCCCGCCTGTCACCAATACCGTTTTGCCTTGCATCGCATTCCCCACTAAACTCAACACACTTGCTGAATTATACCCGACCATGTCCGTCAACCTACCCGCCCCCTCTCCCGAAGCCCTTGCCCATAGCGCACAACTGTGCGAACTCATACGCAATGACATCGCCGCGCAAGGCGGCTGGATCCCGTTCTCACGCTTCATGGAACTGTCGCTGTATGCGCCGGGCTTGGGTTACTACACTGCCGGCGCCCGCAAGTTCGGCGAAGCGGGCGACTTCATCACTGCGCCGGAACTCTCCACGCTGTTCGGACGTACCGTGGCACGACAACTGGTCGAAGTGATGCAGGCCAGCACACCGCATATCCTCGAGCTCGGTGCAGGCAGCGGCAAGCTGGCGCTGGACATCCTCGGCGAACTGGAGAAGCTGGGCGCCTTGCCGGAAAGCTATTCGATACTGGAAGTGAGCGCCGACCTGCGCGAACGCCAGCAGGTGCTGCTGCGCGAAAAACTGCCGCATCTCGCCGCCCGCGTGCATTGGCTGGATGCATTGCCGGAGCAACTCTCCGGCGCAGTCATCGGCAACGAGGTGCTGGATGCGCTACCCGTGCATCTAGTGTACTGGTCCGAAAGGCGCGTCCTCGAACGCGGCGTGGCCAGTCAGGCGAACCGGTTCATCTGGCAGGACAGACTTCCCGAGAATCAGGCGCTGCTCGACATCGCACAGAACCTCAACGTACCGGACGACTACCTGACCGAGATATCTCCCGCCGTGCGCGGCCTCATCGCCAGCCTGTGCGAACGCATGAGCAAGGGCGCGTTGCTGTTCATCGATTACGGTTTCGGCGCACGCGAGTATTACCACCCGCAGCGAATTCGCGGCACGCTGATGTGCCACTACAGACACCACTCGCACGACGATCCGTTCTATCTGCCCGGCCTGCAGGACATCACGGCACATGTGGACTTCACCGCCATCGCCGAAACCGCCATCGACCACGGTGCACACTTTCTCGGCTACACCTCGCAAGCCTATTTCCTGCTCAACAACGGGGTAACGGATCTGCTCGGCGAGGTCTCGCCGCAAGACGTGAAGGCCTACGCTCCGCTTTCCGCGCAAGTGCAAAAACTCACCAGCCCGGCCGAGATGGGCGAACTGTTCAAGGTGATCGCACTGGGCAAAGAGATGGATACTCCGCTGCAAGGATTTGCGCGCGGCGACCTGTCGCGCCTGCTATAGCAAGTCAGCCAGCCGCTCGCGCAGCAGCGGCAATACCTCTTCCGCAAACCACGGGTTGCGCTTCAGCCACAGCTGGTTGCGCGGGCTTGGGTGCGGCAACGGAAGGAACTCCGGCAAATAGTCCTGGCAATGGCGAACTGTTTCGGTGAGCGTTTTCTGTCTGCGCGCGCCGAGGTAATACGCCTGGGCATAACTGCCGATGAGCAGCGTGAGCCGGATGTTGGGCAGCGCCGCACGCAAGCGCGGATGCCACAACGGCGCGCACTCTGGCCGCGGCGGCAGGTCGCCGCCAGGGCCTGTGCCGGGATAACAGAATCCGGTGGGAACGATGGCGATGCGCTTCTCGTCGTAGAAGGTGTCGCGCGACACCTGCATCCAGTCGCGGAGGCGATCGCCGGAAGGATCGTTCCACGGGATGCCGGTCTCATGTACGCGCCGCCCGGGCGCCTGCCCGACCAGCAGGATTTTTGCGCTCGCGGCTGCACTCAGGATCGGTTTGGGCGGGAACGGCAGATGCGCCTTGCACACCTGACAGGCGCGCACCTCGCGCAGCAGGCTAGTCAGCGATTTTGCCGGCGATGACATGCTCAACGGCCACGATGCGCGCCTCGCGCACCTTGTCGGCGATCAGGTTCTTGTCTGCGCAAGCTCGTGCGATGTCTCCCGCATTGACGGCCTGCGCCGCCCGCGCGCATTGCAACATGTATCCGGATTGCGGATAGGCATCGTTCTCATGTCCGGTGCGGCCGTGCGCATCGGATTCGCAGGCTTGCAGTATCTGCGCGAAACGCTCCGGCTTGCGCCACAGGTCGCAGCTGTCGAACACTTTCACGATGGTGTCTGCGCGCAGGTCGCGGGCACGGTGTACATGGCTGTGATACTTCGCCACCAGCAGTGCGAGGTCGCGGCATTCGCCCGGCACGCGCAGACGCTCGCCCATCACCTTGAGCAGATCGACGCTGCGCGCCTCGTGGCCGATGTGTCGCGGCAAGGTGTCTTCCGGCGTGGTGGCCTTACCGAGATCGTGCGTGAGCGCGGCGAAGCGTACCTCCAGCTCGCGCCCCTGCTTGGCGGCATCGTCCACCACCAGCAGCGTGTGGATGCCGCAATCGATCTCGGGATGGTAGTGCGCGGGCTGCGGCACGCCGAACAGCGCATCCACTTCCGGCAAGATCTTCTTCAGCGCGCCGCACTCGCGTAGCGTGGTGAAGAAACGCGACGGCTGCTTTTCCATCAGGCCGCGCGCCAGTTCCTGCCACACGCGCTCGGCCACCAGCGCATCCACTTCGCCGTTGTCCACCATAGTCCGCATCAACACCAACGTCTCCGGCGCGAAAGTGAACCCGAAGCGAGCCGCAAAGCGCGCTCCGCGCAATATGCGCACCGGGTCTTCGGCGAAGGCTGCGCTCACATGGCGCAGCACACCCGCTTGCAGATCAGCCTGTCCGCCGTAAGGATCGATCAGATTGCCGTCCGCATCCTGCGCGATGGCGTTGATGGTGAAGTCGCGGCGCAGCAGATCCTGCTCCAGCGTCACCTCCGGTGTGGCGTACACGGTGAAGCCCTTGTAGCCCTGTGCCACCTTGCGTTCGGTGCGCGCCAGCGCGTATTCCTCGTGCGTATCCGGATGCAGGAATACCGGGAAGTCGTTGCCCACCGGTTTGAAGCCGCGCGCCGCCATCTGTTCCGGCGTGCTGCCCACCACCACCCAATCGTGATCCTGCACCGGCAGGCCGAGCAACCTGTCGCGCACCGCGCCGCCGACGCAATACACGGTCAGGTCGTCAAGGTACGTCACGGCGGCCTTTCTGGTTCTTCTCGTTCTTGGCTTCGATGGTGCCAAGCCGCTGCTTGAGCGAGAGCTGCGGCTCTCCGAATAACCTGGAGTAATAGACCGTATTGCTCATCACCTTCTTGACGTAATCGCGCGTCTCGTCGAACGGAATGGTCTCGGCGTAGATCGCGCCTTCCATGGCCTGTGTACCGCGCCATTGGCTCGCCCGCGCCGGACCGGCGTTGTAGGCAGCAGAGGCCAGCACCGGATTGTCATCGAACTGGTTGGAGACCGTCTTCATGTAATACGTACCGAGCTTGATGTTCACATCCAGCTGGTGGATGAGACCCTTGCGATAGCCTTTCATGCCGATCTGCCGGGCCACCCAGCGCGCGGTGTCGGGCATGATCTGCATCAGTCCCGCCGCACCGACCTCGGATTTCGCCTTGGTGGCAAAGCGGCTCTCCTGCCGCATCAGTCCATACACCCACGCTTCTTCCAGACCATGTTTATGAAGGTTCTCCTGCAAGCTCTCGCGGTACGGCGCGGGATAACGCAGGTTGAAATCGTGCATTTGCACGGTACGGTCCGCCGCGTTGATGGAGCGGTCGTACATCTCGTTGCGGCGCGCCACCTCGGCGGCCACCAGCAACTGGCGGTCGGTGAAATTGCGCGTCGCCCACGCCCATTCCTTCGCCGCCTCCAGGCGCAGATCCATACGGTACAGCATCAGCGTGCGCTGTATCGCCGGCTTGGACTGGACGTCCGCGATCTCGGCTTCCGTCGCCTGATAACTCCCGGAGACCATGCCTGCACCCGGCCCCGCGCCCAGCTCTTCGGCGGCGAGCTGTCCGTAGAAGTTGTATTCCCGGCTCAGGTCGACGAACAAAACATCGGCATCCGTGGCGCGCCCCATCTTCTTGAGGGCACGCGCCTTCCAATAACGCCACACCCCTTCGTTCTGCTGCTGCGGCGACATGGCCTCGATGCTCGCCCATACCTCGTGCCAATCCTGTGCGCGCAAGGCGGCGCGTGTGCGCCAGGCCAGCTGCTGCTGGTTCAGCGCCGCATCACCCGCCGCCGCAAACCATGACAGCGAGCGTTCATCCTGCGCATGGGCACCTTCATATGCCAGCCAGCCGAAGAAATAGCGCTGCTCCGTTTCGGGGAAATAGGCGGCGATCTTTTCCCAATGCGCATATGCCATCTGCGGCGAGCGCTTGGCCAGTCGCTGCAAAGCGAACAGGGCAGCCGCGCGCCGGCCATCGCCGGCTTTGTCGAATTTTGTCCGCTCCAGGTAAAGCCGCGGATTGTCGGCCGCCATGCTCAATTCGGCCGCCGGAAAGGCATGCTCTTTCGGCAGCCGCTTGATCAGTTGTTTGGCCAAGGTCGTGTTGCCGTTCTCCAGCGCCAGCCGCATGCGCTGCCACACATCAGCCTCGACCAGGAAGCCCTCCTTGAAGGCATCCTCGAACAGCGTCGAGCAACTTTCCGGCAGGCCGTTGCCGCTGAACCAGAATTTGCGCGATTCGCGCAGCGCCCCTTCCGCATCGGTACGCTGGCGCAGCTGCAGCGCATAACAGTCCAACTCGTCATCGCCATTCACCAGGTGCGGATATTCTTCGGCGAATTCTTCCCAGCGCCCTTGCTTGCCCAGATATTTCAGCCACTCGCCCCGCAACACATCCACCACCGGACTTTCGTCGTTGCGCGCCAGAAACGCCTTGAGCGGCGCGGTGTCCCGCGCCCCCCAGTGCACGCGCAACTCGAAGTAGGTCGCATACGGCTCCAGCGGGGTATCTTTCAGGCGTGCCGCTGCCTGCAACAGGCGCGGGACATTGCCGACGCGAAGCGCTTCGCGTGCGGCGAGAAAATCGGACTCGGGAGTCGCCATCGCCAGAACCGGCATCGACAGCAGGATGAACAATATGAATTTCATGCGATGAATCGGGGAATCGACTGCCGGAAGAATAGCACAGAGCGCCTTGCGGCAGGCCACACTAACACCCTGAACAGGGCGCGGGATAAGGCTTTGCAGATAACCGGCGACTCGTCGGCATTGCCGACCAGGTCGAGTGGCCAGTCGTTATTTCAGAGGACGGCCCCGCTACGGGCCGGTCTCCCGTGTTGCTGCTTCAGCGCTGGTATTGGTACATCTTTTGCAGAAAGGCATCGGCATCCGCGTTCGCCAGTTCGCGCGGAAATGCCTCTTGCTTATCCGCTGCCGCAGCAGACCGCTCGCTGACCAGCGCCAGTTGCGGATTCCATCCCGCACACATCACTTCGTCGCCGTATTCCTCGGCCACGACCACTTCGCGCTCGACCTCATACCCGCTCATGTTCATCACGATAGCCACGTCACACCTCCTCGTCCCGGGGCATCCATTGCTGCGCCCCTGTGAGTGATGTATCGGCTCGAGTCCGGGAAAGTTTAATGCAGCTTGGAACGCACCAGTTCGATATGACTGCGCAGTTCGTACAGGTGGCTGGAGAAGGCCACCGGCAAGTGCAGGTGATTGACCTTGTTCTCGATGGCGTCGAGCTCCCGGCGCGATGCCGACAGTTCGAGCGGTTGCTGTGCGCGCAACTGCAATTCTAGAAAACGCAGTTCGCCATACAGCTTGTGGATGCGCGACTTGACCAGCCAGTTATACACGGCCGGCGCGATGCGGCTCAGCGGGATCGCCAGCGCGACCAGCGGCAGCAGGATGATGAGCACGCGGTTGACGAAGGTCGCCGCCCAGAACGGCAGATAGCGGTCGAGGAATGGCGGGCCTGACTTATAGAAATGCGCCGCCTGCGTGCTCATCTCGAAATCCGTGTCCTTGTCGGACGGAAACTCGCGCTCCTGTTGCAACATGCCCGCCCCGCCGTGGACGCGAGTCAGCACCTTGAGCACCAGATACACCAGCGCCGGATGCATGGATTCGCGCGCCACCAGCGTGACCGTGGGCGCAAGCAGATGCGCCCGCTGCGGCGGCACGTTGGCCTCCAGATTCAGCGCCCCTTCCGGCAGTATCAAGTGATGCAGGAAATTGAACTGCCGCGAGTAAGCCTCGGCTTCGTCCAGATCGACCAGAGCGACATGGGGCATGGCCGCGACTTCCTGTATCAACGGTGTCGTCGGCACACCGGACAGGAAGATCACATCCGCCACGCCATGACGCAACGCCTCTTTCGCATCGTCCTCGCCGATCTCGAAGAAGGTGCTGTTCTGCGCCGTCACCCCGCCCGCGTTTAATACCATACGCGACAGGATGTTCGTACCGCTGCCAGTCCTGCCGATCGCGATGCGCTTGCCTTTCAGCGCCGACACATGCCCGATCTTGCGCTGCCCCTTGCTGAATATCCACAGTGGCTCGTAATACAGGCTGCCCAGGGAGACCAGGCCGACCGTGGACTCCCCGCTCGCCACGCCGCCCGGCACGAACGCCATGTCCACGCTGGTGTTTTCTTTGCGCAACTCACCCAGGCTGGATAACGGCCCTGCGGATTCGCGTATCTCCAGCTCGATGCCTTCCTGCCGCAGCAGCGCCGCATATAGCTGCGCATAGGCCTGGTAGTTCCCGTCTTCCTTGCTGATGGAAATGACGATCTTCTTGGGCGGGGCGGGGTCGATCAGCCAATAGCCGAGGATGGCGACGAAGATCAGCGCCAGAAGATACGGCAACGCCGCCATGAACGCCTCATGCGGCAAGGACTCGCGCGTGTCTTCGAGTTCGAGGTCGGTATCCTGTTCTTTGTTCGTCGTCATCGGGGTATGCAGTGACTTTCGCGCATCGATTCAAAACAAAACCGCCGGGCTATCTCTAGCACCAGCGGTTAATGATTAACTCATTTGTAAGCTAGCGTGTCAGGCTGAGGGACAGCGTTGTAGCTCGTGCCGAACACCCGACGGAACTGATGCATTGCCCGGTAAGTGCGGAGCCGTTCACGATGGCATTCATCACGCCAGTCGAATTGTTGATGGCGACACTGACCAGGTAAATGAAGTTCGTTGGAGCCACGCCAGAGGCGCTGCAAACGTTGGTTTGGCTGGTAGACCCGATCCCATTCACCAGCGTTACCGTAGGAAGAGGCACGGACACGACACAAGTCGCGGCCACCCCGCTAATCGTGATGGGAGCCGAATCTGCAACCCCAGCCGTCCAGGTACCATCGTAGTTAGCGGTGCCGCCGTCGCCAAAACAGCCCGACAGCAAAGTGATAATGACCAGCGAAATACCTAGTTCCAGAAACAAAGCTATTTTGGATTTCATTGCCCACGCTCCCTAAGTTATTTGGGCCACAATAACTTAACTGTCTACGTTTGTGCAATATCTGGAATTGGTGCGCCCGGCGGGAGTCGAACCCACGACCCTTGGCTTCGGAAACCAATACTCTATCCAGCTGAGCTACGGGCGCTTTGGAACGGCGCGCAGTATAGCGTTTTTTGCGGGTTGCTACGCATCCCTGCGAAAATCGACACCTGCCCCGTCCGCACTGGACGCCGCAAAAAATGCTATCGTGTGCACCATGAATTTCGTCAATCCCAGCCCTGAAGACTATCTGCAAGCTGCTGCGCGAGGTGCACAGCGTGGCGGTGGTCGGGCTGTCGCCGCAGCCGGCGCGTCCCAGCTTCCGCGTGGCGCAGGCGTTGCAGAGCTTCGGCTACCGTATCCTTCCGGTGCGCCCACTGGTGACCGAAGTGCTGGGCGAGAAGGCCTACCCCGATCTGGAAAGCCTGCCCGAATTGCCGGACATCGTGGAAGTGTTCCGCGCTCCCGAGCATGTGCCCGCCATCGTCGACAGCTGCATCAAGCTGGGCATCAAGAAGCTGTGGCTGCAGGATGGCGTGGTGCACGAAGAGGCCGCACTGCGTGCGCAGCAAGCCGGCATCACCGTGGTGATGGATCGCTGCATGCTCCGCGACCATGAGCAGCTATGCCGGTGAACACCGTATAATCGCCACACCCAACAGTTAACGGCAGAACCATGTCCCTCAAATTCACCAAGATGCACGGCGCAGGCAACGATTTCGTGGTGCTCGACGGCGTGCGCCAGTCGATCGCCCTGTCGCCGGAACAGATCCGCTACATCGCCGACCGCCATTTCGGCATCGGCTGCGACCAGCTCCTGCTGGTGGAAAAATCTCCGCGCGACGATGCCGATTTCCGTTACCGCATCTTCAACGCAGACGGCGGCGAGGTGGAGCAGTGCGGCAACGGTGCGCGCTGCTTCGTGCGTTTCGTGCACGACCACAAGCTCACCAGCAAGCGCGAGATCGTGGTGGAGACCAAGAGCGGGCTGATCTCGCCGCGCCTGGAAGACGACGGACGCGTCACCGTGAACATGGGCGCACCGATCTTCGATCCTGCACGCATTCCCTTCATGAGCGACAGCGATGCGATCATCCGTCCGCTGCAGGTCGGAGATGTAACTGTGCAGATCACCGCAGTATCCATGGGCAATCCGCATGCGGTGCAGGTGGTGGACGACGTCGAGACCGCCCCCGTTGCCACCCAGGGGCCGCTGATCGAACACCATCCGCGCTTCCCCAAGCGCGTGAATGCGGGCTTCATGCAAGTCATCGACCGTGAACACATCAAGCTGCGCGTGTACGAGCGCGGCGCGGGTGAAACCCTGTCCTGCGGCACCGGCGCTTGCGCCGCCGTGGTGGCCGGCATCCGGCGCGGACTGCTGGATACGACCGTGCATGTTGCCACCCGCGGCGGCACACTCTCCATCACCTGGGCGGGCGAGCATTCGCCCGTGCTGATGACCGGCCCGGCCATCTCGGTGTTCGACGGCGAGATCAACTTGTAAGAGGTCACAGATGAAAGCAGAAGCCGTAGCACAATACTTGCAGGACAATCCGCAGTTCTTCGAAGACCACGCCGAGATGCTGTCGCAGATCTACCTGCCGCACCCGCACGGCGGCCGCACCATCTCGCTGAGCGAACGCCAATTGCTCACCCTGCGCGAACGCGTGAAGGAACTGGAAAAGAAGCTGCATGAACTGCTGGAGTTCGCCAAAGAGAATGATGGGTTGCAGCACAAAGTGCACCAGTTCAACTGCGCGCTGTTCGGCCCACACGACCGCGCCACGCTGCAAAACCTGATCGTGCACAACATGCGCGACATCTTCTCCATCCCGCATGTCGCATTGCATCTGTGGAAAGACGAAGCACCCAGCTCCGAAGTGCTGGCCTTTGCCGATCAGCACCAGCAGCCGGTGTGCACGCACCACGCGGTGCACGATACCCTGCCCTGGTTCGGCGAGGCGGCCGAGCATCTGCGCTCGTTCGCCTATCTGCCGTTGCGCGTGAACGGCCAGACCATCGGCATGCTCATCCTCGCCAGCGAGGACAAAGAACGCTTCTATCCGGAAATGGGCACCCTGTTCCTGCAGCGCATCGCGGAGACACTGGGCAGCGCGTTCCATCTGCATGTCTGATGCCTGAAGTTGCCGCACAAACGCCCGCCACCCTGCAAGGCTACCTCGCCTACCTGCACAACGAGCGCAACTATTCCCCGCTGACCGCCGAGAACTACGCGCGCGACATCCGCCGCCTGCTGGCGCTCGCCGGGGCGACGCCGTTACCCGACCTGAAGAGCCACCACATCCGCCGCTACATCGCCCAGCTGCACAGCAGCGGTCTGGGCGGACGTTCGCTGGCGCGCGTACTCTCGGCCTGGCGCGGTTTCTATAGCTACCTGATGCGCGACCACGGTTGCCAGAGCAATCCCTGCGTCGGCCTGCGCGCGCCGAAGGCGCCCAAGACCTTGCCGCATGCGCTGTCGCCGGACGAGGCGGTGAAGCTGGTGGAGATGCAGGTGGAAACGCCGCTGGATGCGCGCGACAAGGCGATGTTCGAGCTGCTCTATTCTTCCGGCCTGCGCCTAGCCGAGCTGGTGGGCCTCGATCCCATCGACATGGATTTCGCCGACGCCTCAGTGCGCGTCACCGGCAAGGGCAACAAGACGCGCATCGTGCCGCTGGGCAGCCATGCCATCTCCGCGCTGCAGGCATGGCTCGCGGTGCGCGGGCAGGTCGCCAAGCCGGACGAGACCGCACTGTTCGTGGGCAGCAAGGGCGCGCGCATCTCGCCGCGCACCGTGGAATTGCAGCTGGACAAATGGGCGCTCAAACAAGGCCTCAACACCGGCGTGCATCCGCACATGCTGCGCCACTCCTTCGCCACGCATGTGCTGCAATCCTCCGGCGACCTGCGCGCGGTGCAGGAGATGCTGGGACATGCCAGCATCTCCACCACGCAGGTCTACACCCATCTCGATTTCCAATACCTCGCCAAAATCTATGACGGCGCGCATCCGCGTGCCAAGAAGAAGACATGAGCCAAGCCAAACCCAAATTCCATTCGACACCGCACCGCCAATCGCAAGGCGGCAAGGATTTCCGCAAGCGCGTGCAACGCAGCAAACAGCAGGGCGAAAAACCAGTGGCGCAACCCGCTGCCAAGCCGCGTGCAGGGAATGCCTCTGCCGAACATTGCATCGTGCTCAAGGCCGGTCGTGAGAAATCACTGGAACGCCGCCACCCGTGGATATTCTCCGGTGCGGTCGAGTGCATCGACGGCAGACCTGCCAGCGGCGACACGGTGCCGGTGCGCGATGCCGCAGGGAATTTCTTGGCATGGGCGGCATTCAATCCCGACTCGCAGATCACAGCGCGCGTTTGGTCGTGGAATGAAAAAGATGTGATCGATGCCGCCTTCTTCCGCAAGCGCATCGGCGATGCATTGGCGGCACGCCGCACGCTCGGCCTTGACCTGGACAGCAACGGCATGCGCATCATCCACGGCGAATCGGACGGCCTGCCCGGCCTCATCGTGGACAAATACGGCGATGTGCTGGTGATGCAGCTGGGCAGCGCTGGGCCTGAACACTGGCGCGACACCTTGGCCGACATCCTGCAGGAGCTGTGTGCCCCTGTTTGCATCTACGAGCGCTCCGATTCCGACGGGCGCGAACTGGAAGGCCTGCCGAAACGCAACGGACTTGTGCGCGGCGCGCTGCCTGAGAAAGTGGAAGTAACCGAAAACGGCTTGCGCTTCGCAGTGGACGTGGCCGCGGGACAGAAGACCGGCTACTACCTCGACCAGCGCGACAACCGCGCATTTACCGGCACCCTAGCGGCCGGGCGCGATGTGCTTAACTGCTTCTGTTACACCGGCGGCTTCTCGCTCTATGCCTTGCGCGGCGGAGCTAAGTCGGTGCTGTCCATCGACTCGTCGCAGGAAGCGCTGCAACTGGCGCAAGCCAATGTGGAGCTGAACGGCCTCGATGCATCGCGTGCCGAATGGCAATGCGCCGACGTGTTCGAAGCCCTGCGCAAGCTGCGCGACCAGAACCGCAAGTTCGATCTAATTGTCTTGGACCCGCCCAAGTTCGCGCCCACTGCCGCCTTTGCCGAGAAGGCCTCGCGCGCGTACAAGGACATCAACCTGCTGGGCTTCAAGCTGCTGCGTCCAGGTGGTTTGTTGTTCACTTATTCCTGCTCGGGCGGCATCAGCGACGATTTGTTCCAGAAGATCATTGCGGGTGCGGCGCTGGATGCGGGAGTGGATGCGCGGATCGTGAAGAAGCTGCATGCGGCGGCGGATCATCCGGTGTTGCTGAGTTTTCCGGAGGGGGCGTATTTGAAGGGATTAGTTTTGCGCGTTGCTTAGCTTCTGCAACCGTTCGTCCTGAGTGCCGCGCGCAGCGCGGTGTATCGAAGGATGAATGTACTTCAATTCGAAACCAACACCGTCGGGGGTAGCCCGACAGCTAGTCACTTTCTTTTGCTTCGCCAAAAAGAAAGTAACCCAAGAAAAGGCGACCCCGGTGCGCCGCCCCTTCGGGGTTCCCTGCGTTGCTCGACTGGTCAGGCCTCCTCATAAACTCGCACGATCCGCTGCGCGGCCACGTGCTCAAACATATTCGTCAGAATTCCCTGACCAGCCTGCGCTACTCGGCAGCGCACAGGGGAAGGAAAAACGAAAATCAAAACCACGCGTGGGCACTTCGTGCCCACCTTACATACTATTCAACGTTTTCTGATTTTTCCTGCGTATCACTTGAGGCGCGCTGAGTCACTGTTCGCAAAGCTTTAGATGCTGCGCGTGATATTTTTTTCCGCGCTTCCTCCGCCTTCTCTCCCTCAAGTACCTCGCGCTTGATTACTTCACTTGCAAGTACTTTTTTGATCTGGTCTATGTCAATACGAACATCTGGTGAAACACGGCGAAGCTCCCGGCGGATAACATCAAGTACAGGCTCAGTCTGCAGCATCGCGCCCAGAAAAAATCTGGACAATGCCTGTTGCTGGGTATGGTATTCGCCAAGAACATTTTTCTGCCAGCCTTCCTTACTCCAGAGATAAAGTAATTCAAGGTCGCTTTCTGATCGAGAGCTAATTTCTAAAAAATCAATATCGACAACGAGCTCTTGCTCGATTGGCTTTGCAAAAATCAGGTGATATACCCGCCAGCATCTACCGTTTGTAAGCAACACCCAATCAACGCCTTCATTTGCCGCATAGTCAATGGCCTGCTTTACATGCGCATCCTTTAAATCAATTCCAATGGCCTTAACTTCAATCAGTGTTTGCAGTGCACCGTCAATCTTGGTCGCCAAATCGCAGTACGTTCCTTTGATTGCATATTCCGCTGTTACTTCCGAGTACTTGTCATAGCCGAATAAATCAGCAAGCATATCCTTAACAATTGTTACTGTATCTGCCTCGTTCACATCTCGAGCTTTAGCTGCCGAAAGAATTGGTTGATACCGTTTAATTCCAGCAACCAAACGTTCTGCGACTTTCTTTGGTATTGCCATTATTTTCTCCCTGTCTGGTTTATTCCTGCTTGCTCATTCTACGTTATTCCACCAACCGTGCCACACCGACACCTCATCCCCTCATCCGCCACCGAGTAGCGCAGACTGGTCAGGGAATTCTGACGAATATGTTTGAGCACGTGGACGCGCAGCGGATCGTGCGAGTTTATGAGGAAGCCTGACCAGGCGAGCAACGCAGGGAACCTCGAAGAGGTGGCGGATTGGGGTCGCCTTTTCTTGGGTTACTTTCTTTTGGCGAAGCAAAAGAAAGTGACTAGCTGTCGGGCTACCCCCGACGGTGTTGATTTTGATTTCGTACCATTCATGTTTCGACAAGCTCAACACGAACGGAAGATTAAATTAACCCCACCAACACCAACGCCACCACTGCCGGCGCCGCCTGCACCCACAATATCTTCGCATTCGCCGTCAGCGCCCCATACACCCCGGCCACCAACACACAGCCCAGGAAGAAACGCTGCACGTGGATGTCATAGGTGCTCAAGCCCCAGATCAACCCCGCTGCAAGGAAGCCGTTGTACAAACCCTGGTTCGCCGCCAGCACGCGGGTGGCGGCAGCGAAATCTCTGCTCAGGCCGAAAGCACGCAGTCCGATTGGCTTCTCCCACAGGAACATCTCCAGCACGAGGATGTACACGTGGATGAGGGCGACGATACTGACCGCGATGCTGGCGGCCGTGCGCATCAGTGCAGACTCATGAAGGGTTTGAATCCCAGTTTCGCTGCGAGGCGGTCGGCAGCGCTGTGCGCTTCGTTCGCATTCTTGTAAGGTCCGATGTGCACGCGCGTCAGGCCTTTCTTCTCGTACAGCGACAGGCGTTTGCCGTTGTCGCCGAGCTCGGCGCGGATCTTGGCCAGGAAGCTCTCGGCGCCTTGCGGCGATTTGAACGCGCCGAGTTGCAGGAAGACCTTGCCTGTCGGCGTGCCCGCGCTCTCCACCGGAATGGTCGGGGCAGGGGCGATGGGAGCGACAGCGATCGGCTCGACATTGATTGCGGGCGGCTCCACACCGCCGGTGACCGGTGCGCTGCCGTCGACGGCGATGCTCTCGACTTCCACTTCGGCACTGCCGTTGTTCACATAGCCAAGCTTGTAGGCAGCGACATAGGACAGGTCCATGATGCGCGCATGCAGGAACGGGCCGCGGTCATTCACGCGCACGATGACGGACTTGCCGTTCGCCGGATTGGTGACGCGCGCGTAGCTCGGGATGGGCAGCGTGGGGTGCGCGGCGGTCATGCCGTACATGTCGTAGGTTTCGCCGATGGAGGTGCGCTGACCGTGGAATTTCTTGCCGTACCAGGAGGCGATGCCGCGCTCTTTGTAATTGCCGGGCGCAGTCAGCGGCGTGTAGGTCTTGCCCAGTGCGGAGTAAGGACGGTTGGCATACTTGTGCAACGGCTCGGCCTTGGGCACGGCATCGGGGATGGAATCGAGATTCGACGGTGCATCGGCTCCGGGGCCGTCGCCCGCCAGATAACCTCCGCTGCCGGTTGTAGCCGGCGCAGCAGAAGTCGTCGCCGTGTCAGGCGAAGCGGCGCGCGCCGTTCTGCCGCTGGGGCCGGAGACGGCGTCCACCACGGGAGCGGCACTCTGCGTGTCGCCCGTTTTTTGCGTGGTGGCGCAGGCGCTCACTACCAGCGCGGCGCATAGCACCAACAACGATTCTTTTTTCATGTTTGATTCCCCCTGCTAAGTTTTAACGAGTTTCTTGTGTGTGTGGATGCTCATCAGCATACCAAAGCCCAGCATCAGCGTGAGCATGGAAGTACCGCCGTAGCTGATCAGCGGCAGCGGCACGCCCACCACGGGCAGGATGCCGCTGACCATGCCCATGTTGACGAAGGCATAGGTGAAGAAGGTGAGCGTGATGCTGCCCGCCATCAGGCGTGTGAAGTAAGTGGAGGCGTTGGCGGTGATGATGAAGCCGCGTCCGATGACGAAGACGTACAGGCCCAGCAGCAGCAGGTTGCCGATCAGGCCGAACTCTTCCGACCACACGGCGAAGATGAAGTCGGTGGTGCGCTCGGGCAGAAAGTCCAAGTGCGTCTGCGTGCCGTTCATGTAGCCCTTGCCGAGGATGCCGCCGGAGCCCACCGCGATCATGCCCTGGATGGTGTGGTAGCCCTTGCCCAGCGCGTCCTGCGAGGGATCGAGCAGCATCAGGATGCGGTGGCGCTGGTAGTCGTGCAGCATCGACCACAGGAACGGCGCGCTGGCCAGCCCCGCCAGTGCACCGCCGATCATAATGCGCCAGGAGAGGCCCGCGAGGAACAGCACGTAGAAGCCGCTGGCGGCGATGAGGATGGAGGTGCCCAAGTCGGGCTGTTTCGCGATCAAGCCGATGGGCAACACCAGCAGGATGGCCGCGATGAAATAGTTCCTCAGTTTCAGCGTGGCTTCGTTCTTCTCGAAGTACCAGGCCATCATCAGCGGCACGGCGATCTTCATCAGCTCGGAAGGCTGGATGGTCGCCACGCCGAGGTTGAGCCAGCGCGTCGCGCCGTGGCTGCTCACGCCGAGCGGCGTCATCACGCCCAGCAGCAGGATCATGCCGAGCACATACATCGGTACCGCGATGCGCATCAGCCAGTGCAGCGGCATGTTGGCGACCAGCCACAGCGCGGTGAAGCCGACCACGATGTTGCCGAGCTGCCCCAGCACCCGCAGCCAGTTGCCGTCGCTGGCGCTATACAGCAACAGCAGACTGACCAGCGCGAACCCGCCGAGTGCAGCCAGCAACACCGGATCGAGATGCAGCATGAAGCGTTGTTTGAGTTGTCTGAGGTTCATGTCTAGTCGTTCTCCGACCCGGTTTTTTCCGACACTGCCTGCAAGGGCTTGGGCACCTTGCCCAGCAGATAATAATCCAGCACCTTGCGCGCGATGGGCGCAGCGGTGGAGCCGCCGTGGCCGCCGTTCTCGGCCAGCACCGCCAACGCGATGCGCGGTTTGTCCGCCGGGGCGAAGGCGATGAACCAGGCATGGTCGCGGTTGTACTCGGAGACTTTGCTCGCGACGTATTTCTCGCCCTGCTTGATGGCGATCACCTGCGCCGTGCCGGTCTTACCCGCCATGCGGTAGCCCGCACCGTAGCCCGCACCTGCCGCGGTGCCGCCGGGTTTGGTGACGGCCTCCATGGCGCTCTTCACCAGCTTCAGGTGCTCAGGATTCAATTGCAGGTCGAACACCTGCTTGCCCTCGATCAGCTGCGGCTCGCCGCGCGCGCGGCGTATCTCTTTCACCAGATGCGGCTGGAAGGCGACGCCGTCGTTGGCCAAGGTCGCGGTGGCGAACGCCAGTTGCAGCGGCGTGACCAGATTGTAGCCCTGGCCGATGCCCGCCGAGACGGTGTCGCCGGGGAACCAGATCTGGTTGTAGCGCTTCGCTTTCCATTCGGTCGAAGGCAGCAGGCCGGAGGTCTCGCCATCCATGTCCAGGCCGGTCTTCTTGCCGAAACCGAAACGCTCCAGGAAGTTGTGCATGTTGTCGATGCCCAGCTCGGTGGCAAGTCCGTAATAGTAGGTGTCGCAGGAGATGACGATGGATTTGAACATATCGACACTGCCATGCCCGCCGGTCTTCCAGTCGCGGTATTGGTGCCTGTTGCCGGCCAACATGAAATAGCCGGGGTCGCTGATGGAGCGCGACGGAGAGCGTGTGCCGTAATAAAGCCCGGCCAGGGCCATGAACGGTTTGATGGTGGAGCCGGGCGGATACTGGCCGCGCAGGGCGCGGTTGTTGAGCGGCGTATCGGGAGAGTTGTTGAGTTCGTCCCAGGTCTCGGTATCGATGCCGTCGATGAACAGGTTGGGGTCATAGCCGGGCTTGCTCACGAAGGCCAGTACTTCGCCGTTGGTGGGATCGAGCGCCACCAGCGCGCCGCGATAATCGCCGAACGCCTGCTCCGCCACTTCCTGCAACTTGGCGTCCAGCGTCATCACCAGATTGCTGCCGGATTGCGGCGCGGTGCGCGACAACACGCGCACCGCGCGACCGCTGGCATCCACCTCGACCTGCTCGAAGCCGGTCGTGCCGTGCAGATCCTTTTCATAGCTCTGCTCGACGCCGGTCTTGCCGATGTAGTCGGAACCCAGATAGTTGGAGACGACTTCGTCTTCGGCCAGTTGATCGATGTCCTTCTGGTTGATGCGGCCGACATAGCCGATGAGGTGCGAGGTCACATCCGT
Source organism: uncultured beta proteobacterium (assembly GCA_963734585.1). Taxonomy (GTDB): domain Bacteria; phylum Pseudomonadota; class Gammaproteobacteria; order Burkholderiales; family Gallionellaceae; genus Sideroxyarcus. The sequence continues at coordinate 489,441 of CAVTHJ010000003.1, forward strand.
GAAGGGATATTCGCGGAACAGGCGCGCCTTGATCTCCACGCCCGGGAAACGGAAACGTTGCACCGCGATGCGCGCCACTTCTTCATCGGTCAGTTGGCTGCGGATAGGCAGCGTCTCCAGTGCCTGGCGCTCGTTCAGCAGTTTATTGAAGCGTTTGATGTCCTTGGGCGTGATCTCGACCAGCTTGGATAGCTCGGCGATCAGCGCATCCATGTCCGTCACTTTGCTCGGCGTCACTTCCAGCGTGTAGCCGGAATAGTTCTGCGCCATCACTACGCCGTTGCGGTCCAGCAGCAGTCCGCGGTTCGGCACGATGGGCACCACGTAGATGCGGTTGCTCTCTCCCAAGGTGTGGAAGTAGTCGTGGCGGAAGACCTGCAGATAGAAGAAGCGCAGCAGCAGGATGAGCAGCATCACCCCCACGAAGCCCAGACTCAACACCAGGCGCAAACGGAAATAATAGATTTCGCGCTGATGGTTCTTCAGCTCGACGTGACGATTCATAGTTCGTTAGGGTCGCGGCGCGGACGGCGCAGGGCTTGCAGGAACACGGTCAGCGGTGCCCACAGCAGGGCCGACACCGCGGCACCGAGGAAGTACTCCCACGCCACATAACCGCGCACTTGCCAATGCACGACAGCGTAAGCGCCGTAGCTCAGCAGCAGCATGGGGAACACATGCATGGATTGCTGGCGCAAGTCGAACATCTGCACGCGGCGATGCAGCACGATGCCGCCGAAAGCCAGTACTGAATACGCCAGCGCATGCTGGCCGAACAGGCTGGCATCCGCCACATCGGCGAAGATGCCGACCAGCCAGGCGGTGCCGACGCCGACGCGGTGCGGCTTGTGCGTGCACCAGTACAACAACACCAGCGCCACGAAATCGGGACGCAGCACCAGCGCCCAGCCATGCCAAGGCAGCCAGTTGAGCATCACGGCCACGAACAGGCTGAGCAAGATGAAACCCGAACTGGCGGGCAGCAAGAATTCTTGGTCTTTAGAGAAATCCCCGTTCACGGCTTCCTCCGTTTGAGTCTCTTTTTCGCGCGCTCCGGCTCGGCGCTGGTCTCAACCGTTGCCGGACGCTCGGCCAGCTTGGGCAAGCCGGACACGATCAGCAAGGTGCGGTGCCGGTCGACACCGGCCAGCGGTTCGCAGGTGATGCGCGCAAAAGGATAAGCCGGATCGCGCTCGATCTTGAGCACCTTGGCGACCGGCAAGTTGGGCGGATAGGTACCGTCGATGCCGGAAGTCACCAGCACGTCGCCTTCCACGATGTCCGAACTAACCGGCATGTAGCGCAGCGACATCTCGCTGATATCGCCGGAACCGAATACCACCGCGCGCAAACCGTTGCGCAGGATCTGGATCGGCACCGCATGATCCTTGTCGGTGACCAGCGTCACCTCGGACAGCCACGGGTATGTGCGCGTGACCTGCCCCACCACACCGTTGTCGTCCATCACCACCTGGCCGGCCTGCACGTTGGCTTGCGAACCTTTATCCACCAGCAGCTTGCGCTTGAAGATATCGCGCTCGACATAGGCGATCTCCGCCATCTGCACCGGATAATCGACGCGTTGCTTGACCTCCATCAGGGTGCGCAGTTGCGTATTCTCGGCCAGGATCACCTGCAGCTGCGCGATCTGTGCCGCATCTGCATCATGCTGTTGGCGCAGCTGCGCGTTTTCGGCCTGCAGCCGTCCCTGCGTCTCGAAATAGCTGGCGACACCGCCCCACGCTTCACCGGGCAGGGAGGTTATACGCTGGAAGGGGTAGATAACTACGGCAAGGACTTTGCGCGTGGATTCCAGGTACTGGTAGCGCGAATCCACGAACAGCAGCAGCATCGACAGGACGCAGAAGAAAACCAGACGCGCGACCGGACTGGGGCCGCGATTAAAAAATCGTAGGGTACGGGTATCGTCCACAGCGCCGCCGTGCGATCAATCGCTGGCGAAGATGTTGTTGAATTTATCCATGCGTTCGAGCGCTTTGCCCGAACCGCGCACCACGCAAGTCAGAGGATCGTCGGCGATCACCACCGGCAAGCCGGTCTCTTCCATCAACAGGCGATCCAGATCGCGCAGCAACGCACCGCCGCCGGTCAGCACCATGCCCTTGCTGGCGATGTCGGCGCCCAGTTCCGGCGGGGTCTGTTCCAACGCGGTCTTCACTGCGCTGACGATGTTGTTCAACGGGTCGGTCAATGCTTCGAGAATCTCGTTGCTGGAGATGGTGAAGCTGCGCGGCACGCCCTCGGCCAGGTTACGGCCGTTCACTTCCATCTCGCGCACCTCAGACCCTGGGAACGCAGAACCGATCTCTTTCTTGATCTGCTCGGCGGTGGTTTCGCCGATCAACATGCCGTAGTTGCGGCGGATGTAGTTGATGATGGCTTCGTCGAACTTGTCGCCGCCGACGCGCACGGAACCGGAATAAACCGCACCGCCCAGCGAGATCACGCCCACTTCGGTAGTGCCGCCGCCGATGTCCACCACCATGGAGCCGGTCGCTTCTTCGATCGGCAAATCGGCGCCGATCGCTGCTGCCATCGGCTCTTCGATCAGTTCCACGCGGCGCGCACCTGCGCCGTACGCGGATTCGCGGATGGCACGGCGTTCGACCTGGGTGGAGCCGCACGGCACGCAAATGACGATGCGCGGGCTGGGAGTGAAGATGCTGGATTTGTGCACACGGCGGATGAACTGCTTGAGCATCTGTTCGGTTACGGTGAAGTCGGCGATCACGCCGTCCTTCATCGGGCGGATGGCGGTGATGTTGCCGGGCGTACGGCCCAACATCTGCTTCGCTGCAAGACCGACCTGCTGGATCACTTTCTTGCCGTTGGGGCCGCCTTCCTGGCGAATCGCCACTACGGAGGGCTCGTTCAACACGATGCCCTGACCGCGCGCCCAGATCAGCGTGTTGGCCGTACCCAAGTCGATTGCGAGATCGTTGGAAAAGTAGCTGTCGAAATAACTTAACATGTCAGGTCCTGAAAGGTAGAAGGTATGCGCCCAAGAATCGGTTTATGATACCCTATCGCGCCCGATTTGATAAAGCTTTAAACCCGTTTATGTCCTTAAGTCTAGCCGATGTCGAAAAAGTCGCCCGCCTTGCGCGCCTGGCGATGAACGACCAAGAACTCCAAGCCGCCCAAGCCCAGCTCAACAACATCTTCGGCCTCATCGCCGAAATGCAGGCGGTCGACACCAAAGGTGTCGAACCCATGTCGCACAGCCAGGACCTTGCACAGCGCCTGCGCGAGGACAAAGTCACCGAAACCAACCAGCGCGAGGCTTTCCAGGCCATCGCTCCGCAAGTCGAGAACGGCCTGTATCTGGTTCCCCAGGTCATCGAGTAAACCACCATGATCCATTCCAGCCTTACCCAACTGGGCGCTGCCTTGCGCGCCAAAAAATTTTCCAGCGTCGAACTGACCCAAAGTTATCTTGACCGTATCGCCAAGCTGAATCCGGCCCTTAATGCTTACATCACGCTGAATCCCGAGATGTCGCTGGCGCAGGCGCGTGCCGCCGATACCCGCCTCGCTGCCGGCAAGGCTGAGGCACTGACCGGTATCCCTTTCGCGCAAAAGGACATCTTCTGTGCCAAGGGTTGGCTGACCACCTGCGGCTCGAAGATGCTGCACAATTTCGTTTCGCCCTACGACGCGCATGTCATCTCGCAATTCAACAATGCGGGCGCGGTGAACCTCGGCAAGACCAACATGGACGAGTTCGCCATGGGCTCGTCCAATGAGACCTCGCATTACGGTGCCGTGAAGAATCCGTGGGATACCGCGCGCGTACCCGGTGGTTCGTCCGGCGGCACGGCAGCTGCGGTTGCAGCTCGTCTGTGTGCGGCGGCCACCGGCACCGACACCGGCGGCTCTATCCGCCAGCCGGCCGCTCTGTGCGGCATCTCCGGCCTCAAGCCGACCTACGGTGTGGTGTCCCGCTACGGCATGATCGCTTTCGCCTCCAGCCTCGATCAGGCCGGCCCGATGGGTCGCAGCGCGGAAGACCTGGCGCTGATGATGAACGTGATGGCCGGGTTCGACGAACGCGATTCCACTTCGCTGCAGCGCGACAAGGAAGACTACGCGCGCGACCTGAATAAGCCGCTGACCGGCCTGCGCATCGGCCTGCCGAAGGAGTTCTTTGCGGCAGGCATGGGCAGCGACGTGGCGAAGGCAGTCGAAGCCGCCATCGCCGAATACAAGAAGCTGGGCGCGACCATCGTCGACATCAGCCTGCCGAACTCGAAGCTCTCCGTGCCGGTGTATTACGTGCTGGCCCCGGCGGAAGCGTCGAGCAACCTGTCGCGCTTCGACGGCGTGCGCTACGGCTATCGCGCCCCGGAATACAGCGACCTCGCCGACATGTACGAGAAGAGCCGCGCGCAAGGTTTCGGCGCCGAAGTAAAGCGCCGCATCATGATCGGTACCTATGTGCTGAGCCACGGCTACTACGACGCCTACTACATTCAGGCGCAAAAGATCCGCCGCCTGATCGCGCAGGATTTCGTCGAGGCCTACAAACAGTGCGACGTCATCATGGGACCGACCTCTCCTTCCACCGCATTCAAGCTGGGCGAGAAGGGCGACGATCCAGTGCAGATGTACCTGTCCGACATCTACACCATCGCGGTGAACCTGGCCGGCCTGCCAGGCATGTCCATCCCCTGCGGCTTCGGCGACAACAATATGCCGGTGGGATTGCAGATCATCGGCAACTATTTCGACGAAGCGCGCATGCTGAATGTGGCGCACCAATATCAACTGGCGACCGACTGGCACAGCCGCGCGCCGCAAGGGCTGTAAGGGCCAAGAAGGAATCAAAAAGACATGACTTGGGAAATCGTCATCGGACTGGAAGTACACACCCAGCTCTCGACCAACACAAAGATCTTCTCCGGCGCTTCGACCGCGTTCGGCGCGGAACCGAACACGCAGGCCGATGCAGTGAGCATCGCGCTACCCGGCGTGCTGCCGGTGCTGAACAAAGGCGCAGTGGAACGTGCCATCAAGTTCGGTCTCGCCACTGGTGCACACATCGCCCAACGCTCGGTGTTCGCACGCAAGAATTATTTCTACCCCGATCTGCCCAAGGGCTACCAGATCAGCCAGTTCGATCTGCCCGTAGTGGGACAAGGTGCGCTGACCATCCAAGTCGAGCCGCTGTCGGGCAACGCCAAGCCTTACGAGAAGACCGTACGCATCACGCGCGCCCATCTGGAAGAAGACGCAGGCAAATCGGTGCACGGTGATTCGCAAGGTGTGACCGGCATCGACTTGAACCGCGCTGGCACACCGCTGCTCGAGATCGTCTCGGAGCCGGATATGTGTTCCGCCGCCGAAGCGGTGGCTTACGCCAAGGCATTGCACACACTGGTACGCTGGATCGGTATCTGCGACGGCAACATGCAAGAAGGCTCCTTCCGCTGCGACGTGAACGTATCGGTGCGCAAGCCCGGCCAGCCGTTGGGCACGCGCCGCGAGATCAAGAACCTGAACTCGTTCAAGTTCATGCAGCAGGCCATCGACTACGAAGTGCAATGGCAGATCGACACGATTGAAAATGGCGGCAAAGTGCAGCAGGCCACCATCCTGTTCAATCCGGATACCGGCGAGACGCGCGCCATGCGCAGCAAGGAAGATGCGCACGACTACCGCTACTTCCCCGATCCCGATCTGTTGCCGCTGGAAATTTCTTCCGAGTGGATCGAGCAGGTGCGCGGCACCTTGCCCGAATTGCCGCAAGCCAAACAGTCACGCTATGTGAACGAGCTTGGCCTCTCCGCTTACGACGCAAGCCTACTTACGGCGTCGCGCGAAATGGCGGATTTCTTCGAGGCCGCGCTGAGCGCTGTTCCATCTCAAGCCAAGATCTGCGCCAACTGGATGATCGGCGAAGTGAGCGCTCAACTGAACCGCGACGGTCTGGATATGGCGCAGTGCCCGATCTCGGCGCAACAACTCGGCGGCATGTTAATGCGCATCGCCGACGGCACCATCTCCAACTCCGGCGCCAAAGAAGTGTTCCGCACCATGTGGGCAGAAGGCGGCACAGCGGATGCGATCATCGAAGCGAAGGGCTTGAAGCAGGTATCGGACAGCGGTGCCATCGAAGCGCTGGTGGACGAGATCATCGCGGGCAACGCAGAGAAGGTCGCGGAATACCGCAGCGGCAAGGACAAGCTGTTCGGTTTCTTCGTCGGTCTCGCCATGAAGGCCAGCAAGGGCAAAGCCAACCCGGCGCAGTTGAACGATATTCTGAAGAAGAAGCTGGAAGGCTAAAAAACACCCCTCCGTTCGTGGTGAGCTTGTCGAACCATGGACGGGGGAACCAACCGAAATTGTGAACTCTGTTCACCCTTCGACAAGCTCAGGGCGAACGGCGTTTTAGATACTGGCTTTTCTCGATTTATGCGGCGCCTTGCTGAACGCAAGGTCATACAGCCAGTTCGGCAGGCGCCGCATCAACCACCCCACCACTCCCATCTGCCAAGGCACCACGGCGAACGATGTGCCGCGTTCGATGACGCGTGCCATGCGCTTCGCCGCCACATCCGCATCCAGAATGAACGGCATCGGATAGGTGTTGATGTCGGTCATCGGCGTCTTGATGTAGCCGGGGCAGATGGTCACCGCCTTCACACCGCTACCATACATCTCGACGCGCAGACTTTCCATGTAGGAGATCGCCGCCGCTTTGGACGCCGAGTAAGCGCCAGATCCGGGCAGACCGCGAAAGCCCGCTACGCTGGCGATGCCGACCAGTGTGCCCCGTTTCGCTGCGCGCATCGCCGCCAGAAACGGCTGGAAGGTCTTCACCATGCCGAGCACATTGATGTCCATCACGTTCTGGAACACCTCCTCGTCCTCGACATATTCGGTGAGCGTGCCGCGGCTCACGCCGGCATTGGCAATGACGATGTCCGGGACACCGGCGCGCGCGATGAAATCTGCAGCCGCACGTTGAATGGCTGGCGCATCGCGCACATCGAGCGCGTAGCAAAAGACTTTGTCGGGAAATTCTGCGGCAAGGGCTTGCAGCAGTTCGCCGCGGCGGGCGAAGGCGGCAACGGTGGCGCCGCGCTCAAGATAATGGCGCGCAAGGGCAAGACCGATGCCGCTCGACGCGCCGGAGATGACCAGCGACTTAATATGCGTCTTTTGCATATTTTAGTCGAATGGCCATGCAGAGCTAACGATTTTCATCAATGCTTGCTGCGTTCCTTGCGGGCCATCTTGATCACTTCATCCAGCACACGGATGGTTTCATCCGGTTGCAAACCGGTGATGATGTATTTGCCGTCCACGGCGATGGTCGGCGTACCGCGCACGTTGAAACCTGCCACCAGCTGGTTGCTGCGCGCGATCTTTCCTTCCAGCGTGAAGGAGTTGTAAGCCGCGCCGAACTTCGCGCGATCCACGCCGTGCTTCGCCACGAACTCGGTGATGTGGGCCTCATCGCGCAGGTCGATGTTCAGCACGTTCCACGCTTCAAACAGCGCATCGTGCAGTTGCTTGCGCTGTCCCAGCGCTTCCAGTGCATAGAAGGTGCGTGCCATCGGCTCCCAGCTCTCATTGAAGATGGCCGGCACATATTGCAGCTCGACGTCCTTGGGCTTCTTCTTTTCCCACGCACTGATCTGCGGATGCAGGTGGTAGCAATGCGAACAGCCGTAGAAGAAGAATTCCAGCACTTCGATCTTATTGCCGCTGCTGGTCGGCTGCGGCGGGTTCAGCACCTTGTAATCCCTGCCTGCCACTACATCGGCATGCGCATAAGTCGCGCACAGCAATGCCAACACCGCAAACAGCTGCTTGAACAATTTCATGCTTGTCTCCTTATCGAATCATTGCGCCCGCTTACTGGGCATGTAGTTGGGTCGCGACGATGCCGCTCTGCTTCAATGTCGCGATGGTCTTGCCTGCCTCGCTGTCGCCGTAGGGTCCCAAGCGCACGCGGTACCACACGCCTTTGCCAGGAATCTCCGCAGTCTGGATGTTCGCCTCCAGCCCGCTGAATGCCAGCTTGGCCTTCAATTTTTCAGCATCGTCTTTGTTCTGGAACGAGCCGGCCTGCACCAGGTATTTTTCCTTCGACACGGCAGCGGCAGGCGCTTTCACTGGAGCCGGTGCCTGGGCAGTATCTTTCGGTTTCGGTTGTGGCTTGGGCTCGCTCTTGTGGGCTGTGCCATCCGATTTGTCGGTCAGCACTTTATAAAATTCGAAATGCTGTTTTGTTTCGCCCACGCCGGAAGCGGCAGTTGTCGGTACGGCAGCCGGAGCTGTGGCCACCACCGGCGCACTCGCCGGAACCGCCGCAACTTGCGGGGCGGGCTTTGCTGGCTCCTTGTTGGTGAAAGGCGCCTTCTTGTTCAGCACATACCACGCAACCCCACCCGCGGCCGCGATACCGAGCACCATGCCGATGAAGACACCCGCGACTACCTTGCCTTTGCCCGCGCTCATATTTATTCCTTTGTCTCTTTGTGCCGTTACATCTTCTCGGGTGCGCTGACACCCAACAAGGCCAAGCCATTCTTGATCACTTGCGCCACGGCGGCGATCAACGCCAGGCGCGCCAGCTTGAGCTTCTCGTCCTCGACGAGGAAGCGCGAGGCATTATAGTAGCTGTGAAAATCGGCTGCCAATTCTTTGAGGTAGAAGGCGATGAGGTGCGGCGCCAAGTCCTCGGCGGCCGTCTCGATCACCTGCGGATAGTCGATCATGCGTTGCAGCAACGCCGTTTCATATTCGCTGTCCAGCACGCCGACATCAACATGATGCAAACTCTGGCGGTCGCCGCCCCATTGCGCCAGCACCGTGCTGATACGGGCATGCGCATACTGGATGTAATACACCGGGTTGTCGTTGCTCTGCGACTTCGCCAAGTCGATGTCGAACACCAGTTGCGAGTCGGGATGGCGCGCGGCGAGGAAGTAGCGCGTCGCGTCGCAGCCTACTTCGTCGATCAGGTCGCGCAGCGTGACGTAGCTGCCCGCGCGCTTGGATATCTTCACCTCTTCGCCGTTCTTCAGCACCGTCACCATCTGGTGCAGCACATAGTCAGGCCAGCCTTTGGGAATGCCCGCATCCAGCGCCTGCAAACCGGCGCGCACGCGGGTGATGGTGCTGTGGTGGTCGGACCCCTGCTCGTTGATGACGCGCACAAAGCCGCGCTTCCACTTCTCCAGGTGGTAGGCCACGTCCGGCACGAAGTAGGTGTAACCGCCGTCGCTCTTGCGCATCACGCGGTCCTTGTCGTCGCCGAAGTCGGTGGTGCGCAGCCACAGCGCATTGTCCTGCTCGTAGGTGTGGCCGCTGGCGATCAGCCGCTTCACCGTCTCGTCCACCTTGCCGTCGGTATAGAGCGCCGACTCCAGTGAGAACACGTCGAACTCCACCTCGAACGCGCGCAGGTCCAGATCCTGTTCGCGGCGCAGGTAGGCTACGGCGAAATGGCGGATGGCTTCAGCATCGTTCACGTCGCCCTTGCCAGTGATGTGCTGGTCGTCCGCTTCGACAGTCTCCTTCGCCATGTAGGCGTTTGCCACGTCGACGATGTAATCGCCGCGATAGCCCGATTCCGGCCAGGAGGGATCGTCCGGCGTGATGCCCTTGCAGCGCAACTGCACGGACAGCGTCAGGTTGTCGATCTGCACACCCGCATCGTTGTAATAGAACTCGCGTGTCACGTTCCAGCCCGCCGCGTGCAGCACGTTGCACAGGCAATCGCCCACCGCCGCGCCGCGCCCGTGGCCGACATGCAGCGGGCCGGTCGGGTTGGCAGAGACGAACTCCACACCGACCTTGCGCCCGCCGCCCACATGCACATGGCCGTAGCCAGCGCCCGCCATCAACACACCGTGCACCACGTCCTGCTTGGCGGCAGTGGTGACAAACACGTTGATGAAACCTGCGCCCGCGATCTCCACTTTCTCGATGACATCGGATTTCGGCAGCGCCGCGATCAACGCATTCGCGATGTCGCGCGGCGATTTGCGCAGCGGCTTGGCCAGCTGCATTGCCAGGTTGCAGGCGTAATCGCCGTGCGAAGCTTGTTTGGGTCGTTCGATGAGGACGGTTGCCCCTTCGTGTTCGGGGGCGACAGCGCGCAGAGCCTGCGCGAACAGATCGGTCAGATGGGATTTGAAATTCAGGACTGCGGACATTGCTTTACGCCTTCAAAAGAGGCGCGGATTATAGCATTGGGGGGACTGGTGGCGCCTATGACCGTTCGTCCTGATAACCAGCGACTTGCCCGCTTGCGGGCTTAGTCGAATGGCTAGTAGTTTCATGAGTAGGCGCAGCCGTATCGAAGGATGGGCGAAGCCCGCTGGTTTTAAATTAAGAACCAAAACCGTCGGGGGTAGCCCGACAGCTAGTCACTTTTTCTTGCTTCGCCAAAGAAAAAGTAACCAAAAAGAAGGCGACCCCAGCGCGCCGCCCCTTCGGGGTTCCCTGCGTTGCTCGACTGGTCAGGCCTCCTCATAAACTCGCACGACCCGCTACGCGGTCACGTGCTCAAACATATTCGTCGGACTACCCCTGACCAGCCTGCGCTACTCGGCGGCGCACAGGGGAGGGCAAAGCTAAATCCTAAAACCAATACCCCGCATAGGCACGTCGTGCCCACCCTACTGGGCTTTATTACCTACTATGCCAAATACCCAAAGAATCAATACGCCTGACGCCATAAGGAACAACCCAAGTCCAGAAAGCAACATTGAAGGTGCAAATTTTCCGAGCAGAACTCCAATAGCAGAACAGGCAACTCCAATTACTGCAAATATCTTTTGCGTCCAAGTCAGTTTTACCCGTGGAAAATTGGACTCTGACTTGGCATCCCCATTCTTCAAAACGGCACGGTCAATCTCTACACTAGACATTTCGGCTGGTGCGCCACACTTCTCACAAGCATTGGAGCTTGGAGTATTGACTGACTCGCAAACATGACACACCCATCGATATGAGCGCATAAATGCCTAATTGATATTAATCCGCCGCAGGCAACCGAATCGTGTACTGCCCCGATTTCTCGTCCTTCACCAGCACGACCAGCTTGTGCTTCTGCGCATCCTCGATCAATTCCTTGAATGAGCGGTAGCCGTAGTAGGTTTCATTGAAGCCGGGGCGGCGGCGTTGCATGGTGGGCTTGACCATGGAGCCCCAGAGCTTTTCGTCCGAGCCGCGCTCGGAGATAAGGCCCTCGACGGTCTCGACCAGGAAGTCCATGGCCTCTTGTTTCTTGTCTTCTTCGCTCTTGCCTTCCGCAGGCTTGGTCGCTTCTGCCTTCTTCTTGGCTGGTGCTTTCTTGGCGGCCTGTTTCTTCTTCGCTTCCTGCACGCGAACGAGGTCGTCGTAGAAGATGAATTCGTCGCAGTTGGCGCTGAGCAGGTCGGAGGTCGAATCCTTCACGCCGATGCCGATCACGTATTTGTTGTTCTCGCGCAGCTTGGAGACCAGCGGCGAGAAATCCGAATCGCCGCTGATGATGACGAAGGTGTCCACGTGGGATTTGGTGTAGCAGAGGTCAAGTGCGTCCACGACCATGCGGATATCGGCGGAGTTTTTGCCGCTTTGCCTCACATGCGGAATCTCGATGAGTTCGAAGGCGGCCTCGTGCATGGTGGCCTTGAATTCCTTGTAGCGGTCCCAATCGCAATAGGCCTTCTTCACCACGATGCTGCCTTTGAGCAGCAGGCGTTCCAGCACTTTCTTGATGTCGAACTGCGCGTACTTGGCATCGCGCACGCCCAGCGCCACGTTCTCGAAATCGCAGAACAGGGCCATGTTGGTGATTTCGGGTTGGTTTGCCATCTGTACCTCCTCTGAACGAATTGAACGCGACGCCTGCCTGACCCTAAATCACCTTTCCCGGATTCATCAACCCGCGCGGGTCGAGGGTGTGTTTGATGTTGCGCATCAGCTCCAGCTCCAGTGCGCTCTTGTAGTGCGTGATCTCTTCGCGCTTGAGCTGCCCCAGGCCATGCTCGGCACTGATACTGCCGTCGAGCTTAGCCACGACCTCGTACACGATGCGGTTCACATCCTGCTCGTGCTGCTCGATGAAGCCGTTGTTCTGCGATGCATCCAGCATGGAGGCGTTGTAGTGGATATTGCCGTCGCCGATATGGCCGAAAGCGACGATGCGGATACCCGGGTAGGCATGGCGTAATGCAGTGCCGGCTTGCTCGATGAACTCGGCCACGCGGCTGATGGGCACGGAGACGTCATGCTTGATGCTGATGCCTTCGGCTTTTTGCGCCTCGCTGATGTTCTTGCGCAGTTTCCACCAGCGCTCTGCCTCGTCCTTGTCGGCGGTGATTTCAAACTCGGCGATGCCGCTGCCGAACGAGTCGAGTGCATCGCGCAAAGGCGCATCCAGCGGCGCTTTCAGCACATCCGCTAACTGGGCAATGACGATCCATTCGCGTTTCGCTGCGAACGGCTCGTGCGTATCGGCAATATGTTTGAACACAAGATCAAGACAGGAGCGCGAGATGATCTCGAAGCCGCTGATCTTGTCGCCACAGGTGGCGCGCAAATGCCCCAGCAGTGACACCGCTGCCGCCGGGTCGCGCACTGCGATGCAGGCGGTCGCCACCGACCTGGGGCGTGGATAGAGCTTGAGCACGGCAGCAGTGATGATGCCGAGCGTACCTTCCGCGCCGATGAACAGGTGCTTCAGATCGTAACCGGTATTGTCCTTGCGCAGGCTGCGCAACCCGTTCCAGATTTGCCCGTCCGACAGCACCACTTCCAAGCCCAGCACCAGGTCGCGTGCCGTGCCATAGCGCAGCACGCCGATGCCGCCCGCATTGGTGGAAAGGTTGCCGCCGATCTCGCAGTGCGGCGCGATGGCTGTGAGGCCGAGCGGAAACAATCTGTCCGCCTGCTCCGCCGCTTCATACAGCGCGGCCAGCTTGCAGCCCGCCTCGACGGTCATGGTGTAGTTGGTGGCATCCAGCGCGCGCACCCGGTTCATGCGCGAGAGGTTGATGACGATCTGTTTACTGCCGTCGGCCAATGGCACCGAGGCTCCGCACAGGCTGGTGTTGCCGCCCTGCGGCACGATGGCAATGTTCTTGTCTGCGCACAGCTTCACCACGTCGCTGACTTGCTGTGCATCGGCGGGGAACACAACAGCGAGGGCCGGGCCGGAATAGCGCCCGCGCCAGTCCGTCAGGTACTGGTTGGCAGCTTCGCCAAACAGTACGTTGACAGAACCAACGATGCTGTTGAGTTTGGTGATCAAGCTAGCGGGTCGAGCGGGCGTGGTTCGGCTGGTTTTTTCAGGAACCAGATCTGGTACAACGAGATCAGGATCTGCGCCGCCATGGAGAAGCCGAGCACACCGCCGGCGACGATCACCACGATCGCGTAGTGTGAATCCCACTTGGTGAGGAACCACGACAGCACGTCGAAGAACACGGCGACCATGGGCGACACGACCAGGAAGCGTTTGAACCAGACATTGATTTCCGTCTGGATGAAAATGAAGCCCAGCGCAAACAGCAGCAGGCTGATGCCGAACAGGTGGATGTGCGAGATACGCAACAGCGTACCGATAGACATGCCGGTATCCACTTGCGCCATCTGGTGCAAGCCGGCGTAGGTGCTGTAATCGACTACCGGCATGCCTGACGCCTTGCTGTGGCAGGACAGGCATTTCTTTTCCAGGATGGGCTTGATGTCTTTTTCGAAGTGCTCTTCTTCGGCGCCGTCTTTCAGCCAGGCCACCATCTTGTTGCGCTCTTCGTCATCGAGGAAGCCGGACATCGGGCCGCGGATCGCCGCTTCCAGACGGGTGCCGCTGCGGTTGCCATAGTAGCTGTTCGCCACATCGGCGACCGACAATCCGGGCTGTTTGTCATTCATTTCATGGGAGACATACAAGTAGCCGATGGCCATCAGGTAACCCAAGCCCACCAGCATCAAGAACGAGGTGTACAGCAACTTCTCGCTGAGGGTGCAATCGTAGAATCGTTTTGCTTTCATTTTTCTTTTTTATCCTTGTGACGAAATCTGCAGGCACTCTAAAACTCTAGCGGATCGATGTCCAGCGTCCAGCGCAGCTTTTGCGCGGGCAATGCATCCAGCACTGGTTTCCATGCCCGCAGGAATTCTTGCAGCGTTTTGCGCTTGTCGCTCTGCACCAGCAGTTGCGCGCGGTGATGGTTGGCGCGTTTCGGCATGGCTGCGGGAACGACCCCATACACTTCGACCGGCATCTGCAATTCCATCGCGGCTGTGCGCGCCTGTTTCAGAAAGCTGTATGCCTCGTTTTCCTGCTTGCCTTCTGCGCTCAGCAACACTTGATAAACGAAGGGCGGGAACCCCGCCATCTGGCGTTCCGCGAGCAAGGTCTGCGCCCAGATTTCGTAGTCGTGCGCGCGCAGCGCCTGAAACAACGGGTGTGTCGGGAAAGCGGTCTGCACGATGACTTCACCCGCCTTGTCGGCGCGCCCGGCGCGGCCGCCGACCTGCGTGAGCTGCGCGAAGAGCTTTTCGGAGGCGCGGAAATCGGCGCTGTATAGGGCGCCGTCCGGATCGAGCACGCCGACCAGTGTGAGGTTGGGAAAGTCATGCCCTTTCGCCAGCATCTGCGTGCCGATCAGGATGTCGGCGCCCCCTTCATGGATCTGTTTGCGCATCGCGTCCCACGCGCCTTTGTTGCGCGTGCTGTCGCGGTCCACGCGCAGGATGCGCGCCTGCGGGAATCGGCTATGCAATGCGTCTTCCACCCGCTGCGTGCCGAGGCCGACCGGCTTCAGGTCCGCATCACCGCATTTAGGGCAGGCATGCGGCACGCGCTGCTGAAAACCGCAATGATGACAACGTAAGGTGCGGTCTTTCAAATGCAGCACGAGCTTGCCCGCGCAATGTTTGCATTCGGACAGCCAGCCGCAGGCCGTGCACATCAGCACCGGCGCATAGCCGCGCCGGTTGATGAAGATCAGGCTTTGCTCCTTGCGCTGCAATCGCGCTTCGATGGCAGTAAGCAGTGGCTCACTCAGGCCTTCCTGCAGCGGCAGCTTGCTCACGTCGATGCAGCGCACGGTTGGCAAGGTGGCAGGCTGCACTGCGCGTTGCGTCAATTTCAATAAACGATAACGTCCGCTCTGCGCGTTGTACCAGCTCTCCAGCGAGGGTGTGGCGGAGCCGAGCACGATGGGCACGCCGCGCTGGTTGGCGCGGAAGATCGCCACGTCGCGCGCCGAATAGCGCAGCCCGTCCTGCTGTTTGAACGAAGTGTCGTGCTCTTCGTCCACCAGGATCAGGCTCAGCTTCGGCAACGGCGTGAACACCGCGAGCCGCGTACCCAGCACGATGCGCGCCTCTCCGGATTGCGCCTTCAGCCAGTTCTGTGCGCGTTCGCCATCGGCCAGGCCGCTGTGCAGGCTGACCAGGTCCACATCGGGAAAGCGGCTGCGGAAATAATTCTCCAGTTGCGGCGTGAGATTGATCTCGGGCACCAGCAGTAACACTTGCCCTCCGCGTTGCAGCATCTCGTGCATCAGGTGCACATAGACTTCGGTCTTGCCGCTGCCGGTGATGCCGTGCAGCAGGAAGCAGCCATAACCTGTTTGCTGGGTGACAGCCGTCACCGCCTGTTGCTGTTCGCTAGTGAGTGCATGCGCATTGTTGAAGGTATGTGTGGTGCGTGGTGTGGGCGCGCATGCCTCGACCCAGCCCGCTTCGAGCAAGACTTTGAGCGCAGCGGGTGCGCTGGGTGACAGGCTACGCAACTGCGCACCGCTCAGCGGGGCTTGGCGCAAAGCTTGCAGGATGCGCTGTTGCACCACGCGGCGCTTGGGCAGGGCCGCTACATCCAGTGCCTTGCCAGTTTCGCTCAGGGTGTAATCGAGGGATTGCTTCAGCGTGATCGGTTCAACTGCGCGCAAGCGTGTCGGCAACGCGGCCAGCGCCGTCATGCCGAGCGGATGGTGGTAGTAGTCGCTGCAAAAGCGCAGCAGGGTCAGCAACTCTTGCGGCAGCGGCGGCACGTCATCCAGCACTTGCACCACCGACTTCATGCGCTCCGGGGATACATCGGACTGTTGCGCCCATTCCATTGCCAGTCCAAGTGCTTGTTTGCGCCCAAACGGGACGACCACCCGCTGCCCGATCTCGAGTCGGGTATCCGCATTCACTTTGTAATCGAAAAGTGTTGACAGGGGCACGTCCAACGCGACGCGAATGATGTGCATCTTAAGAAAAATCTCTCCGGTATTTTCTGTAGAGTTTAGCTAATCCGCTTGAGCCGACTACAGTTTTTTTCTTATGCACATATCCTGTGGATAACTGTGTGGGCAAGTGCCACACAAGTGCGCTAACTCCTAATCGTATATACGGTTTTTTTCTGCTGCCCAATTTCTGCCCAAGCGCGCAGATCTTTAATAAACAAATAGTTACAACAGAAACAAAAAGGCCACGGAAAAAACGATCCGTGGCCTTATGCAAAAAATCGCGCTGTTTATAAGCCCAGCGATTAAGTCTGATTCTTAATGGTATTTTCTACTTAGTTCATGTACTGCCTGCACCAGCGCGGCAGCGTTGTCCGGGTTGGTGAATTGCGAAATACCATGGCCCAGATTGAACACATGGCCGCTGCCGTAACCGTAGCTGGTCAGGATTTTTTCCACTTCGCTATGGATGACGTCCGGGGTGGCGAACAGCACGGTCGGATCGAGGTTGCCCTGCAGCGCGACCTTGTGGCCGACC
The DNA here is from genome assembly GCA_963734585.1 of uncultured beta proteobacterium. Taxonomy (GTDB): domain Bacteria; phylum Pseudomonadota; class Gammaproteobacteria; order Burkholderiales; family Gallionellaceae; genus Sideroxyarcus. The sequence goes on from CAVTHJ010000003.1 coordinate 506,190, forward strand.
TTCTGGCGAGCCACGCCGATATCCATGGTCCAGTCCAGACCGACCGCATCGCAGCCGATGTCGGCGATGCTCTCGATCCACAGGCCGCCGCCCTTGGTGAACACGATGCTGGGGATCTTCACGCCGTCGTGTTCGCGCTTGAGGCCCTGCACGATGCGCTGCATATAGGGCAGCGAGAACTCGTGGTACGCCGCATGCGACAAGGCACCGCCCCAGGAATCGAAGATCATCACGGCTTGCGCGCCGGCTTCGATCTGCGCGTTGAGATACTGGGTCACCGCATCCGCAGTCACGCTGAGGATGTGGTGCATCAGCTTCGGCTCTTTGTACATCAAGGTCTTCACCTTGGCGTAGTCGTCGCTGCTGCCACCTTCGACCATGTAGCAGGACAGGGTCCACGGGCTGCCGGAGAAGCCGATCAGCGGCACGCGGCCGTCCAGCGACTTGCGGATCTGCGACACGGCATCAGTCACATATTTCAGGTCGGTGCCGATATCCGGCACGTGCAGTGCCTTGATTGCGGCTTCGGTCGTCAGCGGGCGTTCAAACTTCGGGCCTTCGCCTTCGGAGAAATACAGACCCAGACCCATCGCGTCCGGCACGGTCAGGATGTCGGAGAACAGGATGGCCGCATCCAGCGGGAAACGATCCAGCGGTTGCAGGGTGACTTCCGTCGCCATGTCCGGGCTCTTGCACAGGTTGAGGAAGCTGCCGGCGCGTTTGCGTGTGGCGCAGTATTCCGGCAGGTAACGGCCAGCCTGGCGCATCATCCACAACGGGGTGTATTCGGTCGGCTGGCGCAACAGCGCGCGCAGGAAAGTATCGTTCTTGACTTTGAAGTTCATTTTGCTCTTTTCTTATCGGGGCAGGATGCTGCTGCCCATCAGGAATTCATCCACTGAACGCGCTGCCTGGCGGCCTTCGCGGATCGCCCATACCACCAGCGACTGGCCGCGACGCATGTCGCCCGCTGCGAACACCTTCTTCACGTTGGTGCGGTAATCGTTCGTATCTGCCTTGGCATCTCCGCGATGAGTCTTCTCCACGCCGAAGGCATCCAGCACTGGCTGCGCCGGATTGGTGAAACCCATCGCCAGGAACACGAAGTCGGCCTTGAGCTCGAATTCGCTGCCGGGCACTTCGACCATCTTGCCGTCCCTGAGCTCGACGCGCACTGCCTTGATCGCCTTGAGCTCGCCGTTTTCGCCCACAAACTCTTTGGTAGCGACGGCCCAGTCACGCGTGCAGCCTTCTTCATGCGAACTGGAGGTGCGCAACTTGATAGGCCAGTTGGGCCAAGTCTGCGCCTTGTTCTCCTGCTCCGGTGCGCGCGGCATCACTTCGATCTGCGTGACCGAGGCAGCACCGTGGCGGTTGGAAGTTCCCACGCAGTCGGAGCCGGTATCGCCACCGCCAATAACGACGACATGCTTACCGGCAACGCTGATCGGGTTCTTCGCGTCGCCTGCCACTTCCTTGTTCTGCGGGATCAGGAACTCCAGCGCGAAATGCACGCCCTTGAGCTCGCGTCCCGGCACCGGCAGGTCGCGCGGCTGTTCCGCACCGCCTGCGAGGATCACTGCGTCGAATTCCTTCTGCAGCTCCTTGGGCGTGACTGTTTTCTTCGCGTCGTTGGCGATGCCCTTGCCCAGCGCATCCTTGCCTACAAAGGTGTTGGTCTGGAACTTCACGCCCTCGGCGACGAGCTGTGCCATGCGCCAGTCGATCAGGCGCTTGTCCAGCTTGAAGTCGGGGATGCCGTAACGCAGCAGCCCACCGATGCGGCTGTTCTTCTCGAACACGGTGACGCTGTGTCCGACGCGCGCCAACTGCTGGGCAGCTGCCAGGCCTGCGGGGCCGGAGCCGACGACGGCGACTTTCTTGCCGGTCTTCTTCTGCGCCGGTTGCGGCACGACCCAGCCGTTCTCGCCGCCTTTGTCGATGATGGCGTGTTCGATGGACTTGATGCCGACCGCTTCATTGTTGATGTTCAGTGTGCACGCCGCCTCGCACGGTGCCGGGCAGATGCGCCCTGTCACTTCCGGGAAGTTGTTGGTGGAGTGCAGCACGTCCAGCGCCTGTTTCCAGTTGCCGCGATACACCAGGTCGTTCCAGTCGGGGATGATGTTGTGGACCGGGCAGCCGTTGTTGCAGAACGGAATGCCGCAATCCATGCAACGCGCGCCTTGCTGCTTGGCTTCGGCATCGGTGAGATGAAGAATGAACTCCTGATAATGCTTCAGGCGCTGTTCGACCGGTGCGTAGCTTTCGGCGACGCGCTCAAATTCCATGAAACCAGTTGGCTTGCCCATTATGCGGCCTCCTTCTGTTGCGCCGCGATCTCGAGCAACGCACGACGATATTCGGTCGGCATGACCTTCACGAACTTGGGCAGGTAAGTCGCCCAGTTATCCAGTATCAGTTTGGCACGCGTGCTGCCGGTGTAGCGCAGATGCTTCTCGATCTTGCCGCGCAACGCCGCTTCATCGGCCTTGTTCAGGTGATTGAAGTGCACGCGACCATGTCCCTCGACCTCGCCCATCTCGCTGGCCGCAGCCTCTTCGGGAACGGGCTCCAGCTGGACCATGGACATGTTGCAGCGCTGTTCGAACGTGCCGTCCTCGTCCAGCACATAGGCCACACCGCCGGACATACCTGCGGCGAAGTTGCGGCCGGTCTGACCCAGCACCACGACCATACCGCCGGTCATGTATTCGCAGCCATGGTCGCCTACGCCTTCCACCACGGCGATGGCGCCGGAGTTGCGGACGGCGAAGCGTTCGCCGGCCACGCCGCGGAAGAAGACTTCGCCGGCTGTCGCACCGTACAGCACGGTGTTGCCGACGACGATGTTGTCTTCCGCCACCAGCTTGCTGTCCTCGGACGGCTTGACGATGATGCGGCCGCCGCACAGGCCCTTGCCGACATAGTCGTTGCCCTCACCTTCCAGCTGGAAGGTGACGCCATGTGCCAGGAACGCGCCGAAGCTCTGTCCTGCAGTGCCGAGCAACTTCACGCGGATGGTGTCGTCGGGCAGACCGGCATTGCCGTGACGCTTGGCTACTTCATGCGACAACATGGTGCCGACGCTGCGGTTGACGTTGCAGATCTTGGTTTCGATGGTGACTACGCGCTTTGCGTCCAAAGCTTCCTTCGCTTCGGCGATCAGGTCGTTGTCCAGCGCGTGTTCCAAGCCGTGATCCTGCTCTTCGGCATGGCGGCGCGCCACACTCTTCGGCATATCTGGCTGATGGAACACCTTGGAGAAGTCCAGGCCCTTGGCCTTCCAGTGCTTGATGCCTTTGCGCACGTCGAGCAGGTCGCTGCGTCCGACCAAATCCTCGAACTTGCGGATGCCCATCTGCGCCATCAACTCGCGCACCTCTTCGGCAACGAAGAAGAAATAGTTCACCACGTGTTCCGGCTGACCGGTGAATTTCTTGCGAAGTGCCGGGTCTTGCGTCGCCACTCCGACCGGGCAGGTGTTGAGGTGACACTTGCGCATCATGATGCAACCCTCGACCACCAGCGGTGCAGTCGCGAAACCGAACTCGTCCGCGCCGAGCAGCGCGCCGATCAGCACGTCGCGGCCGGTCTTCAACTGACCGTCCACTTGCAGGCCGACGCGGCCGCGCAACTGGTTCAGCACCAGTGTCTGTTGTGCCTCGGCGAGACCCAGCTCCCACGGCGTACCCGCGTGCTTCACCGACGACAGCGGCGATGCGCCCGTGCCTCCGTCGAAGCCGGAGATCACGATGTGGTCGGCCTTGGCCTTGGACACACCCGCAGCTACCGTGCCGACGCCCACTTCCGACACCAGCTTCACCGAGATGGAAGCGGACGGGTTGGAGTTCTTCAGGTCGTGGATGAGCTGCGCCAGGTCCTCGATCGAGTAGATGTCGTGGTGCGGCGGTGGCGAAATCAGGCCAACACCGGGCACCGAGTGACGCAGCTTGCCGATGTATTCGGACACCTTGCCGCCGGGCAGCTGGCCGCCTTCGCCGGGCTTCGCGCCTTGCGCCATCTTGATCTGGATCTGGTCAGCGCTGGAGAGATACTCCGCAGTCACGCCGAAACGGCCGGACGCGACTTGCTTGATGCGCGAGCGCAAGGAATCGCCCGCCTTCAAGGTCTGGTCGGACTCGATGCGGTGCTTGCCGATGATGTCGGACAGCTTCTCGCCACCGAGCAGCGTCTTGAAGCGGTTCGCATCTTCGCCGCCTTCGCCGGTATTGGATTTGCCGCCGATGCGGTTCATCGCGATGGCCAGCGTGGCGTGCGCTTCGGTGGAGATGGAGCCAAGGGACATCGCGCCGGTGACGAAACGCTTGACGATCTCTTTCGCGGACTCGACTTCGTCCAGCGGCACAGCTTGGCCAAGCGGCTTGATCTCGAACAGGCCGCGCAACGTCATCTGGCGCTCGGTCTGGTCGTTGATGAGCTTGGCGTATTCCTTGTAGGTCGCGTAGTTGTTCGAGCGCGTCGAATGTTGCAGCTTGGCGATGGAATCGGGCGTCCAGGTGTGGTCTTCGCCGCGGGCACGGTAAGCGTATTCACCGCCGGCCTCCAGCATGGTCGCCAGCACCGGGTCTTTGCCGAACGCAGCGCTGTGCGTGCGCACCGCTTCCTCCGCCACTTCCTTGAGGCCGATACCTTCGATCTGTGTAGCAGTCCCAGGGAAATACTTCTCGACGAAATCGTTGTTGAGGCCGATGGCTTCGAAGATCTGCGAGCCGCAATAGGATTGGTAGGTAGAGATGCCCATCTTGGACATCACTTTCATCAGCCCCTTGTTGACGGCCTTGATGAAGCGCTTCTTGGCGTCCTTCGCCTCCAGCGCAGCCGGCAGTTCCAGCGTGGCGATGGTGTCGAACGCGAGCCATGGACACACGGCTTCTGCGCCGTAACCCGCGAGCAGGGCGAAGTGGTGCACTTCGCGCGCCGAGCCGGTGTCGACCACCAGACCCGCGCTGGTGCGCAGACCTTCGCACACGAGGTGGTGGTGTACGGCGGCGGTCGCCAGCAGTGCCGGTATCGCTACGCGTTTATCCGACATCGCGCGGTCGGACAGGATCAATACGTTAAAGCCCTTGGCAACGGCCTTGTCGGCAGCCTTGCACAGGGCGGCGATCGCTTTCTCACAGCCGGCTGCACCATCCTTCACCGGATAGGTGATGTCCAGCACCTGCGACTTGTAAGCGCCCTTGGTGAGCTTGTCGATGTCATACAGCTTGGCGATATCCTCTTCCGACAGCACGGGCTGATGCACTTCCAGGCGCGGCGCAGGCTTGGTTTCATCGACGCCGAGCAGGTTCGCCTTGGGGCCGATGAAGGAAGTCAGCGACATCACGATCTCTTCGCGGATCGGGTCGATAGGCGGGTTGGTGACTTGTGCGAACAACTGCTGGAAGTAGTTGTACAGTACCTTGCTCCGGCCCGACAGCACGGGCAGCGCAGCATCCGTACCCATGGAGCCGATGGCTTCCTCGCCGGCCGAGGCCATTGGCAGCATGAGGAACTTGGTGTCTTCCTGGGTGTAACCGAAGGCCTGCTGCGTATCGAGCAGATTGGCTTCGTTCTTGAGCGCGACCTTGGATTTCGGCAGATCGTCGAGGTAGTGACGCGATTGCTCGATCCACTTGCGATAAGGCTTGGCGGTCGCAAGCTGGGTCTTCAGCTCTGCATCGTCCACGATGCGTCCCGCCTGCATGTCGATGAGGAACATCTTGCCCGGCTGCAGGCGCCACTTCTTCACGATCTTGCTCTGCGCGATCGGCAGCACGCCCATCTCGGAGGCCATTAGTACCACGTCGTCGTCGGTGATGAGGTAACGCGCGGGGCGCAGGCCGTTGCGGTCCAGCGTCGCACCGATCATGCGACCATCAGTGAACGCCACGGCGGCGGGGCCGTCCCACGGTTCCATCAATGCTGCGTGGTATTCGTAGAACGCACGGCGTTCTTCGTCCATCAGCGGATTGCCGGCCCAAGCTTCGGGGATCAGCATCATCATCGCATGCGGCAGCGCGTAACCACCCGCCACCAGCAACTCCAGCGCATTGTCGAAGCAGGCCGAGTCGGACTGGCCTTCGACGATCAGCGGCCACAGCTTGTCGAGATCCTTGCCGATGAATTTGGACGACATCGCCGCCTGGCGCGCCGCCATCCAGTTGACGTTGCCGCGCAGGGTGTTGATCTCGCCGTTGTGCGCGATCATGCGGAACGGGTGTGCCAGATCCCAGGTGGGGAAAGTATTGGTGGAGAAGCGCTGGTGCACCAATGAGAACGCGCTGACCAGATCTTTATCTTGCAGATCGAGGAAGTATTTGCCGACCTGGTCGGCCAATAGCATGCCTTTGTAAACGATGGTGCGTGACGACATCGAGGGGATGTAGAAGCCGTTGCCTTGCCCCTTGGGCAGCTTGCGCACGGCATGTTCTACGGTCTTGCGGATGACGAAAAGCTTGCGCTCAAACGCGTCCTGATCTTCAGTCTTCTTGCCGCGGCCGATGAACACTTGGCGCACCACAGGCTCGACCGCTTTCACGCTCTCGCCGAGACCGCTGTTGTCCACCGGCACATCGCGCCAGCCCAGCAGGGTCTGTCCTTCGGCCTTGATTTTGTCGGCGACTGCCTTTTCGCAGGCGGCGCGCGCCTTGGTGTCGCGCGGCAGGAACAACATGCCGACGCCGTATTCGCCGACGGCTGGCAAGGTGATCTTTTCTTTGCCGAGAACTTTGCGCAGGAAAGCATCAGGAACCTGAACCAGAATACCGGCACCATCGCCAGCCAATGGGTCGGCGCCGACCGCACCGCGGTGCGTCAGGTTCTCCAGAATTTGCAGCCCTTGGCTGACCCGGTCGTGACTTGCTTGACCCTTGATATGTGCAACGAAACCGACACCACATGCATCATGTTCATTGCGCGGATCGTAAAGACCCTGCTGCGCTGGCAACGAAGAATTGCTCACCTTGTTCCTCACCTCGATCATCCGACTAAACGGCGGCTTTGGCCGCCTTCCAAATATTTATGCGAAAGGGCGGGAATGCTACCTTAATCCGGGGGTGGAGGGCAACTTGCTGATTAGATCTCTTCTATCGCGAAGATGCGCCGGTGTTCGCGGATGGCATAACGGTCGGTCATGCCTGCGATGTAATCCGCCACGGAGCGGGCGCGTTCGGACTCGGCCGAGGGATTGAATTGCGGTGGTAGCAGCCTTGGGTCTTCCATAAACGCCTGGAACAGATCGTCGATGATGCGTCTTGCCTTGGCCGTCATGCGCATGACGCGGTAGTGCCGGTACAGGTGGGTACGCAGAAAAGCCTTAAGCTCCCGGTTGAGTTCATGCATCTCCGCACTGAATGCCGCCAAAGGTACCGCGGCTCGTACTTCATCAACGCTTTGCGGCGCGTGTGTCCGGATGTTGCTTTCGGTCTGCGCGATGAGATCAGTGACCAAGGTGTTGATCATGCGGCGCACCGTCTCGTGCACTACGCGGCGTTCCGCCAGATCTGGATAACTCGCACGCACTTCGTCCAGATGCCCGGCAAACAGGCGCACCGATGACAGCTGCTCCAGGGTCAGCAGGCCGGAACGCAGGCCATCATCCACATCGTGATTGTTGTAGGCGATCTCATCGGCCAGGTTGGCGATCTGCGCCTCCAGCGAAGGACGCCGGTCATGCAGGAAGCGCTCGCCCACTTCACCCAGTTGGGCCGCATGCTCCAGCGAGCAGTGTTTGAGTATGCCTTCACGCGTCTCAAAACACAGATTCAGGCCATCGAAAGCGGCGTAGCGCTCTTCCAGCACATCCACCACGCGCAACGATTGCAAGTTGTGCTCGAAACCCCCATGCTCTTTCATGCAGGCGTTCAACGCCTCTTGCCCGGCATGCCCGAACGGCGTGTGGCCGAGGTCGTGCGCCAGCGATACCGCCTCCACCAAGTCTTCGTTCACCATCAGGCGCCGCGCGATGGAACGACCGATCTGCGCGACTTCGATGCTGTGAGTCAGGCGGGTGCGGAACAAGTCGCCTTCGTGGTTAACGAAGACCTGTGTCTTGTATTCGAGACGACGGAACGCGCCGGAATGGATGATGCGGTCGCGGTCACGCTGGAATTCGCTGCGTCCTAGCGGCGCAGGTTCGGAGACTTTACGGCCGTGCGCGCTGACGCTTACCGCATATGAAGCAAGTTGCAACTCAGGCACTGCAAGTCTCCAGCGTCTGTTCCAGCAACGCCCGCGGCACCTCGCCTGTCATCACGGCGTGCCCCAGGGACTTCAGGAGAACGAATCGTATCTTGCCGTCCGCCACTTTTTTATCCAGTCCCATCAAATCCAGATATTTTTCCGCCCCCAGTTTGGGCGCCATGACGGGCAACTCTGCGCGCTCGAACAGTTTGCGGACGCGCGCCACATCCTCCACACTCAACCACCCGAGGCGTTGCGACAGGTCCGCCGCCATGATCGTTCCGGCGGCCACCGCTTCACCGTGCAGCCACACGCCATAGCCCATAGCCGTTTTCGATAGCATGGCCAAAGGTATGCCCCAGATTCAACAGTGCGCGTTCGCCGCTCTCGCGTTCGTCGGCGCCGACCACTTCGGCCTTGTTTTGGCAGCTGCGCGCGATGGCGTATTGCAATGCAGCTGTGTCGCGCGCCAGGAGTTTTTCAATGTTGTCTTCCAGCCACTCAAGGAAGGGTAAATCGCGGATCAGTCCGTACTTGATGATTTCCGCAATGCCCGCCCGCAGTTCTTTGTCCGGCAAGGTATCGAGCGTGGTGGTATCGGCCATCACCACACGCGGCTGGTAGAAGGCCCCGATCATGTTCTTGCCGAGCGGGTGGTTGATGCCGGTCTTGCCTCCCACCGATGAATCCACCTGCGACAACACGGTGGTGGGAATTTGAATGAATGGTACGCCGCGCAAGAAGGTGGCAGCCGCGTAACCGGTGATATCGCCGATGACACCTCCGCCCAGCGCGATAAGAGGCGTGCTGCGCTCGCTGCGCGCCGAGAGCAACGCATCGTAAATCACGTTCAGCGATTCAGCATTCTTGTATTGTTCGCCATCTGGCAGAACGATGGATTGTACTTGCACGCCATGCGCGCTCAAGCTTTCGCTCAGTTGTTGCAGGTACAGCGGAGCAACCGTGGTGTTGCTCACGATAACCACTCGCTTGTGCGGAATATGCGGCAATAGCAAGTCGACTCGTTGCAGCAAGCCACTACCGATATGGATGTGATAACTCCTCTCTGCCAATCCCACATTCAAGGTCTGCATGTTTTCTTCGTTTCCTGTTCCTGTCGAGCGTTCTATCTCCTCCAATTTTCGCTGGAGGCGCGCTAGCAATATCTGTACGCTTTGCTTCCCTGTCGGGATAACGATGTCTGCCGTTTCGGCGTAAAGCGGATCTCTCAGATCGAGCAATTCCTGTAGCTTTGCGCGGGGGTCAGCCGTTTGCAGCAAAGGTCGGCTGTGATCATGTCGCGTGCGCTGCCACAGATCGTGAACGCTGCTCTTCAAATAGACCACCACACCATTCTGTTTAAGTGCAATCCGATTTTGCGGATTCAATACGGCGCCGCCGCCGGTCGCCAGCACGAGCCCGTCCTGCTTGAGCAAATCCAGAATGACACTGCTTTCGCGCTGGCGAAAACCTGCCTCGCCTTCGACATCGAATATATGCGGGATGGTGACGCCAGTGCGTTTTTGTATTTCTTCATCGCTATCGATGAAGGTCTTGCCCAGTTGTTTGGCAAGCAGCTTGCCGGCGGTAGTTTTACCAGCGCCCATCATGCCGATCAAAATGATATTGCCGGATGGCCGCTTGGCTTGTGTCTTGTTTTCCATAATGGAATTGTAGCGGAAAACCATTGCGTTCATTTCAGACCAAAACAAAAACCCGGCCAAAGCCGGGTTTTATTTTGCATGCCTATTTTTAAATGTCAGTTTATGCCCAGCGTCTCTTTCAATATCTTGGGAGTGATGAACACCAGCAACTCTTTCTTTTCTTTGCGCAGGTTATTGGTCTTGAACAACCACCCCAGAAGCGGAATATCCTGTAGACCTGTTACCCCGTTGGTTAGGTCTGAGTCATCTTGTGTGTAGATACCGCCGATCACCACCGTGCCGCCATTGTCCACCAGCACTTCCGTATTAACTTTCTTGGTGTTGATGCTGGGCACCCCGAAGAAGATGGTGCCGACCGTATCCTGATTCACGAACACCTTCATCGACACATGGTTTTCAGGGGTAATCTGCGGGGTCACTTTCAGGCTCAGCACCGCTTTCTTGAAAGCGACGTTGGTTGCGCCACTACTGCTCGCCTGCAAATACGGGATTTCAACACCGGACTCGATGAGCGCCTCGATCTTATCAGCAGTCACCACGCGCGGGCTGGCGATTGACTTGGTTGTACCATCTATCGCCGAGGCATTGAGTTCTATGGTCAATGTCTTGGTCGCGGCCGCGTTAAACAGCGTCAGGGTCAAGCCGCCCAAGCCCGCAGACGCACCCGGCAGATTCACACTACCGCCGGAAACAGAGCCAAGCTGCCCATTTCCAACGTTGAACCCGCCGCCAGCCGCCGCTGTTGGGCCAACGTAACCCAGCCGACCACCCAACGTATGGTTAAAGCTCTCCTTAGCCTCCACAAATCGCGCTTCGATCAACACCTGCCGCACAGGAATATCAAGTACTTTGATGAAACGACGAATTTCTTCTAGACGAGAAGGCGTGTCTTGTACAAACAGCATATTTGTTCGTGTATCCGAAATCGCCGTTCCTCGCTTGGAAAGCAATTTCTGCTTCTCGTCAGAGAACAGTTTTGCGAAATCCGCCGCCTTGGCGTAGGCCAGCTCGAAGGTTTCTGTACGTAGCGGTTCCAGTTCATTGATTTCTTGGCGAGCCGAGAAATCTAGTTTCTCCTTGGCTGCCATTTCCTCGCGCGGTGCCACCTGGATCACATTGCCATTCTTGCGCATATCCAAACCCTTGCTTTGCAGGATGATATCCAGCGCCTGATCCCATGGCACATCCTTCAAGCGCAAGGTCAAACTTCCAGAAACCGTGTCACTGATCACCATATTCAGGTTAGTGAAATCTGCGATCACGCTCAGCGCCTCACGTGCCGAGATATTCTGGAAATTCAGTGTCAGCTTTTCACCTGCATAGCCCGGCAGATTGCCTTTCACCAGCTTGTTCGGGTCTTCCGCAACTTCTTTTATTTCGATGATAAATTTGTTGTCAGTCTGATACGCAGAGTACTCCCACAAACCCTTTGGCTCTATCGCCACGCGAGTGGTCTCTCCCTGGCTAAAGGCGTCAACCAATTGCACCGGAGTACCAAAATCCGTCACATCCAACTTGCGTTGCAAATTGCGCGGCAGACTTGTGCGCTGGAAATCAACCAGCAGCAAGCGCCCTTGTTGCTTGATGTCGATACCGATGTCGGTATCCGACAGATCGATTTGCACGCGCCCCTCGCCATTTTTGCCACGGCGAAAATCAATGTCTCGCAAACCATGTTTCTGTTGTGCGCCTGCTTTTGCTTCCGCAAAGTGCGTAGCCGCTTGTGCAGGTGCCGCATCCCCACCCGCAGCCTCCTTACGTTGCAGCGTGATTAAAAGGTTGTTTCCTTCGATGCGCGACTCATGGCTGAGCATTTGCGTGAGATTAATGACCAAGCGCGTGCGAGTACCCGCCTGAACGATGTTGGCGCTACGCAGATCCCCCTCGCCAAATTCCTGTGTTGATTTCCCCATTCCATTTTCTGTATTTGGGAAATCGAAAGCGATACGCGGAGGAGTATTAATCGTGAAAGTAGCAGGCTGCCCAGTCGGCGCATTTTTCATCGCAACCTTCACCACTACTTTTCCGCCCACTTCGTTGTTTACACTGATGGATTGGATGCTATTCAATTCACTGGGAGTCGGCGCTTCCTGGGCATGCGCTTCAAGCGCAAATGCCGAAAGGACAAAGACGGCCAGTTGAATCATTCTGTAGATCGGATTGTTGAACTGTCTCATATGTTTGCTCCTGATTACTCCGCCAATTGCAGAGTGCTTTCCCGTTCGGACCAATCGCCCGCACTGTCCTGCACCATCTCTTTGATCTTCACTTCGGTCTCCGACACCGAAGTAATCTGACCAAAATTCTGGCCTATGTAGTTCCCCGCCTTAACCCGATATATCTTGCCCTCGCCCGAACGAATTACCGCGTGCCCAACATTTTTCTGGAGCAGATAGCCAACCATTTTCAAACTTTCCAGCGGAAAGTCTTCCAACTCTTCTTTGGGTCGATCGAGATTGGGCTGGTTCTGCCCAGTACGATTGGTGTTCCTGGCTTCCGGCTTGCGGGGCTTGAAAGGATCGGGCAGCGCCGTGTCATTGTCGTATGTGAATGGCTCATAGGGCTTGATGTCGGGCGGCGGCTCAACTTTGCCGCGCATGTCTGCACCAGCATTTTTGACGAAATCACGCAAATCCTGAAATTCTTCACCGCCACATCCCGCTAGCAGCAAAGGAATCAACAATAGTGAATATGCTGCCCTCATTTCTGCGTCGCCTTTTTATCAGTGGATTTAGCGCTACGCTTTTGCGCCGCCAATTCTTCCTCATCCAGATACCGGTATGTTTTTGCTACTGCGTCCATTGCGAGCACACCGCTTTTGTCTGGCGCAATGCTTATGTCGTTCAGTGTCACGATGCGCGGCAATTGTGAAATATCACTAGCGAATTTGCCCAGATCATCATAGTTACCCGTTACTTTGAGTGCGATTGGCTGCTCGGTAAACACTCCCGTGGCAACCTCGGCACCCGGACGGAACAACTCAAATTGCAACCCTCTGCCCAAGCCCGCCTGGTTGATGTCTGTAAGTAGCGCATCCATCTCCGACTTGCTTGGCAATTGCTTGAGCAATGCCCCAAATGACTGCTGGGTATCGATCAATTGTTTTTTGATAATGTCCAGATTGATAGCCTCGCGCTTTTTCGCCAAATAGGTATCGCGCAACTTCTCTTCTTCCTGTCGCACCGCATTCAGGCTATCCCATTGTCCCTGCCAATCAAGGGCCGCCCCCATGATTACCACCACCACAAACATAAACAGAAAAGCCGCTATCTTGATAAGCCACGGCCAACTTCCTGGCGTCTTGGGATCAACACTCCTTAATTCTTCCAAAAAATTCATGTCCGCCCCTTAACCTTTTGATCCTGGCTTTTGTGCTGCCGGCATAGGTGCTTCATTCGATGCTGGCACAGCACTTTTGGTCAGATTGAAATTTAGTGAAAACTCACTCACCCGAGCGCCAGCAGCAGTTGATGCATGAATTTCGATCAGTGTCGGGGTATCCAGCCAAGGCGAATCCTCCACTGAGCGCATCAATGTCGAAACCCGTGCGTTGGATTGCGCATAGCCAATCACGCTGATCTTGTAGCCACTCTGTTTAATACTTTTTAGATAAACCCCATCCGGCAGAATGCGCAGCATTTGATCGAGCAGGTGTACCACATCGGATCGGGTTCCCTGCAGATTTTCAACCACCGTCTTGCGTGACAACAAGGATTGAGTTTGTTCCCTCAATTTTTTGATTTCCTCGATTTGCTTGTCCAGTACGGCGATTTCTTGCTTCAGGTAAGCATTACGCCGTTCTTGGTATGATATCTGCGTACTGATAGCAACATGGACAAAACCCACGATCAGCGCACCCAACACCAATGAAATGGCGCTAAATACGATAAATTGAATCTGGCGTGCTCGGCGTTTTTCCGCTCGGTGCGGAAGCAGGTTGACGCGTATCATGATGGATCAAACCTCCGCATAGCCAAACCACAGGCAACCATCAAGGCAGGCGCGTCCATCTGCAGTTGGCGCGGCTTGATACGACTGGAAAGCGTCATCAATTCGAATGGGTTCGCCACCAAGGTGCTGACCTGTGTGCGCGTCGCCACCGCCTCATCCAAACCAGGCAGTGCAGCACAGCCGCCAGCCAACACAACGTAGTTCACTTCGTTATATTGCGTCGAGGTAAAGAAAAACTGTAGCGCTCTGGACACTTCCATCGCAAGGTTATCCCGGAAAGGCGACAGCACGTCGCTTTCATAATTGTCCGGCAAACCGCCGTTGCGCTTGGCAGATTCAGCCTCTTCAGCAGACAAGCCGAAAACACTCTGAATCTGCTGCGTAAGCTGGGCGCCACCCACCTGCTGGTCGCGCATATAAATCGATTGGCCGTTGCGCAACACATTCACATTCATTACATATGCGCCGACATCTACCAAGGCAATGCATTGGTCTGCCGCGCCACCTGGTAATTGCGCGCGTATCATTTCAAAGGCGGCCTCTGCGGCATACGGCTCCACATCCACCACAATTGCTTTCAAACCCGCCGACTGCGCTGCTGCAACACGATCCTCGACGTTCGCTTTGCGCGACGCCGCCAACAACACCTCGACTTCTTCCGGATTATTTGGCGCAGGGCCTATTACCTGAAAATCCAGATTGACCTCTTCCAGCGCGAAAGGAATATATTGGTTTGCTTCGCTCTCAACCTGGTACTCCAGATCGTCCTCGCGCAAACCGGCAGGCAACAATATTTTTTTACTGATTACCGCGGCGGCAGGTAATGCCAGACTGACGTTTCTGATGCGCGAGCCCAACCGCTTCCAAGCGCGTTTCACCGTATCGGAAACAGCATCCAGATTATTGATATTGCCGTCGCTCACCGCATCTGTCGGAAGCGCTTCAATCGCATAACGCTCGACCACATACCCGTTCTTTTTGGGTGATTCACTTAGCTCTACCATCTTAACGGAAGACGAGCTGATATCCACCCCGATCAAAGGAGGCGTGGAGGTACTCAGGAAGTCTAACGGGATATCAAAATTTCCTTTGATCATAGGCTGGTTAGCGCTTTTCCGTACTAAAGTGGTTTAAATCCTAGCAATAACTCCCGCGGGTGTAAAGTTTTTTCTGTTGGCTCGTTTTCTGCGTTTGAAACGATATAATCGCGCAATATTTTCCAGAATGCTCGTCATGACCTCTCGCTGGTGGTTTTACCCTGCCCTTGTTGTACTCGCCCTGCCTCTGTTGCCCATCTTGCTGCTAGTCTTCGCAGCAATACTTACCTATCCGACTCTGCCCACGCTGGAAACCCTGACCGACTATCGCCCCAAGATGCCGCTGCGCGTATTCAGTGCGGAAGGAACTTTGATTGGTGAGTTTGGCGAAGAACGCCGCGAGTTGGTCAAAATTGAAGAGGTCCCTGAACTCATGAAAAAGGCAATTCTTGCCGCGGAGGATGATCGCTTCTATGAGCACGGAGGAGTGGACTATATCGGCGTGTTGCGGGCTGCCTACTCCAACTTTACTTCTGGCGGAGTAAAGCAGGGGGCCAGCACCATCACCATGCAAGTCGCGCGAAATTTTTTCCTTTCCAAGGAAAAAACCCTGTCGCGCAAATTCAACGAAATGCTGCTCTCCTTCAAAATCGAGCACAATCTGACCAAGGACGAAATCCTTCAGCTTTACATCAACCACATTTATCTTGGGCAGCGCTCTTACGGCTTTGCCTCTGCCGCTCAGGTCTATTACGCCAAGTCGCTCAACCAACTCACGCTGTCAGAGATGTCCATGCTGGCCGGATTGCCCAAAGCACCTGCCGCTTTCAATCCGGTCGTGAATCCGGAGCGTGCCAAAGTACGCCAGATGTACATCCTGCGCCGCATGCACGATCTGCACTACATCACCAAAGAGCAACTCGAACTCGCGCAGAATGAGCCCTTTGAGACCAAGCAGATTGCGCATCATCAAACATTCGCAGTCAATGCCAATTATGTCGCCGAGATGGTGCGCCAGGAAATGTTCGATCGCTTCCAGGAAGAAGCCTACACCCAAGGATATAGCGTCTATACCACTATCCGCGCAGCAGACCAGGCCGCCGCTTATGCCTCGCTACGCAAAGGGGTGCTGGAATATGACCATCGTCACGGTTATCGCGGCCCCGAGGGCTTCGTCGACTTAAAAAAGAACAACACCGAGGAATTGCTAGACGATGCACTGGAGGACGTCAGCGACAGTGACGATCTCATTCCTGCCGTAGTGCAATCTATCAACCCCAAAGGCATTCGGGCTTACTGCAAGAATGGGCAGGTTGTCGAGATTCGCGGCGAGGGCTTGCGTTTTGCGCAGCAGACTTTGGGCGAAAAGCTCGCTCTCAATCGGCGCATCCGTGTCGGCTCGCTGATTCGCGTTTACAAGAACGAAAAGGATTTCTGGGAGATCACGCAACTGCCGCAGATCGAGTCCGCCTTTGTCTCGGCCAATCCGCGCGATGGTGCAATCCTTGCGCTGGTCGGTGGTTTTGATTTCTACCGCAACCAGTTCAACCACGTTACACAAGCATGGCGTCAACCTGGGTCCAGCTTCAAGCCCTTCATCTACTCAGCAGCTTTGGAGAAAGGCTTCACTCCCGCTTCCGTCATCAACGACGCTCCGCTGGTCATCGATCTTTCGCAGACTGGCGAAGAATTGTGGCAACCCAAGAACTTCGACGGCGAATTTGCCGGCCCGATGCGCATGCGCCAAGGCCTGACACGCTCCAAAAACCTCGTTTCCATTCGCATTCTGCAGGCCATCGGATTGGACTATGCGCAGGATTACGTCACCAAATTCGGCTTCGATAAAGACAAGATCAAACCCTTTTTAACTATGGCACTGGGAGCCGGATCGGTAACACCTCTGCAATTGATGGGCGGCTACTCTGTCTTTGCCAATGGCGGTTATCGTGTCATGCCCTACTTCATCCAGCGCATCGAAGATGGTCAAGGCAAGTTGGTGGGACAAGCAGCTCCTGTCGTTGCAGGTGAAGGTGCTGAACAGGTCATTGACGTGCGCAACGCCTTCACCATGGTCAACATGATGCAAGACGTCGTAAAACACGGCACTGCCATCCGCGCCATGGAGCTGGGCAGGCAAGACCTTGCCGGTAAAACCGGCACCACCAGCGACTCAATGGATGCCTGGTTTGCCGGCTTCCACCCCACGCTCGTCGCCGTCACCTGGATCGGCTATGACAACCCGCAAAGCCTGGGCGAGAAAGAAACCGGTGGTGGCGCCGCATTGCCTATCTGGATGGGCTACATGGGAAAGATGCTGAAGGATGTGCCCGAAGTCGAGTACACCGTTCCCGAGCATGTCGTCACTGCGCGCATCAACGAAAATGGTTTGCGCGACAGCAACGGCAATCGCATCGAATATTTCTATGAAGAGAATCTGCCGCCTGAACAGGGCGACATCGTCCCGGAAGCAAACAAACCTGCGGACACGGTGAACGACCAGCTTTTCTGATGAGCAAGCCGCATCCACAACGAAGAGATCTGATGCGCGAACAACTCGCGCACGAGACTGCGCGCCTCATCGCAGAGGGCGGCATCACTGATTTTGCATTTGCCAAGCGCAAAGCTGCTCGGCAACTCGGAGCGACAGAGACGCAACACCTGCCCAGCAATCAGGAAGTGGAGGAGGCGCTGCACAGCTACCGCGCGCTCTACCAACACGAAAACCACCCCGGCATCTTGTTTCAACTGCGCGAAGAAGCGCTCGCTGCCATGCATTTGCTGGAAGACTTCCATCCGTATCTCACCGGTTCGGTGTTGAGTGGCACAGCAGGCGAACTCTCTGACATCAATCTCATGCTGTTCAGCGATGATGCCAAAGCCGTGCTGCTGTTCCTGCTCAAGCACAACCTTGAATTCGAGGATGGGGAGTGGAGAGTTCGCGTCGGGGGGCATGAGGAAACCGTGCCGAGCTATACCTTAACGGGTGAGACCGGTACGCAGATACACATCATCGTTCTGCCCGAAAATGCCCGCCACAGCGGCAGCCGGCACCCGGAAACACACGCGGATATAGCAGCGGTGGAGATGTTGCTGGCAGCAGCTTGATCTGAAACATTGGTGGTGAAATCCTGGTTAGCACGTTCTGTGCGACTAACCTTCTGGAAAGAATACAAACAACATGCAGCCGTTCTTGGACTGAGGCACATGCGAACTGCCTGCAGGATGATGGATAAAGGTTCCGGCAGGATAAGTGTTCTTGCCATCGCAAAAATCGCCTGAAACGACAAACACCTCCTCCGCTCCCGGCGCATGAACATCAAGATCGGGATACACCGCACCCGCAGCAATTTCGAATATGAGAGCTTTGCGTCCGCCTGGTTCGGACCACAGGAGTCGGGTGCTGAATCCCGGATAGACCATTTCCTTTGAGGGCACATCTTTCCAATGTGTCGCAACAACACCTGCAAGATTCATATTCCGCGGTCTTCCAGGCTCCATTCCCGCACCCTCAAAAACGTGGCTACTTGTGGGCTTCCTTTAGCCACCTTGCTGCATCCAGCGCAAAGTAAGTCAGTATCCCGTCCGCACCCGCACGCTTGAAGGCCAACAGCGCTTCCAGCACGCACGCCTCTTCGTTCAACCATCCGTTCTGTGCCGCAGCTTTTAGCATGGCGTATTCGCCACTCACTTGATAAACAAACGTCGGCGCTTTGAATTCGTCCTTCACGCGGCGCACGATGTCGAGGTAGGGCATACCCGGTTTGACCATGACCATGTCCGCGCCCTCCTGCAAATCGAGGCCGACTTCCCACAGGGCCTCATCCGAATTGGCCGGATCCATCTGGTAAGTGTATTTGTTGCCTTTGCCGAGGTTGCCGCTGGAACCGACGGCATCGCGGAACGGGCCGTAGAAACTGGAAGCGTATTTGGCGGAATAGGCCATGATACGGGTATGGATGTGCTTATGGGCATCCAGCGCCGCACGGATCGCGCCTATGCGGCCGTCCATCATGTCGGAAGGAGCGACGATGTCAGCACCCGCCGCGGCATGGCACTGCGCTTGTTTGGTAAGCACGGCGATGGTTTCGTCGTTGAGCACGTAGCCACTGTCGTCAATCAAACCATCTTGCCCGTGGCTGGTATAGGGGTCGAGCGCAACATCGGTCATGATGCCCAGCTCGGGGAAATCTTTCTTCAGCGCAGCAACCACGCGCGGCACCAGTCCGTTCGGATTAAACGCTTCGCTGGCATCCAGACTTTTCAGCGGAGAATCAATCACCGGAAAAATCGCCATCACGGGAATGCCCAGCTTCACACATTGCTCCGCATCTTTGAGCAACAAGTCCAAAGTTTTGCGCTGCACGCCCGGCATGGACTTCACATCCTCGACTTTGTTACTGCCTTCGAGTACGAAAACCGGGTAGATAAAATCCGCAGAAGTGAGTGCGTGCTCTCGCATCAGGTCGCGAGAAAACTGGTCATGACGCATGCGACGCATGCGTTTATGTGGATATTGTCCGAGAGTTTGCATGGCTATTCCTAAAATTTTCAAAATCGTTGGAACTATTTTCGCATAGTCCCGTCAGAGTCAACGAGCAGCGAAAGTTGCTTCCCGTTTCTCCTCCCTGAGCGGGTGTCTTAACCCTGTTAAGACCTTGGTGCCCCTGACCTCCCCCTTTGGTTCAGGGGCATTTTTTTAGCCTTCATTCCGGAACCAGCCTGCAATCACCGCTTCCGCCTCATCCATTCCCAATTTCTTCAGACTGGAAAACAGCTGCACCGTACATTGCGGGAAATGCTCTGCCAAGAAATCTTTTACCTCGCGCAACGTTTGCGTGGATTGCTGCCGGCTCAATTTGTCCGACTTGGTGAGCAGGATGTGGATAGGTTTCCCGGTGGGAGCGAACCAGTCCAGCATGCCTTGGTCGCGTTCGGTGAGCGGATGACGCGAGTCCATGATGACCACGAGGCCGCACAGCTCTTCGCGCATCTGCAGATACTGGCTCAGCAATTGCTCCCAATGCGCTTGCACATCCGGCGGCACTTTGGCATAGCCGTAGCCAGGCAGGTCCACCAAGAATTTGCGATCGCCAAGATCGAAGTAGTTGATGTGCTGCGTACGTCCCGGCGTCTTGCTGGTGAAAGCCAAGCGCGTGTGGTTGGCCAGCGTGTTGATGGCGCTCGATTTGCCCGCGTTGGAACGTCCGACGAACGCGACCTCTTGCCCGCCGTGCAGCGGCAGGTCGCGTATATGGTTGACCGTGGTGAAGAAGGTCGCTTTGGAAAAGAGTCCCACTATTTCCAGGCCGCGAATATCTTATCGGCTGCGGCAACCGTCGCCGCAATGTCGGCCTCGGTGTGCGCGGCAGAAACAAAACCTGCCTCGAATGCCGAGGGTGCAAGGTAATGTCCAGCATCCAGCATGGCATGGAAGAAACGGTTGAACGCCTCTTTATCGCATTGCATCACCTCGGCATAACTGGTCGGCAGTGCCTTGCTGAAATACAGACCGAACATGCCGCCCACCGATTGCGCGCAGAACGTGACGCCATGTTTCTTCGCACTTGCGCTCAAGCCCTCGGTGAGTTGCTTGGCCAATTTGGCGAGGTTGTCATAGAAGCCGGGCGCTTGCACCAGTTTGAGCGTGGTCAGACCCGCGGCCACTGCCACCGGATTGCCGGACAACGTGCCCGCCTGATACACAGAACCCAATGGGGCGAGGCATTGCATGATGTCGCGGCGTCCGCCGAATGCCGCAGCAGGCAGACCGCCGCCCATCACCTTGCCCAGCGTGACCAGGTCCGGCTTGATGCCATAGTAACCTTGTGCACCCTGCAGGCTGACGCGGAAGCCAGTCATCACTTCGTCGAGGATCAGCACTGCGCCATGCTTCGTGCACAGGTTGCGCAGCGCATCGAGGAACTCGCGCTTCGGGGCGATCAAGTTCATGTTGCCGGCTACCGGTTCGACGATCACGGCGGCGATCTCTTTACCCATCTCGGCGAAGGCTTTTTCCAGGCCGGCCGCATCGTTGTAGTCCAGAACGGTAGTCAATGCTGCGATCTCGGCCGGCACACCGGAAGAACTGGGCTGACCGAATGTCAGCGCGCCTGACCCAGCCTTTACCAGCAAACCGTCGGAGTGGCCGTGGTAGCAGCCCTCGAATTTGATGATGCGCGAACGACCGGTGAAGCCGCGCGCCAAACGGATCGCCGTCATGGTGGCTTCAGTGCCGGAGCTGACCAGGCGCACCATTTCCAGACTCGGCAGGATCTTGCACAGCAGTTCCGCCATTTCCAATTCGCTGGCGGTCGGCGCGCCGAATCCCAAGCCTTGCGCAGCCGCATCCTGCACAGCTTTCACGACTTGCGGATGACAATGCCCCACGATCATCGGCCCCCAGGAACCGACATAATCGGTGTATTTTTTCCCGTCCGCATCCCACACGTATGCTCCTTGACCGCGCTGGAAGAACAGCGGCGTGCCGCCGACGGAACGGAAAGCACGCACGGGAGAGTTCACGCCACCGGGAATGATTTGCTGGGATTGTTCGAACAGCTCTTGGTTATGCGAAGTCATGCTGCTTACCTTATTCAAATAGATTGGAAAATTCACGTGCGGCAACTTGGATGTTCGGCGCATTCCACAACGCCGAGATCACTGCCAACGCATCGGCTCCTGCCTCGATCAACACCGCGCCATTCTGTTGCGTGATGCCACCGATGGCGACGACAGGCACGCTCAATTCGCCGCGTACCGTCTTCAACAACGACACCTCAGCTTGCACGGCCTCGGGTTTCACACTCGACGAGAAGAACGCACCGAACGCCACGTAATCCGCACCTTGCCGCACCGCTTCATGCGCCAGCGAAACGCGATTATAGCAAGACACGCCGATGAGCTTTGCGCCGCCTAACAGCGCGCGCGCCGCGGCCACACTACCGTCTTCGCCGCCCAGATGCACGCCGTCCGCATCCGCTTGCGCTGCCAACTGTGCGTCGTCATTCACGATAAAGGTGATCTTGAATTCGCGCGCCAGTTGGCGCATGGCTTGCGCCTGCTGCAATTTCAATGAAGCAGTGGCGGATTTGTTGCGGTATTGCAGCACTTGCGCGCCGCCTTGCAATGCCAACTTCGTCTTGCGCAACAGCTCTGCCGTATCCAACTCGTCCGGCGTGATGGCGTACAAACCTTTAATGGCGCGTCTCTTCACCGCTGTCTTCTTCGTCGCGCGCCCAGAACAAGCGATCCGGGATGTG
This sequence comes from uncultured beta proteobacterium, assembly GCA_963734585.1. GTDB lineage: Bacteria > Pseudomonadota > Gammaproteobacteria > Burkholderiales > Gallionellaceae > Sideroxyarcus. The sequence continues at coordinate 528,288 of CAVTHJ010000003.1, forward strand.
TTGACCCATGCCAGGGCGGAAGCCGTATTTCAGCGCCTCCCAGGTGTATTCCTGCGCCTCATGCACCGCTTCTTCGATGGGCAGGCCGTTCGCCAACAGCGCAGCGATGGCCGAAGCCAGAGTGCAGCCGGAACCGTGATAGATGCCCGGCAGGCGTGGCCAGCTGTCGCTGCGCAGCAAGCCACGCTCGCCGTATAAATTGTTGATGACCTTGGGCGTGTGCTCGTGCGTGCCGGTGATCAGCACATATTCGCAACCCAAATGCAGGATGCGTTTGGCACACTCTCCCAAAGCGGGATCGTCCGTCTCATTCTCTTCATCCTGCACCAGGCGGCGCGCTTCCATGCTGTTCGGCGTAAGAATGGTGGTCTGCGGCAACAACAGCTCGCGCAAAGCATCCAGCATGTCTTCGTTCGCCAGCTCGTCGCCGCGACCGGAGGCCAGCACCGGATCGAACACCAACGGAATATCGGGATAGTCGGAGATGATCTCGGCGATGACGGCGATATTCTCCACGCTGCCCAGCAAGCCGATCTTGAAAGCGGCGACCGGCATATCTTCCAGCACCGCACGCGCCTGATCCGACACCCAGTCCGAATCCACTGGCTGCACATCATCCACGCCGCTGGTGTCTTGCACGGTGATGGCAGTGACCACGGACAGCGGGTGACAGCCCATGCTGGCGATGGTCAGAATGTCGGCTTGCATGCCGGCCCCGCAGCTGGGATCGGTAGCGGCAAAGGTTAATACAATCGGTGGAATGTCAGACATGATGGGCCCCGACAGGCTTTGATCTAATAAGACGCGATTCTAACTGAAACTAGGCCGACACGCGTCCGTTCAAGTAGTTGGCGATACGCGTGAATTCAGCCACGCCCAGGTTCTCGGCACGCAACTGCGCATCGATGCCAAGCTGTGCGAATTCACTTTCCGTCAGATGGCCTTTGAGCGTGTTGCGCAAAGTCTTGCGCCGTTGTCCGAAGGCCGCAGACACCACTTGGGCGTACAACGTCTCGTTCTGCACGGCGATCTTGTCGGCCGGCAACGGGATCATGCGCACGATGGCCGAATCCACCTTGGGTGCAGGGCGGAACGACTGCGGCGGCACGTCGAGCAGCTTTTCCATGTAGAAGCGGTATTGCAGCATCACCGACAAGCGTCCGTATTCCGGCGTGGACGGTTCGGCCACCATGCGCTCCACCACTTCGTTCTGCAACATGAAGTGCATGTCGGTGATACGCGCGGCATAGTCGGCAAAGTGGAACAGCAACGGCGACGAGATGTTGTAAGGCAGGTTGCCGACGATGCGCAACGGTGCCCCCAGCGTGGCGAAATCGAACTTCAGCGCATCACCCTCATGGATGACGATTTTGTCCTGCGGGTAATCCGTTTTCAGGCGCGCGATGATGTCGCGGTCGATCTCCACCACATGCAATTTGTTCAACTGCTTCAGCAGCGGACGCGTAAGCGCGCCCAGACCGGGGCCGATCTCCACCATATTGTCAGCAGCTTCGGGGCGGATCGCGCGCACGATGTCGGCGATGATGTTTTGATCGACGAGGAAGTTCTGTCCAAAATGCTTTTTGGCTTTGTGATTCATTTCAATAATCCCAAAAAGCATTTTGGTGCAGGCTCATATGCGCAGCATGTGATGCCGGAACCAAAAATGCCTTTCGTTTTATGCCCGTTCATGCCGCACCATCTCCATCGCGACCTTGATCGCCTCCAACAGGCTGCCGACATTGGCCTTGCCCGTGCCTGCCAATTCCAATGCCGTGCCATGATCGACCGAAGTGCGGATAAAAGGCAGGCCGAGCGTGATGTTCACGCCCTCGCCGAAACTGGCGTGTTTCAACACTGGCAACCCCTGGTCGTGATACATCGTCAGCACGGCATCGCATTCGCGCAAGCGATGTGCGGCGAACAGGGTATCGGCTGGGATCGGCGCACTCACGTTGAAACCTTCGGCGCGCAGCTTATCCAGCACGGGGATCATGATCTCGATCTCCTCGCGTCCCAGATGGCCGCCTTCGCCCGCATGCGGATTCAGTCCCGCGACCAGGATGCGCGGATGGGTGATTCCGAAACGGCGTTGCAGGTCGCGCTGCAGGATGCGCAGCACGCTTTCCAGCAAGGGCTGTGTGATGGCATCCGCCACTTCGCGCAACGGCAGATGCGTGGTCGCCAGCGCCACGCGCATGCCTCCGCCCGCCAGCATCATTACCACCAGAGGTGTGTGCGTCTGCTCGGCGAGGAACTCGGTATGGCCGGTGAAGGGAATGCCCGCATCGTTGATGACGCCCTTGTGTACAGGTGCCGTGACCATGCCAGCAAATTCATGCGACAGGCAACCCTGTAGCGCACGGCGCAAAGTCTCCAGCACGTAAGGCCCGTTCGCCGAATCGAGCTTCCCGGCTTGCGCGGAGCGCGCCAAGGGAACGTGCAACACGCTCAGCTTGCCGGCCGTTTGCGGTGTGGCGGTCGTGTAGTCATGCAGCGGTACATCGATGTCAAGTTGCGCTGCACGCTGCTGCAACAACAACTTGTCGGCAATCACCACCAGCGGCTGTTCATGCCGCGCCAATTGCAGACAGAGATCGGGGCCGATGCCTGCGGGTTCGCCTGCGGTGATGGCGAGGAGTTGCGCCATCAATTCGCGGTGTTGCGATATTCTATGAAAGCGCGATCGCGCAGTTGGCGCAACCAATCCTGGAAGGCCTCATCCGACTTGAAGGTGCGGATGGCTTGGCGTGCGCGCTGCCGTTTCTGCTCCACACTTACATCGGTATTGCGCCGCTCCAGCACCTGGATCAGATGCCAGCCAAACCCGGACTGCACCAAGCCGCTCACCTGACCAACCTTCAGAGCGTCCATGGCATTCTCGAATTCCGGCACCGTTTCCCCAGGCGACAGCCACCCCAGATCTCCGCCCTGCGGGGCACTGCCGTCTTCGGAATGCAGGCGCGCCTCTGCAGCAAAATCCGCCCCCTTGTCGATGCGCTGCTTGATCTCCTGCAGGCGGCTCTTTGCCTCGTTCTCGGAAACCAGCTCGCTGGTTTTGATCAGGATATGGCGCGCATGCGTCTGCACGATCACGACTGGCGTATCTTTACTGCGGCGGTCGAGCAACTTGATGATGTGGAAACCGCTTGGACTGCGCAGCACCGGACTCACCTCTCCTGGTTTCATCTTTTGCAAAGGCTCCGCAAACAAAGGGGGCAGGCGATCAGCTGGACGCCAACCAAGCTCGCCGCCCTTGAGTGCGTCTTGCGCATCGGAGTAGCCGGCAGCCACCTGTGCAAATGGCGCCCCCGCATGCAACTTGGCCAATGCCTGCTCTGCACGCACGCGATAGGTCTGTATCTTGTCCGCACTGGCCTGCTCCGGCACCACCACCAGGATGTGGGCCAGTTGCAACTCTTCGCCCTTGCCCTCTTGGCGTTCCTGATTGCTCAGATAGTTATCGACATCGTTCTCGCTGATAACCAATTTGCTATCGACCTCGCGTTCGCGCAGGCGCACCGAGATGATCTCATTGCGTATCTCTTCGCGAAATTTCCTGAAATCGGTTCCATCCTGTTCCAGTTTGGCGCGAAATGCCGCGACCGTCGGAAATTTGTTCTGTTGCGCGATGCGCAAAATGGTCTTGTCGAGTTGCGCATCATCGATGCGCAAGCCGCTCTCCTTGGCGAACTGCGCCTGCAGCATCTCGACGATCATGCGCTCCAGCACCTGCCGCTCCAGAACGCTCTGCTCCGGCAGTGCGGTCTTCTGTTTTTGCAACATCTTCGTCACGCTGATGACGCGCTCGTCCAGTTCGCGGCGGGTAATGACGTCATCGTTCACCACCACTTCGATGCGATCGACTGAAACACTCTTTTTTTGCGGTTCTGCCGCCAAAACGCCGCTCGCCGTTGCGATCAGAATAAGGGCCAAAATATTTTTGCTCAGCATGTTCTCTTTCGGTTATCGGTCAATCAACGCAGACCCTGTACTGGCTGCTCGGCAGGTAAATTGTTTGTTTTGGTGTAACCGGACACGCTGTTGCGCAAGGCATCCAGCGGATCGGAACCGATACGCACCAGATCGTTCAGCTCCAATTGCAGGAAGATACCGGTGGATCGTTCGCGGGTAGCGGTGGTAAAGCTTTGCGCCACAAGCCGCACCGCCCAACAGGCCTGATTGTACTCCAGCCCGCCCAGCGCCTCCACCGCGCGCTTGTCCTGCAAGGAATAGTTCAGGCGCGCCACGCCTTGCCAGCGGCCGAACAACGGCCATTGCGTCGAAATGTCCGTCTGGCGCAGGGTATTGCGCGTGAAACGGTAACCAAAGTTAAGCAGCTTGCCCGCTTCGGCCCGGTACCGGGCCGTCACGTTATACGACTCGGTATGCGACTGATTGGGGTTGAATTGCACCAGGCTGTCCAGCGACCATTTCCTGGTGAGTTTTCCGCCGACACTGAGCAAGATGTCCGAGCGGTTGGTGTTGTTTGTTTGAGTAACCAGATTCACCTGCGGCGCCGTGAAGCTGAACCTTTCACCCAACATCACGCGCAAACGTTCTGTGCCACCTTCGTTGTCTATCACGCGCGAAGTCAAGGCCAGTGTCGCCATATTCGCATCACCCACCCGGTCGCTGCCGAAGAATCTGTTCTCGGTGAATATCTGCCCGAAACTGAACGGCGCCTGTGCCGAGTCGAAGTTGGGCAACTGGTTCTGATCCTTGTAGGGCACGTATACGTAGTACAGACGCGGCTCCATGGTCTGCACGTAATCGCCGCCAAAAAAGGATGCCCAATCACGCTCGAACAGCATGCCGCTGTCCATGCTGAAGATGGGCAGCGTGCGCGTTGCATCGGGCAGCGCCGCAGTGTTGTTCGCACCCATCCGGTATTGGGTGTGATGCACCCCCAGCTTGGGTGTCAGGTAATAACCGGGATCGCTCACCAGTGGATAGCTCACCGAAGGATAGAGCACCAGGCGTTGCCCGCTGACGGAAGTGTCATGGCGGAAATCCACGAATTCGCCGGCGAACGTGACATTGGCAGAGGCCGCGGTCTGTTGCGCGTTCAGATTGATCTGCGGCTGACGCCGATAGGGAACCGCCACTGGTGCCAGCGGATCCTGCAACGTCTGGTAGCGCTGCACCCGTGCCGAGGCCGACCCCCAGCCTGCGCCGTACGACAGCAGGCCGTCGCGCAGCAGGTTGGTCTGTGACGTGCCACTCACCGAACTGGACAAGTCGCGGAAATAGGCGTCATCCGACACGCGATTCAGGTTCAATGCCAGACTGAAACCGCCACCCAAGCCCTGTGCATGCTTTAACGCCAGGCGCGAACGGGTAAGTTTGCTCTCGCGATCGTTAGACAACACATCGTAGTGGGCCTCGCCGGTGTAGCTCGGCTCCAGATAACGAAATTCATTGTTCAGTTGCGTCCCGCGCTTGGCGATCACGCGCGGCGCGATGGTCGCGTCGTAGTTGGGCGCGATCTTCCAAAAATACGGCAGCATGATTTCCGCGCCGCCCTTGTTGGTGCTGCCGAAGGTCGGACCCAGAAATCCGGAACGCGGATTGTCGTTCAGCGCAAAGTCCATCCACGGCGTGTAAAGTATCGGCACCCCTTTGAACTCTACCCGCGCGTTGCGTGCCACGCCGATCTGTGTGTTACGGTCGATATCCAAACGCCCCATGCGCAACAGCCAATCGTCATTTCCGACCGGACAAGTGGTGTAAGTCGCATCCTCGAAGGTGTAGTTCTTCCTGCCCGCGATGTGCAAATTTTCTGCAGCGCCGCGTGCATGATTCTCGCTGAATTCGAACTGCGGCTGGTTCATGTCGCCCAGATCGCTATCCAGATTCAGCTTCAATACCGGGCCGCGCAGCACCGCGCCGTTCTGTTCGAGCCGAACCGCACCCTCCGCCAACACATCCTTGCTGATCTGGTCATAGCGCAAATGCTCGGCGCTGATCACCTGCCCGTTCTGGCGCAACTCGACATTGCCGTACGCCTCCAATTGTTCGCCCTTCTTGGCTTCCACATGGTTCGCATTGATGAAGGCCGTCGTCCCCTCCGACGCCACGGGAAGCTTCTTGAACGTGCGATCCAGCTTGAGCGGCAACGGGGCATCTGCCGCATGACCAGGCAGCGGAAATATTCCAAGCAAAAGGAGGGCAACAGGGGGAAAACTAAAACGCATGGTGCGGGGCAAATATATTAAGGTGCTAAAATCGCACAAAACCCTCATTAAGGCAATCAAATGCAACGTCAAAAACAGCTTACCGACTGGCTTTCCAGCCTGTTCCCGAACGAAACCTTCACCATCGCCCCCGCTTCTGCCGACGCCAGCTTCCGCCGCTATTTTCGCGCCACGTTCGCGGACGGCAGCACCAAAGTGGTGATGGACGCACCGCCGCAACACGAAGACTGCAAACCCTTTCTGCATGTGGGCAAGCTGTTCGAGGATGCGGGAACGCATGTGCCGCATGTCTATGCGCAAGACCTGAGCCAGGGTTTCCTGCTGCTGTCCGACCTCGGTAACACCACTTATTTGCAGGCACTCGACTCTGCCAGCGCCCCCAAGTTATATGGTGCGGCAACCGATGCCCTGATCAAGATCCAGCTCGCCTCGCACGAAAACGAACTGCCGCCTTACGACGAAGCCCTGCTGCGCCGCGAACTGAACCTGTTTCCCGAGTGGTATATCGCCAAGCATCTGGGCGTGACGCTCACCGCCAAACAGCAAGCCAAGCTGGAAGAGGTGTTTGCCCGCATCCTCGCCAACAACCTCGCGCAGCCCTGTGTGTACGTGCACCGCGACTACCACTCGCGCAATCTGATGGTGATGGAACCCAACCCCGGCATCCTCGATTTCCAGGATGCGGTGTATGGCCCCATCACCTACGACCTCGCTTCGCTGTTCAAGGATGCTTACATCCGCTGGGAGGAGGAAGAGATCATGGATTGGGTCATCCGTTACTGGGAAAAGGCGCGCAAAGCCGGATTGCCGGTACGCGAAGACTTCGGCGAGTTCTACCGCGACTACGAGATGATGGGTGTACAGCGCCACATCAAAGTACTGGGCATCTTCGCACGCCTCTATCACCGCGACGGCAAGGACGGCTACCTGAAAGACATGCCGCTGGTGATGGAGTATCTGGTCCGCGCCTGCGAACGTTACATCGACCTCAAACCCTTGCTTAATCTGCTGATAGAGTTGGAACAGCACGCAGCCACGGCCGGGGCCTCCAGTTGAAGGCAATGATACTGGCGGCCGGACGCGGCGAACGCATGCGCCCGCTTACCGACCACACGCCCAAACCCTTGCTGCAAGCTGGCGGCAAACCGCTCATCGTGTGGCACATCGAACGGCTGGTGCGTGCAGGTATCACTGACCTCGTCATCAATCACGCCCACCTCGGCGCACAGATCGAACAGGCATTGGGGGATGGCAGCCAGTTTGGCGCACGGATTCGCTACTCATCCGAAGGCACCGCACTGGAAACAGCGGGGGGCATCGCGTTTGCCCAGCACCTGCTGGGCAGCGAGCCATTTGCCGTGGTCAACGGCGACGTCTATTGCGATTACGATTTCGCACGGCTGCCCGCACTTGCCGCCCAGATGCGCCGCAATCAGGACAACGCGCATCTGGTGCTGGTGGATAACCCCGACCATCACCCCAACGGGGATTTCGGCTTGCATGGCGCACGCGTGACCGATACCGCCCCCAAATTGACGTTCAGCGGCATCGGCCTGTATCGGCCCGAACTGTTCGCCCACATTCCGCGCGGAACCAAAGCTCCGCTCGCTCCCTTGCTGCGCGAGCAGATCGCGCTGGGAAAAGTCAGCGGCGAACATCATCGCGGGGTATGGATCGATGTCGGCACGCCGCAGCGGCTGGAGGAGCTTGATCGGCAGCTACGCTCTGCTTCAAGCTGAAAAGTCGCCTTGCCCTGAACGCTGACCTACTCCCCAACAGTGGTAGGATGCATCCGGTTACTCAAGACTGGCTCAGTTGGTTGTCACTTTGATGCAGGGGGAAGAATGTCGAACGGCGATATTTCCTGGCTTTCCGAAACACATATCCGCGACCTGCTCATGCAGTTCCCGTTGCCGCTGGCTGTGCTGGATCGGGCTGGCGACGTCAAGTTACTCAACCGGTGTTTTATCGATACATTCGACGGTTCCTGCCTTAAGTCGGACAGCCTGCGGAAGATCCTGAAGGATCCATACGATCACACGCGCGCGCCTGTTTCATTGCTATGTCACGGCTACACCTCGCCGATCTTTGTCCGGTCGGTCAAAATCGGCGATAGCACCATCCTGGTACTCGAAAAATCTGTCGAGATCGCCTACAACACCGAACTGGCCGAGTTGCGCAATCGCATCATCGAGCTGGAAAAACTGAGCTCGACGGATCGCCTGACGGGAGCGTGGAACCGCTCGCACTTCGACAAAACCATTGCTGTCGAATTAACCCGCAGCGTCCGCTATCACCAACCGGTCGCCCTGGTGTTATTGGACATCGACCACTTCAAACAGGTCAACGATGTGCACGGCCATGCCGTCGGCGATGAAGTGCTGCGCGAACTGGTCAAAGTGGTGCGGAGCAGCATTCGCACCTCGGACATGCTGTTTCGCTGGGGCGGGGAAGAGTTCGTCATCCTGGCCCCGTCCACCAGTTACCGTTCCGCAACGAAGCTGGCCGAGACGCTGCGCGCCAAGATCGAACAGCACAAGATCAAAACCGCCGGAAACATCACCATCAGCCTCGGGGTCGCAGAACACGTTTCCGGCGAAAGTGAACTCACCTGGTTTCGGCCGTGCCGATGCCGCGCTGTATGCCGCCAAGAACAGCGGCCGCAACCGCGTCGTGGTCGATCAGCACGGCAGCAGCGATCTGTGGGCGGCCGATCAAAGCGCCATGATTCTGCGCCTGAGCTGGCATGAATCCTATGATTGCGGCGAACCCACTATCGATCAGGAACATCGAAGATTGTTCGAACTGGCCAATGCGCTGATCGATGCCGCGTTTAAGCGGGCATCAAATCCGCACAATTTCGACGAAGCCTTGAACAAACTGCTCGCGCATGTGGTACAGCATTTCGCGAACGAAGAAGCCATTCTTGCCCAACACCACTACGCCGGACTGGAAGTTCAGGCACAAGCCCACAAGCGTCTGGTCGAACGTGCGCTACAGCTCCGTGACGCCGCGGCAGCGGGAGGTGTCACGATAGGCGAATTGGTGGATTTTCTCGCGGACGAAGTGGTCGCACGGCATATGCTCAAGACGGACCGCGAATTCTATCCGCTGTTCAAACAATCTCTTTCCTCCCCGACCGGTTGATCTGGAGCGCAGATCGCTATTTATCTCCTCCCGACAACTGATTGCGCCAGATGCAAACTCGACAAGACATCGCGCGCACCGCAAAATACCATCCATGCTCAACCCCGCCCTCCATGCCGAACGCCGCAAACGCCTGCAAACCATGATGCAGCGCGGCATCGCTGTCATTCCCACCGCGCCGGAAGTCGCGCGTAACGCAGACACCCATTACGACTATCGCCACGACAGCCACTTCTATTACCTCAGCGGCTTCGCCGAACCGGAAGCCGTGCTGGTGTTGATCGCAGGCGACAAGATGCAAAGCCTCCTGTTCTGCCGCGAGAAGAATGCGGAACGCGAGATCTGGGATGGCTTCCGTTACGGCCCCGATGCCGCGAGCGAGAAGTTCGGTTTCGATGCCGCTTATCCCATCGCGCAACTGGATGAGAAGCTTATGGAGTTGATGGGCAACCAGCCCGCGCTGTTCTATCCGCTGGGTGGCAACGCGACATGGGATGCGCGTTTGCTCAAACTGCGCGAGGCGGTGAAAGAAAAAGCGCGCAGGCGGTATCCGCGCGCCGAACGAGATCCGCGATGTGCGCGAGTTGCTCAACGAGATGCGCCTGCTCAAGGACGCGCAGGAGCAGGACACCATGCGCCGTGCGGCAAAGATCTCCTGCGGCGCACACCGCCGTGCCATGCGTTTCACCCGCCCCGGCCGATTCGAATACGAAGTGGAAGCCGAACTGCTGCACGAATTCTGCCGCCACGGCGCGCGCCATCCCGCCTACACCAGCATCGTCGCCGGCGGCGCGAACGCCTGCACCTTGCACTACGTCGGCAACAATACACGCCTCAATGACGGCGACCTGCTGCTCATCGATGCCGGCTGCGAACTCGAAAGTTACGCTTCCGACATCACGCGCACCTTCCCGGTGAACGGCAAATTCAGCGCGGCGCAGAAGGACGTGTATGAGATCGTGCTCGCCGCGCAGGCCGCCGCCATCTCTGCGGCGAAGCCGGGCCGGCTGTGGAACGCGCCGCACGAGGCTGCACTGCGCGTGTTGGCACAAGGCTTTGTCGACCTCAAACTGTGCCAGGGTTCTGTAGAATCGGTACTCGAAACGGAAAGCTACAAACAGTTCTACATGCACCGCACCGGCCACTGGCTGGGCATGGACGTGCACGATGTCGGCGAATACAAGATCGGCGAGCAATGGCGACCCCTGCAGGCCGGCATGACGCTCACCGTCGAACCCGGCTGTTATATCCGCCCAAGCGGACAATGTGCCGCGTGACTTGTGGAACATCGGCATCCGCATCGAGGACGACGTGCTTATCACCGAGAAGGGCAACGAAGTGCTGACGCAGGATGCACCGAAGACAGTGAACGAGATCGAGGAGGTCATGCGTCATGAATGAGATCAGCTGCGATGTCGCGATCATCGGTGGCGGCCCCGTCGGCGCCGCGCTGGCGCTGGCCCTGCAAGGCAACGATCTGAACGTGGTACTGCTCGAAGCGCGCGAATCCGAGGTCAACACCACCGATCCGCGCGCACTGGCCCTGTCCTATGGCTCGCGTCTGCTGCTGCAGCGCCTCGGCGCTGGAACACCTTGCAGAACGTCAGCGGTATCCAGGTCATCGAAGTCACGCAGAAGCATTCCCCCGGTCACACCACCTTGCGCGCCGATGAACTGAACGTACCGGAGATGGGCTACGTGCTGCCCTATACCGCGCTGCATGCCGCTTTGCAGCAAGGTCTGCAGCGTTCCGACATCCGCTGCCTGTACGGCGCTGCGGTCAGCGATCTCGCCAGCTCGAACGAGAACGCCACACTCACCTACCAACATCAAGGCCAGACACACACGCTCACTGCGCGGCTCGCCGTCGTGGCCGAGGGCGGCAAACTGCTCGAAGTCTCGCACCCACCGCAGATCCAGGACTACGGCCAGAGCGGCATCATCGCCCATGTCACCAGTTCGCAGCCTTGCGCCGGCAAGGCTTTCGAGCACTTCACGGCACAGGGTCCGATGGCGCTGTTGCCGTATCTGGATGGTTATGAACTGGTGCTCACCGCCTCGCACGAAGCGGCACAGGAGATGTTGCACTGGGATGACGCGACCTTCCTGCAACGTCTGCAAGAACATTTCGGGGATCGCGTCGGCACCTTCACCGGCGTCGGCAAGCGCAGTTGTTATCCGCTACGCCTGAAGCGAGCACCCGACATCACCTTCCCGCGCACCGTGCTCATCGGCAACGCCGCGCAGACGCTGCATCCGGTGGCCGGCCAAGGTTTCAACCTGGGCATCCGCGATGCTTGGGAGCTGGCGCAGGTCATCCTCGACAGCGCACCGGACAACATCGGCTCGGCGGCGATGTGTGCCGAGTATCGCAAATCGCGCCGCATCGACCGCAACGCCGGCATCCGCTTCACCGATGGACTGGTGCGCCTGTTCTCCAACGACCTGCCTTTGCTGGGTCACGTGCGCTCCGCCGCACTCACATTGCTGGACTGCATCCCGCTCGCGAAGAAGTTCGTGGCGAAACGGATGATGTTCGGGGCGAATGGCTGATGAATCCTTCACAGCAGACTGCCGCCATCCTGTTCGCTGATATCAGCGGCAGCACTGCGCTGTATGACAAGCTGGGTAACGAACTGGCTCTGCAACTGGTCACGCGCACACTCGACATCCTCAAGCTCGAGATGGCTGTCCATCAGGGCATATTGATCAAGACCATCGGCGACGAGATCATGTGCGCCTTCCCCAGCGCCGCAGCTGCGGTCGAGGCGGCCTGTGCCATGCAATCGTCGGTGGAGAATCATCACCCAGGTGGCGAACACCCGATCTATGTGCGCATCGGCCTGCATTACGGCGAGATCCTTCATGAAGGTGGCGACGTGTATGGAGACACGGTGAACATCGCTGCGCGCGTCACCGCCATCACGCGTGCCCGCCAGATCATGGCCACGCACAAGGTGGTGGAGCTGCTTCCCGCCAAGATGCAGAAAACGGCACACCAAGTGATGCGCACCGCGTTTCGCGGCAAAGAAGGGACCTTCGATGTGTTCCAGATACAGTGGGAACGGGAAGACACGACAAGGACCCGTATCGGTATGTCTGCATTCCGCAAGCCTGCCGAAGCCAGACATGAGTTGATGCTGCGCTACCACCAGCAGATCATCACCCTGAGCGCAAGCCTGAATAGCGTTTTGCTGGGGCGCGGCGAAGATTGCGACTTGATGATCCGAAACAACCTGGCCTCACGCCAGCACGCCCGCATCGAGAATAACTTCGGGAAGTTCCTGCTCACCGATTACAGCGTGAACGGTACTTACATCCGCTTCAGCGACGACCAGGTCATCCAGCTCAATCACCAGCAGATCGTGCTGCACGGAGCGGGAATGATCAGCCTGGGCCAGCCTTTCTCGGAAGACCCGACCGAGGTGATCGAATTCATCCTGCAGTGAGTTAGCTCTGCAGGCGCTTCAGCAGCTTCTCGTGTATCCCGCCGAACCCGCCGTTGCTCATCACCAGGATCTGGTCGCCTGACTTTGTCACGGCAGCGATAGATTCGATCAATTCGTTGAGATCGTCTTTCACTACTGCCTTGTCGCCCAGCGGCGCAAGGGCACCGCGCGCGTCCCAGCCGAGGTTGCCGGCATAGCAGAAGGTCAGGTCGGCATCTTTCAGGCTGCCGGGCAGCGCATCCTTCATCACACCCAGCTTCATGGTGTTGGAGCGCGGTTCCAGCACGGCGAGGATACGCGCCTTGCCCACCTTGCGGCGCAGACCGGCGACGGTTGTGTCGATGGCGGTGGGGTGATGTGCAAAGTCGTCATACACCGTGATGCCATTGACCGTGCCACGCACTTCCATGCGGCGCTTCACGTTCTTGAATGCGGCCAGCGCAGCCAGACCTTGCGCGACGGGCACGCCGGCATGGCGCGCAGCGGCCAGCGCAGCCAGTGCGTTCATGCGGTTGTGTTCGCCCATCAGCTCCCACTGCAGCTTGCCTTGCACCTTGCCGTTGAGCGTCACCTGTTCATTGGCATCGATGTTCCAGCCATCGTCGCTGCCGAACTTCTCCACCGGCGTCCAGCAGCCGCGCTTGATGACGCGCGCCAGCGACTCCTCGCGGCCGTTGCTCACCACCAGCCCGTTGCCCGGCACGGTGCGCACCAGATGGTGGAACTGCGTCTCGATGGCCGCGAGGTCGGGGAAGATGTCGGCGTGGTCGAATTCGAGGTTGTTCAGAATCGCGGTGCGCGGATGGTAGTGCACGAACTTGGAGCGCTTGTCGAAGAACGCGGTGTCGTATTCGTCCGCCTCGATCACGAAGAACGGCGCGTCGGTGATGCGCGCCGAGATGCCGAAGTTCTGCGGCACGCCGCCGATCAGGAAGCCGGGATTCAGCCCCGCGTGTTCCAGTATCCACGCCAGCATCGACGTGGTGGTGGTCTTGCCGTGCGTACCCGCCACGCCCAGCACCCACTTGTCGCGCAGCAGCGTGTCAGCCAGCCATTGCGGGCCGGAGGCATAGGGCAGGTTGCGGTTGAGGATCTCTTCCATCAGCGGATTGCCGCGCGACACCACGTTGCCGATGACGAACACGTCCGGCTTCAGGTCGAGCTGCTCCACGCCGAAGCCTTCGATCAGCTCGATGCCCTGTGCCTCGAGCTGCGTGCTCATCGGCGGATAGACGTTGGCGTCGCAGCCGGTGACGCGATAACCGGACTGCTTCGCGATGGCCGCGATGCCGCCCATGAAAGTGCCGCAGATGCCGAGGATGTGGATGTGTTTTTGTTGGCTCATTGCGCTTATGTCCTAAAAATAAAATACACCGCGCCCATCAGGCACAGCCCCGCATACAGATAATCCATCTTCAACGGCTGGTTCATGTACAGCACCGCGAACGGCACGAATATCGTCAGCGTGATGACTTCCTGCATGATCTTCAACTGCCCGAGGCTTAACTCGGTATAGCCGATGCGGTTCGCCGGCACCTGCAGCAGATACTCGAACAGCGCGATGCCCCAACTCGCCAGCGCCGCCACATACCAGGGCGACGAGGCGAAATTCTTCAGGTGCCCGTACCACGCGAACGTCATGAACAGGTTGGACACCGCCAGCATCAGCGCCGTGACCAGCAGCGGGTTGGAGATCAGGTTCATCGAGCGAAAACTTTAGTTGACGCCCAGCAGTTCCACTTCAAACACCAGCGTCGCATTCGGCGGAATCACGCCGCCCGCACCGCGCTTGCCATAACCCATCTCCGGCGGGATCACCAGCGTGCGCTGTCCGCCCACCTTCATGCCCTGCACGCCCATGTCCCAACCCTGGATGACATGGCCCATGCCGAGCGGGAAATCGAACGGCTCGTCGCGGTCGCGCGAGCTGTCGAACTTGGTGCCCTTGTTCTCCGGCGCGTTCTTGTCGAACAGCCAGCCGGTGTAATGCACGGTCACGTGCTGCCCTTCATGCGCTTCTTCGCCTTCGCCGATCTTGGTATCGACGATGTCGGTCTTGATCACCTTGAGCAGCTTCACGTCGAACACCAGCGTCGCATTCGGCGGAATCACGCCGCCCGCGCCGCGCGGGCCGTAGCCCATCTCCGGCGGGATCACCAGCGTGCGCTGTCCGCCTTCCTTCATCCCCTGCACGCCCTCGTCCCAGCCCTTGATGACGCGCCCGCCGCCGAGCGGAAAGTCGAACGGCTCGTTGCGGTCGAGCGAGCTGTCGAACTTCTTGCCCTTGTTCTCGGGTGCGCTCTCGTCGAAAAGCCAGCCGGTGTAATGCACGATGACGGTCTGGCCGGCTTGCGCTTCGGCGCCTTCGCCTAGTTTGGTGTCGGTTTTGATGAGGGTAATCATGATGCTAATTTCCTTTATTGTTAATTACAGCATTCATATAAAAACTAACCGGCATATGCGAATACAACCCGATGGATCTCGGGAATGACAATTAGCATTCCAATTCGTCCATAAGCAAAGTAGCTTCCCTGCTTTGAGATTACATCATCTATGTCGCGTTCTATCTGAACGTCTATTGGAATCCCAAAGCCATATTGGTTCAGGTAATTCGCAATTCTTGGGGATGCATCCTTCTCAGCAAACCAAGCTCTGTCTGACGTGATTGGAGTGCTTTGCCAGCGCTCGAAACGGCCGTGCCAATCGTGGTTGCTCCCAGATCTCGGCGGCAACTTGGCAAGATAGTCAGTACCGCCATGCCGAATTTCCTCTGCAACGCCTTCGGGCAACTCGTACACGATAACTCCTGTTTCATTTCCACCTGGTCCAAATCCCCAAGAGTCTTCAGCAGCAAAAAGAATCTTATTAACGCCTAGTCCTTCTGGAACGTAGCTATACCGATTTACGGTCTCTCGGAATTTGAAAAGACCGAACAAAACAAAGAACAAGAACACACACAAAATCGCAATTGTTCTTTGATTTGTTGCCATGAAGATTTCTCCACACTGATTTCAATCGCTAATAACTCAACACCGGCGCCAACCACCGCTCCGCCTCTTCCAGCGTCATGCCCTTGCGCTTCGCATAATCCGCAACCTGATCCTTGTCCACCTTGCCGGTAGCGAAGTATTGCGCCTGCGGGTGCGAAAAGTAGAAGCCGCTTACGGCTGCAGTGGGCAGCATGGCGAAACTCTCAGTGAGCGTGATGCCTGCGTTCTTCGGTGCTTGCAGCAGCTCGAACAGCGGGCCTTTCTCGCTGTGCTCGGGACAGGCGGGGTAGCCGGGCGCGGGGCGGATGCCGCGGTACTTCTCGGCGATGAGGTCGTCGTTGCTTAGTTGCTCATCCGCCGCATAGCCCCAGAACTCGCGGCGCACGCGCAGGTGCAGGTGTTCGGCGAATGCTTCGGCCAGACGATCGGCCAGCGCCTTCAGCAGGATGGCGCTGTAGTCATCGTTGTTCTTTTCGAACTCTGCCACGCGCGCGTCGATGCCGAGGCCGGTGGTGACGGCGAAGCCGCCGATGTAGTCCTTCACGCTTACTGTCCTTGGGCGCGATGTAGTCGGCCAGACAGTAGTTGGGGATGTCGGCAGGCTTCTTGGTCTGCTGACGCAGGCTGTGCCAGGTCATCGCTACCTTGTTGCGCTTGTCGTCGGTGTAGATCTCGATGTCGTCGCTGTTCACCGAGTTGGCGGGGAACAGGCCGAACACGGCATTGGCGGTGAGCCATTTCTCCTTCACGATCTTCTTCAGCATGGCTTGTGCATCGGCGAACAGCTTGCGCGCTTCTTCACCCACCACTTCGTCCTGCAAGATCTTCGGGTAGCGTCCGGCCAGTTCCCATGCCTGAAAGAACGGCGTCCAGTCGATGTACTCTACGAGTACCTCCAACGGATAAGCCTCCAGCTTCTGCACACCGAGCAGATTGGGCTTGGGCGGTGAGTATTTCTTCCAGTCGGTTTTCAGGCCATGCGCACGTGCCTCTTCCAGCGTGACGTAGTTGGCCTTGCCCTTCTTGCCTTCGTGCTGTTCGCGCGCCGCTGCATAGTCGGCTTTGATCTCGGCTACATAGTCGTCGCGCAGGGTCGCGGAGAGCAGGTTGCTGCACACGCCCACGGCGCGCGAAGCGTCGTTGACGTACACCGTCGTACCGCTCGGATAGTTTGGCTCGATCTTCACAGCGGTATGCACGCGCGAGGTCGTTGCGCCGCCGATCAGCAGCGGTATCTTGAAGCCCTGGCGTTCCATCTCCTTCGCCACGTGCGCCATCTCTTCCAGCGACGGGGTGATGAGGCCGGAGAGGCCGATCACGTCGGCGTTGTGTTCGCGCGCGGTGTCGAGGATCTGCTGGCACGGCACCATCACGCCCATGTTCACCACTTCGAAGTTGTTGCACTGCAACACCACGGTGACGATGTTCTTGCCGATGTCGTGCACGTCGCCCTTCACCGTCGCCATCACGATCTTGCCCTTGGTGCTGGTGTCGCCAGAGCGCAGTTTCTCCGCTTCGATGTAGGGCACCAGATGCGCCACCGCCTGCTTCATCACGCGCGCCGATTTCACTACCTGCGGCAGGAACATCTTGCCCGCGCCGAACAGGTCGCCGACCACGTTCATGCCGGTCATCAGCGGGCCTTCGATCACTTCGACCGGGAATTTGGCCTGCAGGCGCGCTTCCTCGGTGTCTTCGACGATGAAGGTGGTGATGCCGCGCACCAGCGCGTGGGTCAGGCGCTCCTGCACCGTGCCCTTGCGCCACTCCAGATCCTCGACCTGCTCCTTGCCGCCGCCTTTGACGGACTCGGCCAGCTTCACCAGCTTCTCGCCCGCATCGGGGTTGCGGTTCAACACCACATCCTCGACTGCGTCGCGCAAGTCTTTCGGAATCTCTTCGTACACGCCGAGCTGTCCGGCGTTGACGATGCCCATGTTCATGCCGGCCTTGATGGCGTGGTACAGGAACACGGTGTGGATCGCCTCGCGCACCGGCTCGTTGCCGCGGAAGGAGAACGACACGTTGGATACGCCGCCGGAGATCTTCGCGAACGGCAGGTGCTTGCGTATCCAGGCAGTGGCCTCGATGAAATCCACCGCGTAGTTGTTGTGTTCCTCAATGCCCGTCGCCACCGCGAAGATGTTCGGGTCGAAGATGATGTCCTCGGGCGGGAAGCCGACCTTGTTCACCAGGATGTCGTAGCTGCGCTTACAGATCTCGGTCTTGCGTTTATAAGTGTCGGCCTGACCCTGCTCGTCGAACGCCATCACCACGGCCGCCGCGCCGTAGCGGCGCACCAGCGTGGCGTGCTTGATGAAGTTCTCCTCACCCTCTTTCAGCGAGATGGAGTTGACGATGGATTTGCCCTGCACGCACTTCAACCCCGCCTCAATGATGCTCCACTTGGAGGAGTCGATCATCAGCGGCACTTTCGCGATGTCAGGCTCGGAGGCGATCAGGTTGAGGAACTTCACCATCGCGGCTTCGCCGTCCAGCATGGCCTCGTCCATGTTGATGTCGATCACCTGCGCGCCGGTTTCCACCTGCTGCTTGGCGACTTCCAGCGCCTCGTCGTACTTGCCTTCGAGAATGAGGCGCTTGAACTTGGCCGAACCGGTGACGTTGGCGCGTTCGCCCACGTTGACGAACAGCGAGTCGTCGCCGATGTTGAACGGTTCGAGGCCGGACAGGCGGCAGCGTTTTTCCAGGTTCGGCAGCTTGCGCGGCGGCACGTCTTTCAGCGCGTCGGCGATGGCCTTGATGTGCGCAGGCGAAGTACCGCAGCAGCCGCCAGCGATGTTGAGGAAGCCGCTGGTAGCGAACTCCTTCACCAGGCGCGCAGTCTTCTCCGGCAGCTCGTCGTAGCCGGTCTCGGACAACGGATTGGGCAGGCCGGCGTTGGGGTGTGCGCTCACATAGCAGCTCGCCACGCGCGACATCTCTTCCACATAAGGACGCATCAGCTCCGCGCCCAGCGCACAGTTCAGGCCGATAGACAGCGGCTTGGCGTGCGACAACGAGTTCCAGAATGCCTCGGTGGTCTGGCCGGACAAGGTGCGACCGGAAGCGTCCGTGATCGTGCCGGAGATCATGATCGGCACGCGCAACTTGGTGCTGCTCGAAATGGCGCTCGATGGCGAACAGCGCGGCTTTGGCGTTCAGCGTATCGAAGATGGTCTCGACCATCAGGATGTCCGCGCCGCCGTCCAGCAAGCCGCGTATCGCTTCTGCGTAGCTTTCCACCAGTTGGTCGAAAGTGACGTTGCGTGCACCGGGGTCGTTCACATCGGGCGAGATGGAGGCAGTACGGCCGGTCGGGCCCAGCACGCCGGCGACGAAGCGCGGTTTGTCCGCGGTGTGCAAAATTCATCGCACAACCCGCGTGCCAGCTTTGCGCCAGCCACGTTCAGCTCGTACACCAGATGCACTAGATCGTAGTCTTCCATCGACACCGAGGTGGAGTTGAAGGTGCAGGTCTCCAAGATGTCAGCGCCAGCTTCCAGGTACTGGCGGTGGATGCCGCCGATGACATGCGGCTGGGTCAGCAGCAGCAGGTCGTTGCATCCTTTCACGTCCACATGATGGTCGGCGAAGTTTTGGCGCGGCCCCGTGTAATTGCCATAAAGCTCCGTGCCGCGATAATGCGCCTCGGTCAGCTTGTGGCGCTGGATCATGGTGCCCATGGCACCGTCCAGGATCAGGATGCGTTGTTGCAGGAGTTTTTCGATGCGATGTGGTGTGTGGCTCATGGTGCACTGGCTCATGGAATCAGTTGCAATTTTAGCACGCGGCTCCGTCTTGGCTTGATACTGCCCGGATTAATCAATACTATTCGAGCGGTTGTTATTTGTTCCGCTCGCGGCATCGGCGGATCGGTATGTACAACATAGGGAGGCATGGAAGTCGATGACTAAGTTCATTTGGACGGAGCAGCTCAACGTTGGTATCGAAGTAATTGATCAGCAACACCGCCGCATCGTGGAGTACATCAATCAGTTGGATGACGCCCGCTCCCACGGTTATTCGCGGAATGACATCGGCAATTTGATCAACGAGTTAGTCGATTACACGATCTCGCATTTCGGCTTTGAAGAAAGCATGCAGGACGAGGCGGGATATCCTTTTGCCAAGTCGCACAAGAAAGTCCATGAGTTGTTTGCCCAACGGGTAAGCGAATACCAGTCCAAGCATGAAAAAGGCGAGGATGTTTCCAAGGCGCTGAACAGCTTGCTGGTGACTTGGCTGTTCAATCACATCAAGCGCGACGATGCGGATTATGTTGCGTCGGTCAAAGCCAATCTGGCACGGCAGAACGAGTTCATCGAACGAAAAAAGGGGTTGTTTGCCCGATTGTTCGGCTAGCCCTGTTTGACCGGCCATCCTGCCTCTCGCCGAATCCGGCCTGACGTTTCAAACCTGCTTATCCATCCTGCGATATTGCACCGCCTCGGCAATGTGTGCCGTTTGGATGTGTTCGCTCCCCGCCAGATCGGCAATGGTGCGCGCCACTTTGAGCACGCGATGGTAAGCACGTGCGGAAAGATTCAAGCGCGTGATCGCCTGGCGCAGCAATGCTTCGCCCTGCGCATCCGGCGCACACAAAGCATCGATTTCGGTGACGGAAAGCTGTGCATTCGGTTTGCTTTGCCGCGCAAGTTGCCGCTGCCGCGCAGTTTCGACCCGGGCTTGTATGGCAGCACTGCTTTCGCCGTCCGACTGTTTGAGCAAGTCTTCCTGCGGTACGGCAGGCACTTCGATCTGGATGTCGATGCGATCCAGCAATGGTCCTGATATTTTCCCGCGATAGCGCGCCACTTGATCCGGCGTGCAGCGGCACTTGCCGTTGTAATGCCCAAGATAACCGCAGGGGCAGGGGTTCATCGCGGCGACGAGCTGGAACTGCGCCTTGAAGTCCGCCCTGCGTGCCGCACGCGAGATGGTGATGCGCCCGCTCTCCAGCGGCTCGCGCAACACTTCCAGCACACCGCGGTCGAACTCCGACAGCTCGTCCAGGAATAACACCCCGTGCATGGCGACTGAGATCTCGCCGGGACGCGGGTTGCTGCCGCCGCCGACCAGGGCCACGGCAGAAGCCGTATGGTGCGGTGCGCGATAAGGCCGGCGCTTCCAGTTCTCCACTTCGAACATGCCGCCCAGCGATTGCATGGCAGCGCTTTCCAGCGCCTCCTGTTGCGTCATCTGCGGCAGGATGCCGGGGAAGCGCGCAGCCAGCATGCTCTTGCCGGTACCGGGCGGACCTGACATCAGCACACTGTGACCTCCTGCAGCGGCGATCTCCAGTGCGCGCTTGGATGCTGTCTGACCTTTCACTTCGCGCATGTCGGCATAGTGCGGTGTGACGGCTTGAGTATCGGGGATATGGCGCGTGAGCGCATCGCGCCCGGCGAGGTGTGCCGCCACCTGCAACAGCGATTGCGCGGGATAGACCACGGCATCCTCCACCAGCGCCGCTTCCGGCGCATTGACGGCAGGCAGGATGAAAGCGCGTCCGGAGTTGGCGGCACGATAGGTCATCGCCAGTGCGCCGCGTATCGCACGCAACTCTCCGGTCAGCGCCAGTTCCCCGGCAAATTCGTAATCGTTCAGGCGGTCGGCGGGTATCTGAGCGGAGGCAGCGAGGATGCCGAGTGCGATGGGCAGATCGAAGCGCCCGCTCTCTTTGGGCAGATCGGCGGGGGCGAGGTTGACGGTGATGCGGCGGGCGGGAAATTCGAACTGGCAGTTTTGCAAAGCGGCGCGCACACGGTCTTTGCTTTCTTTTACTTCCGCTTCTGGAAGTCCGACGATGGTGAAGTTGGGCAGGCCGTTGGCGAGGTGCACCTCGACGGTGACCAGCGCCGCATCCATGCCGGAGAGACCGCGGCTATACAGGACGGCCAGTCCCATTGCGGATTATTTTTTTGCTTCCAGCGCGGCGATGCGTGCTTCCAGCCGGTCCAGCCGTTGCGCTTGCACTTCGAACTCTTCGCGCGTGACCAGATCGAGTTTGGCGAAGCCTTGCGCCAGCAAGGCGCGGGCGTTCTTCTCGAAATCCTTGGCGGGGCTGTTGGCCACGGCTTCGTTCAGTTTGGACGACATCTCTTCAAAGAATTTTGTATTCAGCATGGCGCTTTCTCCTCAAGTAAATATGCGGCTAGTGTAGCAAATTGCCGGCGCACTGCTTGGGTGCGTTGCATCGTTTTCGCGCATTCACTTGGTGCAGTCACATTTTCCGTTTGTTGTGCGCCATACTGCAAACCCACTACTGGCGCGGCTTTTCGCGACTGGCACAGTTTCTGCTGATAGGATGGCGTGGATACTTCATCCCACTTTGATATTAATAGAAAGGAAACACCATGCTTAAGAACAAACTGCTTGTTGCTGCTCTGGCTTCTTCTTTTGCCTTGCCGGTATTGGCCGCCGATGCACCCGCATCCGCACATACAGTGACCAGCAACGTGGGCCTTGTCTCCAACTACGTTTACCGCGGCATCACCCAAACCGTGGGCAAGCCGGCTATTCAAGGTGGCATGGATTACAGCCACTCCAGCGGCCTTTATGCCGGCGTGTGGGGCTCCAACGTGAGCTGGATCACCGGTAGCGGAGCAACAGGCGATGCTAGTATGGAACTGGACACTTATTCCGGCTACAGAAGCAGCAATCACTGACGATGTCCCCTTTGATGTCGGCTTCATCGGCTACAACTACCTGGGTAATTACATCCCTGCAGCCGGCGGCTACGACAAGGCCGATACCAAAGAGGCTTACGGTTCGGTCGGCTACAAGTGGGTCACCGTGAAGTACTCCTACGCGTTCTGGACAGCTTCCTGACCGTTCCCGATGCGACCGGCACGAACTACATCGAAGTGAATGCGAGCTACCCGGTGGCCGACAGCGGATTCACGCTGGCTGCGCACTACGGCAAGCAAAAGTACAAAGGTGAATTTGCCAACATTCTGGCTGCAAGCGTGAGCGCAGATGGTGTCTCCACCGATCCTTCCTACAGCGACTACAAGCTGGGCGTTACCAAGGATGTGAGCGGGTATGTATTTGGATTGTCCTACACCAATACCACTGCCAAGGCCAACGGTTACTACACCTACACCAGCGCATCCGGTCGCAAGACCAACTGGGCCAAGGGTGCCGTTGCCGTGTCTTTGACTCACTCGTTCTAATTCAATGAGGGGCGGGTTAGCGCCCCTCACTTCAAGGAGAAGTGAATATGAAAATCGTCACTGCAATCATCAAGCCGTTCAAGCTGGACGAAGTGCGTGAAGCGCTTTCCGCCATCGGCGTGCAAGGCATCACCGTCACTGAAGTCAAAGGCTTCGGACGGCAAAAGGGCCACACCGAGTTGTATCGCGGCGCGGAATACGTGGTGGACTTCTTGCCCAAGATCAAGCTGGAAGCGGCGATCAAGAGCGACATGCTGGACCAGGTGATCGAAGCCATCGAAAAATCCGCACAGACCGGCAAGATCGGCGACGGCAAGATCTTCGTGCAAGAACTCGAACAAGTGATCCGCATCCGTACCGGCGAGACCGGCCCGGACGCCTTATAAGGAGCAATGAGATGAAAAAGTTATTTGCGCTTTTCGCCTTGCTGGCCATGTTGTGCGGTCTGTCTGGCTCTGCCTACGCTGACGAGGCTGCTCCGGCAGCGACAGCAGCGACGGCTCCCGTTGCGGCTGCTCCGGCAGCTGCGCCCGCCGCACCGGTTGCGGCACCGGCACCGACCCCCAACAAGGGTGACACGTCCTGGATGTTGGTCGCCACCTTGCTGGTGATCATGATGTCCATCCCCGGCCTGGCTCTGTTCTACGGCGGCCTGGTGCGCAGCAAGAACATGCTGTCGATGCTGATGCAAGTGTTTGCCATCTTTGCACTGATCACCGTGCTGTGGGCAATCTACGGCTACTCGCTGGCATTCACTACCGGCAATGCTTTCTTCGGCGGCTTTGATCGCTTGTTCCTGAAAGGCATCTTCGATCCGGTGACGGGTTCTGTTGCCAATGCAGCGACTTTCAGCAAAGGCGTGGTCATCCCCGAGTTCGCCTTCGTCGCCTTCCAGGCCACCTTCGCGGCCATCACGGTGGCGCTGGTCGTGGGTGCATTCGCCGAGCGCATGAAGTTCGGTGCTGTGCTGCTGTTCTCCGCACTGTGGTTCACCTTCGCTTACCTGCCGATCGCGCACATGGTCTGGTTCTGGGCGGGTCCCGATGCCTACACCGACCAGGCTGCGGCTGATGCAGCCAATGCGACAGCGGGCTGGTTGTTCCAGAAGGGCGCGCTGGACTTCGCAGGCGGTACAGTGGTGCACATCAACGCGGCTATCGCTGGTTTGGTCGGTGCCTTCCTGATCGGCAAACGTATCGGCTACGGCAAGGAACCGATGGCACCGCACAACCTGGTGATGACCATGCTCGGCGCTTCGCTGCTGTGGGTGGGCTGGTTCGGTTTCAATGCGGGTTCCGCATTGGAAGCCGGCGGTACGGCAACCCTGGCCTTCGCTAACACCCTGATCGCTACGGCTGCTGCCGTGTTGACTTGGTTGGGTGCGGAGTGGCTGGTCAAGGGCAAACCCAGCCTGCTGGGTGCTGCTTCCGGCGCTGTGGCCGGTCTGGTTGCCATCACTCCGGCTTGCGGTTGGGTCGGCATCGGCGGCGGCTTGGCCATCGGTGCACTGGCTGGCGTGGTCTGCTTCTGGGGTGTGACTGGCTTGAAGAAACTGCTCGGCGCGGATGATGCGCTGGACGTATTCGGCATCCATGGCATCGGCGGCATCCTGGGCGCACTGCTCACTGGTGTGTTCAACACCTGGAGCATGGGCGGCACCGGCATCGTCGATTACGTGCACAACACCATCGTCGATACCACCATCAGCGGCCAGGTGTGGATACAGGCACAGGCAGTACTGACCACGATCATCTGGTCCGGTGTAGTTGCCTTCGTCTGCTACAAGATCGTCGACCTGACCATCGGTCTGCGCGTGAAGGAAGAAGACGAGCGCGAAGGTCTGGATACGACGTCTCACGGCGAGCGTGCTTACAACCTGTAAGCGCTGACTGCCAAGCATTGAAAGGGGCATCTGCGGATGCCCTTTTCATTCGCGATTCAACTTTTGGAAGGATCGAAAAATGCCCGGAGAAATGGAGATACTGTTTTCTTTGGTTGGACGGATACATGTCCTGCTGCGGCGCGAGATCAATCGCATCATCGACGTCGAGTGGATGTGCGCCGATGCCACCTATGCAAAGGAAGTGCTCAAGTTGGCGCGCGGCGTCGAGTCTGAAGAATTGCACAAGCTGGCTGACCGGATCGAGGAAGTACATCCCCGGCTGGATCAAATCGGACAAACTATTGCGGCTCTGCCTCCCAGAGGCGAGGCGAAATACACGACAAGCTTGCGCTGATTATCCGTGGCGAAACACTGCAGCACCTCAAGGGCACAACAGTGCCCTTTTTTACGCACCCGACCCGAATGAATCCGGCATCGCACTGCGCGAGAAGCCGCTCCTGGAAAAACCGCTTCTGGAAAACTCGCGGTCCGCTTCCATGTAATTCGACAGCACGGCCTGCGTGGTCATACTGAAGCCGCGGTACAAGTCGGTGTCGTAATCCGACATGCGGATGTCGTGTGCCGCCTCGCCGAATTCGTGAATGAACTCATCCCAGTTGGCATAGCGCTCGGCCGGGTCTTTTTTCATGGCGCGCTCGATCACTGCCGTCAGCACCTGCGGAAATTCCTTGCGATAGGTCTCGATGGGAATAATCGGAAAGTTCAACACCGCGATCCGCGCATCGAAAGGGTTGTCCGCCTCGAAGGTGTTTTTTCCGGTGAACAGGCGATACATCACCGCGCCCAGCGCATAGATGTCCGCCCGCTGATCGAGCGGCTGTCCTTCGAGTTGCTCGGGCGGCATATACGCCAGGCTACCGGCAACCACGGAATCCAGTTCCTTGGTCATCACGGCACAACCAAAGTCGGTCAATTTGGCAGTGCCGTTAGGCATCAGGATGATGTTCCCCGGTTTGACGTCGCGGTGCACGATGTCCAGCTCTGCCGCATAGCGCAATGCATTCGCAATCTGTTCGACGATGGACAACACCGTTTTGATCGGGAGCAGGTTATCGGCATATTCGTACTTGTCCAGCGACACGCCGTTGGCATATTCCATCACCAGATACGCGCCGCTCTTCTCGTTCAGGTCGGCCTCCAGCACATGCACGATGTTCTTGTGCTGCATCTTTTTCCCCAGCTCGACCTCGGTGAGGAACATCTTCTTGTGCACGTCGGACTGGAACACCTTTCTGAACTGCTTGAGGGCGACCATGGCGAGCGACTCGTCGCGCATCGCCAGATAGACGTTGGAAGTCGCACCCTCGCCCAGTTGGCGCACGATAGAGTACTTCGCTATGCGGGTCGGCGGTAATGTTGCCATACGAATGATGTTCGAACTTGAGCGAGAAGAAATATCTCCATCACCATAGAGTATGCGCTACAGGAATTAGTTTCCGGAGAGGTCGAATACAGCTTCAGATCGCTATCTCGATGCAGTTGCGACCGGATTTTTTCGCACGATAGAGCGCGCGATCCGCTTCGCCGAAAAAGATTTCCAGTTTTCCTTCCTGTCGTATCGGGGCGATGCCAATGGAGATGGTGATCTTGAATTCCAGATCGCCAAAATGTATCTCGTTGTCGGCAACCATGGCGCGCAAGCGCTCGGCAATCGACGCGGCTTCTTCGATCTCGGTATCCGGCAACATGATGGCAAACTCCTCGCCACCATAGCGCACCAGCAGGTCGTGCGGTCGCAGGTTGAGCAGCATGATGTTGGCCAACGTCTTCAGCGCGACATCGCCGACCAGATGTCCATAGGCATCGTTCACCCGCTTGAAGTGATCGATGTCGATGACCATGACAGCGCTGTGCAAGTGGTCGAGCGCACAACGATGCAGCATTCTGGGGAACGCCTCGTTCATCCAGCGGCGATTATGCACGCCGGTCAACGCATCGACAGTCGCCTGATGCTCGAACTGCGTGCGCTTGTGGTGTGCGGTGATGAGTGCGGAATTATCGTTGCGCATACGTCCGACGATGATGGACAGCAGATTGCGCGCGATCGTATGCGATTGGTCGACCAGCGACCATACCGTGTCATGCGGCACTGCCAGCACATGGGTCGGTTTGGTCGCCACCACCAGCGCCGAAGGGTTCTTTCCGTCCACCAGCGATATCTCCCCGGTACATTCACCGGCGACCAGAGAGGTATGTTCTAGCGTTTCCTTCCCGACCAGCTGGACGCGCAACTCACCGTCAAGGATCAGATACAGATGATGATTCGCTACGTCAGGTTGCAGCAACTTCTCCCCGGAAACCAGGTTCCGCAGCTGACAGCGCTCCAACATGTACTCGACACTGGAGAAATCCATCCCTGCGAACAAACGATTCTGTTCGGTCAGTTCACGATCCCGAGTCCTCATGGTTGCCTCCCACTGTTGCCACTTCACCGGAACATGGTGGTCTTGTGCCGCATACCGGCACACTAGTCCTCTACGTGGTAGCCCAAACCGCGTTGCGTTAGCGCGAATAGGTCGTCGTCAACTTGGCCAGGCCGATACGATTGCTCTGTATGTTGAAACCGATCAGCGCCGCGCTGGCATCTTCCGGCACATTGAGCTTGTCCACCTTGAGCGCGTGGACCGTGAAGATGTAATGGTGCGGCCTGTCACCCACGGGTGGACAGGCGCCGCCGAAATTGCGCTCGCCAAAATCGTTGCGCCCTTGCTTCGCCCCGGCAGGCAATGCCGCCATGATCCCCGCCCCGGCCGGCAAGCTCGTTGCAGTAGCCGGAATGTCATATACGATCCATTGCCACCAGCCGCTGCCCGTAGGCGCATCAAGGTCAAATACAGTGATGGCAAAACTGCGCGTACCGGCAGGCACACTCTTCCATTCCAATGCCGGGGAAAGATTGTCGCCGGAACAACCGAAGCCCTTGTATTCCTGCACCTTGGTCATCGGTTTGCCCGTCTTCACGTCGGGGTCCGGGCTGGTCAGTTCGAAGGCGAGTGCGTTACCTGCAAGCAATACTGCAACAATTAAACCTAAAGCACGTTTCATAGTGACTCCTGTGAAAAGCGATGGTTGAAAAATCTTTATGAATCAACGGAACACGATGGTCTTGTTGCCGCACACCAGCACGCGGTCTTCCACATGGTAGCGCAAGCCGCGCGACAGCACCGTTTTCTCGATGTCGCGCCCGTAGCGCACCAGATCGTCCACCGTATCGCCGTGGTCGATGCGCACCGTATCCTGCTCGATGATCGGCCCGGCATCCAGTTCGTCGGTCACGTAATGGCAGGTCGCGCCGATGAGCTTCACACCGCGCAGATAGGCCTGGTGATAAGGTTTCGCGCCGACGAAAGAGGGCAGGAAACTGTGGTGGATGTTGATGATGCGCCCCGGAAAACGTTGGCACAGCGCAGGCGGCAGGATCTGCATGAAGCGCGCCAACACCATGCTGTCGCCTCGATGTTGCTCGAACAGTGTGGCGATCTGCGCGAACGCGGCGGTCTTGTCCTGCATATCGATGTAGATAAACGGGATGCCGTGCCACTCGACAAAACTGCGCAAGTCCTCGTGGTTGGAGATCACGCAGGGGATGTCCACCTGCAACTCGCTACTGCGCCAGCGGTGCAGTAGGTCGTCCAGGCAGTGGTCCTGCTTGCTCACCAGCACCACCAGCCGTTTCTTGATGGCGGAATCGGCCAACTGCCAGGTCATGCCGAACTCCTGCGCCAACTGCGTGAAACGGCGGCGAAACTCCTCTGCATCGAAAGGCAGGGAATCTGCACGTATCTCCTGCCGCATGAAGAAGCGCTGCGCCTCCTGCTCGGTGTGGTAACTCGCCTCGACGATGAAGCCGCCGTGCTGCGCGATGAAACCGCTTACCGCCGCGATGATGCCCGCGCGGTCGGGGCAGGAGATGGTCAATGTGTAACAGCGCGTGTTGGTCATGCTTTTCCTCGGGATCGCAATGAAATCAGTTTTCGATCACGTTCAGTTTATCCATGAAACGAACCAGCTTCGTCTCCGCGCTCTTCTGTTCCAGGC
Source organism: uncultured beta proteobacterium (assembly GCA_963734585.1). GTDB lineage: Bacteria > Pseudomonadota > Gammaproteobacteria > Burkholderiales > Gallionellaceae > Sideroxyarcus. The sequence goes on from CAVTHJ010000003.1 coordinate 557,190, forward strand.
TGCCATCGGCACTGTAGATCGCCGTATACAGGAGTCGCGCAGCCTTCTGTTCTGAAGCCTGGCTGGACGCAACGACGTCGCCGATGAGCGTGCGATTATCCGAGAAGAATGCCGTCTTGTTGTATGGATATTGACGCTGGGACATCTTGCTCCAGTCACTCTGGAATTTGTCATCCAGCTGCTTGGGCGGCTGCACATTGCGCGTGAGCGCAAAGAAGATCGAGTTGTCCTTGTTATCGCCCATTTGGACATGCGTCACATCCCACACCACTTTGTCGTTCTCGATAAAGTAGGAGAGGCGAAGTTTCAGATCGCTTTGCTCAGTGACGTGCATCTCCTCCGGGCCATAGGACAGGGCAAGCCGTTTGGAGTTGTAACGAAAATGCTTGCCGTATTCAAAATCGATCTTGACGTCGGCGAGCGCCTTCGGCATCAGATCGCGTTGCGCCAGGAAATCGCGCCATTTCGCCAGCGTGCCGTAGTAGGAGACATAGGTAAAGTCAGCCAGCACCTTCAGGTCGCCCATATGCCCTGGCATTTGCTCCGTCGATACGATGCGCATCATCCCCTTGAAGCCGCCGGGTATCGGCAACGCAAACAAGACCACCTGTTCATCGCTGTAGTCGATATTCCACACGCGGACCAGCCACTTGCGATCATAGTGGTCGGTGTATGTGTATTCCTCGCTTGCCTTGCCCATGGAGGTGATCTTGATATTCTCGGTCGCTATCGTGCGATGCAGGGAGTACCCGCGCAAGATCAGATCCATCATCAATTTTGAATCTTTGTACAGCGCACCGATCTCGACATCGTCGGGTTTTTGGAAGCGCAGCAGCATTGTGTCCCCGAGCACGCCGCGTACCAGGCTGCCGTTGCCGCCGATGTCTTCACTGTTCGTCTTCTGCGGAAAGAATGCATCCCACAACCCGTCTTCTCCCCTTGCGATCATCCCGAGCATCGCTCCCGAGTCGTAGTCCGAGTTCAGCAGGCGCAGCGATTCTTTGTCATGCGGAAATACATGGGCATGCTGCTCGGCAAAGAAGTCGTTCTGAAGCTTGACGCCAAAATCATAAAGGTCGCCGGTCAGACTGGCATCCAGTTCAGCGTAGGATTTTGGCAGCGGGATTTTTTTGCGTATGCGGTCGATCCTGGACTGGTTCGGGATGTTGTCGATCTTGTACAGCATTTTTACGTCGAGATCGGCGACCTGATCCTGCGCCTTCAAGATCTCGCTTATCGGCAAGGCATAGTTGAGGTTCTCGTTCTCGGATTTCCCCATGACCACGCCGATGACCCGTCCCTGCAGATCAAGCAACGGTCCGCCGCTGTTGCCCGGCGATGCTGCTGCCGAGAAGCGGATCCATTTCCACTCACCGTCCTGCGCCTCGGGGGTCAATGACGTATAGAGTCCGTCGCGAAATACAATGCCTTCCCCGAGCGCATTGCCCGCAGCGTAAACCTTGTCGTTCACCTGCGGCTTGGTGTTGATCGCAAGCGGCTTGATGGCGGGCGGGTTCTTGATCGAGAAAACCACGAAATCGCGATGTTTTGAGTATTTCAATATCTTGTCGATGTCATAGACTTTGCCCGAGCGGTCGCGCAAGCGATAAGTCTTATGCAAACTCTTGCTGCCCAGGCTCAGAACGTGGGCCGCGGTAATCCATTGGTTCGCGCCGGTCGCGAAGGCTGTCCCGACCGAGAAATACAGATCATTGCGGACTGAGAATGGGATCAGATCCAGGGGTAACGCGCGCTCGTAAGCGAGTGTGTCTTTCGTCGGCTTAAGCACTACCACCTCGAAGGTCGCATTGCTCACCGCTTCGATATTAGCCTTGCCCAGCTCCTGAGCCTGGGCCATATGCATAACGACAGGGCTTGCAAACATCATTGCACCCGCCATACAAACCCGGGCTATATAGAAAAACGAACGCAGCATTTTGTCTCCTATCTACACAACGTTGATCATTCAAGTCTTTGCACGCGAAATTTACAGGAAATTGCTCGTGCCACTTTCCATAAGTGGCATTTATATCAGATTCGGCATCCGGCTGAACAACAACGCAAGATCGGATGTTGCAAGTCCGCGATTCTTGGTGCCCAGCAACATGCAAAGCCAAATATAGCTATTGCACTTCGGTGAATGCATCTGCAAGATGCGCCTCATCACACCCCGGGAGAGCTTCCTGAATGTTTACACTGCCTTCTATGTGGAACCTGATCATCTCCTCCCTCGTGTTCTTCATTGCCATTTGGTATATCCGCCGCTATCTGAATGAACAGGAAATTCCCAAGGGTATGACGCGCGCCATACTGTTATTCACGCTCGCTTCCCTGGTGTCATGGGGAGCAGGGACGGCGGCGGACTGGGTGCAAGAGACACTAGAGGGGCCGCAGGCGGAAACGCAAACTTCTGACGATCTTTCGCAGCTGCTTAAGGACGTAGGTCAGGCGCAGCCGTGACTGGCGGCAGCCAAAAACGCTTAGGGTAGCCCCCTGAACGACAGCAGCAAGAAATGAATGGCTAGCTAAGCGGATTGTTTGGTTTTGTTATCCCACAACCGGCAGCGGTTTTTCTCAGAACTGCAAAAACAACTTCCGCAAACGAGACTCTCGGAAACTCCGATTCATATGCTTCCCAATCAAACCCGTCTGTCTCTTCCTGCAGGTGAAGCGAGGAAAAGTTCATCGGAGAAATCGAGTAAAGCAGTCCATGTGAAAATGATGGTTGCTGTTCCATTGCGCCTCCTGCGGATAGATTGCACCGCACTGTCATTCAAGGCACAAAAACCGTAAATACGGTATAGCCAGTATTTTTATATACCAAGACATTGGTAACGCGGGCGTCACCCGCCCTTCCGGCGACCTTTCGCAGCTGCTTAAGGACGTAGGTCAAACGCGACCATGACTGGCCCAAAGCGACCATTCGAGGCTTCCTCAAAGTACGTTCCGACTCAGCCATTAACAAATACCAGCTTCAAGGTATTTCCGTCATCTCTTCGCTGATTTAGCATAAAACGTGTCGGCTACACATCCAGGTGATTTGTAGAGTCACTTTGTAGCATTCGAAGTACGGAGGCCATCATGATTACCGTACGCAAGAGTTCTGATCGTGGCCATGCCGACCATGGCTGGTTGCTGACCTATCACAGTTTTTCCTTCGCTGATTATTACGACCCGCAGCAAATGGGTTGGGGAAAGCTGCGTGTCATCAATGAAGATCGCGTTCAGCCCGGCAAGGGGTTCGGCACACATAGCCACCAGGACATGGAGATCATCAGCTATGTCCTGGAAGGCCAGTTGCAGCACAAGGACAGCATGGGTAATGGCACGATCATCCGACCCGGGGATGTGCAGCGCATGAGCGCAGGCACAGGCGTTCAGCACAGCGAGTTCAATCCCTCACCAAGTACGCTGGTGCACTTCCTGCAGATATGGATCGAGCCGGAACGTTCCGGCATCAACCCGGGCTATGAGCAGAAGTTCTTTGCGCCCGAAGAGAAACGCGGACGGTTGCGGCTGGTCGCCTCCCGGGATGGCCACGAAGGCAGCGTCACCATTCATCAGCACGCCGACGTCTATGCCAGCCTGTTGAGTCCGGGCGAGCAAGTTCGCCACCGGATCGCCGCGGGGCGCATCGCCTATCTGCATCTGGTCAAAGGGTCAGCGCGCATCAATGGAACACAGCTAAGGACTGGTGATGGCGCCAAGATCGAGTCTGAACAAGACCTCGTTATCGTTGCCAACGAGGATTCCGAACTGCTGTTGTTCGATTTGACCTGACTCCACTAGCGAGGATTGGAATGGGCAAGAGCAGGCTCGAAGCTTTCAGCGATGGCGTGATCGCCATCATCATCACCATCATGGTGCTGGAACTCAAGGTGCCCCGTGGCGAGAATATCGATGCTCTCGCACCTTTGATACCGGTATGCTAATGACCGCAATGAGTTAAATAGCGGAACTCATGAACTCCGCTTCGGTAATCTCGAATCGCCGCTTTGGGAAATGCGCCACTCAGCTTGTGGTGAAAACCGGCCATAGCAGCTGACCGTTAATTGCCATCATGACCTGCCCCCAATCGTAGTGCCAAGGGGCTCTTAGCAAAGTCCGGAAATCAGCTATCCATTCTCAGTTTCGACGCTGCCGGGGATAGCATTCCGGAAGCGTGCCGCAAATTCAGCTGGCGTCTGATAATCCAATGAACTGTGCGGGCGGTTTTCATTGTAATCGCGCCGCCAGGTAGCAACCAGAATCCGTGCTTCAGCCAGACTGGTGAACCAATGCTCGTTCAGGCATTCATCCCGAAACCGCCCGTTGAAGCTCTCGATGTAGGCGTTCTGCGTCGGCTTGCCTGGTTGGATCAGCTTGAGCTGAACGCCGTTACGATAGGCCCATTGATCCAGTGCGCGTCCGGTGAATTCAGGACCTTGGTCCGTCCGGATCGCTCCTGGCGCTCCCCGAAAACGCACTGCCTGATCCAGCACTCGGGTGACATAGTGTCCGGAGATGCCGTGGTCGAGCGCGATATCGACGGACTCCTTGGTAAAGTCGTCCACGATCGTCAGCGCCTTGATCCGTCTTCCGCCTGCCAGCGCATCCGACACGAAATCCATTGACCATACCTCGTTCGGTTTCGATGGTCTCGTCAGCTTCTCTCGCTCCACCGCTACGCCATGCCGTTTACGCCGCCGCTTAACCGCCAGCCCGGCCTCCTGGTAGAGCCTGAACACTCGCTTGTGGTTCGCCTTACACCCCTCTCGTCGCAGCAATGCACCGATGCGGCGATATCCAAAGCGTCGGCGGGTTTGTGCCAGTTCGATGATGCGCTGCTGGAGCGATTCATTCTCCGGCCGTTCGCTGCTCACGTAATGCAGCACTGTTCTGGATAAGCCCACAAGCTGACAGGCGCGGCGCTCCGAGATCAACGTCTTCTCGCGCATCGCAGTCACTGCTTCACGCCTGGCTTGTGGGCTCAGCGCTTTCGGCCCAAGGCAACCTTCAACGCTTCCGTATCCAGGATCGATTCAGCCAGCAGGCGCTTCAGGCTGGCATTCTCGGCTTCCAGTTCCTTCAGGCGTTTGGCATCTGGCACGGTCATGCCGCCAAACTTGGCTCGCCATGTGTAAAACGAGCCATCACTGAATCCATACTGGCGGCATAACTCCTTGACCGGTACCCCGGCCTCCGCCTGCTTCAAAAAACCAATGATCTGTTCTTCGGTAAATCGCTTCTTCAAGTCCGTTCTCCTTCTCGAAAACGAACTTTACTAAGTTTACGCTGGCACTAAAACTGGGGAGCAGGTCAATCATGCCCTTGAGACTTCTTGTCGATCTTCCCGGGCATCTCCTTCAGATCGACCTGATCCAAACGCACGAACACGAACCCGGCTTTAAGCAAAGACGCCAATCCGACAGCAAGCCCCTCCGCCGAATCCGAGTCCGGTTTGTTCATGTGGGCAATGATGACGTCTCCAGCTTTCACGCGCCCGAGTCTTTTCTCGATGGTGCGCTTCTTTAAAGTCGCCCCATTATCCGCGTTCACTGAAAAGCCCGCGATCTTGTAGCCCAGCTTGTCGATCTCCTTGATCGACTGCTCGTCATACTCGCCGGTGGCGCCCCTGTACCAATGCGGCGCAACGCCCGTGGCTTTTTCGACGGCTCGCGCGCCTTCCACCACTTCGCGCCGCAGGTGAACGATGTCCGGCGCGCCCGGAATGCCATACACCATTCTGTCTTTACCGATCACCGCCGGGATATGTTTTTCCCCGTGGTTCTCGACATCGAACAAATCGAGGTGAGCTTTGATGACGGAGAGACCGTGCGGGTTATGATCCAGCCATTTTTTGGTGGCGAAGATCGTTGCGGGGATTCGGTTCTGAATCAGGAAGTCGATGAGCTCGCCGTCGTATTTGCCGGCGCACGCATCCAGGGTCAGCGCGACGCGCTTGCCGGACTCGGCTTGCGCGATGACCTGGTCGTGGATTTCCTGCAGACGCTGCTCTTCAGCCTCGGCCAGCGGAGCTAGCATTGATGCCAGGAGCAGAAAGGCGAGTGGTTTCATTGCTACAAGAATTCGTCCGGTAGTCGCTCCACAATAACATCATTCCCCCACAACACCGACATGATGCGCGTGGCTTGTTTGGCATCGCCGCTGGAAAAGAACTGCGCCGAAGATTTGCCGGATACGCGCTCCGGCAATTCGGTCTGGATGCGACGCTGCAGTTGGCGCGCAACGGCCTCGCCGGTATCCACCAAAGTGATGTTGTCGCCCACTACGTCACGGATCAACGCAGCAAGGAAAGGGTAGTGCGTGCAACCCAGGATCAACGTGTCTGCGCCACGACGCAATAAAGGTGCGGTGTAGCGCTCGATCAGCTCGCGGGTGCGCGCGCTGTGCAGTTCGCCCAGCTCCACTTGTTCGACCAGGCCCGGGCAACCCTGGGTGACGATCTCGACTTCTTCGCCATAGCGCTCCAGCAATGCGGCGAAGCGTGCGCTCTCCAGCGTGCCGATGGTCGCCAGCACGCCGACCACGCCGCTTTTGGTGGCCGCGACGGCAGGTTTTACCGCGGGCTCCATGCCCACGATGGGGATGTCGAACTGGCTGCGCAGGCTTGCCACAGCGGCTGCGGTGGCAGTGTTGCAGGCGATGACGATGGCGTCCGCGCCTTGCTCGATCAGGAAACGGGTGAGGGTGTGCGAGCGTTGCTCGATGTAGCTCGGCGATTTGTCGCCGTAGGGCACGTGGCCGGAATCGGCCACGTAGATCAGGCGTTCGTGCGGCAGCGTCTGGCGTATGTGGTGCAGGACGGACAAGCCGCCCACACCTGAATCGAAAACGCCGATCGCTCCCGAATTGCTCATTGCGATTTATTCGGCCATCTGGTCACGCAGGAACTCTTCATACGTGCCGTGGTAGTCGTTCACGCCCTTGGCCGAGATCTCGATGATGCGTGTCGCCAGCGAACTCACGAACTCGCGGTCATGGCTCACGAACACCAGCGTGCCCTTGAATTCCAGCAGCGCGGTGTTGAGCGACTCGATGGATTCCATGTCCATGTGGTTGGTCGGCTCGTCCATCAGCAGCACGTTCGATCTCGCCAGCATCAGCTTGCCGAACAGCATGCGGCCCTTCTCGCCGCCGGACAGCACCTTCACGTTCTTCTTCACTTCGTCGCCGGAGAACAGCAAGCGCCCCAGCGTGCCGCGCACGACCTGGTCGTCGTCGCCGGGGCCGCGGCAATCGGTCATCCACTCGGTCAGCGTCTTGTCGTTCGGGAACTCGTATTCATGGTCCTGCGCGTAGTAGCCGATCTTGGCCTTTTCCGCCCATTTCACCGTGCCGGTATCCGCCGCCAGATCGCCCGCCAGGATGCGCAGCAGGGTGGTCTTACCGATACCGTTGGGGCCGATGATGGCGACCTTCTCGCCCGCATCGATGCGGAAGTTCACATTCGAGAACAGCATGCGGTCGAAGCCCTTGGCCACTTTCTCCACTTCCACGGCGACACGGTGCAGCTTCTCGCGCTCGTCATATTCGAAGCGGATGAACGGATACTGACGGCTGGACGGCTTGAAGTCCTCGATCTTGATCTTGTCGATCTGGCGCGCACGCGAGGTGGCCTGCTTGGCCTTGGAGGCATTGGCCGAGAAGCGAGCCACGAAGGCACGCAGCTCGGCGACCTTTTCCTTGGCCTTGGCATTGTCCGCCGCCTGCTGCTCGCGTGCCTGCGTCGAGGCCAGCATGTAGTCGTCGTAATTGCCCGGATAGATGGTGATCTTGCCGTAGTCCAGGTCGGCCATGTGCGTGCACACGCTGTTCAGGAAGTGGCGGTCGTGCGAGATGATGACCATGGTGCAGTTGCGAGCGTTGAGCACGTCCTCCAGCCAGCGGATGGTGTTGATGTCGAGGTTGTTGGTCGGCTCGTCCAGCAGCAGGATGTCCGGGTTGGAGAACAACGCCTGTGCCAGCAACACGCGCAGCTTGAAGCCGGGGGCAACGGCGCTCATCAGGCCTTGTTGCAATTCTTGCGCAATGCCCACACCGGACAACAATTCGCCGGCACGCGCCTCGGCGGTGTAACCGTCGAATTCGGCGAAGGTCGCCTCCAGATCGGCAGCCCGCATGTAGTCTTCTTCCGTTGCATCGGGGTTGGCGTAGATCGCATCGCGCTCGGACATCGCGCCCCACATCTCGGTGTGACCCATCATCACCACATCCAGCACGCGCTTGTCTTCATAGGCGAACTGATCCTGGCGCAGCTTGCCAAGGCGCTCGTTCTTGTCCAACATGACTTCGCCGGAAGATTGTTCAAGATCGCGGCCGAGGATCTTCATGAAAGTAGACTTGCCGCAACCGTTGGCGCCGATGAGGCCGTAGCGGTTGCCGTCGCCGAATTTGACCGAGACGTTTTCAAACAGCGGCTTGGCGCCGAACTGCATGGTGATATTTGCTGTGGATAACATGGGACTGCCTTAATTTCGAAGGCGCGCATTCTACCACTGACCGCCCCCCCGCTCTCCACAATCAACCTGCATCTCCGCAGTGTTTTCTCATGCGCATGCTCGGTTTGGGCTATCCGGTTTGCGCAAGTGCGGATTGCCCCTGATAATCGGCCATTCAATTATCAGGGATGGAAACCATGAGCCACGTTTCTTCGCGCCAAGCCATGTTGATTGCGGGTCTGTTACAAGGCGCGGTCTTGCTAGCCCTGCATGAGTGGTGGGACAAGAACGGTTTTCATGTTGCCGACCTGGTCTGGCTGGCCCCTATGTATGCACTGGCGCTGGTGGGGCCTTTCAGTTTCAATTTCCTGCGCAGTGAATTCTCTTCCAAGCGCAGCCTGCTCGCGGTGGCGCTAGCTGCCGGCACTGTCGCACTCACTGCATTGTGGTATGGCTGGTCCGCTCCCATAAGCGGCATGGAAGCTGCATCGGGTTACGAAAAGCAATACTGGCAAGGCAGCGCCTTCGTTTTCGGCCTGACCAGTTTCATCATCTGGTTTGTCGCGCTACCCTTCCTGCAAAATGGACTGCGCTCTCGCTCGCTGATTTTTTCTTATCCGCAACTGTTCGACAATGCCTGGCGCAATACCCTGCTGGTGGCCAACTGCCTGGCATTTACAGGTGCGTTCTGGTTGCTGCTGATGTTGTGGAGCGAATTATTCCGCGTCATCAAGATTGATTTTTTTCACGAGCTGTTCACCAGCCGCCGCTTCGCTTATCCCGCTACCGCCATGGCCATCAGCTTTGCCATTTCGCTGGAAGAGCGAGAGGTCGGCGCGCTATCCACGTTGCGCCGTTATCTGCTGGCATTTCAAACTCGGCTGTTACCGCTGGCCGCGCTCATCTTGCTGCTGTTCGTTGCTGCTCTGCCGTTCACCGGCCTGAAGCCACTGTGGAATACCGGCATGGCCACACCGTTGATGCTTTGGCTGCAGCTGGTGCTGATCGCATTGACCAACGCCGCTTGGCAGGATGGGACTCCCGCTCCCTTTAGGCGTCCCACCCAATTTCTGATTCGCGGCGCCATGCTGTTGTTGCCTTTGCTCTCAGCCCTGTGCATCTGGTCGCTCTCTTTGCGCGTCGCCCAACACGGCTGGTCGGTAGACCGCGTGTGGGCTGGCATACTCACCGCGCTGACCTGCCTGTATGCGCTGGGTTATGCTGCCAGTGCGCTCAAGTCCGGCTGGTTGCCATGGCTGGGCAAGGTCAATGTGGTAGCAGCGTGGGCGGTGATCGTGTCCCTGCTGGCCGTGCATACGCCGCTGCTGGACCCCAAGCGCATCGCCACGGCCAGCCAGCTCGAAATGTTGTTCGCCGGAAGGATCGAAGCCGCAAAATTCGATTACAACTATCTGCGCTTCGAACTGGGGCGCGCCGGTGATCAGGCGCTCAATCGCCTAGCCTCGCTGACCGATCATCCACAAGCCGCAACGATCCGGGAGAAGGCCAGCAACACGTTGAAGCTGACCAACCGTTACAACAACAGCCAGCACCAGACGCTAAGCTCCAGCGATATTGCCGCCAAACTCAATGTGTGGCCCAAGGGCACAGCCATAGACCCCGCCTTTCTCGATTACTTGGCACAGCGCCTGAACAAGCAATCATGGGACTATCCAATCAACGATCTCCGCAAAGACGAGAGGCAGCAGCTATTGGTCATAGATTTGGGCGCCTCCCGGGAGGCCGAGTATGTGCTGCTTGCCTGCCCCAACCCAGTCTTCTCCAAATCCAGCAAAGGCTGGCGGCAGATCGGACAGATCAACTTCGAACGCGGTCAACCCTGCAGCAAGGATTTGCAACAGAATCTGTTACAGAATGATTTTGCAGCATTGCCACAGCAATGGCATGACCTGCGCCTGGGCCAGAAGCATGGCTGGCTTACGCTTTCCAATGAGCGCAATGAAACCGGTCCAGGGGACGACTAACCTTCTGCGCTAGAATGACGGTATCGTTTTTTTTGGGCAGACCATGGTTCCGCATCTCACCACCGCATTGAAAGGCCCTTTGCTCAGTCTGGAGCAGCGCTTCCTCAGCGGACAGCACGACATCGAACGCTGGTTCCGCACCCAGTGGCTGGAACACACCATCCCGTTCTACACCTCGGTCGACCTGCGCAACAGCGGTTTCAAGCTGGCGCCGGTGGACACCAACCTATTCCCCGGCGGCTTCAACAACCTGAATCCGGACTTCCTGCCGTTGTGCGTGCAGGCCGCGCAGAGTGCCATCGAAAAGATCTGTCCGGAGGCACGCGGCGTGTTGCTGATACCGGAGAACCACACGCGCAACCAGTTCTATTTGCAGAACGTGGCGCAACTGGCGCAGATCCTGCGTCATGCCGGATTGATGGTGCGCATCGGCAGTCTGCTGCCGGAGATCGCGCAGCCGACGACGCTGGAATTGCCCAATGGCGCATCGCTCACACTGGAGCCCATCGTGCGCAAAGGCAATCGCCTCAGCATGGCAGACGGTTTCGACCCTTGCGTGGTGTTGCTCAACAATGATCTTTCCGCTGGTGTGCCGGACATCCTGAAGAACCTGGAGCAGAACGTGCTGCCGCCGCTGGAGGCGGGATGGATGACACGGCGCAAGTCGCAGCACTTCGCCGCTTATGATCGCGTAGCGGGTGACTTCGCCAAGTTGCTCAACATCGATCCTTGGCTCATCAATCCGTATTTCGCGGTGTGCAGCGAAGTGGATTTCCAAGCGCGCACTGGCGAAGAATGTCTCGCCGCACAGGTAGAAGCGGTACTGCAGAAGATACGCGCGAAATATACGGAGTACGGCGTGAAGGAAGATCCCTTCGTCATCGTCAAAGCCGATGCGGGCACTTACGGCATGGGCATCATGACAGTGAAAGATGCCAGCGAAGTGCGCGATCTCAACCGCAAGCAGCGCAACAAGATGGCGGTGGTGAAAGAAGGCTTGCAGGTACACGACGTGCTGGTGCAGGAAGGCGTGTATACCTTCGAGAACATCGACAGCGCCGTGGCCGAGCCGGTGATCTACATGATCGATCACTTCGTGGTCGGCGGTTTCTACCGTGTGCACACCGGACGCGGCGTGGATGAGAACCTCAACGCGCCGGGCATGAGCTTCTCGCCCCTCGCGTTCGAATCCTGCTGTGCCTTCCCCAACCCCGATTGCGCGCCCGACGATACGCCCAACCGCTTCTACGCTTACGGTGTGGTGGCAAGGTTGGCGATGCTGGCAGCGGCCATCGAGATCGAAGAGATGCAGCAATGACCTTTGCCTCCCGCCTCGTTTTCTTGTCGCTCGTGCTGCTGCTCAGCGCCTGCGGCAAAGAACCGTTCTACCAGGAACAGGCCTTTGTCTTCGGCACCCAGGTGGATGTGAGCATCTATGGCGCGGACGAGGCCAAGGCGCGGCAGGCGACCGTTGCGGTGATGCACGAATTCCAGCGCCTGCATGACAAGCTGCATGCCTGGAAACCCTCCGAACTAAGCGCCCTGAACGCTGCCATCGCACGTGGCGAGAGCAAGCATGTCTCTTCTGAACTGGCGGCGATGCTAAAGGATGCAGCACACATCTCCGCCCGGTCTGACGGCTTGTTCAACCCGGCCATCGGCGGGCTGATCCAGACCTGGGGCTTTCAGGCGGACGATTTCAAGGCAGTGCTGCCGGATGAAAAGAAGGTAAAGGCGCTGGTGAAGGCGAATCCACGGATGAGCGACCTAGTGATCAACGCGTCGGAAGTGAGCAGCAGGAACAGATCGGTCAAGCTCGATCTCGGCGGTTATGCCAAGGGATATGCGCTGGATCGCGCTGCGGTCATATTGAAGCAGCACGGCATCCACAACGCGCTCATCAACATCGGCGGCAATGTCATGGCGCTCGGCACCCACGGCACGCGCGCCTGGCGCGTCGGCATCCAGCACCCGCGCCATCCGGGGCCGCTCGCCACGCTGGAGCTGCATGACGGCGAAGCCATCGGCACCTCGGGCGACTACCAGCGCTATTTCGAACTGGACGGCAAACGCTATTGCCATCTGATCGATCCGCGCAGCGGGCATCCGGTGCAGGGCGTGCAGGCGGTCACCATCCTGACTCACGGCAAGCATGCCGGACTGTTGTCCGATGCGGCGTCCAAGCCCTTGTTCATTTCCGGCACGCCAGGCTGGCGGACTGCCGCCCACAAGATGCAACTCGATGAGGCGCTGCTGGTCGATGCGCAGGGTGTGGTACATCTCACCGCTGCCATGCAGAAACGGCTAAAATTCATCGACGATTCCACACCGCGAAAGATCGAGCCATGAACAGCAATGATCCGCTACAGCAGAACATCCGCCGCACAACCGGAGTACATGCGCTCAGGCAGATACGCGCCATCGTGGATGAGGAAAACAAGAACGACGCGGCGACCGCCCGTGCCTTGCGCTGGATGCTGCGCTACGGCTGGATCGTGCTGCTGCTCATCGTCGCGGTGTTGGCACGTTTAATGGGAGTGTATTGATTGGTTGGTATCCTGCTTATCACGCATAACGGTCTGGGCGACAGCCTGATCGATTGTGTCCGGCACGTCATGGGCAGTGTGCCGCCGCATCTCAAGGCACTGTCGGTCCTGGCGAATGACGACCCGGTGCGCAAAGAAGAGGAAGGCCGCGCGCTCATCGCGCAGCTCGACAAAGGACGCGGCGTGTTGCTGCTGTCCGACTGTGTTCGGTGCCACGCCCTGCAACATCGCACGGCGGCTGTGCGTGACGGGCCGCATCGAAGGTGTGGCAGGAGTCAACCTGCCGATGCTGCTGCGCGTGGCCTGTTATTGCAACAAACCGCTGGACGAGCTGGTGCTACGCGCACTGGCCGGCGGCAAAGAATGTATCGTTTCTCTTGATTCGGAAGGCAGCAATGTTGCAACAGGATGCGCAGATAATTAACAAGCTCGGGCTGCATGCCCGCGCTTCCGCGAAACTCACCCAGCTTGCTTCGCAGTATCCCTGCGAGGTATGGCTGTCGCGCAACGGACGCCGCGTGAATGCGAAAAGCATCATGGGCGTGATGATGCTGGCCGCCGCCAAGGGTTCGACCATCAACATCGAGACGACAGGCGCGCAGGAGCAGGAAGCGATGACTGCCTTGCTGGCCCTGATCAACGATTATTTTGGAGAAGGCGAGTGAGTTTTACCTTACATGGTCTTCCGGTATCCAGCGGTATCGCCATCGGCCATGCCCACCTGGTGTCGCACACTTCGCTGGAAGTGTCGCACTACGTGCTGCCCAAACAGCTGGTGGCAGAGGAGGTCGTGCGCCTGGACAACGCGCTGGAAACCACGCGCAAGGAACTGACCAATTTGCGCGGCTATCGCCCGCAACAGGCGGCGGCTGAGTTTGACGCCTTCCTCGATCTGCACCTGATGATCCTCGGCGATGAGCACATCAGCCAGGCCGCGCGCGAGATGGTGCTGCGCGAACATTGCAACGCCGAGTGGGCGCTGAAGACGCAGATGGATGAACTGGTCTCGCAGTTCGAGGCGTTCGAGGATGCCTACCTGCGCGAGCGCAAGACCGATGTGGTGCAAGTGGTGGAGCGCGTGCTCAAGACGCTGAACGGCGAGTCCGGCCATGTCCCGCCCAGCACCAAGCACGACGTGGAGATGATCCTGGTCGCGCACGATGTCAGCCCCGCCGACCTGATCCAGCTCAAGCCGCACCAGTTCTCCGCCTTCCTCATCGACCTCGGCGCCGCGACTTCGCACACCGCCATCGTCGCGCGCAGCCTGAATACGCCGTGCGTGGTCGGTCTGCATCATGCGCGCGAGCTGATCAAGGATCACGACATGCTCATCGTCGACGGCGAGCAGGGCGTCGTCATCGTCGATCCGGACAAGCATCTGCTGGCCGAATACAGACTGCGCAAGAGCCAGTGGGAACTGGAGCGGCAGAAGCTCAAGCGCCTGAAGACCGCGCACGCCGACACGCTGGACGGCACGCACATCGAACTGCAAGCCAACATCGAGATGCCGCACGATCTGGTGGACGTGAAGGAGAACGGCGCCACCGGCATCGGCCTGTTCCGCAGCGAGTTCCTGTTCCTCAACCGCGACAACCTGCCCGACGAGGAAGAGCAGTTCAACGCCTATCGCGAAGTGGTGGAAGGCATGGACGGCATGCCGGTCACTATCCGCACCTTCGACCTCGGCGCGGACAAACAACTGAAAGGCGCGGTGCGTGTCGCCAGCAATCCGGCGCTGGGACTGCGCGCCATCCGCCTGTGCCTGGCGGAACCGCAACTGTTCCGCACGCAATTGCGCGCGCTGCTGCGCGCCTCCGCCTACGGCAACCTCAAGATCCTGGTGCCGATGCTGTCCGGAGTCGCCGAGATCAACCAGACACTGCAATTCATCGAAGGCGCGAAACAAAGCCTGGCTAACGAAGGCACGCCCTACAATCCGAACGTGCCGATCGGCGGCATGATCGAGATCCCTGCGGCTGCGCTGGCGCTGAGCGCCTTTATGAAAAAACTCGACTTCCTCTCCATCGGTACCAACGACTTGATCCAGTACACGCTGGCCATCGATCGTACCGACGAGGAGGTGGCGCACCTGTACGACCCCCTGCATCCCGCCGTGCTGCAACTGTTGGCACTCGTCATCGGCGGTGCCAACAAGGTGGGCATTCCCGTCTCGGTGTGCGGCGAAATGGCGGGTGAGCTGGCTTACACGCGTCTGCTGCTCGGCCTGGGCCTGCGCCAGTTCTCCATGCACCCGGCGCAACTGCTCGGCACCAAACAGCGCGTACTCACCACCAGCCTGCCGGAGATCGCTCCGCTGGTGCAAAAGATCCTGCGCGCGGACGATCCGATGAAGATACGCGACCTGCTGGACAAGCTGAATACCGCATAAAACCTAAGGTTGACAGGTTTTCGTAAAACACGGACACTGCGTCCCGTGCCGATTTGAGTTCAGCTTGCGGGGCACGTAAAACATACCAGCTAAAGCGAGGAGACCCGCTCTAGCTCAAGCTGTGCGGGTTTTCTTTTTGGAGTTTCTTTGAGCAATTCAGTCGGTATCGTTACGGCGCAGCGCGCCACTTTTGATAAGCCGCTCACCTTCAAGAGCGGGGCAGTGTTGCCGCGCTATGACTTGATGTACGAGACTTATGGCACGTTGAATGCCGACAAGTCCAACGCCATCCTCATCTGCCACGCACTGTCGGGACATCACCATGTCGCGGGCTACTACGCCGACGATACGAAGAACATCGGCTGGTGGGACAACATGGTGGGACCGGGCAAGCCCATCGATACGCTCAAATTCTTCGTCATCGGCCTGAACAACCTCGGCGGCTGTCACGGTTCGACCGGGCCTGCCAGCATCGATCCGCAGACCGGCAAACCCTATGGCGCAAGCTTCCCGGTCATCACCGTGGAGGACTGGGTGGAGTCGCAAGCAAGACTCGCCGACCATCTCGGCATCCAGCAATTCGCGGCGGTGATTGGCGGCAGTCTTGGCGGCATGCAGGCGATGCAATGGGCATTGGCGTATCCGGAACGCGTGCGCCATGTGCTGGCCATTGCCTCCGCGCCGCACCTCACCGCGCAGAACATCGCGTTCAACGACGTGGCACGCAACGCCATCCTCACCGACCCGGATTTCCACGGCGGCGACTTCTACCAGCACGGCGTGGTGCCGACGCGCGGCCTGCGTCTGGCGCGCATGCTGGGGCACATCACCTATCTTTCCGACGATGCGATGGCGGACAAGTTCGGACGCGAGTTGCGCACGGGCAAACTGAACTTCAGTTACGACATCGAGTTCCAGATCGAGTCCTACCTGCGCTACCAAGGCGACAAGTTCGCCGCGTATTTCGATGCCAACACCTATCTGCTGATGACCAAGGCGCTGGATTATTTCGACCCCGCGCGCGACCTCGACGGCGACCTGAACCGTGCTTTCGCCGCAGCTAAGGCCAAGTTCCTCGTGGTGTCGTTCACCACCGACTGGCGCTTTTCGCCGGAGCGCTCGCGCGAGATCGTGCATGCGCTGCTGCACAACAAGCGCGACGTGAGCTATGCGGAGATCTCCTCGCAGCACGGCCACGATTCGTTCCTGATGCAGGACGAGCAATACTTTGCAGTGATGCGCAATTATCTGGATAACATCGCGAAAGAAACGGGAGCATCAGCATGAGCGGCCACGACCACGCAACCCTCGCCGCTGTGCGCCCCGATTTTGCCGCCATCGCGGCGTGGATCCCGCAAGGTTCGTCGGTGCTCGACCTCGGCTGCGGCGATGGCAGCCTGCTGCGCTATCTGCGCGAGACACGCAACGTGCGCGGCTACGGCGTGGAGATCAGCGATGCCAACATCGCGTCCTGCATCGCCAACAACGTCAACGTGATCCAGAACGATCTGGAATCCGGCATCGCGGATTTCGAGAACGACTCTTTCGACTTCGTCATCCTGTCGCAGACGCTGCAGGCGACGCGCAACACCGAGGCGCTGCTGAATGAGATCGTGCGCGTGGGCCGCGAGGGCATCGTCAGCTTCCCCAATTTCGGTTACTGGAAGAACCGCCTGCAAGTGGTGTTGGGCAACATGCCGGTGTCGGACGAGCTGCCGTACCAGTGGTACGACACACCGAACGTGCACCTGTGCACGCTGGACGATTTCGAGAGCCTGTGCGCGCATCAGCAGATACGCATCCTGGCACGGCACGTGATGGCGGACGGCCACGATGTGCACGTGATGCCGAACCTGCGCGGCAGCACTGCCGTGTATCGTTTCCGGCGCGACGCTTAACCGATGACTGTCTGGGAGCAACTCTTCACGAAGCGCATGCTCATCTGCGTCTTCACCGGGTTTGCTTCCGGCCTGCCGCTGTATCTGCTGTTCAACCTGGTGCCTGCCTGGCTGCGCAGCGAACAGATCGACCTCAAGACCATCGGCCTGTTCGCGCTGATCCAGTTCCCCTACACCTGGAAATTCATCTGGTCGCCGCTGCTGGATCGCTATGTCGTTCCTGTGCTGGGACGGCGTCGCGGCTGGATGTTGCTGTCACAAGTCGGCCTGCTACTGGTGATCGCGGCGCTCGGCGGCTTCTCGCCGCAGACCGAGATGACCGCCATCGTGCTGTTCTGCACCCTGCTCGCTTTCTTGAGCGCCACGCAAGACATCGTGCTCGATGCCTATCGCCGCGAACTGTTGAGTGATGCGGAACTGGGGCTGGGCAACTCGGTGCATGTGAACGCCTACCGCATCGCCGGCCTCATCCCCGGCACGCTCTCGCTCATCCTCTCCGATTTTCTGCCGTGGAGCACGGTGTTCGTCATCACCGCGCTGTTCATGCTGCCCGGCATGGCGATGACACTGCTGGTGAGCGAGCCGCACCGCGCCGCGCCGCCCAAGACCCTGCGTGAAGCCGTGGTCGAGCCGTTCCACGAATTCATCACGCGCCAGGGCTGGAACAGCGCGCTGCTCATTCTCGCCTTCCTGTTCTTCTACAAACTCGGCGACAGCCTGTGCACTTCGCTGGCCACGCCGTTCTATCTGGACATGGGCTTCACCAAGACCGAGATCGGCCTCATCGCCAAGAATGCAGGCTTGTGGCCCGCCGTGATCGGCGGCCTGCTCGGCGGATTGTGGATGCTGAAGATCGGCATCAACCGCGCGCTGTGGCTGTTCGGCGTGGTGCAAGTGCTATCCATCTTCGGCTTCGCCTGGCTGGCGGCACAAGGACACTTCGACAGCATCGGTGCAACCGAACTCGCCCAACTCGCGCTGGTCATCGGCTTGGAAGCCTTCGGCGTCGGCGTCGGCACCGCTGCCTTCGTCGCCTTCATGGCGCGCTCAACCCACCCGGCCTACACCGCCACGCAGTTCGCTCTGTTCACCAGCCTCGCCGCCGTGCCGCGCACCTTCATCAACTCAACTGCAGGCTGGCTAGTGGAGGCGATGGGGTGGACGATGTTCTTCCTGCTGTGCGTGCTGCTGGCGATACCGGGGATGTTGTTGTTGTTCAAGGTTGCGCCGTGGAATGAAGTACAACAGAATGACCGGGAATAACTTCTAATGGCATCCAAAGGGAGGTTTCGGCATGGTGTATTTATCTGAAAAATTAGGGTGTGCCAAAATTTTCACTAATGCGAAAACAACGCGTTACGAAGCGCTTCCCAGATTGTGCACCTCGAAGGTGTCTTTCTCGGCATTTTTTAGGGTGTCTACTTTAAGTTGAACTAAACCGCTATCGCGGTGGAGCTCCAATCCCACTGTCTCATCTTTAACCCTTCCATTCTGCTTGCTGCACCTGACGTAGAAATCTTCCATCCTTGATCGCGGGGATGTCCCCGGTTCGATCAAGGAGACGAAGATGAAGACGTTACGTGAGCAGATGAACGAAGCAATGATCTTGCGCGGATTTGCGGTACGCACGCGCGAGGCATACCTAGCGGCGGTGAGCGCACTCGCGAAGCACTACCACCGCTCACCGGATTTGCTGACGCCGGAAGACATACAGGCCTACCTCCTGCACCTGATTGTCGAGCGCAAGCTGTCCTACTCCACTGTGAACCAAGCCGCCAGCGCCTGCCGCTTCCTGTTCGACAAGGTGTTGCGGCGTCCGCCATCCCGCTTCGACATCCCGATGGCGAAGATATCCAGAACCTTGCCGCGTGTGTTGTCGCGCGATGAGGTCACGCGCCTGTTCGCGGCCGCGCCCAATCTCCGCGCCCGCACCCTGTTGATGACCACCTATGCCGCCGGGTTGCGCGTATCCGAGGTGTGCGCGCTGCAACTGGCCGACATCGAGAGCGCCCCGGATCGGATGTGCATCAAGGTGCGCCAAGGCAAGGGCGCAAAGGATCGCTACACCATGCTCTCTCCGCAATTGCTGCAAACCCTGCGCGATTACTGGCATCAGCGCCGTCCGCGCATCTGGCTGTTCCCCAGTCCGACCGGCAATGGGGGGATCGATCACAAGGTGGCGCAGCGCATCTATGGCGTGGCGCGCGACCGGGCAGGGCTGGGATGTGAAGGCGGCATCCACACCCTGCGCCACTGCTTTGCCACCCACCTGCTGGAGTCCGGCGTGGACATTCATACTATCCAGCGCCTGCTGGGCCACGGCCATGTGTCGACCACCATGCGCTACTTTCATCTGGCGCAAAACAAACTGACCGGTACCACGTCGCCGCTGGAGTTGCTCGACACCGTACTGCGTTAGCCGCTTCAGCCGTCATCGTGGCCCACGGTGCGGGCCTGGCCGATATCCTGCGCAATCACGGCCAGCCTTATCTCGACACGCACGCTTTGTCTACCGTTCAGGAGAAGGCGTGGCGGGCTATTGTCGCCTGCCGCACACAGGCACTGGGTGGACATATCGAGTGCTGCGATCACTGCGGCGTGCTGCGCTACCTGTACCACTCCTGCCGCAACCGGCACTGTCCGCAGTGTCAGACACGCGCCAAGGAAGCGTGGCTCGCGGCACGACGGCGAGAGCTGTTGCCGGTGCCGTACTTCCATCTGGTGTTCACCTTGCCTCACGCCATTAACGGGTTGGCCGGTTGCGATTCGCGCACGCTCTACAAACTGCTGTTCGGTGCGGTAGCGGATACGCTCAATGCGTTTGCCGCCAGCCCGCGTTGGCTGGGTGGTACGCCCAGCTTTACGCTGGTGTTGCATACCTGGAAGCAAGACTTGGGACGGCATATCCATGTTCATGCTTTGGTGGCGGGCGGTGCGCTGACGGCAGACGTCAAGTGGGTGAGTGCAAAGCGCGGCTTTCTGTTTCCGGCGAAGGCGCTGTCGGGTGTATACCGGGGCAAGTTCCTGGACGCGCTCGACGCGGTGCGCAAGGCGGGCGGCCTGCGCCACGATGCCGCAGCAGAAGATGGCGTGTGGCGGAATCTGCTTGCCCAGTTGCGCCGCCACGACTGGGTGGTTTATGCCAAGCAGCCGCTGGGTGGCCCGGCGCAGGTGTTGGAGTATCT
Organism: uncultured beta proteobacterium; assembly: GCA_963734585.1. Taxonomy (GTDB): domain Bacteria; phylum Pseudomonadota; class Gammaproteobacteria; order Burkholderiales; family Gallionellaceae; genus Sideroxyarcus. The sequence continues at coordinate 577,634 of CAVTHJ010000003.1, forward strand.
CGGTCGCTATACGCACCGGGTGGCGATCTCCAATGAGCGCATTCTCGGCATCGATGGAAACTGTGTGCGCTTTCGGGTGCGCGACTCGGCCAACGGCAACCGCAAGAAAGTGATGTGCCTTGACGCAGGCGAATTCATCGGACGCTTTCTGCTGCATATGTTGCCCGGCGGCTTCAAACGGATTCGTCACTACGGTTTGCTGGGGCCCGCGCACAAGGCGGCCAATCTCGCCGCCGCACGCGCCGCGCTGGAAGCGCCTGCTCCCGATCCGGTCGTGGTGGAATCGGTGGAAGCGTTCATGCGGCGGGTGGCGTGCATCGAGTGGCTGAACTGTCCGCACTGCCGTGAAGGGCGATTTCTGGTGATGCAGGCGATCCCGCCCCACTTGCCGCGAGCTCCTCCTCGCGAACTTCCATGAGCGTTACATGTGCCCTCTATTGCTTCGTCCGCCGGTTGAGTGTTCGCACCAGTCGGACTTGCGCTCGCCCATATGACCTGGATGGTGCTTCAACTGACCAGTTTGTGCGGCTTTGTGCTGTTGGCGCAAACCACCCTGGCTCGCCAGGGTGGCTGTTCCTTCTTCATCTGTTGCCGCACACTCATGACATTGTGTTGACGACACACTTCAAAACCTTACAATCCCCATAGGTTCCGCTCTCCGGTGGTTCAGTTCAACGAGGTTTATCTGCCGCCGATAGAGTGCGGGGTTAACACGTTTGGGGAGGGCGGCAGATAAACGCTATTCGTTAGCAGACATGAAACGAGTGCTCTGGCAATCTGTCTGGCTATTGGTTGTTGCCCTGCTTTCGGCTGGTCTCTCTTCAATTTCAGGTTTGAAGTTTTGGTGGGCATTTTTAATTGTTGCGGGGGCAATCTTGGTAAATGGTTGGGTGGCTACGTTGGAAGATGATTTGCCTGGGGGCTTCAACAACCCCGATGGAACAAACACCCCAAGGTATGCGGTAATAACAGGTTGGGTTGTTTGGGGGCTTGGTGCTGTCCTCGCGATTTTGTGTATTATCGTTCTCGGTCTTTTCTTCTTCGGAGCTTAAAGATGCACAAGTCTGCTAACCCTACATTCGAGCGGGACTGCGCAAAAGCGCGCAGCCCCTCAATTCCACGTTATGTGTCACGGGAGAGTATATGAAGTATGACGATGCAAGTTGGCATTCCGGTGGAGATTTTCCGAAAGATTCGCCGCAAGAATATGGCGGAACGCATATCGCGCTATTTTTGAAATGGTGTTTTATCAAGGGTTGGGCTGGCGAGCTCCACATGAAAGAAGAGCCTGATGCGGTGCAAGCTGTAATTAACGGCACTATGTCGGCAACTGATTTTTTCTTTCAGTACTGTGATGGAAAACTCATAGATGAGATGTTGAGTGAGTCCGGGAATACATTCGCCGAGCTTTACTACGGAGACGATGGCCTCTACTTAGATGACTACGGAAATAACTTTGGTGATCTCATGTACGTGAAGCCAGAGGCGGCGCATGACTTTGCGAAGTACTCAGCAATTTTGGATGCTCGGCTGAAGAGCGGTATTCTGACAAAGAAGCAACTCAAGTCGAAGCCATGGTGGAAGGTGTGGTGACACCTAACCCTACGCTCAAGTTCGCTCCCTCCGGTCGCTGGGACGCGCCTTCGGCGCGCCCCTTAGCTGCACGTTAGCCCACTTAACTTCCACACAATATGAGCACACGACTAATCCTTATTATATTTTTGGTATATATGGCAATTTGCGGTTACGTTGATTCGTACTTTATTTCTAACCATATTCGAGAACCACGCTGGTGGCTTCTAACCACAACTTTTTTAATGAGCCTCATTGCCTATTTTTGGTATTACATCGATAGTAAAAACCAATCATTTCCAAGATCAATATGGTTGAATATATTTGTTATTGTGTTGTCAATGATCGCAATTCCATACTACATCGTCAGGAGTAGAGTGAAATGGCAAAAATTGTTCGCATTATTTAAACTATTTGGATTTGTGGTGCTTTCTGTCTCGTCATTTGCAATTGGTCGCATTGCTGAGTCTGGCTTGGGCTAACCTTGCATTCAAGCGGGACGCGCTGCGCGCGCCCCTTAATTTTACGTTAGAGGAGAAGAAATAGTGAGTTTATCTAGAACGGTAATTATTGCAGGCTTGGTATTGACACTTTGCTGCCAAGCCAATGCTTCTGAAATCATTGAAACCTCTGATTACCATGCAGACGAGGCAAAGGTAAACACTGAAGGTTCATGGCTTGCACTACAAAAGCGCGATGATGGTTGGAGTTTGGTTAGTGTTAAGCCGAAATTTAAGAGAGTCGACGATGCGGTATTGGGTCCGATGAAAGGCATTAATGTTAGTGTAAATTTACCGGACTCTCGAATTCTCTTGATGGATGGAAGCTTGAAGCCAGGTTCGGTTGTAAGTGCAACGACAGGAATATCTCATGAACTGACTCCAGAACAGAGCTATGAGAATTCAAGACTACCTAACGTTGGCGAAGAAAAAATATTTTTTCTAGGCAAAAATAAATATTTATTAAAGAATGTAGCTGGTGAAATCACTCTTGAGTTTCAAGGTAAATCGCAGCAGCTATTTTCTTATTCAGAAGGTGGCGACACTAACGCCAGTATTGTGTGGGTTGGTGACCTTGATAGAGACGGAAACCTCGACTTAATTCTTGATGCGTCGGATCACTATAATGTAGGGGAGTTAAGGCTGTATTTATCAGGGAAAGCTCAGTCAGATTTTGGTTATTTAGTATCGCCCGTCGCACAACGGCGCACAACAGGGTGTTGATATCCTCTAACCCAGCGTTCGAGCGGGACGCCGCAAAAGCGCGGCGCCCCTCAACTTTGCGTTAGGCTTTGGTTATGGACTTGTTGCATTACATCAAAGATGCTTTTCCCGAGGGGCTAACTTATGATGAGGCAGCTCAACTTTGTTTGCGTCTCTATTCCGTCGCGGATGGGTTGCCTGAACCATTGATAGCGCAGTGCAACAAGAATAACCTTGGGGAGGTTTTTGCCGCGTTAGCAGCTTCTGGTTTTATTAATGGCAACACTATTCATTCAGTTCTTTATGGCGCTAACTTCCATGAAGTTTTTGAGAAAGGGCATTGGGTGGAAGTAATCGCATCAATTTTTAAGAAAGGTAATACTGTTGATATAGAGAAGGGTGACAAGCTCTTCAAAAGCCTAACCTTGCATTCAAGCGGGACGCGCCTTCGGCGCGCCCCTTAATTTAACGTTGGGCACATCACAAAATGACCCCGGCATCATCATATGGAGAAAGATAAATGAGCAAGTCCGCTTTTAGCCTTCGCGTGTTTTCAATTTACTTGTTCGCTCTCGGAACAGTACTCGTGGCCGCACCAAACCTGATGCTGTCCTTCTTCGGTATTCCAGAAACACATGAGGTCTGGATCCGTGTTGTTGGTGTGCCGTTGCTCGTTATCGGGTACCTTGCCTTCATGGCTTCCGGCGTTGAATTGCGGGTCTTTTTTCGCTGGTCAGTTCATGCCAGGCTGGCAGTTCCAATATTCTTCGGTGCTTTTGTTGCATTTGGTTTTGCACCACCAGTTCTACTACTGTTCGGTGCAATAGATGCTGCCGGTGCGATCTGGACTGCTGCTTGTCTTCGTGCCGATGGTTTGGCCCAACCCGGCATTCAAGATGGACTCGCCCAGAAGCGGGCGAGCCCCTTAATTTAACGTTGACGCTGTAGAAAAACCCCTTTTCAGCACAAACATGAACACAAAAAAATGCGCGGTCTCACCGCGCATTTTTGTTTTCTGTCTTTCCGCTATTTCAATTCAATGCGGCTCGTTGAAGTGTCTTGCGCTCTCTTTCCTATTCCTCACTGCGCATACCCGTGATGCGCCAGCTTCTCGATGTTGTGCACCAGACAATAGAGTTTCCACTGCGCATCCACCTTCTTTTTCCCCCTGAGGGTGAAGCGGTTGAGTTGCTTGTTGTGCCGCAGGTTACCGAACACGGGTTCTACCGTGGCGAAGCGTCTGCCATAGCGTGCGCGGCCTTCTGGGCTGTCGATACGCCGCTTCATCTTGTCGGTGTGGCTCTCGTTTCCATCGGCTCTGCCTTGAAAGAAGGTGACTTGCCGGGTCTTGGTTTTGTGCGGGGTGAGTAAGCAGCGCTCTCGGTGTGTGCAGGGGAGGCAGTCGCGTTGTGCGCCCTGGAACTTTACTGCTGCATAGCCGTTGATCGTGCAGTCGCTACCGTTGCCATAAAGTTGCTTACCTGCGGGACAGATACAGGTGCCTGTTTGCGGGTCGTAGTCGAAGTCTTTAGGTTGGTAGCGTGCGGCTTGTTTTGGCTTGCCGCCTTTGTCGTGGATCGGATCGGGCAGTGCTTTGTATTTGCCCTGTCCGGCAAAGCGCTCATCGCGGCTGCGCATGTTGTTGTCGGCGATCAATGCTTCGATCTTCATGTTCGCCAGTTGCTTGAGGTTGGCTTCACTGTGATAACCGGCATCGGCGGTAATCAGTGAGGCATCGCTGAGTATTTCTTGCATCGCCTGTACGACGGGGATGAGCAGTTCTTGTTCGCTGCCGGTGCCATGCGCTTGTGCTTCAACGATAATCTGGTGTCGGGCATCAACGGCGGCCACGCCGGTGTAGCCTTGGATGACGCCTTTGCTTGTCGCCATCTTGGCAGACTCGTTGTCGGTGCGGTTGCTCTTGCGGATCGTTCCTTTGCTGCCTTTGCGGTCTCCGGGATGATTGGTAAGCCATTCCCGAATTTGTGCGGCATCGGATTGCAGGCGGGTGATGCGTTGGGTTTCTTTGGTTTGAAAATCTGGCTCAAGGATGTGTCTGTCTTCTTCGCGATGCCGTTCGAGCATGACCTTGGCTGCCGCTTCAAGTTTGGCAGCCTGCCGTTCGAAGTCGGCACGGGTGCCGCTTTTGGATTTGGAGGCGTTGCTCGGGAGCTTCACGCCGTCGATGGCGAACATCTCGCGGCCGATCAAGCCTTGCTTGTCGCAGATGAACAGCACCTGACTGAAGATGGCTGCGATGTCGTCGCCCAGCGAGGATACGAACCCGGCGATGGTGGTGAAGTGCGGCTGGCTGTCGCCGGACAGTGCGATGAAGGTGATGTGTTCGTGGCAGGCTCGCTCGATGTTGCGGCTACTGACGATGCCCTGCGAATAGGCGAATAGCACGACCTTAAGCAACATGGCTGGCGGATAGGCAGAAGCGCCGGTGACATCGTTCGCATATCGCACATCGAAGCCGGTCAGGTCTATCTCGCGGTCGAGCAGATGGTTCAGTGCATGCTCAAAGGTGCCGGGCAACAACTGCCGCTGCAGGTCCACCGCAAGAAAGCGTGGGCTGGTGTCGATGTGCTTGTAGCGAGCCATTTATTTCTCCGAAATATCGTCCCCACATTCGACCTTGATATTTCATTTGGTTCACGGCACGATGCGGCTATGAATAAACTTTTTCTACAGCTTCGTTAGGAATAATATGAAGCGAACGCACATACTGAAATTCTCCGTACTCACAGCACTGATTACTGGGGTGCTTGTGCACATTGGAATCAGTATTCATGCCAATGGTGGATGGTCATATGTATTTCAACCGCCCCAGACAAGCGACAAAATCATTGCGCACTTTTTCATGTTAGGGTTGGCCACGGCACCGTACGCAATCCTTGCAGCCGCCCAAATGACTCTACCAACCGTTAGTTCACAGCTGGTAATCCTGCTTTCTACCATCGGGATGTTCAGTTTTGATCTATATGCCTATTCTACAATTCAGAGTCCTGTTGAAGGTCAGTGGCAAGTTATACTCCTCCCCATAATTGGCCTGCTTCCCGCGTCCATAATTGCGTTTATCTTGGCCTTTATATTCCGTGGTGAACCATAAATTCCTAACCATTCGCTCAAGTGCGCACCCGTTGGTCGCTGGGACGCGCCTTCGGCGCGCCCCTTGTATCTTATCTCCACGTTGAGCCTCTTAGACTATTCAGGTTACTTACCATGTCCTCTTCCACTCAGAACAATATGAACCTCGAAGGTGTTGTTGCAACACATTGGCAAGATGTCGCGCCGAAAGAGCTTTGCCACCCCGGCTTCAGCACCCGTTTGCTTTGGTCTCAGCCAAGTGGCCGCAAGGCGCTGATGTTTGAGATTGCGCCGGGTGCTATTTATCCCGAGCTAGACATTCACTCTCCGGGGTCGGAAGAAGTATTCGTGGTTTCTGGTACGTTCTGCGATGGAAAGAACACGTATCCGGCAGGCACCTTCATTCATCACCCCGCCGGTTCGTCCCATGTGCCTCAATCTCAGGAGGGTTGTGTCTTGTTCGTGTTCTTTCCCGAGGGCTAGTTCACCATGAGCGTCATGTCATCTGGGAGCCGAGGCCCAACCCATCATTCGAGCGGGCCTGCGCGAAAAGCCGCGCAGTCCGCTGAATTCAAACGTTAGGCGCCACCAAAGATATGCCCACGTTTCGATTCACGCAGCTCAATGTCTTCTCAACTGATCCTTTAGGCGGGAACCCGCTTGCCGTGGTACATGCCGCCGAGGAGTTGAGCGAAGCGCGGATGGCCTCGTTTGCGCGCTGGACGAATCTCTCGGAAACGACGTTTCTGCTACCGCCAACGAATCCCGACGCGGACTATTACGTGCGCATATTCACGCCTGGCCGCGAACTGCCATTTGCTGGGCATCCGACACTTGGCTCGTGCCATGCGTGGCTTGCTGCGGGCGGCAAGCCACGTAAGCCGGGTCTCGTCGTGCAGCAATGCGGTGTGGGCCTCGTTCGCGTGCGTTGTGATGGTTCGCGCCTTGAGTTCGTCGCTCCGCCTTTAATTCGTACCGGTGATCTCGAACCCGAAGTGCTCGCAAAAATCGCCAATGCGCTCTCCCTGCAACCATCGGATATCGTTCACCACCAGTGGGTTGACAACGGCCCGGGCTGGTGCGCGGTGATGCTCCGTTCGGCGCGCCAAGTGCTCTCGCTCAAGCCCGACTGGACCTCGCTCGCCCCTCTCAAGTTGGGCGTGATCGGTCCGTATGACGCCGACCATGACTCTGCCTTCGAGGTGCGTGCGTTCATAGGCGGCGGTTACGAAGACCCGGTTACCGGCAGCCTCAATGCCAGCCTCGCGCAGTGGCTCATTGGTGCAGGACTCGCCAAGTCTTCTTATGTCGCGTCTCAGGGCACCGCGCTGGAGCGCGTCGGTCGCGTCCATCTGCGCAAGGACGACGAAGGAGTTTGGGTCGGCGGCAACGTCGTGGGCGTTATTCACGGCGAGGTCAGTCTTTAGATGAAACGACCAGTGGTCTTGCAGTTCGACTCTGATATTTGATTTGGCTCATGGCACGATGCGGGAATGTTTAGACTTTTTCTATAACCTCGTTAGAAAATCCATCATGGCCCACTACACCGCAGAAGTACTTTGGTTAAGGGAAGAGCAGGACTTTCTCGACAATCGCTACAGCAGAAAGCATGTGCTTCGTTTTGACGGTGGTTTGGAAGTACCAGGCTCCTCATCCCCTCACGTTGTTTCCCTTCCGATGTCTGATGCATCGGCTGTGGATCCAGAAGAGGCATTTGTTGCCTCGCTCTCAAGCTGTCATATGCTATGGCTGCTATCTATCGCAGCTAAAGAAAAGTTTCGGGTTGATCGCTATTTTGATGCTGCGGTTGGCGTGATGGAGAAAAATGCGGATGGGAAAATGGCCATAACGGTAGTTACGCTCCGACCTGAGGTGCGCTTTTCAGGAGACCGATTACCAACGCAGGTGCAAATCAGTCAAATGCACCGCGAAGCTCATGAACAGTGCTTTATCGCAAATTCCGTGAACACAGAGGTTCGTTGTGAGCCAGTTCTCTAGTGCGCCCAAGCGGGACTCCGCAAAGGAAACTACGTTTTGGGGAGTACCTGTTTGGGTTTGGGTCACTGGGATGGTTCTCGGTCTCTTCAGGCTGCTGGCGTATTTCGCATTGGCAACGCCAACAGACGTAGCGCAATGGCAACTGAATTTCATTCCGCTTTGGCTGCTGGATTTCCCATTGAGCTTTATATATTTCTTTTTGCTTCCGGCCCCAATAGGCGAGGCATTTCTTGGCCCGATTTGGTGGACTCTGTTACCGTATCTCACCTGGATATCTGTACAGAAATTCCTTCGACGACGGGCTTAATAGATGAGCGCACGTAAATATACGCCGGCAATCAAGCTGAATCATGGCAAAGCGCACAGCCTCTTACTGCTACGTTAACGCTATGGAAATCGACCGCGCTGCAGTGACAATACTTTGGGTGACTTCTTGGGTGCTGCCCTATCTGGTTTTTGCCATTCACAATTCGTTCCGCCGAAGGTGGCTCACCTTGTTGCGGGCGATAATTGCTGTTGGGATTGGCTGGCTTTTCCTGATTGCGTACATTACTGCGTCTGATGCAATCAATCGCGCTTTAGCACCTACACCAGCAGAATTTGAGGCGCTGAATAACGGCGATGGTGCAAAATTCGCATTCGCTGCGGTTCTGGGTTGGGTGTTGCCAGCGCTTATAGTTGGCGCAAGCTGGGGCTTTCATGTGCTGGTTCTGCCGAAACTAACGGCTGCGCAAAAGCTCACTGTTCCTTAGGGAGTTCGCAATGTCAGCACCCGTCCTTATATTGCCCGGTATCGGAAACTCAGGGCCGCAACACTGGCAGTCGCGTTGGGAGCAATCAAGCTCTGAGTTTGAGCGCGTGCAGCAGCACGATTGGGACAATCCGGTCTGCCAAGAATGGGGAGCCACCCTTGAGGTTGCCGCAAAACGTGCCGGGCCCAACGTGGTCGTGGTTGCGCACAGCCTTGCTTGCCTGGTTGTTGCGCACTGGGCTGCGCAAGAGCACGCGCCAATTAAGGCAGCCTTGCTGGTTGCTGTACCAGATTCCGCAGGCCCCAATTTTCCGAAAGAGGCAATTGGCTTTTCCGTAATTCCCATGCAGCCTTTTGCTTTCCCGAGCATTGTGGTTGCCAGCACGGATGATCCCTATGGAACAGTTGAGCATACCTCGCGCCTTGCGCAGGCATGGGGTAGCCGCCTGATCAACATTGGAGCTTGTGGCCACATCAATGCAGGCAGCGGCCTCGGAGCTTGGCCTGAAGGGTATGAACTGCTCTCACAATTGCGTGGTTGAATCTGTACTAAAGCGCTCTCTTAACTTTACGCTCGGTTCTACGAGGTAACTGATGGAAATATTGGTTTGGGCTTTTCTGGGCGGTGTCGTCGGTGCCGTGCTTATGGATGTTACTGAAACCTGTGCGGCCAAGGTCGGCATCACCAGTGGCGTCAATATCGCTTTGGTTGGACGTTGGGTCTTGGGTCTGCTGCGCGGGCAATTCTTGCATTACAACATTCTCAATTCTCCGCCCTTGGCGCATGAAGTAAAAATGGGCTGGGCATTTCATTTCCTGATCGGCGGCGGTGGAGTTGCGCTTATCTATCCGTTATTTTTCCAGGCTACGGGCTGGCCCGTTCCAGACAATCATTTATTCGCAGGCCTGATTTTCGGGCTGCTCACCTCGCTGCTGCCCTGGTTCATTCTTCTGCCTTCATTTGGCTGGGGCTTTTTTGGTGCACGGGGGCCGCGCGGCTCAAATGCTTTGCTTGCGAGTACGCTTTCCCACGTTCCCTATGGTCTCGGTGTGGGGGCTGTTCTAGCGGCAGGCTTGCATGCATAATCGACCAGCCCCTCACTTTGAGGCATACACATGAAGCTTCGTCCCACAACATATTGGAAACGATATCGCTATGGATATGCAGAATAGAAGATCTTTTATAAAACTCGGTTTGGGTTTTTTAACTGTATTAGTTGTTAGGACTCTGAGTGGTTGCGGCGGCGGGAATACTGGTGGGGGCTCGAATCCAAATCCCAGTCCGAATCTCCCGCCAGTATCATCCGATCCCAATTCGCCCATAGCTCAAACACTTAATCTTGGTGCTGGCATCACTGTACCGGGAAATTTTTTGGGGATGCATTTCCACTACTACCCGCATTCCACCTCCGGTTCTGTTTCACCTGCCCCCGCCTTTGGCTATGGGACTTGGCGATCGCACGATTACTACGGCGCCGCTTCTGGAAATAGTGGTGCATTCAAATGGTTCAATCTCAATCCGGCACCGACATTAACCATCGCTGATATTTACAACTCTGCCCCTGGCATATGGAGTGAATTAGACGCGATCATTCTTGCTGAAACGCAGGCCGGGCGCGATATCTACTTCACGATTTGCGGAACACCTGCCTGGGCCGCGCGCCCGGATATGGTTTTTTTGGGCGGGACAACCGGCCCCTCTTCTCCACCGGCCAGCATGAGCAGTCTTTCACTTTTTATTACGGCCCTGCTAACGCGATATAACACCAACACGATTTTTACCCGGCCAACACCAATAAAATATCTGGAAATCTGGAACGAACCGGAAGTAAGAAACAACAGCGCCTGCACTTTCTTGGCAAGTACTTTGACCTGGAGTTTCACAGAGTCTGGCGGGATAAATACAGGGCTTCCATTTACCATCAACGATCAGGTGTTTTTTACGACCAACGGTGCTCTTCCGACCGGGATCACAGCAAACACTCCCTACTTTATTGCTTCGGTCGCTGGAGCTGATTTCACTATTGCAGCAAGTGCGGGCGGCGCGCCTTTAACACTGACCGGAGGCACCGGGATGCTTTATTGTCATCGCCTCTACAACTCATTTTTCTGGGGCAATTCAACAGATATTGCTGCAATGGCAAAGACTGTATATCAAACTGCAAAATCAATAGACGCCTCCGTCACAATTACCTCTCCGGGTTTTACGGGCGGACTGAATCCGGCGGATAACGAGATAAGTTCTTTTTTAAACGCTTCCGATGGCGCGGGACAATTTGGAAAGAACTGGATCGATGCGGTTGCAATTCATCCCTACGATACAACTGTTGACGGCACGACCAGCGTCCCCCAATTAGCGGCAACGATAAACCAGGTAAGAGCACTCATGACCTCTGCTGGGTTAAACCCGAATCTTCCTCTATTGATCAGCGAGCAAGGCTGGATTTCCCCAAGATCCGATTCCTATTTTTTGAATAGCACGGAAGATGAGCAAGCAAAAAAGATCATTCGGCATTTATTAATCTCATCAGCATCGTCAATCCAGAAACATATTCTTTATTCCTACGATGATGCCTACATGGGAACGCCCTTTGTTTCGAACAGCGCTCTCAAGCAATCAATGCTCAACTGGTTCCATCAGAACATCTGTGGAAAACGCATCACCAGCTGTCATATCCTGAATTCAAGCGCAGTTAAGTTAACACTGGAGAATGGAGCTACATTCACTATTTAGGACTTAGGCGCCAAAGGTTGCTGGAACTCAGGACTGGCTTATTGCACCCCGCGTTCGAGATGAGTGTCCTGCATCTTTCCCAACAACACCTGCGCACTGATCGCCCCGATCAACGCCATCAACATATCCGACTGCGTATCCCACACATAACCTTGCGTGCCAAGGAAAGCATCCGCGCCCTGGCCCATCATCTCGGCCGCCGCCCATTCGATAAGTTCGTAGCAGGCGCTCACTGCAAGGCAGCAAGCGGTCACCAGCGTGAACAGCAGTTTGCCTTGCTTCAACGGAGAGCTGCGCAGCAGCAGTTCGCGGAACAGCATGGCGGGCACGAAGCCTTGGGCAAGGTGCCCGATCTTGTCGTAGTCGTTGCGGATGAGGCCGAACCAGTCCTGCATCCAGTAACCCAGCGGCACTTCGGCGTAGGTGTAGTGCCCGCCGACCATGAGGATAAGGGCGTGCAGGAATAGCAGGCGATAGAGCAGCGGGGTGAGGGTGTAGTTCTTGTAAGTGGCGACAAGGATGGGAACGGCGATGAAGATGGGGAAGGTCTCCATCCACCAGGTGGGGTAGTCGTGCGGGTGGATCGCGGTGAGGGCGAGCAGGGCTGCGCCCAGTATTAGCAAGATCAAGGGTTCGTTGATCGTTTTCATATCACCTCTCTCGTCATTCCGGCGTGGGCCGGAATCCAGTCAATAAAACATTCATTGCGAAGCAAGACACATACGACGGCATTTTGAATAACCCCGCTGGATTCCGGCCTACGCCGGAATGACGGGCTATTTTCCTTGTTGCTAGTCTTTGTAATCCACCATGAACGGCGCATGATCACTGAAACGCTGCTCCTTGTAGATGCCCGTGGATACTGCCTTCCCGGCCATATCCGGTGTGGCGACTTGGTAGTCCAGCCGCCAGCCCACATCCTTCGCCCATGCCTGGCCGCGGTTCGACCACCAAGTGTAGGCCTCCAGCTCGGGATGCAGTTTGCGGAACACGTCGACAAAGCCGACTTCGTTGAACAATTCGGTGAGCCAAGCGCGCTCTTCCGGCAGGAAGCCGGAGTTCTTCTTGTTGCCCTTCCAGTTCTTCAGGTCCTTCTCGGTGTGGGCGATGTTCCAGTCGCCACAGACGATGATGTCGCGACCGCTATTGAATAGCTGCTTCATGTGCGGCATGAAGGCTTCGAGGAACTTGAACTTCACGGCTTGGCGCTCTTCGCCGCTGGAGCCGGAGGGAAGATATAGCGACACCACGCTGAGATTGCCGTATTGCGCTTCGATGTAGCGGCCCTCGGCATCGAATTCGGGGATGCCCAGACCGACGATGACGTTGTCCGGTTTGCGTTTGGAATAAATGGCGACGCCGCTGTAGCCCTTCTTTACGGCATAGTGGAAATATCCGTGGTAGCCGAGCGGGGAGAGCATGTCGTGCGTCATATCCGCTGCCTGGGCTTTGAGTTCCTGCACGCAGAGGATGTCGGCCTCCTGCTTGCCGAACCATTCGAGGAAGCCTTTGTTGTAGGCGGAGCGGATGCCGTTGAAGTTCAGCGTAATAATTCTCATGCTTCTGAATTCAAAATAATGGTGGGGCGGGCATTATAATGGCGGCTCTGTTCTAACTCTCTGCAAAGCTATTCATGCACGCTTACCGTCAAGATTTCATCCGCTTCGCCGTCGCACAGAACGTCCTGCGTTTCGGCGAGTTCCAGACCAAGGCTGGGCGCCTGTCGCCTTATTTCTTCAACTCCGGGTTGTTCCAGGACGGCGCGGCCTTGCGCGAGCTGTGCCAGTTCTATGCGCAGGCCATCCTGGCCTCCAACGTAGAGTTCGACATGCTGTTCGGCCCCGCCTACAAGGGCATCCCACTGGTAGCGGGTACTTCCATCGCTCTTTCCGAGCAAGGCCGCAACGTGCCCTATTGCTTCAACCGCAAGGAAGCCAAGGACCACGGCGAAGGTGGCAACACAGTAGGCGCGAAATTGCAGGGCAAGGTGCTTATCATCGACGATGTAATCTCGGCAGGGACTTCGGTGCGCGAATCCATCGAACTCATCCGTGCTGCCGGGGCGACACCCTGCGGCGTGGTGATCGCGCTGGACCGCATGGAACGGGGGCAGGGCGAGCTGTCTGCAGTGCAGGAGGTGAAGCGCGACTACGGCCTGCCCGTCATCTCCATCGCGGCGCTGGATGATCTGCTTGGCTATTTGCAGGGGCAGGTGGAACTGGTGCAGAATCTGCACGCGGTACAATCCTATCGTGACCGTTACGGAGTGAAATGATGATCGATTCAAAATTGTTGGTAAGCGCTGCAGCATTGTGTGCGGCTTTTTCTTTGAATGCCGAAGCCAAGCTGTACAAGTGGGTGGACAAGAACGGGCAGACCCATTACGGCGAGACCATCCCCCCGGAATATGCCAACAGCGATACCAAAGTCCTTGAGAAGAACCGCGTGACCGACCGCAAGGATGGCTTCGACAAACAGCAGCAGGAAGAAAGCAAGATCGATCCCGAGGTCGCCAAGGCCGCCCGGGAAGCCAAGCGCCACGACGAAGCCCTGGTCAACACCTACAGCAACGAGAAAGAGATCGACCTCGCGCGCGACCGCAACCTGTTGCAAGTCGAGGCGCGTATCAATAGTTACAGCACCTTGCTGAAATCGGCGCAAGTTTCTCTGGCCGATCTGCGTAAAGAGAGCGACGACCTGACCAAGCAAAACCGCAAGATCCCGCCCTCGCTGACCGAGGATCTTGCCGAAGCCGAGGCCCGCGTGACCAAGCTGCAAAAGGACTTGGATACGAGCCAGAAGGAATCAGAGACTGTGAAAGCTCACTACGAAGCGGATAAACAGCGCTACCGCGAACTGAAGGGCGTGCCCGCTAGCGGCACCAAGTGATCACAGCGTGACGAAGTCGCGGGTAGTTGCGTCGTAGCGCAGCAGCTGCCCGTGTTCGATATCGAAGTACCAGCCGTGCAAGGTGAGGCGTCCTGCCTCAACCTGTTCCCGCACCCAGCCAAACGTCATCAGGTTGTCCAGTGAGACGAGGATAGCGCGCTGCTCGCAGGCCCGTACTTGTTCTTCCAGCGGCGCGTGCGGCATCTCTGCCATCACACTGTTGCGCGCACTTTCCACCAGACGCATCCAGTCGTCGATGAACGAGCCGGGCTCATTCACCCCACCGGTCTTCACCAGGGTTCTGATGCCGCCGCAGTGCGCATGACCCAGCACGATGATGTGTTCGACCCCGAGTATGCGCACGCCGTATTCAATGGCCGCCGTCGTGCCGTGGTGCCCGGCGCGCCCTTCCACCGGAGGAACCAGGTTCGCCACGTTGCGAATGACGAACAGGTCACCCGGTTCGCAATCCAGCACCAACGCGGGATCCACGCGCGAGTCGCAGCACGCCACCACCATGGTCTTCGGGGTTTGCCCTTCCGTCACCAATTGTTGGTACAGGCTGTCGTTGCTCTCGAAATGCTGCTCGCGAAAGCGCTGGAAACCTTCAACAAGATTGGGGATAGAGGTCATGCGCCCGTGAGCAGCCGCTGTGCTTCGCGGTATTTGTCAGCTGTCTTCTGCAACACGTCGGCCGGCACCTGCGGCGCGGGCGGTTGCTTGTTCCAGCCGGAAGACTCCAGCCAGTCGCGCACGAACTGCTTGTCGAAGCTGGGCGGGTTGTTGCCGACCTTGTATTGGTCGGCGGGCCAGAAGCGCGACGAATCGGGCGTGAGCGCTTCGTCGATCAGGTACAGCTTGCCTGTGCTATCTGTACCGAACTCGAACTTGGTGTCCGCGATGATGATGCCGCGCGTCAGTGCATAGTCAGCCGCCTGGGTGTACAAGGCCAGCGTGGCGTTCTTCACCTGCTCGGCCATGTCCGCGCCCAGCAGCTTCTTGGCTTCCTCGAAAGAGATGTTCTCGTCGTGGTCGCCCACTGCAGCCTTGGTCGAAGGCGTGAACAGCGGCTGCGGCAGCTTCTGCGCTTCCTGCAGGCCCGCGGGCAACTGGATGCCGCACACCGCGCCGGTCTTCTTGTAATCCTTCCAGCCGGAACCCACCAGATAACCGCGCACGATGGCCTCGATGGGCAAGGGCTTCAGCTTCTTGGTGACGAAGGCACGACCGCGCACTTGCGCACGTTCGGCATCGGTCTTCACCACGGATTCAGGATCGATACCGGAAAGATGGTTAGGGATGACGTTGCCCAGTTTCTTGAACCAGAAGTTGGACACTGCAGTGAGCACCTCGCCTTTGCCCGGAATGGGCGTAGGCAGGATGACGTCGAACGCGGACAGACGGTCCGTCTGCACGATCAGCAGGTGATCGGCATCGACTTCATACAAGTCGCGCACCTTGCCGCGGTGAAGGAATTTCAGGCTGGTCAGATTGGATTCGTGTAATGCGCTCATATCAACTCAATGTAGGCAGGGTAGTAGCAGCGATCTGCTCCGCCTGTTTTTTGCGGTAGTCAGACAGCTTCTGTGCAAGTTGCTTGTCGTTCAGTGCCAGCATGGAGACTGCGAACAATCCCGCATTCGCTGCACCTGCCTCGCCGATGGCGAACGTCGCCACGGGAATGCCCTTGGGCATTTGCACGATGGACAGCAGCGAGTCCATACCCTTCAGATATTTCGAAGGGATGGGCACGCCCAGTACCGGCAGCGTGGTCTTGCCGGCGATCACGCCAGCCAGATGGGCCGCACCGCCGGCACCGGCGATGAAACATTGCACGCCTTGGGCATGCATGTCCTTGATGTAATCGAAAAGCAGATCGGGTGAACGGTGCGCCGAGATGACGCGTGCGTCGAACGCTACGCCGAAGTCCTGCAGGGCGCGTGCGGCCTGCTGCATGATCTCCCAGTCATTCGAACTGCCCATCACGATGGAAACTAATGGTTTGCTCATGACAATTCCTTTGCCTGCAAATGCAACAACGCCCCCGTTGTCGGAGGCGTTGTGTGGTGCTTACTTACCCTTGTGATAGCCCACCACGCGCTCGACTTCATTCTTCGAGCCGAGGATGACCGGCACGCGCTGGTGCAGACCGGTGGGCTTCAGTTCCATGATGCGCTCGCGGCCGGTAGAGCTCATGCCGCCAGCCTGTTCCACGATGAAGGACATCGGGTTGGCTTCGTACATCAGGCGCAGCTTGCCCGGCTTGGTCGGATCCTTGGTGTCGAACGGATACATGAAGATGCCGCCGCGGGTCAGGATGCGGTGCACTTCAGCCACCATGGAAGCGACCCAACGCATGTTGAAGTTCTTCTCGCGGCCGCCGTCCTTGCCCTTCACGCACTCTTCCACGTATTGCTGCACGGGTTTTTCCCAGTAGCGCTGGTTGGACATGTTGATGGCAAACTCGGCGGTGTCGGCCGGAATGGTCATGTTGGGGTGGGTCAGATAGAACTCGCCGACGTCACGATCCAGCGTGAAGCCGTTCACGCCATGGCCGCTGGTCAGCACCAGCATGGTGTTCGGGCCATACAGCGCATAGCCGGCGCAAACCTGTTTGGTGCCGGGCTGCAGGAAGTCTGCCGCTGTCGGATTGGTCACGCCTTCCGGGCAGCGCAGGATGGAGAAGATGGTGCCGACGGAGATGTTCACGTCGATGTTGGAAGAACCGTCCAGCGGATCGAAAGTGATCAGGTATTTGCCGCGCGGGAACTGGGCCGGGATCGGATACATGTCATCCATCTCTTCGGAAGCCATGCCTGCCAGATGGCCGCTCCAGCTGAGCGAATCCAGCATGATGTCGTTGGTGATGACGTCTAGCTTCTTCTGCGCTTCGCCCTGGATGTTCTCGCTGCCCGCACCGCCCAGCACGCCGATCAGCGCGCCTTTGTTGACCTGGTGGGCAATCTGCTTGCAGGCGGACACAACGTCGCTCAGCAGGCCGGTGAAGTCGCCGGTGGCGCCGGGGATGGCGCGTTGTTCTTCGATGATGAACTGGATGACGCTCTTGCTCATTACTGCTCTCCTCTGATTAAAATTTTCAACTTGCGGATTTTACAGGTTTTCCACTTCTCGCTCTACGGCTATTTGGTCAGCGAGATGAACAGCTCCGGTAGTTTTACCGGCAATTGCTCGATGTTATCGACGATGGTGTATTGCTTGCCGAAGATGTCCGTCACATATTCATCGGCTTTGGGATCAAGATTGATACAGTAGGCATAGATGCCGTCCCGATCCAATTCCTTCACAGCCTGTCTGGCATCCTGGATCAGCAACTGCGGGTCGTGTACGTCGATATCCGCCGGCTCTCCATCAGTCAGGATCAGCAACAGTTTCTTGTCCGCTTGTTGCGCTTTCAGATAGTGGCCAGCATGACGCATCGCCGCACCCATGCGGGTGGAATAGCCGGCCTGCATCTCGGCCAGGCGAGACTTCACTTCGTCGCCCCACGGCTCGTTAAAACCCTTGAGGTGGTAGTAACGCACATCATGGCGGGTATTGGAATGGAAGCCGCCGATGGCGAACGCATCGCCGACCTGCTGTACCGACCAGGCCAGTAGCGATACCGCTTCCTGACTGAGCTCGAGGATGGTCTGATTGCTGCCTGCCGCTTTTTCGCTGAGCGATTGCGACAGGTCAACCAGCAGGGTGACGGCAAAACTGCGGCCATCGGTGCGATGCGACATATTGATGCGCGGGTCGGGCGAGCTGCCGCTCTTGTAGTCGATCAGGGAGCGGATGGCTACATCCAGGTCGAGTTCCGAGCCTTCCTCCTGATAACGGATGCGCACCTTGTCCTGCGGCTTGAGCATCTCCAGCAGCGCTTTCAGACGCTTGATCAGCTTGGCATGCTTGGTCAGCAGGTTGTCGATCACGACCGGATTGCCGCGCGGATGCAGCGCTTCATATACACTCACCCAGTCCGGGCGATAGTTTTGCGCGTTGTAGTCCCACTCGTCGTAGTGACGGGGCGGCAGTGCATGCAATTCACCTTTTGTGCTCTGGCGTTTTTCGAGATGTTCGAACATCTCGTCCTCGTCGCTCTCTTCGATATAGATCCACAGATGCCGGTTGTCGTCGCGGTAGTCCACCTCTGTATTGTCGAAATACATCTTGGCCGACAGATCGCGCTGGCCGCGTGTCCGCGCAATGAATGCCAGGGCAACGGATGCCATCGCCGCGCTGGTTGATTCACCGCTTGCCATCAGTTCATGGAATCGTTTTACGAATTCCCCGACATGCTCGTTCTGGCAGGTGTAATCCGGATCGAGGATGGCACGCGACACCATGGCCAGTCTGAGTCTGAATACCGAGATGCCTTGTTCTTCTAGCTGGAGGTCTTCTTCTCTGGGGATGGGGTGCAGCGCAAGGAACAGTTTGCGCAGGCCCGGATATTTCTGGCAGGCCAGATACTCCACGCGGGAGTCCTCGAATACTTCAACGCTGGCGCGCTGGAAAGGGCTCCAGTTGTCCACAATCATCTTTTGCGACCAGCGACGATGCGCTGCCATATGCGCCAGTGCGGCTCGATAGCGGTCGATGCCGGATACACCATCGAGGTCGTCATAGACATCGGGCAGGCGGATGCCGTCTTCGGTGTAGTAAGGCATCGGCTTGCGCAGTTCATCGAAAGCGACCGAATATGGAATGAGATAGTCGCTGTCGTTCCACAGCGCGCGGATGTAGGTATCCAGTTTGCGTTCGTTGTCCATCAGCAATGTGCCGTGCCGCTCGCGCTGCATGACCGCGATCGCGTCGGCGGATTCCAGCCGGAAATATTCTTCCTGCCGTTCCGGATGATGGTTGTAGTACTTGATACCGTACTCGATCCAGTTTTGAAATCCCTGCAGCGAAAGAACGCCCAGCAACTTGGGCGCCTGCTTGAGCAGTTCCGGCAAGCCCGGGCTGGCAAAGGTCGTATGGTGACCATGGATCGAACCCGACGTGCGATCCAGCATGTCGCGGACCAAATCAATGTAGCGCCAGTACATCTTGTCGTTGTTCAGGCGGCGGGCAACCGCACCGCTGGTTTGCAGGAACGGCACGATCGCCTTGAAGTTGGTATGCGTGGACAAGTACTCGGAGAATTCTCGCAGCTTGATCAGCGCATGTTCCCCAACGACGCTGGCCACGCCTGGCGCTTCTTCCAGATAGATCAGCAAGGGTTCCGCGCCACGCCCCATCTTGCCGATGATGCGGGCATTCTCGATATAGGTCTCCAGGCCCGCTTTCGACAGCAGTGCCTGGGCTTCCTTCATGCACTCATCAAAGACGGCATCCACTTGGGCGAATCTGCAGCCCAGTTTCTCCCAGTACATCGAGAGCTCTTCCGTTCTCTCCGTCACGACCTCAGTCATCGCTCAGCCCCTTCGCGTTCGCTCGTGCCGAGTTCAGGCGAATGAAACATCGATCGCGTGATCGAGCGTGTCGCGGATATCCGCGTCGTCGGTGATCGGTCGCACCAGCGCCATACGGCATGCGGCTTTAGCATCGACACCGTTCTTGATCAGGGTCGCCGCATAGACCAGCAAGCGCGTGGAGATGCCTTCATCCAGACCGTGACCTTTGAGATTGCGAGCAGCTTGGCCGATCTGTACCAGTTTGCTGCACACCTCGATACCCAACCCCGTTTCCTTGGTCAGGATCTCCGATTCAAGGGCGGCATCCGGATAATCGAACTCGAACGCGGTGAAACGCTGCTTGGTCGATTGCTTCAGATCCTTCATCAGGTTCTGATAGCCCGGGTTGTAGGAGATCACCAGCTGGAAGTCCGGGTGGGCTTCGAGCAGTTCACCTTTCTTGTCCAACGGCAACGTGCGGCGGTGGTCGGTCAGCGGGTGAATCACCACGGTGGTGTCCTGGCGCGCCTCGACCACTTCGTCCAGATAGCAGATCGCACCGATGCGGGCTGCCGTGGTGAGCGGGCCATCCAGCCAGCGCGTGCCATTGGCATCCAGCAGATAGCGTCCGACCAAGTCGGAAGCGGTCATGTCTTCATTACACGCCACAGTGATGAGCGGCTTGTTCAGTTTCCACGCCATGTATTCGATGAAGCGCGACTTGCCGCAGCCGGTCGGCCCTTTCACCATCACCGGCAAGCGAGCAGCGTAGGCCGCTTCATAGAGAGCGACCTCGTCGCCTTGCGCTTGGTAGAACGGTTCTTTGCTGACGGTGTATTGGTTCTTGTTTGTCATTTTTGACTCCTGTTCCGCGTGTGACCTCACACGCAAAACGGTATTAAATCCTGGAAAAAAACGCCCCCATCGTGTGGGGGCGCATTTTTTGTTGCTTCGATACTGCCGAACGACTCTTACTTGTGCACGCCCAGCTTTTCGCGCCAGCCTGCGAACAGCTTATCGCCGTCTTTCGGGAAGGACTCGAACGCGCGGGCGAACTCTTTGTGAGTCTTCGCGTATTCGATCGGATCGGCGCCAGTCTTCCAGCACTCGTAAGCCTGGCCGAGGGAGATACCACCGGCTGCCGGGCTGTCGATGTGACCGAAGGCGCCACCGCCGCAGGTGTTGATCACGTTGCCGTGGCCCAAGTTCTTGAAGAAGCCCGGCAGACGCAGCGCGTTCATACCGCCGGAGATGATCGGGGTGGTCGCTTTCATGCCGTACCACTTCTGGTAGAAGTAAGGTCCTTGGCACTCATCGCGCTCCAGCATGTAGGCCAGCACGGTTTCCTTGCCGTGGCCTTCCATCTTGCCGTAGCCCATGGTGCCGGTGTGCATACCGGAAGCACCCATCAGACGCACCAGCTTCATGTAGCACAGGGGATCCATACCCATTGGCGACTTGTAGGAAGTGACGGCACCGTGGCCTGCGCGGTGGAAGTGCAGGAAGGTGTCCGGGAACTCGCGGCGGCAAGTGGTCACACCAGCCGGGCCGGTCACGAAGCCGTCGACGAGGAAGGCCACATGGCTAGCAGAGTTGTATTTGGCGAACGTATTAAGAACAAAATCACCGCGATGGATCATTTCCTTGTAGTAATCGGCGGTGATGTTGGCCGAGAACAGCTTGGCTTGACCCGTTGCCTGTTGAGCACGATCCATGGCTTCCGCCACCTTAGGCATAACCACTTCCATCGGGCAGAATGGTTGGTTAGCTTGTGGCTCGTCATTCTTGATGAAATCGCCACCCAACCAGAAGTCGTAGCATGCCTTGGCGAACGGCTCAGGACGCAGACCCAGCTTGGGCTTGATGATGGTGCCGGCGATATAGCCGCCGTCTGTTTCAGAGCGACCCAGTACTTTCCACAGATTGCTGATGTTGGCGGACGGGCCGTCGAAATGCTTCATCATGCACTCGGGAACCAGGAAGTCCAGCATGCGCAGGCCTGCATGATCGCTCATGCCCTGGTTGTTGCCCAGGATCAGGGACCACAGGTGGGAGATGTTGAAGGTGCCATCGGTCAGGTTCGGATCGAACAAATCGACAGGGTAAGCGATCTTCATCAGGCCACCGCCCTTGACAGGGTCGTCGCCGAAGGCGGTCTCGTCTACTTCGTACACCAGCGCGTCCACGCCGCGGGTGAAGTCGTCGGTGGTGGAAACTTCAACGTTGGTGCCGGTGGAAGATTCAGCCGCAACGTGAGCGGCGACTTCCAGGAAGCCGTGGCCTTTGGCCGGAATAAGCTTGTAAGCAACCAGCAGGTGCTTGCCGCCTGCGATCAAATCCGCTTCTTTCAGATTCAGATTTGCATAACGATTCGATTGATCCATCTCTGTTCTCCTCTTGGGGTTGGTATTGATTACGGAGCGCACTATACGCGCGCCAACCATAAACAACAGTCAATTGTTTTTATGTGAACCATAAGTGATTCTTATGATATAAATCACCCCCATGCTGCCCATCTCCCTGCGCCAACTGCAAGTCTTCGAAAGCGTCGCCCGCCATTTGAACCATTCGAAGGCGGCGGCGGAGCTGTTCCTGTCGCAGCCTGCGGTGTCGATGCAGATCAAACAGGCCGAGGCGGCGGTCGGCCTGCCGCTGTTCGAACAGGTGGGCAAGAAGCTCTTCCTCACCGAAGCGGGGCGCGAGCTGCTGCGCTACAGCCGCAGCATCCTGCAACTGGTGGGGGAAATGGAGTCTGTGTTCGACGAGATGAAAGGGCTGGAGCGCGGCCACCTCAACATCTCCGTGGTCAGCACCGCCAACTACTTCATGCCGCAGCTGTTGGCCAAGTTCATCCAGGCACACCCCAAGATACAGGTCAGCTTGTCCGTCGCCAACCGCGATGCCGTCATCAAGCAACTCGCCGACAATATCGCCGACCTCGCCATCATGGGCCAGCCACCGGAAGGCACTGACATGCGGGCGGAGGCCTTCATGCAGAACCCGCTGGTGGCGATAGCCGCACCTACTCATCCGTTGGCACCCGCAAAGAAGATACAGCCGAAGCAGTTGGCGAAAGAAACGTTCCTGTTGCGCGAGCAAGGCTCAGGCACGCGCGGCGTGGTGGAGCGCTTCTTCGCCGGCCATCATCTCGCCTTGCCTGCGCACATGGAAATGGACACCAACGAAGCCATCAAACAATCGGTGCAAGCCGGCATGGGTATAGGCATCATCTCGCGTCACGGCATCGAGCTCGAACTGGAAACCAAACGCCTAGTGGTGCTCGACGTGGATCGCTTCCCCATCGTGCGCCACTGGTACATCGTGCAGCGCAAGGACAAACGGCCTTCTACTGCGGCTCAGGAATTCGATCGCTTTCTACTGAAAGAATCGCAGAGCATGATGGGGCA